>CAKRRF010000001.1 GCA_934394985.1 uncultured Marvinbryantia sp.
ACTTTGTATGGTCCTTCTGGTCTTGCCTGATACAGAGTATGTGCGATTTCACGTCCATGGTCAGAGTGAGCAGCACAGCCACCGGCTGTAAATCTTAAGAAGTTACGTCCAACGATACCGTGAGCATCACATCCACAGATTCCGCGTGGAGCCTTTGGTGTAATACGACATGGTCCCATAGAACAGATACGGCAGCAAACACCCTGTTCACCGAACTTACAGTGTGGTGTCTGATTTTTTACTCTGAGCTGCCATGAGTCAGCGCCAACCTTTGCGCCTGTTTCGAGAAGTCGATTAGTTATCGCTTCGTTTTCTTCAATTGTGGTTAACTTAAAATCTCCCATATTTACCTCCTTATCATTTTTTTGGTAGATTTTTAGAGCTTTAATTTATCTATGATATCGCGAAGAGCCAGCTTCACAGGCGAATCTGCCGGAAGCTCTACAGTTGGCTTTCCTTCACAATCATATTCGTATACTTCGGTGCTGTGAGGCACTACACCAATCAGTTCCAGACCCTGATTTTTAATTTCTTCCATAGTACCTTCATTTACCTTACCATCTGGAGCACGGTTGATGATCAGGCCGGTTGTCTTCGGGTTGAATCCACATTCTTTTGCAAGTGCTGCGATTCTGCCTACTGCCTGTACTCCTCTTCTGGAACAGTCACTGACCAGAAGCAAAATATCGACTTTCGGAAGAATACCACGGCTGATATGCTCCATACCTGCTTCATTGTCTACAACGACATACGGATAATTCGGTGTAAGCTTCTGAAGCTGTGTCTGCAGCAATCCGTTTACAAAACAATAACAGCCCTTGCCCTGAGTTCTGCCCATAACCAGCAAATCGAAATCATCATCTTCCACCAGACAGCGGTTAAACATCATTTCCATATAATCTGCTTTTGACATACTGGCAGGAATCGGATTTTCTTTACTCATTTCCGCTCTTGCAACTTCTTCTCTGACCTCACCCAGTGTCATCTCTACATCCACACCGAGTACCTCGTTCAAATTGGAATTTGCATCGGCATCCACTGCTAATACAGGACGTTTTCCTGTTTCACATAAATACTGAATCAGCAAACCACATAATGTAGTCTTACCGACCCCGCCTTTTCCTGCAACTGCTATTGTTACTGACATATTCGTATCTCCTTAGATGTTCTGTATTTCGTATCTGCTTCAGTAGATCCGCAGATACTTTCATTCTTTCTGGCTGGATCTTCTGTTAATTACATCTGATCTCTACCCGTCCACCTGTCAGATCTGCCATAGAAATGGTTCCTTCTACCACTTTCTGTTCACCCATGACATCTGTCAGTGTGATCTGGTTGCCGTTTACCTCAATTTTGCTGACATACTGTAAAACTATGCTGTCAGGCTGATTGATATTTACTACTGTTGCCAGACACATATCATCGCCTCCTGCTTTTTATTCTTTCACCAGTGATAACGCAAGGCTCAGGTAAAGATTGCCCTTCTGAAACTCGTCCACTGCTTTGCGGATCTGTTCAGCTGCATTAGCATGACCGTCAGCTGCAAGCTTCTGTGCCATCTGATCCAGTTCTGCTGCATGATGGGTATTATGATCCAGCATGTACTGCAGAAGTGCTTCATTCTGATTAGCAGGAGCTGTCTGACTCTCATGGCTGTGGCAATGACCTTCATTTCCATGACAGTGACCTTCGCCGTCGTGGCAATGGCCTTCACTTCCATGACAATGTTCTTCATTTCCATGACAGTGAGTATGCCCTTCTGTCTGCGTATGATCGTGATGATGATCGTCTTCGTGTCCGTGCTCATGGCTGTGTACATGACTGTGCTCATAAGTATGTGTATGCATATGCTCATGATCATGTGCATGACCACAGATATTTCCATTTTCATCTTTTACGATATGCAAGGATGTTACGCCTCCCTTCTGTATTGTTAAGAAATCGACAGGCATATATCTAAGCACCTATCCTGTTCGTAGTATATCACACTGTTAAATAAATCTCAATAAATGAAATACTTTATTTTTTGTGAAAGTGCCAAAATTAAAGGTTTTTCGATTGTATTTTTTTAAGAACAAAATTGTGTTTCGACACTTTGAATGAAAAACATTTTATTTTTACTACAATTAATTCGTATGCTTCTTCCTTTTTTTTAGAAAAAAATCACAAAAGGACAACGCCTTCAAAAACGACACTGTCCTTTTGCATTTTTTTCGAATTCAGATTTCTAAATTTCTGCCAGTTTTAACAGATCTGGTACTTTCGATTCCCATCCAAGTGCCATAATATGTACACCCTGGCAATATGGTTTACACTCTTTAATAATACGTGCAGCGATCTCGACACCTGTAATACCTGCTTTGGTCTTTTCTTTATCTCTGGCAAGTTCTTCGATCATTTCGTCCGGAACATGAATACCAGCTACGTTCTTATTCATGAATTTTGCCATACCTGCAGATTTAGGAATAACGATACCAAGCTGTACCGGCTTTCCGAACTGACTTGCCTTTTCCATAAATTTGATGAATTTTTCCGGTTCATAAACAGCCTGTGTCTGGAAATAATCAGCACCTGCCATAACCTTGCGTTCCATCTTTGCAAGCTGTGCATCTACAGAGTCACTGCATGGTGATACAACAGCACCTTTTGCAAACTTAGGCGGTTCTCCTACCAGTTCATTTCCGCCAAGATCCACTCCTGATTCCAACTGTTTTACAGTATGAAGCAGAGAAACGGAATCCAGGTCAAACACAGGTTTTGCCTGCGGATGGTCACCCATTTTGGTATGGTCACCGGTCAGACACAGAATATTATCGATTCCCAACATTGCTGCGCTCAAAAGATCAGACTGCAGAGCAATACGGTTTCTGTCACGGCATGTCAGCTGGAAAATAGGTGTCAGGCCTTCATCTTTTAAAGCCTTGCAAGTCGCAAGAGAACCCAGACGCATAACAGAAGACTGGTTATCTGTTACATTGACAGCTGTAATACCACTTAAATATGTTTTTGCTTCTTCCAGTAAACCTTCAATGTGAATTCCTTTTGGCGGTCCTACTTCTGCGGATACTACAAATTCACCTTGTTTAAATAACTCAGTAATTTTCATTTTACATTGCTCCAATCATTTATAAATTTAGGTTAACCCTATTTTGATACTTCATCATCGGTTGCATAATTGCGAACCTGTACCGGACATTTCAACACGTCCAGACGGCCGATCTGTGCCAGACGTCTGTAGATGCGCTCCCATCCACACTCCATATTGCTGTCTACTTCGCACTTGCCGTTCTTGGATCCGCCGCACTGTCCGTTCACCAGGCTCTTGGAGCAGGCAGTAATCGGGCAAATTCCACCAGTCAGATTCAGATAACATTCTCCACACTGCTTGCAGTCATATTCCAGAGGTGTCACACCCTGAAATCCCGGAAGTGCGCAGGTGTCGCATCCGGCATAGACTGTTTTTCCATCCAGATATTCTGAAACAGTCTGTACTCCGATACCGCAGGAACATACCAGCACTACATCTGCTGCTTTGATTTCATCCATATGTTTCTCCAGACGCAGTTTCATGTTTTCCGGATTACAGATATAATCTGTCGTCATGATACCTGTTACATTTCCTGCATCAGACAGTTCTTTCTGAACTTCTGCTGCTTCTTTTTCAGGAAAATGCACTTCCTTACATCCATGGCAGTTGATTATGAATACTTTCTTTCCTTCTGTCAGAGATGCGATCGTTTCTTTTGATTTTAACTGGGTAATTAACATCTTACTTCATCCCCCTTACTACCGCTTTACCGGCTTTGATCTTAGATACAATCGGAATCTTGGAGGAACAGATATATTCACAGCACCGACATTCTACGCAGTCCATAACATGCATATCTTTCATACCCTGCCAGTTCTCTTCATCTGCATATTTTGCAAAATACAGAGGAGAAAGTTCCATTGGGCAGACATCCACACAACGTCCACATTTAATACAGGACACTTCTTCTGTCTGATCCGGTTCAATAGCAATAATGCCATTTGATCCCTTCATAATTGGTACATTCGTATCTGAAAGGACAAATCCCATCATTGGGCCACCTGCTTTAAACATCACATCTTCATCTGTTACTCCACCGCAGTAGTCGATCAGATCTTTGGTATTCGTACCAATCTTCACAATATAATTACCTGGGTTTTTCAGCTTTTCACCGGTCACCGTAACGACACGTTCGATTAATGGCATACCTTTCTGAATTGCATCAGAAATAGCCTTTGTCGTGCTGATATTTCCAACTACGCATCCCACATCTGCCGGAAGTCCGCCACTTGGAACCTGTCTCTTTAAGACACGTTTAATCAGCATCTTCTCAGCGCCCTGAGGATATTTTGTTTTAGCCACTACCACATCAATATTTTCAATATCTGCCACCTTAGACTGCATCAGCTCAATCGCATCCGGTTTGTTATCTTCGATAACGATCAGACCTTTTTCTGCATTCACAGTTTTGATCATAGCCTTCAGACCGAAAATAACATCATCTGCATACTCCAGAAGCACTCTGTGATCTGCAGTCAGCAAAGGCTCGCATTCGCATCCATTAAGCAGAATCGTATCAATCGGCTTAGGCGGTTTCAGCTTTACAGAAGTCGGGAATCCCGCTCCACCCATACCTACGATACCGGCATTCTTTACAATTTCCACGATCTCGTCCGGAGTCAGACTGTCAAGATCTTTATTCGGTTTTACAGATTCGTGCAGAGTATTTTTTCCATCAGATTGAATGACTACAGATAAGCATTCTCCCCTGGTCGCATGTCCGTGATTTTCAATAGCTGTCACGGTACCGCTGACGCTGGAATGAACCGGTGCACTGATAAAGCCTGCTGCTTCACCAATTACCTGTCCGACTTTCACATAATCACCAACTTGTACAGTCGGATTAGCAGGAGCACCCGCATGCATGGACAACGGGATCACTACCGTATCCGGATCCGGAAACTTCACAAGAGGTAGATGCTCTGTGAATTCCTTGCGCTCGCATGGATGAACACCACCATAGTATCCTTCCAGGCGGTTCTCACGGATCGATTTCACATAATCATTTACAAATTTAAAGTTTACCTTAGAGTAATCACGAAGCTGTACCGGCTGATGTAAAAATTCTTCCAGACGACCCTGTTTTTCCAGTCTCCGGTAAATCTTCTCCCATGCACAGTCTTTGTTCGGATCTACTTCACATTTTCCGTTCTTGGCGCCACCGCACTGTCCGTTTACAAGACTCTTGGAACAGTCAACGATCGGACAGACACCACCTGTGATGTTCAGATAACACTGAGCACATGCATCGCAGGCTTTCTTTGTAAGAGCCATGCCATGGTATCCGGTGTAATTTAATGAATTGCTGGCTGCAATGACAGGTCTGCCTGCCAGATCGGCAACTGTCTGAATACCCAGACCACAGGAAATCACCACGATATTTTCCGTTCCTTCCGGAATCATATCTGGTAAATCTTTTTCTGTGTGGGTTTTGTTACATAAAAAATCGACCTTTTTACTGCCGGTAATGTGTTTACCCTGTTCTTCTGCGAACTTGATAAATTCATCGCAATCCGGTTCGTCAACGGTCTCAAATTCCTTGAAGCACTTGTTACAGGCAATGACAAACAGGTTATCCTTATCAGCCAGCAGGGAAGCCAGTTCGTCCGCACTCTTTAACTTATACTTAGTATAGTTTTCCAATTGCTCACCTTCCTTATCGTTTGATTTGCAGATACATCTATATTTGTTTTTTATTTTTCTGTCCTCTGCACATGACGAAAAAATAAAAAAACATATATTTTTTGTCCACAATTGATACGTTTACAGTATAGCACTTAATACCTGTATAATCCACAATAAACAAATTTTTAACAATATAAAAAAGACAGTATGGAATTCTGTTTTATCTTTCCAATACTGTCTTTTATTATGGAATTTCCCACCGTCAAATCAGGTAAGCATCATTCTGTCATTGGCAAATTCGCCTCCACTGACTTGTTCGAACTTATTCAGAAGATCTGAAACATGAAGATTTTTCTTTTCTTCACCCTGTACGTCATAAATAATTCTTCCCTCGTGCATCATAATCAGACGATTACCATGTGCAATCGCATCCTTCATGTTATGCGTGATCATAATCGCTGTCAGATGATCTCTTTCAATAATCTTATCTGTTGCTGTCAGAACCTTTGCCGCTGTCTTCGGATCAAGAGCTGCCGTGTGTTCATCCAGAAGAAGCACTTTCGGCTTTGTCAGAGTCGCCATCAGAAGGGTCAGTGCCTGACGCTGTCCTCCCGAAAGAAGTCCCACCTTTGCAGTCAGTCGATCTTCCAGTCCCAGATCCAGAATCTTCAGTTTTTCTTTATAGCGCTCACGCTCCGCTTCATTGATTCCACTTTTTAAGGTGCGACGAAGCCCCCGTCTTGCTGCCAGTGCCATATTTTCTTCAATCTCCATTGTCGCAGCAGTACCGGTCATCGGATCCTGGAAAACACGTCCAAGATATTTGGCTCGCTTATGCTCAGAAAGCTTTGTTACATTTACACCATCGATCAGAATTTCGCCTTCATCAACAGGCCATACACCAGCAATGGCATTTAACATCGTAGATTTTCCGGCTCCGTTTCCGCCGATGACTGTTACAAAATCGCCTTCTTTCAGATCAAGGTTCAATCCGTTTAACGCTTTTTTTTCGTTTACGGTACCTGGATTAAATGTTTTTCTGATATCTACCAGTTTAAGCACGGCCGGCACCTCCTTTTGATGTTTTTTTCTGGAAATACTGTTTCTTCATCGTTGGCAATGCAAGAAATACTGCAACCACAAGTGCTGATAACAGCTTCAGATCATTGGTATTCAGCCCCAGCCAGAGTACTATCTGAAGTACCAGATAATACACAATTGCTCCGACAGCTACAGCCAGAAGCTTTGCAGCAAAATTTCTGGCAAATTTTCCAAACAAAACGTCTCCGATAATAACGGCTGCAAGACCGATTACGATCGCTCCTCGCCCCATATTTACATCTGCAAATCCCTGATACTGGGCATACATACCACTGGACAGAGCCACAATTCCGTTAGAAAGCATCAGGCCGATGATCTTACTTACATTCGTATTAATTCCCTGGGCTCTGGACATATTCGGATTCGATCCGGTTGCACGGATGGAACATCCCAGCTCAGTTCCAAAGAACCAGTATAACAATGCGATAATTACCACAATAAAGATTGCTGCCACAAAAATGGTATTTTTATAAAAAGCAACATTCTTAATATAACGAAGCGAAACCAGAAGATCATATTTATCTACACTGACTGCCTGATTCGCCTTGCTGCCCATAATACGAAGATTTATCGAATACAGTCCCAGCTGACTCAGAATTCCGGCCAGAATTGCCGGAATACCCATTACTGTGTGGAAAATACCAGTTGCAAGTCCTGCCAGCATTCCGGCACCAAATGCACCTGCCAGAGCCACCGGAACAGGAAATCCTGCCATAATCATCATGACACAGACTGCTCCGCCTGTACACATGGTTCCATCGACAGTCAGATCCGCAAGATCCAATATCTTATATGTAATATAAACACCAATCGCCATAATGCCCCAGATCAAACCCTGTGCGCAGGCTCCTGGCAGTGAATTTATAAGTGAAGAAATGTTCACTTTCTTACCCTCCTCATATACAAAGGAAACTGTCACAGATAATCATTGACCCATCCGTGACAGTTCATCCTCTTATTATTTTAAATTTATTCTATATCCATTGTCGGATTCAGAAATTTACAAAACCTTATTCTGCTTCAATTGCTTCATAATCATCAGGTACAGTAATTCCAAGCTTTTCACATCTGTCAGCCATATACTGTTTTGTCACATTCGGTGCATACTGTACTGCCATTGTAGAAATATCTGCGCCTTCTTCCAGAATCTCATATGCCATTTCACCGGTTGTGTAACCAAGATCATAATAGCTGATGGATAAGGTAGCAATACCACATCCCTCACAGATACCAACCTCACCTGCAATAACCGGTACTCCGGCTGGTTCCAGCACGTTATTGATAGCCTCTGTATTATTTGCCGCCGTATTATCTGTAGGAATATAGATCACATCACTTTCGGATGCTGATGTTGCCACAGATGAAATATCATTGGAATCTGCGAATGTGTAATTTGTGATCTCCAGATCCGGATTCAGTTTTTTCAGTGCTTCTGCCACAGCATTCACCTGATATTCAGAGTTCGGCTCTGCGGAACAATACAGCATACCTACTGTCTTTGCATTCGGAACAAGTTCCAGAATCATAGCCGCCTGATCTTCCAGTGGTGCACAGTCTGAAGTACCGCTAACATTTCCACCTACAGTACCTGTCCAGTCGTCAAGATCCAGTGCTGTCGCATAATCTGTTACTGCTGTTCCCAGAATCGGAATATCTGATGTACCAGCTACTGCTGCCTGAAGTGCTCCGGTAGCATTGGCAAGAATCAAATCTACCTGATCAGAAACGAAACCATTAATAATCGTGGAACAGTTTACAGATTCTCCGGAAGCGTTCTGTACATCAAATGAAACACGGTCTCCCAGTTTTTCTGTCAGGGCATCCTGAAATCCCTGAGTAGCTGCATCCAGAGCTTCGTGCTGAATCAGCTGGCATACACCAATTTTATAGGTTGCTTCTTCTGCATTTGCTGCAATACCAAGGGAAGCTGCCATCGTTGCTGCCACACCGGCAGTGATTACTTTTTTTGTTAATTTTTTCATTTTTGCATTCCTCTCTTTTTCGAATTTTTCTTTTCCACTTTAACGGATTAATGCGTGTTAGTAAGAATATACACCTATTCTGAAAAATCGTCAAGAGCTAAACGCATTTTCTTTTACCACTGCGTATCGTCGGATTCAATCTTCTTGTCCCTGAGCATCAGTTCTTTTACCGCTTCTTCTGCATTTTTATTTTCAAACAGAACTTTATTGACCTGTTCTACAATCGGCATTTCTACCTGATATTTTGAAGCAAGGGCAAGAGCTGCTCTGGCTGAATAGACACCTTCTACCACCATCTGCACTTCTTTCATGGCTTCATCCATTGTGTAGCCTTTTCCGATAAGATAGCCGGCTTTACGGTTGCGGCTGTGTACACTGGCACAGGTCACAATCAGATCTCCGATACCGGTCAGACCATAAAATGTCTCTGGCTTACCGCCCATCCTGACACCGAGTCTGGTAATCTCAGCAATACCGCGGGTAATCAATGCTGCTTTCGTATTGTCACCGTATCCCAGCCCATCGGCTGTTCCTGCAGCCAGGGCAATGACATTTTTCAGCGCACCGCCCAGTTCAATTCCCAGCATATCAGGGCTGATATACACACGAAATACCGGACTGATAAATACACTGCGTAAATACTCTGCTGTTTTTCTGGATCTCGCACTGACTACACAGGTAGTCGGAAGCCTCCGGCTGACCTCTTCTGCATGGCTTGGGCCAGATAAAACACAAGCATCTGCATAAGGCATCTCTTCTTCAATGATATCTGTCAGAGTATAAAGTGTATTTTCTTCAATTCCTTTTGCCACATTTACAATGATTTGTCCGGCTCGGACATACTGCTTCATTTTCTGACAGGTGCTCCGGATAAACGGAGAAGGAACTGCCAGTACACAGACATCTTTGTCTGACATGGTTTCTTTCATATCTGTGGTAAATGAAATACCTTCCGGAATCTCTACACCAGGCAGCTTACTTTCATGACGTCTTGTCTGGCTGATCGTTTCCACTTCCTTTTCATGGATGGACCATACTGTCACATCATGTCCATTATCATGCAGTAAAATTGCAAGGGCTGTACCCCAGCTTCCTGCACCTAAGATACCTATTCTTGCCATTGTCGCACCTCCTGTCAGCGTCTATTGCTGGTCTTTTTTTCTCAAATATGTTTTTCGTTCTGTTCCTTTTAAGAGACGCCTGATGTTTCCGCAGTGTTTCCCGTAGGCCAGTGCAGTAAGCAGTGCCATCAGGATATACATTTCTGTCAGATGGTTCTGAGACATATGAAACCATCCCATCTGACCAAACAGTATCATTTCAATCATCAGAGCTGCATATACAACCAGAGATCCCAGCGATACGTAATGAGTTGTTAAAAAGATACCAAAAAAGGTAATGATTCCCAATACCGCCATAACCGGATGAAAAGACAGCACCAGTCCTGCCGTTGCTGCGATCCCCTTTCCTCCACGGAACTGAAGATAGAACGGGAAATTATGCCCCAGAATCACACCGGCAGCCGTATAAAGAACCAGAAGCGGCATCATGGATGCATACTGGGCATGAAACACGACTCTTACCAGACTGACTGCCAAAATGCACTTCAGACAGTCACCGGCAAATGTGATAAGGCCGGCTTTTGTCCCCATTGTACGCAACATGTTGGTGGTTCCGGCATTTCCACTTCCGTAATTCCGGATATCAATACCTTTACGTTTTCCTAAAATATAGCTTGTCTGGAAAAGGCCAAATACATAACCGATCGCCAGACAGATTATCCGAATACTCATCTTATTCACTATCCTTTCTTTCGCGAATAATAAACTTTAATGATGTTCCCTTAAAGCCAAAGGTATCACGGATCTTGTTTTCCAGATATCTGGTATATGAGAAATGCATCAGCTTCTTGTCATTTACAAATATCACAAATGTAGGCGGTTTTACTGCAACCTGAGTGATATAATACAGCTTCAGTCTCTTTCCCTTATCAGAAGGCGGCTGCTGCAGAGCAATTGCCTCAGACATAATCTCATTCAGCACACCTGTTGCAATACGCATAGTCTGGTTTTCAATAATCATATCAATTTTTTCAAACAGCTTTGGCAGTCGCTGTCCGGTCTGAGCCGATACGAACATAATTTCTGCATATGGCATGAAGGATAACACTTCTTTTACTTTGTTTGTATATTTATAAATAGTCTTGTCATCCTTTTCAATGGCATCCCACTTGTTTACCACCACCAGAATTCCTTTTCCTCTGTCATGGGCAATTCCTGCAATCTTCGCATCCTGCTCTGTTACGCCTTCTGTGGCATCAATCACTACTACCACCACATCGGCTCGTTCTACAGCTGTCACTGTACGGATAATACTGTAACGCTCCAGTTCTTCTTTGATCTTATTTTTTCTTCTGAGCCCTGCTGTATCAATAAAGACATATTCTCTGCCTTCCCACGTTACTTCTGTATCAATGGCATCTCTGGTTGTGCCTGCAATATTAGATACGATCACTCGATTCTCGCCCAGCAGCTTGTTAATAATCGAAGATTTTCCTACATTTGGCTTTCCAACAACAGCAATCTTCGGGCGGTCATCCTCTTCTTCCTGCATCTCAGATTCCGGGAACTGCGCAATAACCTGATCCAGAAGATCTCCAAGTCCCTGCTTGTTGACAGAAGAAATCGGGAATGGATCACCGATACCAAGATTATAAAATTCATATACATCTGCCATAAACTTCTCATGATGGTCTACTTTATTAACCGTCAGCACCACTGGCTTATGAGAACGGCGAAGCATATCCGCCACTTTGGAATCAGAATCCACCAGTCCCTGCTTAACATCTACCATAAACAGAATTACATCTGCGGTATCGATGGCAATCTGTGCCTGTTCCCGCATCTGTGACAGAATGATGTCTCTGCTGTCCGGTTCAATACCACCGGTATCAATCAATGTAAACGTGTGATTCAGCCATTCCACATCTGCATAGATACGGTCTCTGGTCACACCCGGTGTATCCTTTACAATCGAAATATTTTCTCCGGCCAGTGCATTAAAAAGAGTTGATTTTCCTACATTTGGCCGTCCAACAATCGCTACAATCGGTTTACTCATATTATTTCACCTCATATGGCTGCTTTTCCCGTCCGGAAGATGTCTCTTCCAGAAGAATTGCATGCACAAAATCCTTTCCATCTGAATTTACTATTCCTGTTTTCACACAAAGAGCCTGTTCCAGTTCGTCTACTGTCATGTCGTCCAGAAAAACATCTTCCCCGTCCCTGAGCACATTACAACTCAAAAACAATCGTTCTCCCAGATCTTTTCCCTTTAACTGAGCTTCCAGGTCCTGTCCGGTGAGAAGACCTGCTACGGTAATCATTTCGCCAAAAAAGCGATTTTGAATCGGATATACCTGCACTGTGACATTAGGATACATTGCTGTGATCTTCTCTGCTGCCAGGCGAATACAATCCGCCGCCAGAAGTCCGGTCGCTACCGATACGGTATGGCATCTGTCATCACCGGTTCGCTTCTCCAGTTCTTCCTGTACCTCATTCATAAAAAGACGAATCATACCTACGCCATTTTCCAGCTGCGGATAACCGTCATAATTATCCTCTTCCGGAAGTGCTCTCTCTGCCAGGAGATACCACTCATCGGACGCATGAATCATGTGAGTATGATGTTCTTTCATGATTCTGTCCTGCCATTTGTGGATGGTATCCAGCACCTTGATAGCGTCTTCCTTATGAAATGGCTCCAGTGGATATAATCCCTCACGGAACTTTGTCAATCCTACCGGCACCACTGACACACTGACAAGATTCGGCAGATACTGTGTCAGCTGTTCTATCGTGTATTCCAGCTCTGCACCGTCATTGACACCTTTGCATAAAACAATCTGCCCGTTCAGTTCTATTCCAGCTTCTATGAAACGATCCACCTTTTTCAGCGCTTCTCCCGCAAAACGATTATGAAGCATCTGGCATCGAAGCTTTGGATTCATAGTCTGAAATGAGATATTAATCGGAGAGAGATGATAGCGGATGATCTGCTGAATATCTTCTTCTTTTAAATTAGTCAGAGTAATATAATTACCCTGTAAGAAAGAAAGCCGGGAATCATCATCTTTAAAATACAACGTATCACGCATTCCCGGAGGCATCTGATCAATAAAACAGAAAATACATTTGTTATGACAGGAATGATACTCATCCATCATGCCATTCTCAAATTCCATTCCCAGATCTTCTTCAAATTCCTTTTCAATCTCCAGCTCCCACTCCTCACCATCCGGCTTGCGGATGACCACGGTCAGATATTCTTCATTACAGAGATACCGATAATCCAGAATGTCTCCTACCGGCTGGTCATTAATCGATACCAGCTCATCGCCTGGCTCAATTTCCATCTCTTCTGCAATGCTTCCATTTATAATACGACTGATAATATGTTTTTTCATATGGAAACTGCTCCTGTTATTTTTATTGCTGATCATAAATATCCATTCATATCATACTAAAATTGTCTCTAAATTGCAATCTTATATTTTTTTAAAGCAAAATGCGACAATTTTCTTGACGGAACTCTAAAGAGCCACTATACTGTCAAGTGAATTCATCCCTCAGCAAGACAAAAACTGTCTGCTGATATTACTATTAATAAAATTGTGGAGGCATGTATGACTGATCAGTTTGATACATTACGAAACGCATTACCGATTGCGCCAATTAAAATTGCAACTTTGGAAGGATGTAAAGATTTTGCCACAAAGGTAAATGAACATCTGGTGGAATATCGTCACACCAACCCGACTCAGGATATCCAGAACATACATTACAGAGGCTATTCTGAAGATACCTATATGCTGGATTGTGTCTGCCCAAGATTTGGTACCGGTGAGGGAAAGGGCATGATCAATTCCTCCGTCCGCGGAAGTGATTTATATATTTTTGCAGATGTGACAAATTACAGTCTGACTTATAAATTATTCGGACAGGAAAATCATATGTCACCGGATAATCATTTCCAGGATCTGAAACGTATTATTTCTGCAACAAACGGAAAAGCCAAAAGACTGAATGTTATTATGCCATTCCTCTATGAAGGTCGTCAGCATAAGCGTTCCGGACGTGAATCTCTGGACTGTGCACTGGCACTTCAGGAACTGGTAGATTTAGGTGTCAGCAATATCATTACATTTGATGCACACGACCCGCGTGTACAAAATGCAATACCTCTGATTGGCTTTGATACATTTATGCCGACTTATCAGTTCTTGAAAGCCATTATAGATACTACCCCGGATTTTTGCATTGACAGCGATCATCTGATGATCATCAGCCCTGATGAGGGTGCTATGGGACGTGCAGTGTATTTTTCTACCATCCTTGGCGTAGATATGGGTATGTTCTACAAACGTCGTGACTATTCTGTCATTGTGAATGGAAAGAATCCGATCGTAGCCCATGAATTCCTTGGTTCTTCCGTAGAAGGAAAAGACGTTGTCATTGTCGATGACATGATCTCTTCCGGTGAGAGTATGCTGGATGTTGCCAAACAGCTGAAGGACCGCAAGGCAAGACGTGTATTTGTCTGCACCACATTTGGTCTGTTCACTGACGGATTTGAAAAATTTGACGAATTCTATGAAAAAGAATATATTTACAAAGTAATTACTACCAACCTGAATTATCGTGCTCCTGAGCTTCTTACAAAGCCATATTATGTAGAAGCTGATATGACGAAGTTTACGGCAAGTATCATGGACAGTCTGAATCACGATATTTCCCTCGAACCGATCATCAGTCCAACCAGAAAAATTCAGAAGCTGCTGAAAAAAATTCAAAAATAAAGGTATGTAAAACTGCACAGCGCAACAAAAGACTGGCTCAAACGAGTCAGTCTTTTTTATAATTTACGCGAGCAACGAGCAACAGTCCGTATGTCCTACCGAAGCTTACGATCGTATCATTAAAAACGCCGCCAGGTTTCCGCGCTGTCCGCAAGAAGCCCTGTGGGAATATAAAAACTCCGGATTACAGCAGGTACAGAGATCTGTTACCGAAATCTGTTCCATTGGAATGCCTGATTCCTGCAGAAGAATTTCATTTGCACGCCACAAATTCAGCTGATATTTTCCATCTGGTTTCTCATAAAACAATTCCGGCCAGTATTTCTCTGAAAAGCTTTCCTGAAAACGCTCCGCCACATCCTGGCTGACTTCATAACATGCCTGACAGATAGACGGTCCTATAGCAGCCAGCAAATTCTCAGGACAGCTTCCATACTCCTCTTGCATTCTGCGGATTGTCTGCTGACTGATTTTGCCTACTGTGCCTCTCCAACCGGAATGAGACAAACCAATTGCCTTTTTCACCGGATCTATTAAAAAAATGGGCACACAGTCCGCATAAAACGTAGTCAGCACCACACCTGGCTCATTGGTAATCAGTCCGTCAATGTCCTGATAGTCCCGTTCTCTGGAATACCCCTTCCCGCAATCCTCTCTGGTGACCTTTCGAATATTGATAGTATGTGTCTGGTGCGTAAATACCATCTGTTCCGGTTCAAATCCAATGGCTGATGCGATCCGGCAAAAGTTTTCCCTGACATTTCCCTCTTCATCTCCCCGGCTAAAGCTGAGATTCATACTGTACAAATGCTCTTTACTCACTCCACCGAGGCGGGTAGAAAAGCCGTGCAGAAACTGTTCCTGCTCATCAAACTGCGGCCAGGTAAGCCAGCAGATGTCTTTTTTCTGATGAATACGAAGAACCGGAGCATTTCCAGCTCTTTTTATTCTGATTCTGTGATTTCGATCCTGAATATATTCCATGATTTTCTCCTGTCAGCCATGATGCTGTTCTGAAAAATTCTTTCATGTATAAAATGCATTTTTAATGTGACAAATACTGTCGCCACAGATTCCTATTACATCAAAACGGCAGGGAATATCTATGTATCGCTTCTCATACAGATAATATCTGGCCACCTGAATGATCTTTTTCTGTTTTCTGAGGTCTACTGCTTCCAGTGGATCACCTGATGACGCATTCTTTCGATATTTTACTTCGACAAATACCAGATATGCACCGTCCCTGGCGATCAGATCAATCTCTCCGGAACGGATCCTGTAATTTTTCTCCAGAATCTGATAGTTTTGAGCTCTCAGATATTCTGCTGCCACATTTTCGTACTCTTGTCCTGTTTTTCTTCGATTCAAATTCGTCCTTTCCGAATCAATGGTTCTAAATACAGTAACACTACACTTCTACAAAATGTCCGATAAAAGTCTTTCTGTGAATCGGTGACGGACCAAGCTTCTTTAAAACCTCTATATGTGCTGCCGAGCCATATCCTTTATGTCCTGCGAAACCATATTCCGGCATAATCTTATCATATTCCACCATCAGCCTGTCCCTGGTGACCTTTGCAAGAATACTGGCTGCCGCTATAGACATACTCCTGGCATCACCTTTGATAATCGGAATCTGTGGAACCTCTACCTGTGGAATAGTTACCGCATCGTTAAGAAGCAGATCCGGGCTGGTCGTCAGCTTGCTGATTGCCTGGCGCATTGCTTCGTACGTTGCCTGCAAAATATTAATCTCATCAATCCGGGCCGGAGAAACGATGCCTACCGCCGAAGCCACCGCTTTTTCCCTGATCTCATCAAAAAGCTCTTCTCTTCTGGAGGCAGACAGTTTCTTAGAATCATTCAGATAACGGATTTTGCAATCTTTGGGTAAAATAACAGCACCTGCCACAACAGGACCTGCCAGCGGTCCTCTTCCTGCCTCATCTATGCCGCAAATATGGCAGTAGGAGCTGTTGGCTCTCTCAAACTCCAACATGGTATCCAGACGCAGCTGTTCCGCTATTTCTCGATCCAGCTTTTTCTGACAGGAAGCCAGAAGCGTTTTCACTCCTTTTCGCTCATCACTTTCAAATTGAGCCATGCAGGCAGAAAGCTCTTCCAGCGGCACCTGCTCCAGTTCTTTTTTTATCTCAGAAATTGACTTCCCCATCTTATGCCTCCTCTGGCATTTCCAGCGTAATTCTACCCAGTTTTCCGCTTCGGAAATCATCCATCAGTAGTCTGGATGCTTTCCCATAATCCAGTTCGCCGCCTTTTAAAAGGCATCCACGCACTTTCGCCACCTCGCCCAGAATCTGAAGTGCTTCCTTTTCCTGCGTTTCTTCACACTGATAACGTTTTTCCAGTGTACCCGGATAGGAAGCACGCAAATACTGAATCAGTTCCAGTGCCAGTTCATCAATATTAAGAATTTCGTCATTGATAGAGCCAATCATGGCCAGTCTCAGACCAACTGCCTGATCTTCGAATTTTGGCCAAAGAATCCCCGGTGTATCCAGCAGTTCTACATTTTTATTCAGACGAATCCACTGTTTTCCCTTGGTAACACCAGGTTTATTTCCTGTTTTGGCACATGCCTTTCCTGCATAGGTATTGATAAATGTAGACTTTCCAACATTCGGAATACCTACTACCATTGCACGAACCGGCCGGTTTTTGATACCGCGTTTACGGTCTCTTTCAATTTTCTCGCTGCAGGCTTCCTGAATAATAGCTGAAATTGCCTTCATACCTGCTCCGCTTCTGGAATCTACTTCCTGTACATAATATCCCTTTTCTTGAAAAAATCCGGTCCATTTTTTATTGGCCGCTTTATCTGCCAGATCTGCCTTGTTAAGCAGGATCAGTCTGGATTTATTTTTTCCAAGTTCATCAATATCCGGATTTCGGCTGGATAATGGTACACGGGCATCCACCAGTTCAATCACAAGATCAATAAGTTTTATATCTTCCTGCATCATACGTCTCGCTTTTGTCATATGACCAGGATACCACTGATAATTCATATATTTCCCCCTATTTGATTAATCCAAAGCTGTCTGTCGGAAAAATGCGCAGCCACACACGCCCCTCGATATAATCTGCATCCACCAGTCCGATATCAGCATATCGGCTGTCCTCGCTGTTATTTCTGTTATCGCCCAGAACAAAGTATTCTGTCACACCAAGGGTAATTTCTTCCGCTGCCAGTCCCGGGTTGGTAATAACCGGATAATCCGTCTTTTCCAGATATACCTTTCCATTGATATAGATCATTCCATCTTTGATCTGGATGGTTTCTCCAGGAAGTCCGATCACTCTTTTGATATATGTGTGGGAAGTATGACTTCCGTTTGGCTTAAACGCAACAATATCATTTCTGGCCGGTGTACCAATACGATAGGAAAAAGTATCAATCAGTACGTGATCTCCATCTGAAAGAGTCACCTCCATAGACTGGCCTGTATTGGTCCGCATTTGTCCGAAAAACAAAACCAGGACAAACGCTATCAGAACCACCACCGCTATCTCAAATATCCAGAGCAGCATCCCCTTCACCTGCTCCAGAATTGATTTCTTTTCTTTTTGTCTTTTTCTTGTGGCACGCTTTTCTCTTCTCATTAACACGCTCCTGCTTTCGGGATGCAAAAAAGCTGTCCGAAGACAGCCCTTTTACAATTCTTATTTTACAAGTTCTTTTACCTTTGCGCTCTTTCCGCTACGTCCTCTTAAGTAATTCAGTTTCGCACGTCTTACTTTACCTCTTCTGATTACTTCTACTCTTTCAACGTTTGGAGAGTGTAATGGCCATGTCTTTTCCACACCGATTCCGTTGGAGCTCTTTCTTACAGTAAATGTAGCACGAGTGCTTCCACCCTGTTTCTTAAGAACAGTTCCTTCAAAAACCTGTACACGTTCACGATTTCCTTCTTTGATTTTTCCGTAAACTCTTACTGTGTCACCTACATTGAACTGAGGTACGTCTTCTCTTAACTGAGCAGCTTCAATATTTTTAATAATTTCCTGCATTTGTTGTTCCTCCTTATATTTTTGGATGTTCATAATACGTATCTGTAGCAGAGGACCATCTCTTTCTCACAACGTATATCATGATATCATGCAAGAAAAGAAAATGCAAGGAAAATTTATTGAATTTACAAAGAAATCCTGCTGTGTCTTAATTTCATGCAATATACATTATTCAGCAGTCGTTTCTGACGCTTTTTCTGTGGCATCCTCTGTCTCAGCGCTTCCCTCTGCTGCAGCCCCTGTTGTCTCTTCTGCCTCTTTTACAGATTCTGCTTCTTCGACATTTTGCTCTTCAGCAACCTCTTCTGAAACGTCATCTTCTGCACTTTCTTCCGATGTGCTCTCTTCTTCGAATGCACTCTCCGGAATATCTTCATCCTCAAAGATTGTATCTTCCGGCAGTTTTTCTTTTAATGTCTTCATCTCTTCTTCCAGACATTCCAGCTCGGTATACATGGTATTGATCGCCGTAATCTTGTCTTCAAATTCTGTGATCTCATCTTTGTGAGCCTCATAATAAGCTTTTCCAAGGGCAAGCATCTCATCCTGAATCTTTTTCTTCTTTGCCAGTGTCTTCGTCTTTAATGAAGCAATTTCTGCCACTTCTCCGGTCTTCTTCACCATCTGCTGCCCAAAAACTGACAATTTTTTACTGAAATCTTCAAACATTTTCCCTTACTCCTTTCAGAAATTCCTGTTCTTTTTTTGTGAGCTGTGCTTTTTCAAGCAGATCCGGCCGCCACTTTGCAGTTCGGATAATCGACTGCTCCCGACGCCATTTTTCCACATTTGCATGATGTCCCGACAGCAACACTGGCGGCACCTTTTTCCCACGCCATTCTTCCGGACGGCTGTACTGTGGGTATTCCAAAAGAGAATCCTGAAAGGACTCCGTCTCAGCCGATACATCATTATTTAACACTCCCGGAACCAGTCTGGATATGGCATCCATCATCACAAGTGCCGGAAGCTCCCCACCGGTCAGCACATAATCTCCAATGGATACATAATCCGTCACTACTTCCTCCAGTACACGCTCATCGATGCCTTCATAATGTCCGCACAAAAACACCAATTCTTCTTCCCGCGCAAACTCTTCTGCCATCTTCTGGTTAAAGGTATGTCCCTGCGGAGTAAGATAAATGGTGCGCAGTTTCCGTCCCGACTGTTCTTCCAGTGCCTGATGCGCTGCATATACCGGTTCTGCCTGCATCACCATTCCGGCTCCTCCACCGTAGGGATAGTCATCCACCTTCATATGCTTGTTTCCGGCATAATCCCTGATATTCACCGCATGCAGAGAAAGCAGCCCCTTCTCCATTGCTCTTCCAGTAATGCTGGTATGAAATCCCTGTTCAATCATCTCAGGGAATAACGTCAATACATGAAACTTCAAATCAGACCCTCCAGTAAGTGTACTGTCATGGAATTCTCTTCCAATGATATCCTTATAATACATTCTTTTATGTTCGGTATCAAGACTTCTTTTTCATTTTCCATCTTAACCACATATACATCATTCGCTCCTGTCTGAATCACTTCAGTCAGTGTGCCGAGAAATGTTCCATCTTCCTGCGACACCTGCAGCCCGATCAGATCACAGATAAAATATTCTCCGGGTTTTAATTTTACCGCATTCTCTCTGGAGACCAGCAGAGGTACATTTCTCAGCATTTCTGCATCATTCATAAATTCGATGCCTTTTAATTTCAGAATGACCATATTCTTGAAAAACTTCACCTGTTCCACTGCCAGTGTACGCTGTCCTCTTTTTTCTTCCAGAATTACTTCTTTTAATTTCTTGAATCTTGATACATCATCTGTTGTCGGGAATACTTTCACTTCACCTCTCACGCCGTGAGGAGAAGTGATCACCCCTACCTGTAAAAACTGTTCCATTCGTTCTTCCTTTTTTATTTTTCTTATATATGATGTTAAGGTCAAAAGATGCCTTACAGATTGTTCTCTGCTTCCACAATCCTGCCCCATATACGGAATTATCATAGCATGTTCCATATACTTTTTCCACAGTTTTTCTGTGCATCCCTCTGCAAAATCAATGTTACTTCATCGTAAGAAGCGAAAAAATAAGCCGCCTCATAATGAGACAGCTTACCATTATTTATTGTACAATATCTACAATGACTTTTTTGTCGCTCTTGGATGCAGCAGCTTTTACTACGGAACGAATTGCTTTTGCAATTCTTCCCTGCTTACCAATCACTTTGCCCATATCTGATTGAGCAACTTTCAACTCAATGATTGTGGATTTTCCACTCTCTTTTTCTGTCACAACGACTTCTTCAGGATGCTCCACAAGAGACTTGGCAATTACTTCCACTAACTCTTTCATCACCGCACCTCAATTCTTATTTTTCGATGCCAGCTAACTTAAACAGTTTTCCAACAACTTCTGTAGGCTGAGCGCCATTAGCAAGCCATTTCTTAGCCAGTTCTTCATTTACATGGAACTCGCTTGGATCAGTATTTGGATTGTAAGTACCGATTTCTTCGATACATCTTCCATCTCTAGGGGATCTGGAATCTGCTACTACGATTCTGTAGAAAGGTGCTTTCTTCTGTCCCATTCTTCTTAATCTGATTTTTACTGCCATTTTATTTACCTCCGTAATATTCATACCTGTTTCTCAGGAAATTGTGACCAGAGCTGTCATACAGCATCTGGATTATTTATATGTTAAAAGGGAAGTTTAAACTTGCCTCTTTTACCCATTTTTCCTCCCATCATACCAGGGAGCTGTTTCATCATTTTTCTGGACTGTTCAAACTGCTTTACCAGACGGTTTACTTCGCTGATATCTACACCGGCTCCGGCTGCGATACGCTTCTTTCTGGATGGATTCAGAATATCTGGATTAGAACGTTCCTTTGGAGTCATAGAAAGAATAATCGCTTCCGTCTTTGCGAGAGCCGATTCATCAATCATTCCCTCAATGTCTTTCATCTTATTTCCGCCAAAACCAGGCATCATACTCAAGACACTGGAGATACCTCCCATATTTTTCATCTGATTCATGCTTTCCAGATAATCATCAAAACCGAAGCTGGCTTTTTTCAGCTTCTGTTCCATCTCTCTGGCTTTGCTTTCATCCAAATTTGCCTGTGCCTTCTCGATCAGGGTCATTACATCACCCATTCCAAGAATACGGGATGCCATACGATCTGGGTAAAACTGCTCCAGATCAGACAATTTTTCTCCCATTCCGGCATAGAGAATCGGTTTGCCACAGGTCGCTTTAATGGAAAGTGCCGCACCGCCTCTGGTGTCACCATCCAGCTTCGTCAGAACAACTCCGTCAATGCCAATCTTATCATTAAACATCTGAGATACATTTACTGCATCCTGTCCTGTCATGGCATCTACCACAAGGAGTGTCTGGTCAACCTGAACCGCCTCTTTAATGGCTACCAGTTCATTCATCATATCCTCATCTACATGAAGACGTCCTGCGGTATCCAGAAATACCACATTCATATTATGGGATTTTGCATGCTCAACAGCTGCTTTTGCAATATTGACCGGATTCTGTTTATCTCCCATGGAGAAAACTTCCACACCGACCTTCTCACCATTGATCTGTAACTGCTGGATCGCTGCCGGACGATATACATCACAGGCCGCAAGCAGCGGCATACGTCCCTTAGACTTCAGCTTTGCTGCCAGCTTGGCAGTCGTTGTCGTCTTACCTGCACCCTGAAGGCCAACCATCATGATGACAGTAATCTCATTTCCGGGTTTTAAAGTAATCTCCTTTGTCTCAGATCCCATAAGGGCCACCAGTTCTTCATTTACAATCTTGATGACCATCTGTCCCGGATTCAGCCCGTTCATAACTTCTGCACCAACGGCACGTTCCTGAACGGATTTCATAAACTGCTTTACTACTTTAAAACTGACATCCGCTTCCAGAAGTGCCATCTTGACTTCTTTTAATGCGGCCTTGACATCACTCTCTGTCAGTTTGCCCTTACTACGCAGGTTCTTAAACACATTTTGTAGTTTGTCGGAAAGGCTTTCAAATGCCATTGTTATAATTCCTCCAGTATTTCACTGCATATTTGCTCAATATCCTGCTGACCTTTTGCCAGTTCATGAATCTGTGCTACTTTTTCTTTAATAGAAAGAAACTTCTCAACCAGATGCAGCTGTTCTTCATAATGAGCTAATATCTTATTGCAGCGTTTGATTAAATCATGTACGCCCTGTCTGCTGATGTCGTACTCCCGTGCCACTTCTGTACAGGAATAATCATTTAATACCACATCTTCATATACCTGACGCTGATGTTCTGTCAGCAACTCACCATAAAAATCATATAATAATGTCTGCTCTACAAATCGTTCCATTTCTATCACCTTTGACATCATAAACCAATTGTTCTGGAATGTCAAGTATTTTTTCTTGACAATTTACAAACATCTTTATGGGTTTGCACGAATCAGGCGTGGCTTGTATCCAGCTTCTTCCAGAGCTTTCACAATCTGATTTTTATGTTCTGTTCCAAATGCCTCCATTGTAATCTTCAGCTCCACTGCTTTGGAACGATTGGTACTGATAAACTGATTGTGTTCCAGCTTAATGACATTTCCCTGCATCTTTGCAATGACCGCAGATACTTTTGTCAGTTCTCCCGGAGAATCCGGCAATAATACAGAAACAGTAAAAATACGGTCTCGCTGAATCAGACCGAACTGTACCACGGAGGACATGGTAATCACATCCATATTTCCACCACTGAGCACCGAAACGATCTTTTTATTCTGTACATTCAGATGTTTCAGAGCTGCAACAGTCAGAAGCCCGGAGTTTTCTACTATCATTTTGTGATTTTCTACCATGTCCAGAAATGCCACAATCAGTTCATCGTCTGTTACCGTAATCACATCGTCCAGATTTTTCTGAAGATACGGGAATATTTTACTTCCAGGAGTCTTTACTGCTGTACCATCTGCAATTGTGTTAATAGATGGCAGAGTTGTTACTTCGCCGGCTTTTAAGGATTCCTGAAGACAGTTGGCACCTGCCGGCTCTACTCCGATTACTTTGATATTTGGGTTCAGCATTTTAGCAAGGGTAGAAACACCTGTAGCCAGTCCGCCTCCGCCTACCGGAACAAGAATATAATCTACCAGTGGAAGTTCTTTTACAATTTCCATGGCGATGGTTCCCTGTCCGGTCGCTACGCCAAGATCATCAAATGGATGAATAAAGGTGTATCCGTTTTCTTCTGCCAGTTTATAAGCATGTTCACATGCCTCATCATACACATTACCGTGAAGTACAACCTCTGCTCCATAGCTTTTTGTACGATTTACCTTCATCAGAGGTGTCGTGGTCGGCATAACAACAACCGCCTTTACACCCAGTTCTTTTGCTGCATAGGCCACACCCTGTGCATGGTTGCCCGCAGAAGCAGTGATCAGTCCCTTTTCCTGTTCTTCTTTGGCAAGCTTTGAAATACGATAATATGCACCACGGATCTTGTATGCACCGGTGATCTGCATATTCTCCGGTTTCAGGTATACCTTATTTCCGGTCTGTTCACTGAAATACTTACTGTATACCAGTTTTGTTTCCTGAGTCACTCTTTTTACTACTTCGGCTGCTTCTTCAAAATTTTCTAATGTTAAATCTGTAAATTCCATTTCTATTCTGCGTCCTTTTCATTTAAAAATAATGCGTTTACAAACTCATCTGCGTCAAACTTCTGCAGATCATCAATGCTTTCTCCTACCCCAATATATTTTACAGGAATACCCAGTTCTGAATGTATGGCAATGGCGATACCGCCTTTGGCTGTACCATCCAGCTTAGTCAGGATAATACCGGTGATATCGGCTGCCTCTGAAAACTCTCTTGCCTGTACCAGTGCATTTTGTCCAGTGGTGCCATCCAGCACTACCAGAGTCTCACGGTATGCTTCCGGATATTCTTTTTCCAGAATTCGGTTGATCTTGGCCAGCTCGTTCATCAGATTCTTTTTGTTATGCAGCCTTCCTGCTGTATCACAAAGCAGTACATCGGCATTTCGTGCCTTTGCTGCCGCCACAGCATCATAAACAACAGCTGCCGGATCGGAACCTTCCTGTCCACTGATGATCTCCACACCAGCTCTATTGGCCCATTCTGTCAGCTGCTCGCCTGCTGCTGCGCGGAAGGTATCTGCCGCTGCGAGAATTACCTTTTTCCCCTGATCTTTCAGTTTTCCTGCCAGCTTTCCAACGCTGGTAGTCTTACCTACACCATTTACTCCAATCACCAGTACCACAGATTTTCTGTTTTCAAATTCATATGCTGTTTCTCCCACATCCATCTGTGCTTTGATACTTTCGATCAGATATCTTTTGCATTCTTCCGGCTCTTTGATATTATTTTCTTTTACCGCTGCTTTTAACTTTTCAATAATTGCTGTAGTCGCATTGATACCAAGATCTCCCATGACCAGTATCTCTTCGATTTCATCGTAAAAGTCATCATCAATACTGGAAAAACCGCTGAATATGTTATCAATTCCGGCCACAATATTGTCTCTCGTTTTTGTCAGGCCTTCTGCCAGACGTTTAAAAAAGCCCTTTTTCTCTTCCATGAAAGATTCCTCCCTATTGATCTAATTCGTCTTCCACCATATTGACGGAAACCTGGGTGGAAACCCCCTTCTCCTGCATGGTGATACCATACAGTCTGTCTGCAACAGCCATTGTTCCACGTCTATGTGTTATAATAATAAACTGAGTGTTTTTTGTCAACTTGTGAAGATAATTTGCATATCGGGATACATTGTTTTCATCCAGCGCCGCTTCGATCTCGTCCAACAGACAAAATGGCGACGGTTTCATATTCTGAATGGCAAACAGCAGGGCAATCGCTGTTAAGGCTTTTTCACCACCGGACATCTGCATCATATTCACCAGCTTTTTACCCGGCGGCTGAGCAATAATCCGGATACCTGCTTCCAGAATATCTTCATCTTCTACAAGCTCCAGACTTCCCTTTCCACCGCCAAACAGTTCTTTAAAGGCTTTTTCAAACTCCTGCTGTATAATGGCAAATTTTTCCCTGAACTGACGGCGCATCCCTTCATCCAGCTCTGTAATGATCTTTTTCAGATCCTCTCCTGCTTTCACCAGATCTGCATGCTGCGCTGACAGAAACTCATGTCTCTCATGAAGTTCTTTGTATTCTTCAATTGCATTTACATTTACAGGGCCAAGTGATTTGATTTCGTTCTTTAACTGAACAATCATCTTTTTCAGCTGTGGAGAATGCTCCAGTTCCTCATCCCGGAACTTTTCCGCCTCACTGGCTGTCAGTTCATATTCTTCCCACATATAATTGATCTGACGTTCCAGATAGTCACTGAGTCGTTCTTTTTGATTATCCAGTCGAAAATGCTCTTTATCCAGTTCACTGAGCTGATTACTCAGATCTTCCCTCACCTGGAAAAATTCTTTATGCGAACGGTTCTTTTCATTTCTTTCTTCTGTATACTGATTCAATACTTTTTCAGTCTCTGTCTCCGCCTGCTGTGCATGCAGAATGGATTCCTGAATTTCCTGAATCTGTACCTCTTTCATTTCCACATCTTCTCTGGAACCGGACAGATTCTCCTGCAGACTCTTCTTTTCTTCCAGCAGATGTTCTTCTTCACTATGGATTCGCTGCAGATTCTGGCGGATAAATTCTTCCTTCTGATGAAGTGCCATAGTCTGAGTATGTACTTCATTACAGATGTGATTCTGTTCGTCCTGATGCAGCTTTTGCTCCTCCAGATCCGTCTGCCATGCCCGGATCTTCTCTTCCAGCTGCGCTTCCTGATCTCTGGAAAGCTCCATTTCTTTTTCAATCTGCTGATGCTCTTCTTCGATTTCTGTCATCTGCTGTTGAATCTCGTTAACCTCACTCTGCAGCGTTTTATGATCCGAAAGCATTCTGGCATTCTGCGCCTGAATCTCCTGTAGCTTCAGCTTCAGAGTATTCTGATTCAGATATTCAGCCTGCATCTGCTCTGTTCTCTTCACCAGTTTTTCTCTTTCACTGGCGCATTTCTGGCGAATCTCCTCGATTTGCTTCTGCAGCTGTAATACCCGCTCCTTCGAAACACGCACCTTTTCTTCCAGATCATCCATCTCACGTCTTCGTCCCAGAAGGTTACTGGAATTCTTGAATGCACCACCGGACATGGATCCGCCTGGGCTCAATAAGTCTCCATCCAACGTAACAATTCGCATAGACTGTCGGTATTTTCTGGATATGGCAATGGCATGATCGATATGATCCACTACCAGTGTTTTACCAAGCAGATATTCCACCAGTGTCTCATATCGTTCCTCTGTATCTACTAGCGTACTGGCCACTCCGATAGCGCCAGGTTCATACAGTGCCTGCTCATTACCAAGACCGCCTTTTTTATGTATTGCACTCAGCGGAAGAAAGGTTGCCCGTCCGAACTTATTTTTCTTCAGATATTCAATCATGGATTTTGCAGTATTT
The DNA here is from genome assembly GCA_934394985.1 of uncultured Marvinbryantia sp. GTDB lineage: Bacteria > Bacillota > Clostridia > Lachnospirales > Lachnospiraceae > Marvinbryantia. The sequence goes on from CAKRRF010000001.1 coordinate 27,207, forward strand.
TCATTGTCCGTGACAATATTCTGAATGCTGCCACCCAGAGCTGTTTCCATGGCTGCCTCATATTTCTTTTCCGTTTTTACCAGATCAGCCACAACACCATAAATACCGGATACACTGTCCTTTTTCTCCATGACGCGGCGAATACTGTTACCATATCCGTCATATCGTTCCGTCATATTACGCAGTGCTTCCAGACGGGATACATTTCTGCTGTAATCTTCTCTTGTCGCTTCCAGCTCTTTCGAGCCAACGATCAGTTCTTTCTGTATCTCATTGATCCCTGTCTCAATACGGGCATTTTCTTCTGTCAGGTCATGTATCTTTGCTGTGATTGCTTCATACTCGCTCTGATAGCCTGCCCGTACCGTTTCCCGCTGGTTCTGTTCTGTCTTTGCGGAAAGCATACGCTGAGTCAGCTGGGAATTCCGGATCTGGATCTGTTCCTTCATCGTCTCAAAACGCTGCATTCTTGCCTTGGTATTTGAGCGCTCATTTAAAAGCGTAATCAACTCATTTCGCCCTTTGGCAATCGCACTTTCCAGCTGCTCTGCCTGCGCTGTGATCTCCTGAAGCTGCTGCATACAGCTCTGTTCCTTTTGTGCCGCCACTTCCAGTTCTTTTTTCAGCCGGCTGCTGTTTTCTTCTTCCGCTTCTCTCTCCTGACGGCAGTTCTTCAATGATTCTTCAATTCCTGCCATACGACTCTGAAAATGTTCATCATTCACGGATGCAGAATGAATCTGTTCCTTTAACAGTTCGATCTGGTTTTCCAGCTGCTGCTTTACCATGCGTCCCTGGTTCAGTTCATTTTTCTTTTCTTCCATACTCTGATCCAGAGATTCCAGTTCCTGCTCTATTTTTTCATATTCTGCTCTGATCTGCTCCAGCCGGTTCTTTACCGTCTCCATATCATGATCAGAAATGAGTATTTTATTTTCCACCTCATTTAACTGACCTGACATCCGTTCTTTTTCCAGTAAAAACATATTAATATCCAGCTGTTTTAATTCATCTCTTTTTTTCAGATAAATCTTCGCCTTTTCTGACTGCCGTTCAAGAGGTCCTACCTGACGGGTCAGTTCAGACAGAATATCACTGATACGGGTCAGATTGTTATTCTCATCCTCCAGCTTTTTCTGAGCTGCCAGCTTACGTCGTTTAAACTTTACAATTCCGGCCGCTTCATCAAAGAGTTCCCGTCGTTCCTCCGGTTTACCATTTAAGATCTTGTCAATCTGTCCCTGCCCGATAATGGAATATCCTTCTTTACCAATACCGGTATCATAAAATAATTCTTTTACATCACGCAGTCGACATGCAGTACCATTAATCAAATATTCACTTTCACCAGAACGATATAGCCGTCGGGTTACGGTAACTTCATTATAATCTACCGGAAGCTGATGATCTGCATTGTCAAGTGTAATCGACACCATTGCAAAGCCCAGTGGCTTACGATTCTCTGTACCGGAAAAAATAACGTCCTGCATATTGGAGCCACGCAGCTGCTTGACGCTCTGTTCACCCAGTACCCATCGTACCGCATCACCCACATTACTTTTTCCACTGCCATTTGGCCCCACAATACCGGTTATTCCGTTATGAAACTGGAACTTCAGCTTATTTGCAAAGGATTTAAATCCATGTACTTCTATACTTTTTAAATACATCTATTTTGTCTGTCCTTTCAGGGTGATGATCGTCCGATAAGCCGCCTGCTGCTCCGCACTTTTCTTCGTCCTTCCGCTTCCTTCCTCAAAACCTTTATCGCCAATAAATAACTGCATGACAAATGTCTTGTCATGATCCGGGCCCTCTTCTCTCACAAGGTGATAGGACATCGGCTGACCCTTAAAGGAACTCTGCACAATCTCCTGCAGGATAGTTTTGCTATCGTAAAAGAGTTTTTTATTTTCTATGTCATTTAAAACAAATCTGTTTACAAATTCTTTTGCACTAGCAAAACCACCATCTAAATAAATAGCACCAATCAATGCTTCCATGGCATCTGATACAATCGAGTCACGGAAACGTCCTCCGGTCATTTCTTCTCCCTTTCCAAGCCTCAGAAACGTCCCGAGTTCAATGACAGATGCACACTGGGCCAGGGTTGGTTCACACACAATACTGGCACGAAGCTTGGTCATATCTCCTTCCGGCATACCAGGATAGTTTTTGAAAATAAATTCACTGCTGGAAAGCTCCAGCACTGCATCACCAAGAAATTCCAGACGTTCATTATCTTTTAATTTCTTTCTTGTTTCATTTGCATAGGAACTGTGACGCATGGCATTTTCCATCAATTCTTTTTTCCGAAACGTATATCCTATTTTACCTTCCAGTTCTTTTAAATCTCTGTTCATGTTTTACCTCTTTCTTTATCTTGTATGATACCTGAGGATTGCTTCCTGCTTCGCACTCTCACATCTATGCTCCGCTCTTCGTTTCACTTCGGTCGGTATCATAAAAAAGGGGTGCTCGAAAACGGCACCCCAAAAAGATCAGACTTACGCATCCACTGCGTTCTTGATAGCTTCTACCGCATCTCCTACAGAAATGATCTTCTCAGCTTCTTCATTCGGAATCTCAACATCAAATTCCTCTTCGATACCCATAATAATCTGGTATACATCCAGAGAATCTGCTCCAAGATCATCTACAAACGTGGTGTCCATTGTGATCTCTTCCTCATCCACGTTCATAACCTCTGCAATAATCTTCTGAAGTTTTTCAAGTTCCATAACTGTACCTCCTAATTTGTTTCTTCCAGAATATATTCTTTTATTTTATCATTGATACACTCTTTGCTGAATTGCACACACTGGAAAATTGCATGTTTGATTTCTATACTTGTCGCACTTCCATGGGTCTTTACTACTAGACCTTTTAATCCAAGCATCGGTGCTCCGCCATACTGGGATGCATCAAATGTCTTCAGTGTATTTTTCAGTGCCGGTTTTACCAGAAACGCGCCGATTTTAGAACGAAGTGTGCTCATCATACCTTTTTTGATCTGATGTACTAATGCGGATGCTGTACCCTCATATAATTTCAGAATCACATTTCCCACAAATGCTTCACAGACAATTACATCACATACACCGGCAGGAATATCTCTTGCCTCCACATTTCCGATGAAATTGATGTCTTTACATTCCTTCAGCAACGGATAAGTCTCTTTTACAAGGGAATTACCTTTTTCTTCTTCTGCACCGATATTGACCAGTCCCACTCTCGGATTCTTAATACCGACTACATTCTCCATATAAATGGATCCCATCTTTGCAAACTGAACCAGATGTGAAGATCTGGCATCCACATTGGCTCCACAGTCTATCAGAAGTGCCACACCTTTTTCTGTCGGAATCAGCGGTGCCAGAGGCGGTCGTTCGATTCCTCTGATTCTTCCCACAATCAGCTGTCCGCCCACCAGGACGGCACCTGTACTTCCGGAAGATATGATGGCATCAGCTTCTCCATGCTTCACCAGATTCATTCCCACAACAATGGACGAATCCTTCTTTTTTCGGATGGCATTTACCGGAGGCTCCCCGGTCTCTATCACTTCCGATGCATTTGCAATTTCAATGCTCTGTGGATCATAGGTATATTTTTTCAATTCACCCTGAATGACCTCCTGCTGTCCTACCAGAACAACTCTGATATCAGGATTCTCATTCACAGCTTCCACTGCAGCTTTGATTGGTTCTACAGGGGCATTGTCTCCACCCATTGCATCAACTGCCACTTTCATCTTTTCCTGCATCATCTACCTCCTGTTTCACAACTATCATCATACAGGACATCTATACAAAAATCAACAGTTTTTCTTTCGCGATTGAAAGAATCAACATCATTTTTTATACAAAAAATACCAGAATATTCTGGCATTTTTGTCTGCATATTCAGATTTTTTTTATCAGATAACGCTGTATCGTCTCAATCAGACGTTTTTCATCTATCGGCTTGGCAATATGTTCATTCATTCCAGCATCCCGGCTCATCTTCATATCTTCCCGGAAGGCATTTGCTGTCATGGCAAAAATAGGTATGGTTTTTGCATCTTTGCGTTCCATGCATCGAATCATCCTGGTGGCCTCCAGGCCATTCATAAATGGCATCACAACATCCATCAGAATCAGGTCATAGGTGCCTTCATCTGATCCTGCAAACAATTCAGCAGCCTCAGTCCCATTCCAGGCTCTTGTAATGCACATTCCCCTGCTTTTCAGAATAAATTCCGTAATTTCCATATTCAACTCATTATCTTCTGCAATAAGTACATGAAAACCTTTCAGCGAAATATCTTTCTGATCTTTCAGTTCCTCAGTTTTCACTGTCTCCACTGGCAAAACATTGTTTATCATTTCTAATAGCTGACTGGATGCTTTTCTTACCTTTTCTCTGCATTCCTTCTGTTTTTCTACATTATTGGGAAAACAGTCAGCTATCGAAACCACTCCCTGTATTCCATTGATCTGTGTACGGATATAATGATTCATGCGGCGAAGGAACTCCTTCTTTTCCAGTCCTTCCATCGTATAAATTTTGTCTCTCAGACCACCAATATGACCACTGACTGCACGTAGAAACGGTATCGATATCACTGACTGTTTCTGTTTCGGATTGTCAAACCAGATAAATCCCTTCAGATTTTTGTCAGTTAAAATCGGAATCAGCATCAGAGACTGAACATCCTGATCTTTCAGGAATGTACGTTCTTCCTGGTACTTTCCTTCTTCAGCTTCCCAGTTCTCACTGGTCACCGTCTCTCCAGCGTGCAGAACAGGAATCCAGTTTGGCATATCACAAAGCTGGAGATTTCGCATTTTTCTCATCACAGGCGGTATATCCTTTGCACACCATTCATAAGTTCTATGTAAAATCTTTCTGTCCGAAGAAGTCCATGTATAAACAGAAACACGGTCTGACAGCGCATAATGTCCTAATGAATTCAACAGTTTGGGCATAAGCATATTCAATTCGTCTGTCGTTGCAATATTATCAAGCATTGCAAGATAATTTGATATTTCATCTGCAGTTTCCAGTGCTATCAGCAGTTTCTGATAGTCTGAGAAAACTTCTTTCTGCGATCTGATTTCAAATTCTTTTTCATTCGTCCTGTTTCCCATTACTCCCCTCCTCTGACATTTCTTGTATTTTCTTTACAAGCATTATATCAATTTTGGCTCATATGTCAATTTGAAAATATCAGAATCTTTGGGGTATTGACACATGGTATCAGACAACGCAAGAAAACCCATTCCTTTTGTCATGGGTTTTCATTAAATCAGCTATACATTTGCAATATGTTTACATATCCCCAACCGAATATGGTATCATACCCCGGATCTCCTGCATCTGTTGCTATTTCTTTCAGATATTCTTCCGCTTTTCCTTTTGTATGATTCTCATTTGGCACTTCAGACAGATACTTTGCTAAAACGCCACTGATTCTGGGCGCTGCAAAAGAAGATCCCTTCTCACCCTGATAATTGCCATCTGCGGATACAAATACAGCATCACTTTGCAGATACCAGAGAGAGCCAACTGGCTCTCCCTGTTCATTCAGATCTGCACCGGCCACCCCTATCACCTCTTTCCATGCAGCCGGGTAAACCTCGCTGCCAAGAGGTGTAGACAGTGACAAATTTCCCGCTGCCGCTACCAGCAGTACATTCCGTCCAACCGCATATGTCATGGCTTCATGCAGCTCTTCATCATCCTGATTCAAGGTCCAGCTCATATTAATGATATCAGCATCATATATGTCCACCGCATCATAAATAGCCTGAATAATAGCCGAACCTATATCTGTGGCCTTTAAGTGCTCACCACTAGCTTCCTGCGTATTTTGAGTCAACGCCATACTACTGTCAAAGCATTTCAACATATAAATATCTGCATCCGGTGCCGTTTCTTTTAGAATTTCATATACAAAAGTTCCATGTCCTTCCTGATCCGTCAGATCCTGTGTACCGTCCAGATAATTCTTTCCCTGCACATCTGACAGATTGCAGCCAGAATCCAGAATACAGACGGTTACCGCATTGGATGCTTCTTCTAATGGTTCCATTTCTGCCGATGCCCCCACTGTAAGGGGCATCGTTAGAAAGATACCAAACAGCATACCTGCACAAAAGTGTGTTCTTCTCATGAGTCACCACTATTCTGTACCGGTTCCATGCTCTCAGCAGACTGAATTTCTGCCGCCTGCGTCTCGGCTGGCTGTGGAGGAGCAGAAGTCTCTGCCTGAGGTACCGCCGTTTCCGGTGCTGGTGGCTCCGTTTGTGGAGCGGACGTTTCTGGCGCAGGCGGCTCTGTCTGTGGAGCGGATGTCTCTGGAGGATTGGTCTCCGCTGGTTCCGTCTCTGGAGCCTGTGTCTGAGACGGCTCTGTTTCCGGAGTCTGAGTCTCCGGTGCTGTTGTTTCTGTGGTCTGACTCTCTGTCATCGTTGTCTCCGGTACAGCAGGATTAGATGTTGTACTTTCTGGTTCAGAAGATTCGGTATCCTGTGATGATGTCTGTGGTTCTGTCATTGCTTCTGTTAAAATCTCTGTTCCCAGCTCTGTCTGGCTCTGTATGCGCATACGTGATTTATTCTTTTTGAATCCGTCTTTTTGTGCCATCGTGATGCCGACATGCACATCGTTTTGTGGAACAGTCTGTAAATCACTGATTACTATATAGCCGTCGTCATCTCTTTCAACCTTCATGAAATTAGCCGGAACGCATTTGTCTATTTTATTGTCTGCTTCGTAACACTCTGCCACGGCCTCTGTAGTTCCATTACTTGTTGTCCATTTCAGACTGATGGCCACCAGATACCAGCCAGATTCAGCCTTAATATGATATACGTGATTATCTGTTTCTTTCAATGTTCCTGACGATCTGTCTGATACATTTAAACCGCTGGCACCCTTATAAATGATATCCCTGTATGAAAAAACTCCATTTCTCAACGTCACATCGCAGGTCTTTCCCACCGATTTATAATTCACTTTATCACCGTCACTATTTGGAACAAATGTAACGGACTGTTTCACCTTTTGATCCGTATCTGTCGTTCTGTTCGGCATAGCATTTGGATCAGACCATCCCCACGCTCCATTTATCTCACTTTCAAAATACGGACTGTACACGCTTCCCGACATCTCCAGTGTTATATTATCCCCGATTTTGTTCACCGGATTATTTTTCGGCTGATACATATGCATCTTCTTTTTTTGCCACAAATCCTGATAGACATCTGCCTTCAGTGTTGTCTGCCCGACTTTCACAGGCGCATAGGTTTCAAAGCCATTCAGATTACTGTCCTTCGGCGTAAATCTGATTTTTATATTGTAGGAAAGGATCTTTCCGTCTGCCTGTTTTACATTCAACGGCTGACTCAGTTTTCCCTGATCCCGATCAAATACCGACTCATTTTCTGTCACCCAGCTCCAGCTTCCATCTGCGCTCTGTTCTCCATTGGCTCCCTGATAGCTGGCAGTATACCCTCGAAGCATCATTCCAGATGACATTTTTCGCTGAACTTCCCCACACTTTTCATTCATCGTTTCTTTACCCGGATTTGCAACATCCGTCAGCAATTGACCATATTGCAGATCCGTTATGCTGGCATTCGCTGACTTTTGCAGCTGCAGATCTGCCTTTTGAATCTGGTAGGTGATTTTGTAATCTTCCGATCCCTGTTCTGTGTAGGTTCCATCCGCATTTTTGCTTGCCCATACATAGTTTTCTTTATCCTTTAGATGCAGAACGACATATGGCTGATCCGTCGCATTTTTTCCTCCGTCATCCTGGAGGATGGTATAAGTTTCTGTCTCAGATAAGCCAGATGTCTGTGTAGCACCATTGTAGGTCTTATCTGATACGGTTGGAATTTCCACTTTCTTTTTATCAATAACAACCGCTGCAGTATAGGATGCATGGGTATAAGTTCCATAGCCTCCCTGATATTTGGCATCTGGTGTAAATGTAATCGGATAATTACTGGTTCCCGCATTCGGGACAGTATTGGTATCCACGCTGTCCGCCCAGCTGCCGGTTCCGCTTACCCAGTTTCCATCCGCATACTGAAGCTTGACATCCGTCTGTTTCAGTCCGATATTATTCAGCTTCGTTCCATACTCATACGAAGTCTGCTCTGTTGTCACGGGACTGATCTGGATAACTTCATTTTGTGGTGTAACAGTTATCTGATCGGTTATTTTCTGATTGATCAGATAATACATACCATCGCTGTTCTTATCTGTATCCAGTGCAAAGCCCTGATAGGTTGCCGTCCGTTTTCCGATATTTCCATTATCCAGTGTCCAGGTTCCTGCACTTAACAGTTCGGACACTTCTGAAAATTCTTCCGTATCTGCACTGCCATCTTCCTTTGCGTATACCAGTGTTACCGTGCCTGTGCAGCTGATATCGGCGGAGCCTTTTCCTTCATCATAATGGTATACCCGGTCGTCTGCCGTACCGGTCAGATACAGACCTATCTGTGTCTTCACATCCACCAGACACTCTGCCGGAGCAAATACATCTGCCATTGCCTCATCAGGTGTAAAGATTGCGGTGTACTGTGATTTTTCCGTGCCATTATTCCGTCCAAATGGAACCTTGCCTTTTTCCGTTTCTTTCCAGGAAAAGGCACCAGATACCGGAACTTCCAGTCCCAGATCTTTATTGACATACTGAGCCACACCTTTTCCGTCATCCGAAAATACACTTTCTCCCAACGGTTTTCCATAATTCAGACAGGATGTTTCCGGAACAACAGGGGTTGGTATGATTTTCTGAAGTACTGCTTCCTGTTCAAACGGTTCTTCTGATGTAGTATTGCCATCGTCATCTGTATAAGCCGCTGTCACAGAAAAACGATACTGTTGTCGGTCAGAAAGATCCCGTTTTGTTGCATCTGTATTTAATACCAGGTCAATCTGAATCTGATCACTGTAGGCACCGATTTTCTTATCTGCTTTTACCAGTTCCTCCAGATGTGCCTTCACAATTTCCAAAAGCTGCTTCTCGATTCTATCATAATCTCTGGTATCTTTCATAAAGTCCTCTGTCTGCAGATAATCAGACAGATCTCCTTCATATGGATTCTCTGCTGCAAGCTCCTGAATGCGATCCAGAATGGAAAGTACCGGATCTGTGGTGGACCATGTGGCCGTGTAAGCACGTTCCCCTATAGAACCATTTGGAATATGCACTTCCAGTGTTGGTTCTTCCAGATCCGTTCCGATCCATCCTTCGAACTGATATTTTTCTCTGGTCGGCTGTATGAGTACAATTTCCGGACTTTCAATGGTATATTCATTTGGATTCTCCGTTGCAGTACCAAAAGTACGTTTATAACTGATCTGGTAGGTAATTGGTTCCCAGATAGCTGTATAGCTTCGGTCTCCGCCGTTTCCTGCCGGAATCTGTACAGTGGCAGAAGCTGCTTTTAATCCTGTGCCAGTCCATCCTTTGAAGGTATATCCCGTTCTGGATGGAGCCTGAAGAGTCACGGTATCCTCTGTGGTGTAGGTACCCGGATTGCCTGCTGCATTGGTGCCTCCTCCCAGATCATAGGTGATCTGATAGACATTGGCTTTCCAGCCTGCATAAATGATCGTATCCCAGTTCAGGATTTCATTCTTCAAGTCAAATGGATCTGTTGCTGCCCTGTCATGATACCATCCGGTGAATGTATAATATAATCTTTCCGGATCATCCGGTACAACCGGCAATGGATATCCGTTGTATCCGGTCACTTTCGCATGTTCCTGATCAGAAGAACCATCATTTCTGTCAAACATAATATCCAGTTCTCTTGCCCAGCGTGCATACAGATCGATTCCACCTGTCAGTTTATAATTTTCTGTATTCACTGGATTTCCTGCAAATTCTGCATTCAGATACCAGTCCATAAACTGATAGCCGTCATACTCCGGTATCACCAGATCTGGCAGTTTCTCTCCAGGTCTCTGGGTGGAATAGGTGTAGGTATAGTACGTCTTTTCGGTCTGTTTGAAAAATGCCTGCTGTGTGCCGTCTGCCAGCCGGTAAGCTGCTTTTCCTTTTGCCGGTGAAAAATGTACCGTCACATCACAGGTCCAGTCCGCATACAGAATCACATCTGTCGTCAGTTTCTCGCCAAACTGGTACTCGCTTCCCTTATATTCCGGTGAAGTATACCATCCCCGGAAGGTCAGGCCATCCAGGCCTGGATTCTTTACTTTTTCTGTTCTTTCATTTTCTGCAAAATACTCTTTTTTGTATACGCCATTTCCTTTGTAATGGTACATATACGTAATGCTGTGCAGCTTATAAGCCTGAAGAGTCAGTGATATTCCATTGGCCGGCATGGTAAACCGAACGGTCGTATCTTCCACGGTAATATCAATACTTTCATTATCGCATAGCGCTTCCAGTCCTCCATAGCCATCCTTCAGCTGCACCTTCAGTTCTACTTTGGTACCTGGTTTGATTCCATCTTCGGTTATAATAGAAGGATCTGCAAATTCATATCCCTCTACGCCTTCTCCCAGCTGAATCCCCAGCATAGCGGTTCCGGCCGACAGATCAAAGTAGACATCCGCCTGCGTCTCCTGCCCGGTAATGACAAATCCAGTTTTAAATGCCTCCTGACCATTGATGGACATCATCAGTGGCTGCCCGGATCCGTCAAACTGACTTCTTTGCATTGGCAGCAGATAAGTATGATCCTGTTCTTCGGTAAAAGTAAATACCTCTCCCTCTTCTGCCGCTCTGGTACTGAATTCATAAGTATCCTCCGGATCCGCGCCGGTAAGACGCACATGGTAACGCACTTCGTCTTCGTATCCTTCGAATCTTCGCACATAGAGATAATAGGTGACTTCTGATTCTTCTGTCTGTGGCTTCACATCATAGCGGACCGTTCCGGTATCCGGTGTCATGTAGCAGAAATCACTGATGCGTGGAACACTGTACTGCACCACCGATGCCGAATCATCCCGCACTGGTTCTGCCCAGCTATAATGAAAATCTGAGATCTCAGGATACTGTGTCTGTGCTTCTGATACGATTTCTCCCAGACTCAATATTCCGGTATCGGTCGGTTCGTAAAATCCGCCCAGCATGTGTGAAGATGTAAATGTGGTTTCATAAACAACCGCATTGTCCCAGTCAGCTGCCGGAATTCCCCATTTCTCTGCACACCAGTCAAACAGCGCCACTTTTACATGCTGGCTTGTAGTTGCAAGTGCACACTTTTTATTCAGATGCAGCCGTTTTACCTGTTTTTTCACCAATGCGGAAGATGCATTGTTTTCATAGGTGATCACCAGATCCAGTTCTGCCTTTTCACAAATCTGTTCTGCTGCCACATTCTCATCCATATAGATACAGAATGGGCTTTGTCCTTTGGACGTATCGCCTACCGTAAACAGTTCATTTTTCGGATCTTCTGTCCCGACTGCTTCGTCATTTACCACCAGATTTTCAATACTTAATGTAATGTGAGAATCTTTTCCAGGGAGCGCCTGTGTGTTCAGGCACTTGCCTCCCAGCAGATCCCAGTTCTTCATTGGTATGGTTGTCAGTCCAAATACCGTTTTGTTATCGGCATACTGTGTCTGTGCTTCCCATGCTTTCTCTATCTCCTCTTCATTCATGTAACTCAGCTTACTGGATAAAGATTTGGACCACAATGGCCATCTTCCTTCATATACCTTCCAGTTTTTGCGGATGGTCTTGATAATCAGTCGCACCTGAAGCGACAGCGTGACAATCACATCAATTCCCACTTCGAATTTTACTGCTCCAAAATTACTGTTGGCACCGGATAGCAGATTCGCCGTGAAGAAATACATACCCGACAGCTCCGCATAGGCAAACAGATCCCCTATGATGCTGGTCTTTACAATACCACAGATCGTGATGGATAGTACCATCCGAATGCCGACCCGGACGCCCACTTTACCGATCAGATAGATATTGTTGGTAACGCTGCTGTCCAGTTTTTCTGTATAAGAGCTTCCTTTAAATTTCAGGAAATTATAATTAAAACCAATGCGTTCACCGCTTTTTGCAATAATCTCTATTCCGAAAGTAGCAAGAATTCCCACCTGGCCTACCAGATGCACTTCAAATCCAATCGTAATGATTCCATAGAAAGAATACTGTAACCGGAGCAGAAGAATGTCAAACAACTGACTGTAATTCAGAGAGGTCTGTACAATGGAATTCATCGTCTCCATCAGATCCTGCACAGATTTGTCATATTCTTCATAGGTTCCCTGGATGCCTTCCGGTTTTACCAATTCGGCAAAAGTATCTTTTGCATCTTCAAAAACAGACACATCTCCACCGGATGTGGCTGATATAGTAAGTGCGATTTTCGTTGTAGAGAGGAAAGAAACGGACATGTCGATCCAGAATTTTCCTCCGTTGACATTCATCTTCACTTCCAGAACCTGGGTAAAGGAAAGCTTTGGTTCTATGGTGAGCATAACTCTTCGGTCTTTGGAAATCGTTGCTGTCGCGGATACAGAAATATCTGCCGTCACCTGACTTCCGGAAGCTTTCAATGAAACGGACGGTTTATTCAGCCTTAAGTTTGCACTCATCGCCGCAAGGGAATAAGCACCTTCTCCATATTTTTCATTCAACAGCTCCTGTGTTTCTTTCGAACTCATCACTGCCACCAGCATCTGAGCTTTCAATTCGTCATTTTCTTCTACCTGTCTGCTCAGTCTGGAACTTAAAAGAGCCAGATCCTCCTGAGACAATTCCTGCTCCAGATTTGCTTCTTCCGTCATATGCACATCAAAGTCAGATAAATATTCTTCTGGGCTTGCATACTGGAATGTAATCTGTGTTCCCTGATCGATCTTTTCTGTCGCCTGCACCTTTGCATAAAGCACATAACCATCATAGGATCCTTCTACATAAGAATCCATGGTTTTTTCATCCCGTCCGATATCGCCATCGTAAAAAGCCACCAGATCGCCTTCCTGATAATCCGCATCTCCTTTTACCACGATCTTCCCCGGGGTATAAGCAGGCATTTCCCATTCAGAGCCTGTTTCCTCTCCCATAGCAGCTGTTTCGCTTTCGGTTTCTGTTTCTGCCTCCGACTCTGTCACAGCCTCTGTATCATCCAATTCTTTCGGTACGATTTCTGTCTCTGTTTCGGTCTCTGCTACTTCCGTCTCTTCTGATTCCAGAAGATTTTCCGCATCTGCAGTCAGGTCATCTTCTGTCTGCTCCTTCGCTGGAATATAGCTGATCACATCATCCCAGAGGACATACTGCATGCCATCCGCAAATGCAACTGTTTCTATCTGTTCTTTATATACGGACACAACCAGTGTGGTGATTTCTTCTGCATAATCTGCAAAGTGCACATCACCGTCCACAGTCAGACTGAAGGTAGAACCCGGTTCAAACCCATTTTCCCCATCTCTTTCATAACTGGTTCCGGAGATCACATAGTGTCCATCCTGTTCGGTAACTGTAATCTCAGGATCATTTTCCCCGGAGCCTGCCTGTACGGATATTGCTGCCTGCACTTCCTCCAGCGTCATGGTTTCCGGTACCGTCAGACTGATAGTTCCATTCCACTCAAAATCCTTCAGCTCCGCTGTGTTGCCTTCTTTTTCTTCTGACTGCACTTCATCCGATACAAAAAATGCATAAAGTGTCAGGTCTTCTTCCACCGGCCGGGAATAGGAGAAGCCTTCTGTACACGCTTCATCCAGGCACCATCCTCCAAAGGTATAACCTTCCTGGCTGGTATAGATCTCCGAAACCGGTCTGGTAAGAAGGCTTTCTCCTTTTGCCAGCGTTACCGGTGACAAAGATGCTCCACCCATCGTATCAAAGGTTACTGTCACAGCATCATCTTCTGTCACATATCTCGCATAGTAGACCATCTGACCTTCTGCTGTTTCAAACTGAGATGCCGGTTCTGTAAAGGCTTCATCCTTATACCAGGATGTAAAAATGCAGCCTTCTTTTTCCGGTACTGTTTCCGGAAATGCGATCGCAGAACCAGGTGTTACTACTTCGGTATCAATCGTAGTATCTTCTGCAACAAACTGAATCAGATATCCAGAAAGAGTCAGTTCTCTCTGCTCTGTTGGCTGAAGCTGCTCCACATTTCCTTCTGTGTCTTCCAGGGAAATATCTGCATCGGATTCATTGATGACTGAACAGGTTGCTCTTACTGCAAGCTCCTGAATGGTATCCATCACCCGTACTACACCAAAGGAGCCGCTGCCCTCTATAGACACACTGCCCTCTCCGGTTATTACCAGTTCCGGGATCTCAGTCTCTTCATCTGATTGAATACGACAGCTTTCTCCGTCTGCCACGCTGATATAGAGTCTTTTTGTTTTTACATTCTTTAATTTCAGTTCCCTAGTATCACAAATACTTAATTTTTCTATCTCTGAATCATATAAGGAAAGGCAGCTGCCATTTACAGATGACACATGGCTGGCTGTAAGTCCTGTCAGCTCCGAGGTATCTGCCGTGACCAGGCATCTGTCTGACTCCTCTGTTCCTGAAAGGTTCTGTGCTTCTTCCTCTGTTTTTATCGTCTCCGAGAAAACTTTCCGGCAAAGGATCTCCCACTCTTCTTCCGTTATTTGGTCTGTTGTTTTTTTCGAAAAATCTTTCGCCGCAAAGATCCCTTCGCTGATCAGTATTTCCTGATACCGATCACTCTCCTCATCTAATTCCAGATTTGCACCATCTTCTGGAAGATAACCCAGAAGTCTACAAAAATATTCTGGCACATCCTTCCATGTTTTTACCTGATCTGGAAGCAAAAATTCTCTGGGTTCTTCCTGCTTTTGGATCGTTTCACTGTCAGCTGTCTCACTTTGCAGTGACTGTGCCAGCCCGGTGCTCCCCATTGTGCTGGCCAGCATGACCACTGCCATCAGCATAGCGATCCAGCGTTGTCTTCGTTTTCTCTTCATTTTCTTTCCTCCCGTTCACTCTCTCATGCGCAGACAAAGTTGTTCTATACTTATAGAAAGTCCTAAAAAAGAAAAACCTTTCACCTGATAGATGATTTTATTTAATAAAATCACTTACGGATTTCTCTGTAAGTGATTTCGTAACAGACGTATGATATATACAAGCATAATACAGATGACAGGAAACAGATATCCGCATCTCTGCCATGTTCCTCCGGCTGTCACCAGCAGATTATAGATGCCATGAAAGACAATGCAAAATCCAAGAATGCCGATGGTTCCAATTACCCGAAGCCATAACCTTTGAAATACAAAGCCTATACCATATCCAGTAGCAATTCCACCACACAGATGCATGGCTCCGGCAGCAATTCCGCGAAGAAAGAGAAAGTAAAAATTCTGAGCACCATTTTCTGCAAGATAGCAGATATTTTCAAAGGTGGCAAATCCTATCGCTATGAACATTGCCGCAGATAAGATTTCTTCCTGCTGCGGTTCAAAGATCAAAAGCCACAGCAAAAACGGCAGAAACTTCAGAATTTCTTCACAGACTGGCGTAATCTCCACCGATGTAACCAGTGCGTCAGCACCATAGATTGCCATAAAAAAACTGGTTACATAAGCGGCCAGTAGACAGCAGCACATCCCACAGAGAATAAATCCCAAATATTCTTTCTGTTTCCCTTTTACAAAAAGAAGCGCAAGCAGAAATGGCACACCAATACAGACCAGAATATTCTCCAGATAACTCATTCACTTTCCTCCTTTTTCAGCCAGAAAAACAAACTACACATGGTTGCCATCAGAAGGAAGTCTACTGCAAAATAAAGATTGAACTGTGTATAATCTCTTATATGTTCTGACACAATATAAAGGAGCAGCTGCCATACAATCAATCCAATCATAGAAAAACTGATTCCCCTCCTGTTCTCTTGCACATCCAGTACCGCGTGATAAAAGATCACACCGATTACCATAGCAAAAATAATAGAAAAAGGATAAGATGGCCCAAAAATCCGATTTCCTATGACAACTGCCACCTCTGTTGCAGTTAATACACAGGCTACTATAGAATGCCGCTTCTGACATTTTCCCGTTATCATCAGACACAATGCCAGCAAGAACAGATATGATGCCATCCAGGCAATCTCTGACACGTAGAAGACCTGCGGCACTTTTCCCATAATTACCAGATAAAGCAGATAATATAAGGTCCCCATAGAAAAACAGGCGTAACAACCGGACAGAATCCAGAATCTGCGATCCTGCTTACGTATTCCATGAATCAGAGAAAACAGAGCAAACAACAGAAACAGTCCAACCTGAATACCATTATCTATCACTTCAAAACTCATAACTTTCGCTCCGCCTGATCTTTTCTGCGTTCTTTGATACGATATAATAAAATCGTCGTAATACAGCCCAAAGCAAAGGAAAAAATTCCAACTACAATGTACCCCAGCTGAGACTGACTGGCAATCAGGCTGGCTGCACCTGAATTATGCATTACAGATCCGGATATCGCATGTTTCATGATTTCTGGCATACCAGTACCAAGTGCGATGATCAGCACCATACAGGCAGCCACACATCCAACTTCTATCCAACGTTGTTTTCTTTTTTGCTGCTCTTTCTGAATCTCTTCTGCCCTGCTAAAGATCAGATTCATTCGTTCTTCATTGGTGCGCATAAGTAAAGCCCTCCTTCTCCAGAATTTTCTTTATACTTTTTTTCGCCCTGTGAGCAAGATTGGTAATCTGTGGTACACTTTTGCCCATAACCCTTCCCGCCTCTTCATATTTCATCTCTTCAAAATATAGCAGGTACAGAACTTCCCGATACTCCTCTTTCACCTGTTCCAATGCCTGGAACAGCTGGCGGTTCTGTTCCTTCCTTAGCAGATCTGCATCCGCACTCATAACTCCAGACATCTCAAAACCAGTCTGATGCAGTTCCAGTAATGGAAATTTCTTTTTCTTATTATGACGCAGCGCCAGATTTCGCGATGTTTTATAAAGGTAGGCTTTAAAGCAATGGTCCTCTGTAACCGGTCGTTTTTTCGCAAATATCTGGGCAAACGCCTCAATCATCAGGTCCTCAGACTCATGATAATCAGAAATATACCCACTGATATACCGAATCAGCGAATCTCCATATCGTTTCACCAATTGCTCCGCAGCTTCTTTTTCACCAAGAAAGTAACGCTCATATAGCCGTTCATCTGTCAGCATTTTTTCTCCTGTCTTATCTTTTTCTCACTATGAAAAAAGCCCCGTTCTATTAACAGGGCTACAATGTTAATTTCCCTACATTGTGAAAGGTTAAAATCATTACTAATTTCTTACTTTATTATACGTTATAATTACGTTTAATGCTACACAAAAATTACACAAAAATAAACTTTCATGTTTATCAGATTTACCATAATGCGTCTTGAAAGAATAATACCTACAAAATGGATATTCTATTTCTCCCTTATACAGAAAAATAGAAGAGTTTAGTGAGAACTCTTCTATAGCTATTTTTAACAGTCAGACTTCGCTGCATCACGCTTAAATACTACAGAAAACAAGTGACTTGTTCTCTTGTCTTTATTATACACAAGTTTCGCCTATATTTTACCACGAGATTTACTTGTTTCTTTTTTCTCGGGGTTGTAGCACTCCTGTCTCACGGTAGATTACCACGGATTTGCATTTGCTTCTTCTTTTCCGGGGTAGTAATTCCCTCGTTTCACGGTAGATTACCACGAGTTCAACTTGCTTAGTTATTTCCGGGGTATTTAAACACAAGTTTCGTCTGTAGATTACCACGAGATTTACTTGTTTCTTTTTTCTCGGGGTCTCTGCATTACATTTTGCCTATATTTTACCACGAGATTAGCTTGTTTCTTTTTTCTCGGGGTTGTAGCACTCCTGTCTCACGGTAGATTACCACGGATTTGCATTTGCTTCTTCTTTTCCGGGGTATTTAAACACAAGTTTCCTAGAATACAGGCGTTTTTCTGTTTGATATGATATCTTTTTCATTTCATAATCTTATGCGCTAATTTTCGATTTTATTAGCTTATTCGTCATTTCTATATTTGGTATCCATCTTGCTTTATTTCTTATTAAAAATTCCAATTAAAATCTATTTATTATGAATTTATTTGGATTTTTAATAAAAAATAAAAAAATAACGGTCAAATTATCTCCCTTAGATAATTTACCGATACGCAATTGATTTTTATAAGAGTTTAGTTCCTACAGCTTAAAATTTGAATTGGGATATTTTGGGGATATTTTACTATAATCAGGGTCAAGCCAAAACCGCTCAACCCTTGATTTTATAGTGTTTTTTGACATTAGTCCTGAGCGATGATCTCTTTTTTGTTGTAAGTACCGCAGTTCTTGCATACTCTGTGAGACATCATCAGTTCGCCGCACTTGCTGCATTTTACAAGGTTTGGAGCTACCATCTTCCAGTTAGCTCTTCTCTTGTCTCTTCTACCTTTAGAAGATTTATTCTTTGGACAGATTGACATGGTTTACACCTCCTTAAATTTGCTAAAGATTTCCTGGATCTGTGCCATCCTGGGATCCAAATCTGTAGGCTCACAGTCGCAAGTCTTCAGATTCAAATTGGTCCCGCAGGTATTGCAGAGTCCTTTGCAGTCCTCCTTACATAATACCTTTGACGGCCAACTTACCAGTATCTCTGAACAGACAAGCTTATCCACATCCAGATTGTATCCTTCTATAAAATACTGTTCATCCAATGCCTGAACCCGTTCGTCTTCATCGAGTTTCATATCAACCTCTTTTTCGAAGTCGAGCGAAATCGGTGTATCAACATCTTCCAGACACCGGTCGCAGGGAATCAACAGAACCACTTCTGCATTTCCCTTTATCTGTAAGTTCCGATCTCCTTTGTTCACAATCTCAAGAGATACCGGACTCTTACGAACGATAGGATAATCACCAAACGTTCCATGGAACTGATCCATCTCCAGTTCAGTATTTATCTGCATCTTTTTTCCGTCGATTTTCAAAATATCATGTAAATCAACCAGCATAATGCCCTCCTATCCTATCCATACCTGATCATTATAACTATCTGCCTGTCATTTGTCAATCATAAATTTACATAATTCCTTAAAGTTTTTATGATCTCATCATCACACTTCTGTCGTAGAAAGAGCGTGACAGATTTCTGCCACGCCCTTCATCTTCAGGCTGATTTTATACTAAAGCTACTGTCTCGCGGCAGATTGCAAGTTCTTCGTTAGTAGGAATTACTGCAACTTTTACCTTGGAATCAGCAGTAGAGATTACACAGTCATCTCCACGTTTTCCGTTTGCTTCTGCATCCAGATTAATTCCCAGATAGCCTAAGTAAGCCAGAACTTTTTCACGTACCAGAGGCGCATTCTCACCGATACCTGCTGTAAATGCGATAGCATCTACACCGTTCATAGCTGCTACGTAAGATCCGATGTATTTTGCTACTCTGTAGCAGAATACTTCCAGAGCTGCTGCACAAAGCTTATTGCCTTCTTCCATTCCATTTTCCAGATCACGGAAGTCACTGGACACTTTGGAGATACCCTGTACACCAGATTTCTTATTCAGCACATTCATTACACCTGCGATATCCAGGTTTTCTTTCTTGGCAATGAACTCCATGATAGCCGGATCGATATCACCGGAACGTGTTCCCATTACCAGACCTTCCAGTGGAGTAAGACCCATGGAAGTATCTACACACTTACCATTCAGTACCGCACTGATGGATGCACCGTTACCAAGATGAGCAACGATGATCTTGGAGTTGTTCAGATCCAGTCCCAGGAACTCTGCTGCATGCTTAGATACGAAGCTGTGAGATGTTCCGTGGAAACCGTAACGACGTACTGCATATTTTTCATAATATTCATATGGAAGACCATACAGATATGCCTTTTCTGGCATTGTCTGATGGAAAGCAGTATCAAATACAGCTACCATCGGTACACCTGGCATCAGTTCACGGCATGCATTGATACCGATCAGGTTTGCAGGGTTATGAAGAGGTGCAAGATCGTTGCATTCTTCAATTGCTTTTAATACTTCGTCATTGATCACAACAGAGCTGGCAAATTTTTCTCCGCCATGTACAACTCTGTGACCCACTGCATTTACTTCAGCGAGGCTCTTTACTGCACCTGTCTTTTCATTTGTCAGGGCATCCAGAACCAGCTGGATTGCTTCTTTATGTGTAGGCATTGCAGGTTCTGTTACTTCTTTTTCTCCGCCTGCTTTCTGATAAGTAAGTCTTCCATCAATACCAATTCTTTCACAAAGTCCTTTTGCAAGTACTGCCTCTGTATCAGAATTGATCAACTGATATTTCAGAGAAGAACTTCCACAGTTAATTACTAATACGTTCATTGTAATATATCCTCCAACTAATTATTTATCTTCAGCCTGGCACTGAACTGCTGTAATGGCTACAACACCAACAATATCTTCTGCTGAGCATCCACGGGACAGGTCGTTTACAGGTTTTGCAATACCCTGTGTTACAGGTCCGTATGCTTCTGCTTTTGCAAGTCTCTGAGCCAGCTTATATCCGATGTTACCTGCATCCAGGTTAGGGAAGATCAGAACGTTTGCCTTACCTGCTACGTCACTGCCTGGAGCCTTGGATGATCCAACACTTGGTACGATAGCAGCATCCAGCTGTAATTCTCCATCCAGTTTCAGATTTGGATTTTCTTCTTTCGCAATTCTGGTAGCTTCTACTACTTTGTCAACCAGTGCATGTTTTGCACTTCCCTTTGTAGAGTGAGAAAGCATAGCAACGATTGGTTCTTCCTGTACCAGTAACTGGAAGGATTCTGCTGATGAAGCTGCGATAGCTGCCAGTTCTTCTGGATTTGGATCCTGAACCAGTCCGCTGTCACCGAATACAAACGCGCCATTTGCACCATACTCGCAGTCTGGTACTACGATAAGGAAGAATGCGGATACCAGTTTTGTTCCCGGTTTTGTCTTCAGAATCTGCAGACATGGTCTTAATGTATCTGCTGTAGAATGGCATGCTCCAGATACCATACCGTCTGCATCACCCATCTTAACCATCATAACGCCATAGTACAGATACTGATTCAGAAGAATCTCTTTTGCCTGTTCCGGGGTCATACCTTTTTTGCTTCTTAATTCAACCAGCTTGTCGATATATCCCTGAGTCTTCTCGGATGTAGCAGGGTCAACGATCACTGCACCTGTGATGTCCAGTCCTTCGCTTCCTTTCTTTACTGCTTCTTCGCTTCCGATCAGAATTACGTTAGCAACGCCTTCTTTTAAGATCTGTGCAGTAGCTTCAAAGGTTCTGCGGTCTTCTGTCTCCGGAAGTACGATAGTTTTTTTATTATTTCTTGCTCTTTCTTTGATAACGTCAATAAATCCCATGATTCTTTGACTCCTTTCGTATGATATACTCCTGAAATATTCAGGCGGCACCTTTTGTGCCATATACTGTCATTTTTGACAGCAGACTGTATCCAGTCTCTCATAAATCTCATTATATTATCCACAAATTGATTTTTCAACCAGGAATCTGTGTTTTCATGATTTTTTTTCCAAACATTTTACATTTTCATTTGCTTATCTTCTTTTTATCTGAAAAATTAACTATCAAAAAAGGCAGGAAACCGAATGTTTTCCTGCCTCTGTTCTGATCTTTCTATTTATATAATCAGATCTTGTCGTTACTTCCCAGAACGTTAACGATCTTATGAGCAACCATATCTTTTACAGCCTGACGAGCTGGTTTCAGATACTGACGTGGGTCAAAGTGATCTGGATGTTCAGCAAAGTATTTACGGATGTTACCTGTCATAGCAAGACGGATATCGGAGTCGATGTTGATCTTGCATACAGCCATCTCTGCTGCTTTTCTTAACTGTTCTTCAGGAATACCTACTGCATCTGGCATATTTCCACCATACTGGTTTACCATCTTAACGAATTCCTGTGGTACAGAAGAGGATCCATGAAGTACGATAGGGAATCCCGGCAGTCTCTTTGCACATTCTTCCAGAACATCAAAACGCAGTGGAGGTGGAACAAGAATACCATCTTCATTACGTGTACACTGATCAGCTGTGAACTTGTATGCGCCATGGCTTGTTCCGATAGCGATTGCAAGAGAGTCACATCCTGTCTTGTCAACGAATTCTTCCACTTCTTCCGGACGTGTATAGCTTTCATGACCGGCTTCTACTACTACTTCATCCTCGATACCAGCCAGAGTACCAAGTTCTGCTTCTACAACAACACCATGAGCGTGTGCGTATTCCACAACTTTTTTGGTCAGTTCGATATTTTCATTAAAAGATTTGGAAGAAGCATCGATCATAACGGAAGTAAATCCTCCATCAATACAGCTCTTGCAAAGCTCAAAGCTGTCGCCGTGATCCAGATGAAGAGCGATTGGAATCTCTGGATTTTCAATGATTGCTGCTTCTACTAATTTTACAAGGTATGTATGGTTTGCATATGCACGAGCCCCCTTGGAAACCTGAAGAATAACCGGACTCTTCAGTTCTCCTGCTGCTTCTGTGATACCCTGTACAATTTCCATGTTGTTAACGTTGAATGCTCCGATGGCATAACCACCATTGTATGCTTTTTTGAACATCTCGGTCGTAGTAACTAATGGCATAATCTTTATCTCCTTTTTTTGTATTTGACTGAATCCACATTGTATTCATTTTGAAACAGTCCTCATCGTCTATTATAAGTTTTTTTTCAAAATTATCAATAACATTCTTTCTTTTTTTTCAATTTCTTTTCCACATTTTTCTTTTGTATACAAAAATAACAGATTCTGCCTTGCATACGCCTGTAAATAATGCTACACTTTTTCTGTTATTTTATATTCAGAATTTTTATTTGGAAATGTGGAGAGCTTATGAAAACAGCCGGTATTATTGCAGAATATAATCCATTTCATAATGGACATGCTTATCAGATCAAGAAAGTCCGCCAGGAAACCGGTGCTGACTATGTGATTGTTATGATGAGCGGTGATTTCGTGCAGCGGGGCGAACCCGCCATCATGGATAAATATTCACGCACCAAAATGGCTTTGGCCAATGGTGCCGACCTGGTTCTTGAGCTTCCTGTTTTCTTTTCCTGTGCAGGGGCTGAGTATTTTGCCAGAGGCGGTGTCTCTGTTCTGGATCGACTGGGATGTATCGATACCCTTTGTTTTGGTACGGAACAGGAACATCTTTCTGATTTTGATGAGGTTACCTCTCTTCTTGTCTCAGAGCCGGAAGCCTATCAGCAGCTCCTGGCTTCTTTTCTGAAGCAGGGACACGGTTATCCTGCTGCCCGTTTTGCAGCACTCTCGGATTTTCTGCACACAGACATTTCCTTTTTACGCCAGCCCAATAATATTCTGGCGCTGGAATATTTATGTATCTTAAAAAAGCTGAACAGCAACATAGAACCTTATGCCATTCAGCGCACAGGCGCAGGTTACCACAGTCGGACTCTGGAGCATTCGTTTTCTTCTGCTACTGCAATACGTCATGCACTGTTGCACAAGCAATCTGAAGACTCTGATGATATTTCCCGTTATCTGACAGAAACAGCAGATTTACAGGATTACATGCCATCTTCTGCATGGCAGATTCTTCAGGATTATATGAATATCTGCGGGCCTCTGGAAATACAGGATTTTTCTTCGGTGATGCAGTATCGTTTGCTTCTGACACAAACGGCAGAGGATTTACAACGCTGCTTTGATATTGACAGATTTCTTGCTAACCGTATTTTTCAGCATCGTTTTGCTTTCCAGGATTTTTCTGATTTTGTCCGGCTGCTGACTTCCAAAAACCAGACCCGCGGTCATATACAGAGAGCACTGTTTCATCTTCTGCTGGAAATCCCAGAACCGCAAACTCCTCAGGAACAATTTCCTCAATACACCCGGATTCTCGGAATGCGTCGGGATGCTTCCTGCATTTTAAAATCCATAAAACAAAACTCTGCTATTCCCGTCCTGACAAAGCTGGCCGATGCCTCAAAAACAATTCAGGATTTTCCTGTAAGCGAACTGCAAAGAAAAGTCGCCTGCTGTCAGTTGCAGCAGACGACTCTCGCCTCTCATATTTATGAATCTGTTCTTTCACAGAAATACCACACACATTTCCGTCATGAAAATACCCGCCAGATTGTGATCCTCTGATCACAGCTGACGGGTATTTATGATAAAAAGAATCTCCGACAAACTATTTGCAGGACGATGCACTAGTTCTTAAAACTGTGAATCGGCGCCGGAATTCGTCCGCCACGATTTACAAAATCTGCACAGGAGAATTTGTTTACCGGCATAATCGGCGCATAACCAAGCAGTCCTCCAAACTGCACGATCTCTCCGACTCCTTTTCCGATAACCGGAATCACTCTGACTGCTGTAGTCTTCTGATTTACCATACCGATTGCCATCTCATCTGCAATAATACCGGAAATCGTAGTTGCCGGAGTATCCCCCGGAATCGCAATCATATCCAGACCTACAGAGCAGACGCAAGTCATTGCTTCCAGCTTTTCAATGGTCAGAGCACCAGCCTGAACAGCATCAATCATACCCTGATCCTCACTGACCGGAATAAACGCACCGCTTAAGCCTCCCACGTAAGAGGATGCCATGACACCACCTTTTTTTACCTGGTCATTTAACAATGCCAGTGCTGCAGTAGTTCCTGGCGCACCTGCATATTCCAGACCAATCTCGCAGAGAATGTCTGCCACACTGTCGCCGATAGCCGGAGTCGGTGCAAGAGAAAGGTCAATGATACCAAACGGGATATTCATTCTTCTGGATGCTTCCTGCGCTACCAGCTGTCCCACACGGGTTACTTTAAATGCAGTCTTTTTAATGGTCTCGCATAATACTTCGAAGTTCTCACCTCTGACCTTTTCCAGTGCTCTCTTTACTACGCCAGGGCCGCTGACACCCACATTGATGACCGCATCTCCTTCGGTAACACCATGGAAAGCACCTGCCATAAATGGGTTATCATCCGGTGCATTACAAAATACCACCAGCTTGGCACAGCCAAGGGAATCATTTTCTTTGGTCAGCTCTGCTGTCTCCAGAATCATATCTCCAAGAATACGCACTGCATCCATGTCGATACCGGTTTTGGTAGAACCTACATTTACAGAGCTGCAGACACGTTCTGTCTCTGCCAGTGCCTGCGGAATGGAACGAATCAGATTTTCATCACTCTGTGTCATTCCTTTGCTCACCAGTGCAGAATAACCGCCGATAAAGTTCACACCTACTTTTTTTGCCGCACGATCCAGTGTCTTTGCGATCGTCACATAATCTTCCGGCTTTTTGCAGGCACTTGACCCTATCAGTGCAATCGGTGTGACAGAGATTCGCTTATTTACAATTGGAATACCATATTCATTCTCAATAGCCTGTCCGGTAGCCACCAGATTCTCTGCCAGTGTGGTAATCTTTGTATAGATATTCTCATTCAGCTTCTCCAGATCCGTATCGATACAGTCCAGAAGGCTGATGCCAAGGGTAATGGTACGGACATCCAGATTCTCTTCAGATATCATTTTATTGGTCTCATTGACCTCAAACATATTGATCATATTCGCCCACCCCACTTAAATTCTGTGCATTTTATTGAAGATCTCTTCATGCTGACACATAATCACTACACCAATTTCTTCGCCGAGAGCTTTCAGATCAGATGCTAAACCAGCAATATCCTTTACCGAAGCAGTCGCATCTGTTACCATCATCATGTTAAAAAATCCATCTACAATGGTCTGCGAAATGTCAAGAATATTTACATTGTTTTCAGCCAGATATGTACATACTCTGGCAATAATACCAACGGTATCTTTTCCTACTACTGTGATGATTGTCTTCTTCATAATGTCCTCCTGATTCTTCTATACTGTCACTAACAGTGATGCTTCACTGCGTTCTGCAACACGGATCTGAAAATCCGATGCCTTATAAGGGTTCTCACCCATAGTAACCTCTGTGCAAACTGTTTCATAGGCCAGTGCATCATAATTATTCTCTTTACTCAGATGTCCGAGAAAAATATGCTTCAGATTATCATGTAATATTCTGCACAACAATCTTCCTGCATTCTCATTGGACAAATGTCCGTGTGTTCCGAGAATTCGCTGTTTTAAATAATACGGATACGGACCTGCCTGCAGCATTCGGATATCATGATTGGCTTCCAGAAGCACTGCATCCAGTCCCTTCATATTTTCAATGATATAATCACTGAAAACTCCAAGATCCGTCACTACGGCAACCGATGCTTCTTCGTGACTGAGACGATACGCTGTCGGCTGCGCTGCATCATGCGGAATCTCAAAGGGATGTACCGTCACATCTCCCACCTGAAAATCTTCATCCGCATGAACCTCTCTGTACAATCCTGCATCAATTTTTCCGAGACTGCTGCAATTGGCTATGGCGTTCAGTGTTCCCTTTGTTCCATATATCGGAATCCCATATCTTCTGGCAAGAACTCCCAGTCCTCTTATATGATCGGAATGTTCATGTGTAACCAGAATCCCATCTATGTCTGTCGCGGCTCTGTCGATACTTTTCAGTCCTTTTTCAATCTGTCTGGCACTGATACCTGCATCTACCAGCAATGCAGTGTGATCTGTACCTGTATAGGTGCAGTTTCCACTGCTGCCGCTTGCTATACTACAAAAATCCATGTGTCTTTAACCCTCTATCTATTTGCTTATATGTATTTTCTACATTATCGCTGCTGTTGTCAATGACTAATTGACAGAATCTGCGAAATTCTTCATCACTTTTCTGATTTTTCAGAATTGCTTCTGTCTTTTGTGGTGTATACCCTCTGGAAATCTGAAGCCGTCTGGTCCTTACTTCTTTTTCCACATAAATATACCAGATTTCATCGCAGATCTCTTCATAATGATCCTCCAGAAGCAATGCTGCTTCCAGCACAACAAATGGCACCCTTTCCCGATCTCGCTCACTGGCGATCTCGCTTCGAATATACTCTTTGACCGCCGGGTGAACGATGTGATTCAATTCCTCCATTTTTTCGCGTTCTGTGAACACAATTCCCGACAAAATTTTTCGGTCAATTGTTCCATCCTCAAACAGAATATTTTTGCCAAAGCAGTTTACGATCTCTTTCCAACAGGATGTCCCCGGCTGCATGCACATATGTGCCGCCTTATCCAGTTCCATCACTCTTGCACCATATGTCTTCGTCAGATAAGACAGGATCGTGCTTTTTCCCGCACCTACTCCGCCTGTAATTCCTAATACTTTAATGTGCTTCATACCAGTCACTTCCACTTTGAATATCAATCTCCATTGATACAGAAAAATCTGTCACTCCCAGCATTTCCTGACGCAGTATCTCCCGTACCCTTTCCTCTTCATTCTTTGGAGCCTCAATCAGCAGTTCATCATGTACCTGCAATACCAGATGTGCCTGCAGATGTTCTTCACGCAGTCTTTGGTCCACACGAATCATCGCAAGTTTAATGATATCTGCTGCTGTTCCCTGAATCGGGGAATTCATGGCAATTCTCTCACCAAATGAACGCTGCATAAAATTGCTCGAAGTCAGTTCCGGAACAGGTCTTCTTCTGTGATAATAGGTCGAAATATAACCCTTTTCTTTTGCATCTTCCACTGCCTGATCCAAAAACTCCTTAATCTTCGGATAACTGGCAAAATAACTGTCTATATACTCCGCCGCTTCCTTTCTGGATATCTTCAGGTCCTGACTCAGTCCGAATGCGCTGATTCCATAGACGATACCAAAATTCACTGCTTTGGCATTTCGCCTTTGAAGAGGTGTTACTTCTTCTAATGGTGTATGAAATACCTGCGATGCAGTCAGTGTATGAATATCGATTCCATTCTGAAAGGCATGAATCAGAGCATCATCTCCGGATAAAGCTGCCAGAACACGCAGTTCAATCTGAGAATAATCCGCATCGATAAAAATCCAGCTTTCTTTTGGCAGAAATACCTTTCGAAACAGACGGCCCATCTCCGTTCGAATCGGAATATTCTGCAGATTTGGATCGGTACTGCTGATTCTTCCCGTTGCAGTTACTGTCTGATGAAATGTACCGTGAATTCGTCCGTCTTTACCAATAAACGCAGCCAGTCCGTCTGCATAGGTAGACTTCAGCTTTGCCACCTGACGATAATCCAGTACTTTTTGAATGATCGGATACTCCGGCGCCAGATTTTCCAGAATGTCTGCCGCAGTCGAATATCCACTCTTCGTTTTTTTACTTCCCGGGATCTGAAGCTTTTCAAAAAGAATCAGTCCGAGCTGCTTTGGCGAATTAATATTAAAAGTCTCCCCTGCATCTGCATAAATTTCCTGCTCCAGATGACTGATTTTCTCTGAAAGCTTCTCTGCATATTCTTTTAAAATATCAGCATCCGCACGAATTCCAGCCTTTTCCATAGCTGACAGGGCATAAACCAGTGGCATTTCCATTTTTTCAAAAAGATCCAGCATCTCCTGGTCTTTTAATTTTTCTTCTATAACCGGTACAGCATAAAATGCTGTATAGCTCTGATAACATCCCAGCATGCACAACATCGGATCTTCATTGTCCAATTCCTCGACAGCAGTCTTCCCCAGCAGTTCTGATCTGCCCGGAATCATTTCCCCGATATAATCCTTTGCCAGATCCTCATATGGATACTCACCCTTTAAAGGATTCAGCAGATAAGCTGCGATCGCCACATCTTTTATCTTTGCACGAATTTCTTCCTTCGGTTCAAAGTATCTGAGCTGTTTTTTCAGCTGAATCGTCACTGCACAGTCAGCTGAATAAAGAAGTTCCTCCAGTGCGGCTGTCAGAAATGTTTCGGTCAGAAATCCCTGACAGCAGATGTAATAAGATACTTCTTTTCCTGTAAGTGCAAGCCCCCGAAACTGGTTCTGTTCATCAGAAAGAATGAAAAAACCAATCCTCTTTTCCTGTTTCAGAGCATCCAGCCATTCTCCTGCCTGGGTCAGATCTGATGTAGCATGAAAGCTTTCTGTCACCTGATTCTGCGCAGTCTGGTCTATCTCAAATCTGGAAAGTATATTTTTAAACTCCAGTCTTTTACATAGCTCGAATGCTTCTTTTGTATATAATTCCCCCATTCTGGCCTGCTCCATATCCAGTACAAACGGGCTGTGAATATTAATCGTAGCAAGTTCCTTACTCATCTGAGCCAGATCATAATGTCCTTTTAAAGATTCTCTCGCTTTGTTTGGCTTAATTTCTTCTACGTGGGCATATGCATTCTCAATACATCCATATTCCACAACCAGTTTGGTAGCCGTCTTCTCTCCTACGCCGGGAATTCCAGGAATATTGTCTGAAGAATCTCCCATCAATGCTTTTAATTCTATAATCTGCAGCGGCGTCACCTGATACTTTTCCAGAACATCAGCAGTATGATAGTTTTCGATCTCTGTACCGCCTTTTTTCGTCTTCGGGATCCGGATCATAATATGATCTGTAGCCAGCTGCAAAAGGTCTCTGTCGCCTGATACAACAACAACCTCCAGTCCGTCGGCTTCCGCTTTCTTTGCCACTGTTCCCAGAAGGTCATCTGCCTCATACCCTTCCATCATCATCAGTGGCACCTGCATGGCTGTCAGCATCTCTTTGATCACCGGCACCTGCTGACGGAGTTCCTCCTGCATAGGTTTTCTGGTTCCCTTATACTGTTCATACATTTTATGACGGAAAGTTGGTGCTTTTAAATCAAATGCCACAGCAAAATAGTCTGGTTTTTCCTCATCCAGAATCTTGAACATAATATTCAGAAATCCGTATACGGCATTGGTATGCAATCCTTCTGAATTCGTCAGATCCGGCACACCGTAATACGCCCTGTTCAAAATACTATGCCCGTCGATTAACACAATTTTTTCCATATTTTCTGCTATACTCCTGTTCTGAAATACTTTTGCTCTCTACACCTTTAATCTGGAATCGGCCCCGGTTCCATATGCACTTCTGTTTCCGGCACCGTCACTATAATTTGTCTCTTATGATTTGTCTCCGGTTCTGCCTTATCGGTCGACTGCAATTTCAACGGACGCATCTTTTCTGTACTGTTTGTCTGTTCTTCTTCCGGAACAAACCACTGATATACCAGCGTATTAGGAAATCCCCCATGAATCAGTGCATCCGTTCCGATAAAAACTGCAATTCCTATAACCATTCCCAAAATGACATAAAAAAATTTTTTCAAAAAACGAACAGATTCATTTTTCTGAAGATGCTGTTCCATCTTCTCCATATCTTTTTTCAGAATCTCCTGCATATCAAAGGAGTCTGTATCATCTGCATCCAGCTTCTGCAACGCATAATATATGGTAAAATATACTTCCAGTTCTTCGCTGCAGCTTTCACAGTGCTGTACATGATCCAGAAAAGCTTCCAGTTCTTCATCTGTCAGCTTTCTCTCAATATATGGCATGATTTTCTGCTGTACTGTTCTGCAATCCATTCTTTCATCCCCGTCTGATAAAACTTCTGAATCAGATCCCCAACTTTAACGGCAAATCTTTTCTGTTGTATCGAAACACTATAAGAAACATTCCCTGTGCTTTTTTAGTTGTCACATAAATTTAAAAAGCGGAGAAATATCTCCGCTACAACAAACCCGCATTTCAGACGGCGGGACGCTATACATACACAGGTCACCTGTTATCTAAACTATATTATACACAAGCATCCAAAAAAAAGCTACACCAAAAGTAAAAAATTTCAAACTTTTCAAAATCTCTGGGTATATATCTATATGGGGATACTTTGCATTCTATAAATAATAAGCGATTATTAGAAACAGTAGATGTGTTCCTTCTACACCTTAACAAATATTTTTCAATTATCGAACTTCTTCTACTGTCACAGATTCCTTTGAAACATTACTCTCTATGTAATCTTTAATATTTTCTTTATACTTTTCAAAAAGTGTATCATCACCAACAACTCTTTCTGTATAAAATTGTTCTCCCCTTTTCTTTTTCAACACAAGTTCAACGGGTTTTTGTCTTTTCTCATTCAACTGATTTCTTCTCATCAAGGACTTTGGTCGTCCAGTTTCAACAAAACCAATTGTAAAATCTGCATCAGCAGTCGCAAACAAACAGGAAATCTTATTCTTCTTAAAATTCTTTTCTGCAAAAAGTTCTTTATCAAACATTTCCAGCATTTGTGGTAATGCTTTAATTTTTTGACGCACAGAACCTTTTACTGATTTTTCAGATTGATCACTTTTTATAAAGTCGAAGTCTGATGCTTTTAATTCTTTATCAATACACTTTTTAAAAAACTCGCTTGCAGAAAGATTCGTATTTACGCCTATAAGATGCAAGTAATTATTAGCCTCTGCTTTAATCTCCTGATGATGATCTCCCTCAAATGCCTCCGAGCAAACCAAATAATCATATTCTACAAATCTATCCTTATATATACTTGAACAACTTATAGCACATTCCACTATTCTATCTTTAAATGTTTCCTCAACTTTTTCCTCTATATGTTCCATTTTACTCCTTATAATGAAATAGAGGAATGGAAAAACCATTCCTCTACTGTTTTTAGTAGTTATCTCTACACTCAAATGGGTTTTAGGTCTCCATTCCGACCAATCAATAGGATTTAAAGTCTCCTATCCGACTTAAACTTTTGTCTTATCTATATTGTACACTAGTTTCCTAGAAAAATCTACACCAATTTCAAAAAAATAAAGAAATATTTTGCTAATCTCACCAACACTTCTTTTCATCTTAAAATAATAAAGCAACATTCCATTTTTTGTTTATGGTTTTCTGCTTTATCATTTTGCGACCTTACGTCTTGAATACTATAAATTCGACCTTACATCTTTGTAATTTTAATATACACCAAACTATGTATGGATGTCAAGGCAGATCAGAACATCCGTTCCTGCTTGTTATATTTAATGAGAATATCTTTTATATTTGATGAGATCAGTGTTACCAGGAGTTTGACAGCTGTTTAAATACAAAAACACTTTAAACATATATCCTACAACTGTTAATAATAATACTTTTCTTAATAACCCACTCTTCATTTGTCTTTCCTCCAAATTTCCCCTTGTAAATTCCGTCCGTGTTTTCTTCGTATTCATAATCAGGATTTGATATATAATTGCTAAGTATCACACTTTACAGTGATCTTCTGGAAGAATTAAAAATTCTGGCAGAACAGGATGACCGTTCTCTCAACCAATATATAAATCTGTTGCTCAAGGAACGTGTTAAGTCTGAACAGGCAAAACAATCTCAAAAATCGTAAAAAAATAGCATACCGAATAGATGCTTTCTACTCAATATGCCTGTAAGCCATTATACGGATCATACAGGTTTTTTCTTGTCTAATGTGATATCTTTTCCATTTGAAATAATCTGTGCCTCATTTTAGCAAATATCGCTTTCTGATCGCCCTTCATTTATTTTTTATGAACTTTTCAAATTATAATCGCGTTTTGATGAATAAATTTGGAATTTTGACAAAAAAAGACACATGAATTAATATCATGTATCATCTATAATCCAGAACGAATATTCTATTATTTTTACTAAAAACCTTACTAAAATGCTAACATCAAAGATCTTCACCTCCGATTTTAGTAATTTTAGTAAATACGAAAATCAACGAAACACCTTGACTTTACTGCATTTTAATACTGCCGGCAGCGGGACTTGAACCCGCACGTGGTTGCCCACAACAGATTTTGAGTCTGCCTCGTCTGCCATTCCGACACGCCGGCCTGTGGTCTGTGACCGAAAATTATATTAACATATCTGACAAATATTTGCAAGTCATTTTTCATCAAATACTTGTACAGTTTTTCTGTCCTCAGTTTTTCTGTATTTTTTATGACAAGTACACTTTGTTTTCCTGCGGATACTACGAATTATGCAATTCATTCTCCGTGATCATTCATCTCATACGTTTCACGATATGCGAAAAGAAACCAGATAACATCTATTCTGTCACCTGGTTTCTTTTCAAAACTGTTATACTCATTTTAGAGCGTGCCCTAAAATCTTTTTCACTGTTATTCCAATACAGGCAGTGTCAGATCTTTCGGGTTTTATTATCATATGATATCGGCACTGTTTTCATATGATAGATATAAGGAGAGAAGTTAACAGTCTTCCCCTCGCGGGTCGATTTCCGGTTCGCCCATCCATGCTGCCACACATACACCAAGATGAACCATACCTTTCAGATCGATGCCATGTCTGTTACAGCGTCTTGCTTCAAACTTCGGCATTCCAATGATCTGTACATCTTTATCAATCGTATTTGGATATATAATCTCATCCATTTTATTCATATCAGGCTGAGACATATTAATAGCACTTAATCCCTTCAATTCTGCAAAAGATGGCATCAGATGATCTCCATGTCCGCAGAAATGTAATGCTCCGCCGTTGAATGCATCAAAGATTTTCTGATCTGCTTCCTGAAACAGATCTTCATACATACCAGCGGAAATATTGCAGGTTGAATCCTCACGTATCATAACACCACCTTTATAGGTCAGTCCATAATCGAAAGAAATCTCGTTATTGCAGTATGGAAACTCTTCCTTCCACACTTCCAGAAAACGGATAAAGGTATCTGTTACCACATTGATCAAATCCATGATGGTATCCTCTTCATCAAACACCAGCAGGTAAAAATCACTTCCAACCAGCGCTTCTGATATAGAACAAGGTCCCTGCGTATCTGGCGCATAGATATGAAGATGCTTTTTCAGTTTCGGATAATCTGCCAACAATTCTTCAAACCGATGACCGGCATCTATACATTTCTGTCCCAGAGCCGCCCTGACTTCCGGCTTCTTTCCATTCTTAAAATCTTCAATAATTTTAAGGATTTCATCCCAGCTCAGTTTCAGTGGACCCGGAAGAGAATTTTGCTCCAGTGGGAGCATTTTTATTTCGCATCCGAACATGCTTGGGATCAGTCCCGTACCAAAGCTTGGACGTACTGATAATAATTCTCCTTTTCCTGTTTCCAGCTGATCATTACAACGAATCAGCTGCTGATACAGCATTTTATCATAGTCATCTATGGTTTCGTTAAAATACACATTCGGCCATTCTACCTTACTTGGTGCCGGTACACGTTTCGGTTCAAAATAACTTCTGTCATTCATTTCTCTTCTGGCAAATTTCAGGTAATCTTCCAGGAGCTGATCTTCCTGCGCCATATCCAGTCTGCTTTCCAGATCATCCAGATAGGTCTTAATATTGAATTCCATCGTTCCACCTTTCCTGCACATATCATTTGTGCACTCTTATATTTTGTGATTCTATTGTAGCAGTATCTCTTTCACTTTTTTTGACACAATCATCACTATACTTTGCATTTTTCATTTTTAATTCTCATTTTTTGCAAAAAAATGCGCTATAAACATTACTATTTATAGCACATTCTCAGAAACACTAAGCAATCTCAAAAATTGTACAAAATCATCATTTAATATCCGCAAAGTGTAGGGATTATTAATGTGATCTGTGGTACAAAACTGATCAGCATCAATACAATGATCATAGCCCCATAGAACGGCAGTGTTGCTTTTACAATTTTTTCGATTTTCACACCGGATACTGCTGATCCGATAAACAGACATGTTCCAACCGGAGGTGTTAAAAGACCTATACCACAGTTCAGAATCATCATGACGCCAAACTGTATTGGTCCAATTCCTATACTCTGTGCCAGTGGGAACAAAATTGGTGTGGCAATCAGAATAATTGGTGCCATATCCATGATACATCCAAGTAAAAGCAAAATCAGATTTATCAAAAGCGTCAGAAGAATTTTATTGGTTGTAATACTGGTAATCGCTGTTGCTGCAAGATCCGGCACATGCAGATACGTCAGGCAGTATCCAAAAATACTGGATGTACCACACAGAATCAAAACAATAGACAGCGTCTCGATACATTCTCCCAACAGTTTCCAGACACCCTTCCAGGTAAGCTCTTTATAAATTGCCAGACTGACAATCAGACTATAGATTACAGCAATTGCAGCAGATTCCGTAGCGGTAAACATACCCATTACTACACCGACTACCACAATCAGAATGGCCAGCAGAGCCCATATTGATTTCACAAACTGCTGCAAAAACACCTTAAATTCAAATCTGTCTCCCTTTGGATATTTTCGTTTCATAGAAATCACATAGGAAAAAATCATCAGAGAAATGGCCAGTAATGCTCCCGGAAGATAGCCTGCCATAAATAAAGCTCCTACTGACACACCACCTGCTGCAGTTGCATAAATAACCATATTATGGCTTGGCGGTACCAAAAGTCCTTCTACCGAAGAAGTAATTGTAACAGCCGTAGAAAAATCTGCATCATATCCTGCATTTACCATCATTGGAATCATAAGCTTGCCAATGGACGCCGTATCTGCTGTTGCTGATCCGGAAATACCACCAAAGAAATAGGATGCCACAATATTTACCATGGCCAGTCCGCCATGCATCCATCCTACCAGAGAATCTGCCAGTGCTATGATTTTATCTGAGATACCTCCGGCACCCATCAGACATCCCATAGTGATAAAAAACGGAACTGCCATCAGTGAAAAGGAATTCAGTCCTTTTACCATCTGCTGACATACATTCGTTAAAGGCAGCCCCAGATATAACAGACATACTGTTGAAGCAATTCCCACTGCAAATGCAATCTGAATTCTCAGCAGAATCATAACCAGAAATAAAATAATTAAAATTGCTATCGCTGTTGTATTCACTTCCATTATGCATCTACCTCCACTCCTCTGAAAGCACAAATGTGCTTATATATTACTTCCAGCTGAAATAATGCAATTGCAATTCCCGAAAACGGAATTGGTGCATACAGCCAGAACTTAGATAACCATGGCAGGCTCACATATCCCCCTTTGCCGCCCAGCATAGCTGCAAACGGAAATCCTACAAAAATCATCATCAGTGCAAATGCCAGAATCAGAAAATCTCCCAGTAAATCCAGACTCTGACAAAGCTTCTTCGGCAAATACATATCCAAAGATGTCATACGAATATGAGCCTGATTGTGAATGGCAAGTGAAGCACTTAAAAACGCCATATAAATCATGCAGGTGAGTACAATTTCTTCGCTCCATGCCGGATCAGAAATAAACGGGATGTATTTACCTGCATAACGTCCCAATACGGCATAGGAGGTAATGCAGACATCTGCGATCAACAGTATTTTACAGATAAACATCACTACCGAGTAGAGCCCATTATAGAATTTTTTCATAATCTTTCTCATTCTCATGTCCTCTCTTATACATCATTTCATAAAGTTCCCAGGAGACCGCGTTCTGCTTCTGCCACAAACCAGGATCTCCCGGGGCACTTTTCTCAATTATTTTGCTGTATCAAGAATAGCCTGATAAGTATCTTCTACGCCTGAAGTAAACTGTGAAATCACGTCTGCACATGCATCTCTCCATGGAGTCTTATCTTCCACTTCTACAAAATTTACCCCTTTTTCTTCCAGATCTGCTTTGCACTTTTCTTCTTCCTCTTCTGAAACCTGTGCGCAGTACTCTTCCGTCTGCTTTCCCGCTTCTTTCAGTGCTTCAATCTGATCCTCAGACAGTTTATCCAGAGATGAATCTGCAATCACTACAGATGCAATTGACATCGTATGTTCATCCAGGATCACATTTGGCGCTACCTCATTAAAAGCATTACTTGCATAAGCTGCAATCGGCTGTTCTGCACCGTCTACCACGCCCGACTGAAGACTGGTGTATAATTCATTAAAAGATACTACTGTCGGTGAAGCTTTCAGTCCTTCTACCATTCCAGTCATGATCTGATCCTGAGATACACGAATCTTTTTACCTGACAGATCATCGATACTTTCCACCGGATCCTTAAAGAAAAAGCTTCTGAATCCATCTTCCGTAAAAAACAGTCCTGTTACACCAAGTGCATTGTCAGAAGGCTCCGCCAGAACCTCTTCTCCCACTTCAGAATTTGCAAAATTCCAGAAATGTTCACGACTTTCAAATACAAAAGGAAGTCCCAGTAATGCAGATTTATTACACTTGTAGTTTGCGAATGCATAACTGGATACTCTGGCAATATCTACCGTTCCACTCATGGAAATCATACCATCCAGGACATCGCTCTCATTTCCCATCACGCCACTGGCCTGAATATCAATTTTGACAGATCCATTTGTCAGTTCTTCCACCTTGTCCTTAAAAAAAGTTGCATACATTCCATCTGTAGAGTCCAGGGCGTTCAGTTCTGCATATACCAGTGTCACAGAATCATCTGCCAGTACTGTCGGTGCGCCCATTGCGGTTGCTGCCATTCCAATGCCTGCAATTGTTGCTAAAATTTTTTTATTCATGTTTCATACCCTCCGCACTTTTTTAAATTTTACTTTTTTAAGATGGTTTTATTATATCGTTATGATGATACCATTTTTTTACATTCCGTTTTCTTTTTATGACAAAATCATCAAATTCTTTTCCTGTTTTTTACCATTTATCGTTATTTTCACTGTACGCAGGCTGTTTTTTCTCTGCGTTCCTGATATTGAATTTCTTTACCTCTTCTATTATAATAATTTCAGATAACAAATTACGCATTTTGAGAATACGACAGAGGTTACTATGGAAAACAGAGCTGCAAAATTTAGAGAAAACTTTCCGGATTATCTGTGTGTCAAACATAAGATTTCCGAGCATACTGAAAAACAAACATTCCATCTTCACTCACAGTTGGAAATTATTTTTACGATTTCCGACAATCTGATATGTTTTTATGAAAATGCAGTCATTCGCATTCCAAGATATAGTTTTCTTCTGTTGAACACCATGTGCCTGCATTATGTAGATTCTCTGCCAAATTCCGGAGTCTGTGATCGATATGTCATCACATTCTCGTCCGATTTTGTCAAGGATATCCAGTCTTCCGGCGTTAACCTGCTTGGATGTTTTCTGGAACCGGGATCAGAACATATTTTACTGACACCACCACCGGAATCTGTTCCCTGGATTTTACATCTTCTGGATGCTCTGGAAACAGAAACCGCACATTCTGCTTTTCATACACTTTCGGATAATATCGATGAACGCCTGAATACGCTGACGTTAAAATACCAGCTGGCCAGTCTGCTGACAGAACTGAACCGTCTGTACCTTTCACATTTTCAGGTTACTTCTTCGCTTAAGCATCAACGGTATTCCAGTTTTGTATCGGATGTCTGCAGCTATATCGAACAGAATGTAGAAAATGAGATTTCCATTGAAGATCTGTCCAGACATTTTGCAGTGAGCAAAACCTTCCTTTATAATATTACCAAAGATTTCCTGAATCTTCCTCTCAGCGACTATATCTCCATGGTAAGAATCAATAAGGCAAAATCCTACCTGGCCAATACGGAATATTCCATTGAGATCATCAGCCAGAAAGTAGGTTATTCCAGCATCAGTTCCTTTTCCAGATTCTTTAAAAACAATGTGGGGATGTCTCCTTTGAAATATCGAAAAATTACAGAACCATGAAAAAAATCCTGTGGTCTTCTCTTTCACGAGATCCACAGGATTTTCTTTTTTATCAATTATTCAAAAAAATCAGTCAGTTTACCATCCTTATCACAAAGATGATTATATACCAGTTTGTTATAATTCTCTATCCATTCTGACTGCACTTCTGATTCCGGCTGTCTGCTTCCATCTGCGTTCATCACCATATTTGCAGTGATTACCGGGAACTGTGTCTGCATCTCCTTCAGAAACTGCTGATAGCCGGTCAGGCCGATTCCCGCTTTTTCCATCAACAGCCCCCCAAGATAATTCAGGCTGATGTTTTCTGTCTGTGTTGTATCCATCTCATAATTAGCCCACATGATATAAGGTACAATGTAATTATCAAAATACACATCCTGTGATTCATCTCTGTTCAGTCCAAGCTCTCGCAAAATCACATTTGTGATATAATCAGATGGCTGATGATCTCCGAACATCAGAATAATTGTCGGTTCCTTTTCTTTTTCAAAATATTCCACCAGTTCTTGAAATGCCTCATCACTTTTCTGGATCAGCGTCAGATATTTCTCTGCTGCCCTCACCTGCGTTCCCTGGCTCAGTTCGTCAGTCAGGTACACAGACTCTTCAAAATCATCTGTATCTTTGCTGTAGCCTCCATGATTCTGCATCGTAACCTCAAAGGTGAACAGTCTGTCGTCTGCTCCTTTTTCTTCATACAGATCAATAATCTTCTGAAAAGCAGATTCATCACTGATATAGTTACGGATCTTTTTAGGTGAGGTAAAAGCATCTTTAAAGATCATATTATCAAATCCCAGCAGTGGATACACAATATTACGACACCAGCCACTTCCATAATACGGATGAATAGCTGTAGTTGTGTAACCAAGTTCTTTCAGTCTGGAAGGCATGCCCGGTATCTTATTCTTGACATATTGCTGATATGGAACACTTCCCGTTGGCATAAATGCCATGGAATCTCCGGTAAGAAACTCAAACTCAGAATTCGCCGTATTCCCTCCCTTCACCGATACATACGCATGTCCTTTTAACACATTTTTATTCAGTGAATGAATAAATGGCATGTAATCTTCGCTGACTGAAAAATCTCCAAATACAGACAAATCTGAAAAAGCTTCATTCATAATCACGATAATATTCGGCAGCTTTTCTACCGGAGTTGCAGTTTCCTGTGTCTGATAGTTCTCTGCAATCTCTTCTGCTGCCTTCGCAGAATACCCATCCGGCTTTTCCACTTTTAGAAAGCGAATATTTCCCACAAAACCACCAAGCAATCCATTATTGCGATATAATACATTCGGCGTAAACAATGTAGTGTCCAGATCTGCTGCCTCTATCACCGCATTGCTTCCCACCGCTCTGACATAGCCAAACAGGCAAAAAGTGGAAAGCACCAGAGCTGCCAGTCTGATCCGAACCTTTTTCACTTTTCCAGGCAACATCCTGCCTGCCACAGTCAAAACCAGAAATCCTGCTATTACAGCAACCAGCTTTCCGGTAATATCTATGTTATAATTATCCGCTACTGATACTGCTGTTCGAATAGAATAAATATCCCACGGCACAATCGGAGAAGACCGAAAACATACCACGCAATAATTCGCCAGACCACAGCACATAAAAAGCAGCGTGGCAAAAGTATAACCTCCTGCCACACTGCCAAATACGAACGTACCAAGCAGATAAATCAGATAATATCCCAGAAGATTCAGCAAAAAAATGGCTGGTGTAAGATCCCATGGGACATGAGTATAACTCTCCATCAGCATCAGAGCTGCCATCGGAATCAACAGTATCAAAACCGTTGTCAGAATCTTCGACGTTATCTTATATTGAAATGCTTTCTTCATGATACTTCCTTCTTCTATATGTTAATGTCTTTTTACATGTTCATGGGTAAATAAATGATCCTGGCAATATTCATAATTGCCATCACACTTGGAGCAGAAACGAAATTCCAGATGATCTCCATCTAACTCTGTTCTTCCGCATACAGCACATTTATGTCTGGTAATCGTGCCATTTGCATTCTTATATTCTGTCTGCTTCCCCTGGTTTACGGATTTCTGATAATTTCACTTTCTCTTCTGATTTTGATAAGAATACCTTCTGAAATTCCGTGTACCGATAAAATATACTATAAAATTAAGCATGGACATTACCATCATGATTTTATAAATCCAGCTGCTGGTAAGGAAATTCAGAAGAAGAATCACAGCATAAAAAATGCCCAGCCACTTCATCTTAATCGGAATCAGGAAATACAGCATTACCTGTGTATCAGGATAGGTTGCTGCAAAAGCCAGGAATATTGACAGGTTCACGTAATAGGTGGTAAACAGTGTGCCAAACATCACTCTGCCTCCAAGAATCCCATATAAAAGAAAGGATCCCAATACCATGGCAATTACGCCACCTATAATATACACGTTATAACGGAATGCTCCCCATGTATGCTCCAGTGTATTCCCAACTGAATAGTAAAAAAACAGCATAATAATTGTGAACAGATCCAGTGAGGATGGCGGCACCAGCAGCCATGTCACGATACGCCACACCTGACCATGGAGAATGTAATATGGCTCCAACGTCAGATAATGAAAAATATCCGGTGTAAATACTTCCATCAGATAGCCCGCCACATAAAACGCAATAATGTAAGCTGACAGATTGCGCACCGCATATTTTCCGAACTTTCGTTCCATTTTGTTTAAAAACTTCATCTGCGAACTCCTTTTCTTCAAACTTCTACGTCAACATTATAGATTTTTCCTTTTTGTTTGTCAACGAAACGAACCTACTTTACAATTATTTCATAATTCGCTATACTTAAAAAAATTAAAAATAATAAGGAGGCTCTTATGTCTGGTTCCATATATGGCAAACATTTTCAGATTTCTACCTGGGGAGAATCACACGGCAAGGCACTTGGCGTGGTGGTTGACGGCTGTCCGGCCGGTATTTCTCTTACGGAAGAAGATATTCAGAAGTTTCTGGACAGGAGAAAACCTGGTCAGAACTGCTACTCTACCCCGCGCAGGGAAAATGATACGGTAGAGATTCTTTCTGGCGTGTTTGAAGGGAAGACTACCGGCACACCAATTTCACTGGTTGTTTTTAATCAACAACAGCGTTCTTCTGATTACTCAGAGATTGCATCTTATTATCGTCCCGGACATGCTGATTATACGTTTGATGAAAAATACGGTTTCCGCGACTATCGTGGAGGCGGACGCTCTTCCGGCCGTGAAACCATCGGACGTGTGGCTGCAGGCGCCATTGCCGCAAAGATTCTGGAAACACTTGGCATTACAGTTACTGCTTACTGCCGCTCAATAGGTCCAGTGGAGATTTCTCCTGATCACTTTGATCTTGCAGAACGAGATCTTAATGCTTTGAATATGCCGGATGCTCAGGCCGCCCGAAAAGCATCTTCTTATCTGGATGAATGCAAGAAAAACGGAGATTCCAGCGGTGGTGTGGTAGAATGTATGGTCACCGGTATGATTCCCGGCCTCGGTGATCCGGTTTTTGAAAAGCTGTCTGCTAACCTGGCCAAAGCTATGTTCTCTGTCGGTGCTGTAAAGTCTTTTGAACTTGGTGACGGAATTGCCGCTTCCCGCTCTACCGGAAGTACGAATAATGATCCTTTTGTTCTGACGCCGGAAGGCGAGATTCAAAAAGCCACGAATCATTCCGGAGGAACACTCGGAGGGATCAGCGATGGCAGCAATCTCCTGTTCAGAGTCGGATTTAAACCTACTCCTTCTATTTCTGCCTTGCAGCATACGGTAAACAAAAGTCTGGAAGAAATTGAAATCAGCATCCGCGGCCGCCATGACCCGATTATCGCACCAAGGGCCGTTGTGGTAGTAGAATCCATGGCAGCACTGACTCTGACAGATGCTCTTTTTGGTAATATGTATGCCCGCATGGACCGCATTACTGAATTTTATCACAGAGTATAAAAAAACCGCAGTGAGATCCGTATCGTGATTTCACTGCAGTTTTTATGCTCATTTTCCTTATGCATTTGTTTCCGGCTGCTGTTCTTCCTCTGTAAGCTTATAAATAAGAATACAGTTCGGGGTTTCTACGGAAATCGGCCTTCCTTTCATGATCAGTGTCCGCTTCTCATAATCAATCGTAAAGAAACGAATCTCATTCGATTCATGATTCAAAGTAACGAGTGTCTTCTCATCTGGAAATACATCAATATCTTTTGGATACTTTCCGCTGATCGGCAGCTTCAGTATCTCTGATACCATACCCGTCTCCTGATCAATCTCATAAATGGCCACACTGTTATCTCCTGCTGTAGAACAGTACAGATACTTTCCGCTTGGAGAGATACGGAGTCCCGAGCTGGCACAGCCAATCTCCTGTACATCCATTCTGGTATCCACCTTCTGAATCAGCTCAAATTTCGGAATCTTTTCGCTTCCATCATAGGAATATACCAGCAGTTCATTACTCAGTTCACAGTTTACATATGCAAAACGTCCATCCTTGCTGAAACGAATCAGTCTTGGTCCGGACTCCAGATCACAGCGCACAATATCCAGAAGTGTCAGCTTTCCATTCGTTGGATTCACCTTATAAATATTTATGTGATCAATTCCACAGTCTACCACGCAAAGGAACTTGCCATCCGGTGTCGGCATAGCACAACTGATATGAGGACGGAAATTTCGTTCTGCTACGCTGAACAGTCCCTTATGAAAAATCCCATCCATAACGCTTCCCAATCTGCCATCACGATGGGTATGCACAACTGTAATCTTGCCATCATGATAACCGGCCACAAACAGAAACTTTCCCTGTTGATCCGCAGAAAGAAAACATCCTCTCATCCCATCAATTCCTACTTTATTGATTGCAGTCAGATCTCCCGTTTTCTGATCAATTTTCAATACTTCCACACCTTCATCAGCAATCGAATATAAGTACTTTCCATTGGTGGATACTGTCAGATGGGATGCATTGTTTACCGGCACTACAGCTCTTTCTGTCATATAGCCGGCCTCAACATCCATATCGTATACATGAACTCCCACGCTACTTCCATGAGTATACGTACCTACATATGCAACATATCTATCTTTGCCCATACCAAATATGTCCTTTCACATAAGTAAATTTGTATTCAATATAACATAATTCCCCATTTTTGTTAATACAGTTCCAATTTTTTTTGTGGCTTTCTGAAGTTTTTTATTCTATAACCGCAATAGCTTCGATATATCCGGCTGTCCCCACCCCTGACGGTTACGTTCCATTCCAAGATCTCTGGCTGATTCCTTCAGCCGCATTTTTACTTCCACATT
Organism: uncultured Marvinbryantia sp.; assembly: GCA_934394985.1. Taxonomy (GTDB): domain Bacteria; phylum Bacillota; class Clostridia; order Lachnospirales; family Lachnospiraceae; genus Marvinbryantia. The sequence goes on from CAKRRF010000001.1 coordinate 71,143, forward strand.
GGTCAGCCAGGGTTCTTTTTCCAGCAGTAATGCAATTGCTCCGGATATCATAGGTGTTGACATGGAAGTGCCGCTTTTCTGACAATAGTAGTTCCTCTGCGCCTGATAAAATGCATTGCAGGACCAGATCTGGCTGCCAGGCGTCACCAGATCTGGTTTACACACACAGCTGTACGTGGGACCACATCCGGAATACCAGTTCTCACGTTCTTCCGACATGCCTACTGTAATCACTTTTCTGCTGTTTCCGGGAGCAGTAATGGTATATGGCTCAGGGCCAAGATTCCCCGCTGCACAGACAACAACAATACCCTGATCCCATGCCTGTTCCACACTCTCAATCAGTTTCCGATCCTGTTCATTTCCTTCTCTCACACTGCCTACAGAAATATTCATAATGCGGATCGCATATTCTCTCTGATGGCGAATGACCCACTGTATGCCTCTTATTACCTGCTCCCTTCTTCCATTTCCGTTTTTATCTAACACTTTCAGACAAAGCAGATCTGCTCCAGGTGCAATTCCCCGATATTCTTTTTTTACTTTTCCCTCCCCACACAATATCCCTGATACATGTGTTCCATGACCATAATCATCATAACATGTCACAGCACCATTTACAAAATCACGAAAACAAATCACTCTGCCTGTCAGATCCGGATGCTTCTGTATTCCGGTATCCAATACAGCCACTCGAATACCATTTCCTGTCCAGCCCTTATCCCAGGCTTTTTCTGCCTGTAATATTTTCACTGCCTTTTTCAAAACAATCCCCCATTTCTTTTTTATTTCCATTCCCAATGTTTTGACTTTTTTTCTGTGATCACATATACATATCAAAAAGGTGATTTCATGACTGCCGATTCAATTGAAACTATGGTACTATCTAATACTTATGCTGATCTTATTGTTCCTGTTCAGTCAGATACCGAATTTTTCCTGGAAAAATACCGTTCCTATGGTGCCCAGCTTTTTGGCGGACGCATTGGAATGATTCATGTGCCGACAGAAAACTCTGATCTGCGCTATCACAGTTCTTATTCCAATATTCCAAAACTCTACACCCTGCTGGACTATGAAAGTCTGAACGCCTCCGGCATTTTAAAAGTACAAAACAACCCTTCTCTTGGTTATAAGGGCAAAAATGTACTACTTGGATTTCTTGATACCGGTATTGATTATACCCGCCCGATCTTTCGTACACCTTTTGGACAAAGCAAAATTCTGGGCATCTGGGATCAGACCATCTCTTCTTCCAAAAGTCCATATGACCTTGGTTATGGCACTGCCTATTCCAGAGAACAGATTCAGCTTGCACTTCAAAGCAACGAACCACTTTCGCTGGTTCCCTCCATGGATCAGAATGGTCATGGTACTTTTCTCGCCGGAATCGCTGCTGGATCCCCTGATCCGATTCACCAATTTCTCGGTGTTGCCCCTGAAGCAGATCTTGCTGTTGTTAAACTAAAAGAGGCAAAATCCTATCTGAAGAATTACTTTCTTACTGACAGCACACAGCCTGTTTTTCAGGAAACCGATATTATGATGGGTATTCGTTATCTGGTTATTTTATCCATTTTGTATGAAAAGCCCCTGGTGATTTGCCTGGGACTTGGAACCAGCCAGGGAGATCACAGCGGAAACAGTTCTCTGGATCGTCTACTGACTTACTATGTAGATTATCAGAATTGCTTTTGTACCTGTGCCTCCGGAAATGAAGCCTCCGCCGGACATCACTTTTTTTCTTCTGATACCAGTGGGCTGCCTGTATCAGCTGAACTGAATGTAACAGCAGATCATCCTGGATTCTGCATGGAATTATGGGCTATGTCACCGGCCCTGTATACCCTTTCTGTCACTTCGCCCCTTGGAGAAACAATATCCGAAATCACTCCTCAGAGCGGAGCCAGAATCTCCTATCAGTTTTTAGGAGAACGAACCGTTCTGGACATTGATTACGCAATTGCTGAATACAATTCCGGATTCCAGCTGATCTTTCTCCGTATGTTTACTCCTACAGAAGGAATCTGGACTTTTCGTATTCGCAACCGCACACAGCTTAAGAGTACCTTTCATATATGGCTTCCGGTAACTCATTTTTTATCCAAAGATGTCTTTTTTCTTACACCTGACCCGGACACTACTATCACAAATCCAGGAAATACGGAAGCTTTGATTACAACCGGCGGATATGACAGTCGAAGTGGCAGTATCAATCCAGTTTCCGGAAGGGGGTATACTTTATTACAGCAAATCAAACCTGAACTTACTGCCCCATCTGTAGATGTCTATGGTCCTGCTATCTCAGATTCCCAGGTAAAAAAGCAACCTCCGCTTTCTCCTTATATACAAAAAACCGGTACTTCTGCCGCAGCAGCGCTTACTGCCGGTGCTGTAGCTCTTCTGATTAACTGGGGAACTGAAAGACAGCATTCTTTCTTCCCTGCTCTGACCAATCGCTCCGTTAAAAATTATCTCATCCGCGGTGCCAGACGACGTTCCTCCTTTTTCTATCCCAATCAGGAATGGGGATATGGGGAACTGGATCTGTCCGGTGTATTTTCATCCCTTCTGTAACCAACAGGAATGTTTTCGCATACTGTGAACTGTATAGAAAAACATGGAGGTTTTCTCATGAGTGATTTAACAGCAACAAACTGCGGATGTGACAATGGATGTAACTCCGGATGCAATTCTCTTTTCAACAACAATGGTGGCTGTGGCTGCTCTATTATCTGGATTCTGCTGCTTCTGAGCATCTGTGGCGGAAACGGATGCGGTCAGTCATCCTGTGGATGTGGTGAAAACAACAACTGTCTGCTGATTCTTCTGTTGCTCTTCTGCTGCGGTGACTGTGGGCTGAACTTCTGATCCGTTTAAATGCTCTATACCTGAAATACGGTGTGTACCAGTTTTTTCGGTACACACCGTATCATCCTCATCACTTTACTATCTTATTCTTCTTTAAACTCTTCTCTTGTTCTGTTCGATTCCTGTTCCTTTCGGTTCTTCTTTTTCAGATATTGTGTCTGTTCTCTTTTTTTCTGACATTCTTCGTCTATTTCATAGAAAGCATTCCCATCAATCACTACATGAGTCTTCACGTTTCTCTCTCCTGTCTTACTTCTATATCATCAGCATATGCAGCATATATTTTCCTGCAACTGCATATACTAAACAAAAAGGATTTTCTATGGAATCAAATCGAGAGTATGACATTCCTGCTGTAGATCAGATTGCGAATGGAGATAACCTGCAGATGTTCAAGGCAGTGATTCCTTACCTTCCAAGATCAATGCAGAAAAATCTGATTATGCTGATTAAGATAATGGAAATGAATCACCTGCTTGCTTTTTATAACAATCCAATGTCAGCCTGCAGCATACCGGAAACGCACACATCAGAAGAACTCCTCTCTCAGCTTCGACGCTATGGAAACGAAGCACAAAATCAGCAGATCGATCAGATTCAAAATCTGCTTACCGCATTAAAACTATATCAAATGTAAAAGAAATCTGTTATAAACAATTAACATTTCTGAAAAGGAGATCTTTTATGGAGCATGACTGGATTTATGACAAGGATCTTTCCGGCATTGATATTTCCAAGCTTCAGTCTCTTGTCTCATTATCGGAACAGGGAAATGGTCTTGGACAAAAAGAACTGCTGTCATTTATCATGGCAGCAGCATCTCGTAAAGGTAAACAATCTGTTCAGTTTTCTATCAAGGAAATACAGACAATTCTGGCTGTTCTGAAGAAAAACAAATCACTGGAAGAACAGCAGAAAATAGATCGCATGTTTGCTCTTATGCAGCAAATGAGAAACAACAGCCATTATTGATCTGCAAGAATACATTCTCGAAGAAGTAACAATGCCTGCACCACAGACTGTTCTCGAATCTGACTGCGGTTTCCTTTAAAATGGTATTCACGCACTACAGTTCTGTTCTTATAACAGCAGGCAATATAAACCAGACCAACCGGTTTTCCTTCTTCTGCTGCCGGTCCGGCAAGTCCTGTCAGTGAAACACAGGCATCCGCTCCGGTAGCAAACACACCATTCTTTGCCATCTCTTTTGCAGTTCGGTCACTGACCGCACCATATTCTTTCAGAGTGGTTTTCTTTACATCCAAAAGCTTTTTCTTTGCTCTGTTACAATATGTCACATACCCCTGTTTAAATACCTCTGATGCTCCTGGCACTGCGGTAAATCGGGATGCCAGAAGACCTCCTGTCAGAGATTCTGCAGTGGTAAGCGTCAAATCACGTTCTTTTAACAGATTTAATACCGAAGCTTCCAGTGATACCTGATCATCTGTAGAGTAAATATGATCTCGAAACTTCTCCAGGAATGTCTTTATCACTGGTTTCAGCATCTTCTTTGCAGTAAAATCTTCCGTTGAACGACTCGTCAGTCTGACCATAAGAACACCCATACGGGAGGTAACTGTCATATCTACAGACGGATTTTTTTCTTCCAGATCGGCAATCAGTTTTCTGACATCCGACTTTTCAACACCACACATTTTTATGGTGGCGGAACATACAATGTCTTTCAGTTCTTTCTGAAGCATACGGAACAGTTCCTGTTCAAAAATCGCCTGCAATTCTTCACCAGGGAGCAATATGACCTTTTTCTCCCCTTCTTTGAAAATTACACCCGCATAGTTGCCATGGTGACATTCCAGCAGCACATCCTGATCTGTCAGTTTATCACTCTTACGATCCAGAATCTTTTCTGGAATCATTGCTCGTAATGCTTTCAGATCCTTTCCTTCCTGACATACCACCATCATCACAGATGTACGGTTCCATGTCTGTTTCATAATCTCCGCCAGATGAATATTTTTCCCGGCCACATTCATGCGACTCATAACAGGCATTCCGAGCTGCGCACATTTTTCCATGATATAAGCAGCCTGTCTGTCAGAATCTGCTGCATGTAATAAATCTGCTTCTACCGAAATCAATTCTATGTCCATCCTATACCCTCCACTTAGACTTCTGTCTGTTCCTCAGACTTGTATCATTTGGTTGTATTTATGACTGCATACTCAATACTTTTTTATTTTTCCAGATATAATCTGCCAGGGAAACCACGGTCAAAATCAGTGCCACCCACATAAATATCTGCTCCAGAAGAGTAAACACTCCGCCCAGATCGGCAATCAACAGAATAATCATGATCATCTGTGATACTGTCTTGAATTTTCCCCACCAGCTTGCTGCAATAACAATTCCATTATCTGCCGCAATCAGACGAAATCCGCTGATTGCAAATTCACGGCTGATTATAATAATGACCATCCATGCCGGCAGTCTGTTCATAGATACCAGACAGATCATTGCTGCACTGACCAGCAGCTTATCTGCCAGCGGATCCATGAATTTACCGAAATTGGTAACCAGATGATTCTTCCGGGCAATATATCCGTCGAGAAAATCTGTAAAACTGGCAATCACAAAAATCAGCAGCGCCAGAAATCTGCTTTTTCCATCCGGTGCAATCTGCATAATCATAACAAAAGGTATAATTAAAAACATTCGTATAGTTGTTAACATATTAGGCAAATTCATTTTCCAGTTCTCCTGTTAAATCGTATTCCAGTGCTCCGGTAATTTTGACTTTTGCAAAATCGCCGGATATCAATGTCTCAGCAGTGTCAATAAACAAATACCCATCTATTCCCGGTGCATCAGCATAGGTTCTTGCCACATATACATTTTCATCAGAAAGATAACCTTCTACCATAGCCAGCATGGTTCTTCCTATCTTTTCTTCATTCTTATCCAGAGATACTTCCTGCTGAAGTTCCATGAGTTCTTCCTGGCGATCCAATTTTACTTCTTCATCAATCTGATCTTCCATTAATGCAGCCGCTGTATCTTCTTCCTGTGAATAGGTAAACACTCCGAGACGGTCAAATTCCATCTCATCGACAAATGCCATCAGTTCTTCGTGATCTTCCTGTGTCTCACCCGGAAAACCGGTGATCAGCGTGGTACGAAGTGCGATATCCGGTATTTCTCTTCTCAGCTTTCCGATGATCTCCTCCAGCTGCGCTCTGGAAGTTCTTCTTCCCATACGCTTCAAAATCCGATCGCTTGCATGCTGAATCGGAAGATCAAGATAATGACAGATCTTTTTCTCATCTCGAATAGTCTCAATCAATTCATCGTAAATCTCTTCCGGATAACAATATAATACACGAATCCAACGAATTCCATTGATCTCACACAGCTTTTTCAGCAAAATGTGCAACGACTTTTCGCCATAGAGATCTATACCATAAAGAGTGGTTTCCTGTGCAACCAGAATCAGTTCTTTTACTCCCTGATCAGCCAGATCCTGAGCTTCTTTCAGCAGCCGTTCCATCGGCACACTGCGGTAATTTCCTCTGATTTTAGGGATGATGCAATACGTACAGTGTTTATTGCATCCTTCTGCAATCTTAAGGTGTGCATAATGTCCGCCTGTTGTCACCACACGCTTCGCATCAATCGTCACAAGTCTGTCTGTATCCTGTATATCCAGTTCTTTCTGTCCGGCCAGCGTCTTTTCGATTATTTCAACAATTTCATCATGAGCAGTGGTCCCAATTACCGCATCTACTTCCTCAATCTCGTCCATAATCTCCTGCTTATAACGCTGTGCCAGGCATCCTGTAACAATCAGAGCCTTACATTGTCCTGACTTACGATATTCTGCCATCTCCAGAATATTCTGTATGCTTTCTTCTTTGGCATCATGTATAAAACAGCAGGTATTAATGACTATCACATCTGCCTGTGTCTCATCATCAGTCAGTGCAAACCCTTTCTGGGTCAGAAGTCCAAGCATCTGTTCTGAATCTACCAGATTCTTGTCACATCCAAGTGATATGAATAAAATATTCATTTGCTACTCCTCATCCGGTTTCTCTGGATTTTCCTCCTCCACCGGTTCTGTTTCCTGTTTATTACTTTCCGTTGTATCAGACTCTTCCCCGGCGATACATCCGTCGTCATCCGTCCGATGGTCTTCCGGACCTTCTGTCTCTAGATCAGTATCTGTCTCACAGTCTCTGTATACCGGAAGATGATCCTGATCTGTCTGCCCCTCTTTTGCTGCTTTTTTGCGAAAGAAAGTGCTGCTTCCTACAATTTTACTGTTTTTTTCTTTTCTGGAATGCTTTTTTTCATCCGCTTCTGCTCCCGCATGTTCTTCCATATCGATAATATCTGCACCTTTCACAGACACTGCATATGGATCAGAAGGAACTCTCTTTAACCTGCGGAAACAGATACCCGTCCAGAAAATACTGACAAGATTTCCGATCCCGTCTGCAAGAAGAGATGCCCCGGTAAGAATCACTACCACTTTTTGCTGCTCATCAAAAGGATTTGCAACCAGTATGGCTCCCATTACCAGGAGCACAAGCGCCCATACCAGCATAATATACCATCTGACAGCGCCAATCTTTTTCAGATCCAGAGCGCTTTGAATCTTTACAATTCCACCAAGAAGAGCCACAATTCCCATGGCAAAAGGTATAATTTCCAGCATATATTCCATCTTCAAAAGTATGTAGCATCCTGTGGAAATACATACTACGCCGATAACCAGATCCGGCTGCATCACGTTCATAAAACGATCTTTTGTAAAATACAATATCATATGTGCGCCGCCGAAAATAATCATACCGATTCCAAATACAAAGCAAAAGGTATGTACTGATATATCCGGCCAGATTACCAGAATCAGTCCAATGACGATATAGGCAACTGAAAGCAGACAGAAACTTTTTTTGACTTCTCTGCCATTTTCCATTCTATTCCTCCCGCACAGACTTCTCTTTTACTCCTCGTCTGCTGTTTCTTCAGCTGCTTCTTCTGCAACTGCTTCCAGTACTCCTGGTTCTTCCTGCAGTTCATCAGTCAGGTTAATCTCTGCTGCCTCTGCCTCTTCTTCTGCGGATTCCGGCATAATTTTCAGTAATCCCTTATTTAATTCATCTACCGCAATACTCAGTGGTTTATGAATCTTTGGCATGGACATTGGTTCTTTTCCGTCAATAATCTGACGTGCTCTCTTTGCAGTTGCAAGAACAATAGAATACCGACTGTTTACTACAGGGGTATCTCCGTCTTCTACCTCACTGTTTACTACTTTAATTAATTCTGTGTAAGATGGATGTAACATATCTTCTTCCTCCTCGTTTTCTTTCCTTTTATAAAAACATTTTTAACTGTTGTTTCAAATCAGCCAGAAATTCTTTTCTCTGGCCGACGCGATGATGCTGGCTCTGAATAATCTCATGAGCTTCCTCAATACAGGTATCCAGTACATCGTTGACAATCAGATAATCATACTGATCAATAAATTCTGCCTCTTCCACTGCACGGCGCAGTCTTTTCTGCACCACTTCTTCTGTTTCTGTTCCTCTTCCACGAAGACGCTCCTCCAACACTCTGGCACTTGGCGGAACCATAAAGAGCAGCAGTGTCTCCGGAAACTGTTCTTTAATCTTTAATGCACCCTGAATCTCTATTTCCAGAATAACATCCTTTCCGTTTTCCAGCTGATCCTGTACATATTCCTTCGGTGTACCATAATAATTTCCTACGTAACAGGCATATTCAATCAATTTTTTATCCTGAATCATCTGCTCAAATTCTTCTTTTGTCTTAAAGAAATAATGAACGCCATCTTCTTCCCCCGGCCGCGGTGCTCTTGTCGTGGCTGATACAGATAAAGCATAATTATCATATCGTTTTAACAGTTCCTGAACCAGAGTACCTTTTCCGGTACCGGCAAATCCTGAAATAACCAGCAATATGCCTTTCGATTTACAATTCATCTGTGTCTCCCTTCAGCTCATCTGCATTAAAATGAAATCTTTTTACCAGTGTCTCTGGCTGTAGCGCAGACAAAATAATGTGATCTTCTTCCGTGATAATCACAGATTTTGTTCTTCTCCCCTGTGTTGCATCAATTGCTTTTCCTATCTGCCTGGCATTCTGCACCATACGCTTCACCGGTGCCGCATCCGGACTGACTACTGCAACAATCTTTGCTGTGTTCACCACATTACCAAACCCGATATTCATTAATCTTGCCAAAAACTCTACCTCTATTCAATATTCTGTATCTGCTCCCGTACCTTTTCTATCTCAGTCTTCAGATTGATCGCACGGTTGGATGTATCCAAGTCATTTGCCTTGGATAAAATTGTATTTGCCTCTCGATTCATCTCCTGAGCGAGAAAATCCAGCTTTCTTCCAACGCTGCCTCCATTCAGAAGTTCCTCTCGCATGCTTTCAATATGGCTTCTCAGACGTACGGTTTCTTCATCTGTACATATCTTATCCGCAAACAAAATTACTTCTGCTGCAATTCTTCCCTCTTCCATCTGGGCATCACCAAGCAGTTCTTCTACTTTTATGGTCAGCTTTTCCCGATATTCTGACATGATCTGCGGATACCGTGCCTCAATTGCGTCCACATCCTTAACCATACCATCCAGTTTATCAAAAAGATCTTCCTTCAGGCGCTCACCCTCAGTAACCCTGCTCTCTACAAACTGTTCACAGGCCTGCCTTAATGCCGCTTCCAGAACAGCCCAGATTTCTTTTTCATCTACGGTCTGTTCTTCCATCGTAAATACCTCCGGACAGCGTCCGAGGGAAGATACGCTGATATCATCCCGCAGTCCAAAAGTCTCTGCCATCTGACGATAATATTTCAGATACTGTGCAGCAACAGCTTCATTATATTTGAGGGATACATTTTCTTCTGTGAAATCTTCATATGTGATGAAAACGTCCAGCTTGCCTCTCTGCACATAATTCTTCAGCAGAGTGCGAATTGCTGATTCAAAAAAGCTCAGCTTCTTTGGCATTTTAATCGTGACATCAAAATATCTGTGATTCACAGCCTTCATTTCCACTGTAAACTTGCGGTTTCCCTGCAGATTTTCTGCCCTGCCGAAACCAGTCATACTTTTTATCATGATATCTACTCATCCTTTTTATTTTGTGGCCTAAATCGCCACGTTAAGTTATTATAAATCAATTTCCAGTGGCAGTCAATTGTATTCGTCTTTATTTTGTCACTTCCTGAATACCAGTGATATCTACCGGCACCAGCATCGAATAATTGGTATGATAAATTACAAATCCCGGTCTGGCACCCGCCACTTTTTTGACATATTTTCGTTCTACATAGTCAATTTCCGCTTTTTCCGCACCACGATTTTTTGAATAGTACGCTGCCAGTCTTGCCGCTTCCTCAAATGTTCGATCAGGCAGTTCTTCTCCATTCGTCTTAACAATTACATGCGATCCCGGACATCCTTTTGCATGGAACCACCAGTCACTTCCCACAGCCACCTTAAAAGTCAGATCCTCATTCTGAAAATTATTCTTTCCAACATACATATGATAACCATCTGAAGACACATAATGAAACGGTCTGGATGTAATCTTTGTCTTTTTTCCTGTATAGTGACGTTTTATATAACCATACTCTGTCAGTTCTTCCTTAATCTGAACCAAATCTTCTTCTGAACGTGCAATATCAAGAGCTGTGCTGATAGATTCCAGATGTTCAATCTCTGCCCCGGTTTCCTCGATCAGCTTCTGCGATGCTTCATAGGTTCTCTTTAATTTATTGTATTTTTCAAAATAATGCTGTGCATTTTCCTGCGGTGTTTTTGTCGCATCTAACGGGATGGTGATCTCCTGATTATTATAATAATTCAGACAGGTCAGTTTCTTTGCTCCTGTTTCCAGACCATAACCATATGTATGAATCAGTTCCCCATATATTTTAAATTTTTCTCGCTTTTCGGTATCTTTCATCTGCCTCTGCTGCAGATCGAACTTTTTCCGGTTACGATCCAGAGCTGTCTGCACGATACGACGCAGATCAGAAGATCTCTGGCGAATACGGGTAATTACATTGCGCGTCGCATAAAAATGTTCCAGCATTTCAGACACTGTGGCAAATTCTTCTTCCGTAAAATCTTCATACTGCGAAAGCTTTAAAATACTGAAATCAACCGGCACCTGTCCATCATATACAATATTAGGTGCCATCTGCCCTGATTTAACCGTATCAATCACCAGCTCAAACTGATGTTCCAGATGTATCAGTTCTGTCTCTGAAAAGCTGTTGGCACTTCTGCCTGAATCCAGCGAAGCACGATGACAGATTTCTTCTGCGATCAGTGGGCTGATACCTGTCATAGAACAATAAATGCTCTTTCCCAGCGGCATTGGTTTCGAGGATACCGCTGTAATAAAGTCCTCTCTTTTATACTCCAGCGGATTCAGCTTTTCCTGCGTTTCCGGAATAAAATAAGTACGGCCGGGAAGGACTTCCCGTACAGAACTTACCTGGGATGAGATATGCTTAATGCTGTCGATAATCATACCTTCATCATTACAGAAAATAATATTGGAATGCTTTCCCATGATCTCCACAATCAAAGTCTTGTGACAGATATCTCCCAGTTCATTTAAATGTTCTACTTCAAAATTTATAATACGCTCCAGACCCGGCTGCCAGATTCTGGTAAACTTTCCTCCGCCGATATGTTTACGCAAAAGCATGCAGAAATTCGGTGCTGTCAGAGGTGCCGGCTTATTCTGCTCCGTAAAATAGATCAGCGGGAGACTTGCTCCCGCAGAAATCAGCAGACGATACTGCTGACGTCTGTCACTTTTAATCGTCAGCATCAGTTCATCTGACTCCGGCTGTGCAATTTTATTAATTCTGCCGCCCAGGATACAGGCATTTAATTCCTGTACCATTCCGGCAATTACAAGTCCGTCTAATGCCATAAAAATGGTCCTCATCTTTCTGAAAATATCTGAAACAAGTATACCAGAAAAAAACTCTCTTGTTAAGTCCTTCATTCTTCGGTACAGAAAAGAACAGCCTGAAACTTTCCATAAAAAGATCAGGCTGTTCTTTTTTATCTTATGCCATACCAGGCATGTTATTTTTGAACGATATTGATAATCTTCTTTGGTACATAAATCTCTTTTACAATCGTACCTGTCAGTTTATCCGCGATTGCTTCTTTACCTGCTGCAATTGCAGTTTCTTTATCAACATCCTGTGGCAGTTTGACAACTGCTTTTGTCTTTCCGTTAATCTGAACCGGAAGCTCTATCATATTTTCAACTGTCTTGGCTTCCTCATACTCAGGCCATTTCTGCTGATACAGCTGTCCTTCAAATCCGCATACCTGCCAGATTTCTTCTGTAATATGAGGTGCTACCGGATTCAGAAGAGTCAGGAATGTCTTATACTCAGCATGATTGATACCATCTTTTGCAAAATCGTTTAATAATGACATCAGTGCAGCAATTGCTGTATTGTACTTCAGATTTTCAAAATCACTGCTGACTTTTTTAATCGTCTGATGCATTTTTGTTTCATAATTGCTTCTGTAAGTATCACCCTCGGTCAGAACATCCTGCAGCTTCCATACTCTTTCCAGGAATCTGCGGCATCCTTTTACTCCATTTTCTGACCAGGATGCACTTAAATCAAACGCTCCGATAAACATTTCATAAGTTCTCAGAGTATCTGCTCCATAATCCATGACGATATCATCCGGATTTACTACATTTCCCCTGGACTTGGACATCTTTTCACCGTTTTCGCCAAGAATCATACCATGGGAGGTACGTTTCTGATATGGTTCCTTAGTCGGTACCACGCCCTGATCATACAGGAATCTGTGCCAGAATCTGGAATACAGCAGATGCAGGGTAGTATGTTCCATACCACCGTTGTACCAGTCAACCGGCAGCCAGTATTTCAATGCTTCCGGACTTGCAAGCGCTTCTGTGTTCTTCGGATCTGTGTAACGCAGGAAATACCAGGATGAACCTGCCCACTGAGGCATGGTATCTGTTTCTCTCTGTGCCGGGCCTCCGCAACATGGACATGTAGTATTTACCCAGTCCTTCATAGCTGCCAGCGGAGATTCTCCATTATCTGTCGGCATATAGCTTTCTACATCCGGTAATTCCAGAGGCAGCTCGCTTTCCGGAAGCGGTACATATCCACATTTGTCACAGTGTACAATCGGAATCGGTTCGCCCCAGTAACGCTGACGGGAGAATACCCAGTCTCTCAGTTTAAAGTTTGTCTTACCGTGACCAATCTTTTTTTCTTCCAGATATTCGATTATTTTTTTCTTGGCATCTTCCACTTCCAATCCATTCAGGAAATCAGAATTAACCAGCTTGCCGGTAGCCACATCTGTAAATGCCTCTTCCTGCACATTTTCTCCGCCCGCTACTACTTCAATAATCGGAAGATCAAATTTCTTTGCAAATTCCCAGTCACGCGTATCATGTGCCGGTACTGCCATAATCGCACCGGTTCCGTAGCTCATCAGTACATAATCAGAAACCCAGATCGGAATCTCTTTTCCATTTACCGGATTTACAGCCTTCAGACCTTCGATTACCACACCGGTCTTATCTTTTGCCAGCTCAGAACGTTCAAAATCAGACTTTCTTGCTGCCTGTTCCTGATATGCACGAATAGCATCCAGATTTCTGATATCTGCCTGATATTTTTCCAGCATCGGATGTTCCGGAGATACTACCATATAAGTAGCACCAAACAAAGTATCCGGTCTTGTAGTATATACGGTCAGATGATCCTCTTTTCCTGCAATGGCAAAATCTACCTCAGCACCCTGGCTCTTACCAATCCAGTTCTTCTGAGACACCTTAACACGTTCAATATAATCTACCTGATCCAGTCCTTCCAGAAGCTTGTCTGCATATTCGGTAATCTTCAGCATCCACTGACTCTTTACCTTACGTACAACCGGTGCACCGCATCTTTCACATACACCATTTACTACTTCCTCATTTGCGAGACCTACCTTGCAGGATGTACACCAGTTGATTGGCATTTCTGTTTTATATGCAAGTCCTGCCTTGAATAATTTCAGGAAAATCCACTGTGTCCATTTGTAGTATTCTGGATCTGTCGTGTTGATTTCACGATCCCAGTCAAAGGAATACCCCAGAGAATGAAGCTGTTCCTTGAATCTTTTTACATTATTTGCCGTAACAATCTTCGGATGAATCTTGTTCTTGATGGCATAGTTCTCCGTAGGAAGACCAAATGCATCCCATCCCATAGGGTAGAGTACATTGTATCCCTGCATTCTTCTTTTTCTTGCCACAATGTCCAGTGCAGTATATGGTCTCGGATGTCCTACGTGAAGTCCCTGTCCTGATGGATATGGGAATTCAACCAGTGCATAATATTTTGGTTTTGTATAATCATTTGTCGCTGCAAATGCCTTTTCGTCATCCCAGATCTTCTGCCACTTCTGCTCAATGGCTCTGTGATTATATGGTACAGCCATTCCTTTTTCCTCCTATATTCATACAGTTTACTGTAAATTTTCACTTTTTTCATTCTATGCTTTTCCCTGTAGTTTGTCAAGCATTCGCCGTTTTTCCTACTGATAGTCCGTTATAATAATCTGGATACTCCGCTGTCCGCGAAATTCATTTACGGTCGGATAATAAATGACAGAAAGACTGATCTCGCTTCTTCGGTTCAGAAACATCTTTTCCGTCTCTTCTCTGCCAAACTTTTCTTCCAGATATGCGCAAAACACTTCCACATCTCCAAAATACAATGCATCCATCACGGTTCCAAACGCATCTGCTACCTGCAGCTTTACTACATTCCTGTTCTGTCCCAGAACCCGGGCACCAAGAATCTGCAGATTTTTTTCTGCAAAAACCGGTTTTTTATTGGCAGTTCCATATGGCTCCAGCAAATTCAGTTCCTGAATCAGATGTTCCGTTATATAACTGATCGGCATTGGCACATCAATACAGATTTTTTCTGTCAGATCCTCTTCTGTCAGGTGTGCATTGGCATTTAGTGCTTCCCGCAGCAACGAAATATTTTCTTTTTCCAGTGAACAGCCTGCTGCCATAGGATGCCCACCATAATTCAGAAACAATGCATCACATTTTTGCATCTCCTCAAACATAGAATAGCCTTCTATCGATCTCCCAGACCCTTTCACGGATTTTTCTCCATTAGTCAGTACAAATACCGGTCGATAGTACCGTTCCCGGATTCTGCCTGCTATGATTCCTGCAATACTTTCATGGCAGTCCGGAAGGTAAACAACCAGTACCTTGTCCTGCTTCAGTGACGTCATCTCTATCTGCTCCACAGCTTCTTCATAACCCTGTCTGGTCAGTTCTTTTCTTTCATTATTCAACATCAGCAGTTCTTCTGCCAGCGCATCTGCTCTTTGTGTATCATTGCATAATAACAGTTCCAGCGCTTTTTTTGCTGTTGTAAGACGGCCACTGGCATTGATACATGGTCCCAGAACAAATCCAATATGATAGGAATTGATTTCTTTTCCTTCCAGCCCATTCACACGAATCAATGCTTTCAGTCCGATATTTTCCGTCTGATTCAGACGTTTTAAACCTTCCTTTACCATGATACGGTTTTCACCGGTAAGCTTCATTACATCACCTACCGTAGCGATAGCTGCATACTCTGTCAATGCGCCAATCTCTTTATCAGAAAATCCCTGTTTACGGTAAAGTTCCTGTACAAGCTTATATGCCACTGCTCCGCCACACAGATCTTTATACGGATACGGGCAGTCCGGCTGATGCGGATTGACCACTACATCTGCATCCGGAAGCAGAATCTGAACCTTTCCATTTTCTTCTTTGGTACGCAGTTCATGATGATCTGTCACAATTACCGTCATTCCCAGTTCCTTTGCATAAGCAATCTGTTCAAGAGCAGATATTCCATTATCGCATGTCAGGATGGTATCTATTCCATCATCCCATGCCTGCTGCACCAGCTGTCGATTGATCCCATAACCGTCGCGAATCCGATCCGGTATTTCATAATCTACCACCGCATTACATTTTTTCAGTCCTGTGTATAAAATATAGGTGGATGTCACACCATCAATATCATAATCTCCGATAATCCGAACCGCTGCTCCTTCTTTGATTTTTTTCATAAGAAGCTCCACAGCCGGCAGAATTCCTTTCATCTGTTTCGGGTCATGCATATCTTCCATTGTACCATAGAGATATTCTCTGATAGCCTGATCCCCTGTCACGTCACGATTTCGAATCAGACGCGCTGTTACCTGATCGATATGATATTTTTCACCTATTGCCTTAAAATCTGCCCTTTTGGCAGTTACGACCCATTTTTTCATATTCTTCACTCATATCAGAAACGCCCCGGCATAACTGTCGGGGCTGTTTTCTTGATTTTTTATTATCTCTGAATTATTTATTTTTTCTTTTTGTCTTTGATCTTTGTCTTCATCACATACCACAACGGACCGGTGATACATACTGATGAATATCCTCCGCAAAGTACACCAACCATCAGTGGCAGAGCAAATTCACGAATAGAACTTACACCCATGATAAACAGCACAGCAATCATAACAAATGTGGTAAAAGAAGTATAAATACTTCTGGTTAATGTCTGCGTAATACTTGCATTAACAATTTCTTTGTAATCTTTGCCTTTCATCAGTTTCATATTTTCTCTGATACGATCAAAGATAACGATTGTCGCATTGATAGAATAACCTACCAGTGTCAGCATACATGCAATAAACGTATTACCAACGCTGATCCACAGTACTACGTAACACATCAGTACCACCAGAACGTCGTGCAGCAGTGCAATAACCGCACTGGTCGCAAAACGTACATCCTTGAAACGGAACCAGATATATAACAGCATACAGATCGTTGCAATGATGACTGCTATGAGCGCATCTGACTTCATTTCCGCACTGACTGTAGAAGAAATACTCTCTTCTGAAATCGTAGAAGCATCCACTTCAAATTCATCAGCCAGCTTCTGCTCCAATTCCTGTCTTTCGTCTACAGAAAGCTCTCTCGTCTTGATAATAACCTGATTTCCTCCGGTTACCTTCTGCATCTGGATATTGGCATCCTTCGTCACTTCCTGTACGACAGGAGCTACTTTTTCGTCCAGTTCTTCAATGGAATAATCCTCATTAAACGTAACCGTTGTAGAAGTACCACCCATAAATTCCAAACTGTAATTCATAACCTTACCGTCACTCTTTTCATGCATCAGCATAGCAGCCGGTCCGATTAAAATAAGTACAATAGAAAAAATAAAGAAGATCTTTCTTTTTCCAACAAAATCAATTGCTTTTCTTTCCTTTGCAGTTCCATAGAACTTAGCATCTTTCACACCCAGAGTATAGACTGCATTCACAATCAGTCTGGATACGATCAGCGCTGTAAACATGGATAATACAATACCAAGGGCAAGTGTCTGTGCAAATCCCTGCACACTTCCGGTTCCCTTGTATGCCAGAATAGCTGCTGCAATCAAAGTGGTAATATTACCATCCAGAATTGCAGAAAGGGCTTTCTGGAAACCAATCTTAATAGCAACTTTCACGGTCTTTCCATCTGCAATCTCTTCTCGGATACGGGCGTAAATAATAACGTTGGCATCCACTGCCATACCAATGGAAAGAATGATACCGGCAATACCGGACAGCGTCAGCGTCAGATCAAATGCATTTAAACATACCAGAATCAGTCCTGTATAAATCAGAAGAGATACACTTGCCACAATACCTGGTACCAGGTACACAATGCACATAAAGATCATAACAATGACCAGACCAACGGCACCGGCCTTTACGCTGGTACTGATTGCTGTTGCTCCAAGCTGTGCTCCTACCACGTTGGAACGAAGTTCTTCCAGCTCCAGTGACAGAGAACCGATACGGATGGAAGATGCCAGATTCTCAGCTTCTTCGCGATCTGCCATACCTGTAATCTGTGCGGTACCGCCTGTAATATGAGCCTGTACAGTCGGTGCACTGATTACCTGCTTATCATAAATAATATAAATACGTTTTCCGATATTTTCTTTTGTGGCATCTGCAAATTTCTTTGCGCCTTCCGTCGTCAGCTGAAGTTCTACTACATTCTGTGAATTACCAAGACTGTCTGCTGATGTGGCTGCCTGGGCTGTCTGAACATCCGTTCCTTCCAGAACAGTAGCTCCATCCTCAGTCTGGAAAGACAGAGAGCCTGGCTTTCCAAGTTCTTCCAGAATCTTATTCGCATCTGAAACACCAGGAATCTCGATGTTGATACGATCATCACCTTCCTGATAAACCTGTGCTTCTGTACTGTATCCGGCAACACGTTGCTGCAGCTTGTAAATGGTATCCTTCATATCCTCTGATGAAGGTGTTCCATCGCTGATTGCACGGTATGTAATGCTGACACCGCCTGAAAGATCCAGTCCGGTGATGATATTTCTGGCTGCACCGGTTCCTGTCGGTCCGAATCCGACAATGGTGGTGAATCCCAGTAATATCGTAAGAACAATGGTGCCAATAATCACTGCAATTGATTTGTTCTTATTCATGTTCTTTTCCTCTTTTCCACTTTTATAATCGGTAATGCTGCCGTCAGACAACATATTCCTTCAGAGACCTGCCGTTCTTTATGACTCTTCCGAATCAGCAAGAGCTGCTTTGATCATGATTGCACATTCGATCCTCTTCTGCTGGAGCTTGCAGCCGATATCGTATGCATCGTTGATACTGCCATGGAAATTGTATGAATTCGCTGCACAGCCGCCGCTGCAATAAAATCTTGCAAAACAGTCACGGCATTTTTCTTTTGCATACACATTGCAGCATTTGAATTCATCGCGAATATCCAATCTTTTCAGTCCCTCGTCTACATTTCCCATCAGGAATTCTTCCTGACCCACGAACTGATGACACGGATAGAAATCTCCCCACGGAGTCACAGCCAGATACTCGGTACCTGAACCACATCCGGACAATCGCTTATAGACACACGGGCCACCGGTCAGATCAATCATAAAATGGAAGAAATTAAATCCTCTTCCTTCTTTTTCACGTTTGATCATCTCTTTTGCCAGTTTATCATATTCTTCACAGATCTGTGGAATATCTTCCTCACGGATACTGTAGTCTTCTGAATCCTGTGCTACCACCGGCTCCACCGAAATCTGCTTAAATCCCAGATCTGCAAGATGCAGGACATCCTCTGAAAAATCCAGATTATTGCGGGTAAAAGTTCCTCTCACATAGTACTTTTCCTGATTTCTGCTTTCTGCAAATTTCTGGAACTTCGGAATGATCAGGTCATAGCTTCCCTTACCTCCGCGGAACGGACGCATCAGATCGTGAATCTCTTTTCTTCCGTCAATGCTCAGTACCACATTGGCCATCTCTTTGTTACAGAATTCCATCACTTCATCATTCAGAAGAACTCCATTTGTCGTCAACGTAAAACGGAACTTCTTATCATGAATCTTTTCCTGCTCACGCCCATATTTTACCAGATCTTTTACTACCTGCCAGTTCATCAGTGGCTCCCCGCCGAAAAAGTCTACTTCCAGATTTCTGCGGCTTCCCGAATTTGCAATCAGAAAATCCAACGCCTTTTTTCCCACTTCAAAGCTCATGAAGGCTCTTCGTCCATGATATTCCCCCTCTTCGGCAAAACAATATTTGCAGGCAAGGTTGCAGTCATGGGCAATATGAAGACATAATGCTTTTACTACTGTCTGACGTGCCTTAAAATCTATGATGGCATCCTTATAGACGTCTTTCGTGAAAAGCTGACCGGCTTCTTCCAGTTGATGGCACTCGCTGACCGCCTCTTTCACGTCTGATTCAGAATAGGAAGTACTCAGTTCCCGGCAAATGGAATCACTGTCTTTTCCCTGATCCAGAAGTCCAATGACATCATAAACCAGATCATCTACCACATGTACTGCACCACTGTTGGTATCCAGCACAATGTTATATCCATTATTCTTATACTGATGTATCACTATATATCCCCTTCCATAATACGGTTACTCATGTTACTAACCGATAATAAGCAGCGAATAAACATCCGCTGCTTATCTCTTAAAACTTATTTTCTTTTCTTATTTAGTGTTCTCACAGCTCTGATTTCCTACTGTACAGGATGTCTTACATGCTGACTGACAGGAAGTCTGGCATTCACCGCATCCACCTTTTTTCAGTGTTTTCTGCAGGCTCTGTGTATTTAATGTTTTGATGTGTTTCATAAAACTGTTCCTCCAAATTATATTTTTAGCTAATTTAGTATACCATGATTTCCATGGAATCTCAATATTTTTTTTCATTTTCAAAAATTTTCACACTTACTTCACCTTTTTATGTTATAGTAGTTTATATTATTTGTAAAATAGAAAGGAAACATTTATGAAAAGAAAATATTTAGTTCCTCTTGCTGTCTTTCTTGCTGCCGCTTCTCTCTATGGATGCGGAAAGAAAAGCAGTTCTGATTCTTATGAAAAATATGTTACTCTTGGTGACTACACCGGTATGACAATTGATCGTGTTAAAACCACAGTAACGGATGACGATGTGCAGGAAGAAGTTCAGAATGACCTGTATGCCAATGCTGATTATACCGAGGTCACTGACCGTGCTGCCCAGGACGGCGATACCGTTAACATTGATTATACCGGTACCATTGACAATGCAGAGTTTGACGGCGGATCTGATTCTGATTTTGATCTGGAGCTCGGTTCCGGTACATTTCTTTCCGACTTTGAGGATGGCATTATCGGTATGAAGACAGGCGAAACAAAAGATATTGCTGTTACTTTCCCAGAAGATTATGACGGCGAACTGGATGGAAAGTCTGCAGTTTTTTCCGTCACAGTAAACTCTATTACCGAAGTCACTCTCCCGGAATATAATGATGCATATGTCCAGGACAATTATGGTTATGATACTACCGCCGAGTTTGAAGCATCTCTGAAATCTGATCTTCAGGAACAATACGATGAAGATGCTCAATATACCGCCTGTGCTGACGCACTTGCCCAGGCAGTAGACAATTCCACTTTTGACGGCTATCCGCAGGAGCTTTATGATGCGACAAAGACTCAGGTAGAATCTGATAATCAGGCATTTGCTGAACAGCTTGGCATTGAATGGACCGATCTGGTTGGGGAAGATTATGATATTGATGACGATGTAATCAGCGCCATTCACGAAAAAATGGTTGTTTCTGTGATTGCTGATAAGGAAAAGCTGAATGTCACTGATGATGAACTGAACAGCTATATTGATGATAACTGGGAACTGTATGAATATGATTCCAGAGATGCATTTGTCGAGGACAACGGCGAGGATGCTCTGCGTTACAGTCTGCTTTATGACAAAGTACTGAATTTCCTTGGTGAGAATAATACGTTTCAGGATGTTGACGCGGATGATTATTATGGTTCAGATGAAGAATCCTTTGACATGGATCTGAGTGATGAAGCAGATCCGGATGAAGAAGAGGATTCCTCAGCCGAAGCAGATACAGAGACTTTATCTGAAAGTGAAAGTGAAACAAATGCGTAAGATTTCTTTTTCAGGCAGCACACTGAAAATGATTGCAATTATCACCATGCTGATTGACCATGTGGGGGCCGCTCTTGTCGGTCCTCTGCGTCATAAGCTTCCTGCAGGAAGCCAGCTTGGTGTTTTTTGTCAGATTATTTATCCTCACATGCGCAATATCGGACGTCTGGCATTCCCCATTTTCTGTTTTCTTCTGGTGGAAGGATTTCTTCATACCAGGAACGTAAAAAAATATGCATTTCGCATGCTTATTTTTGCATTCATTTCCGAGCTTCCTTTTGATTACGCTTTTTCAAATCAGTTATTTTATCATGCACATCAGAACGTTTACTTTACACTTCTGATCGGTTTACTGGTCATGATTGGAATGTCTGCATTTGAATATCGACGTCCAATTACCAAATGGGGAAATTATTTTTATCTGATTATGCAGATTGGCATAGCCGCTGGCGGTTTGTGGCTGGCTGCTTTTTTACATACAGATTACAATTATAAGGGCGTTTTTCTGATTATTGTTCTGTACGCTCTCCGGCTTGACCGCAGACTTCAGGCAGTCTTTGGTGCCATTACCATCTCATGGGAGCCGGTTGCGCCTCTGGCATTTTTCCCCATCTGGTTCTATAATGGAACAAGGGGACGTCAGATGAAATATTTCTTTTACTGGTTCTATCCGGTTCATTTATTGATTCTTGGTTTTCTGCGTCATGTAACGATTCCATACCTATTAGGAATTGCCTGATTTTTATAATGTGCTGTCACTATTTGTGGCAGCATTTTTGCACTTTTCTTCTGTCGTATCTCTGCCAAGAAGCATATCCGGAAACTGCATCCCAATCCGTTCCACTTCTCCCAATACTGTGTGTACTCCATTTTCGTTCAGATACCAGTTATCACGGCATATTTTCTGCGTAACTGCCGGGCAGACACAAATCTCTGTATCAGGAAACACACTCTGAAAATACATGCCCGCTCTGGCACCATGAAATGCCTGACATACCAGTAAAATCCGCTCAGGCATTCTGACATATCCCATCCGTTCCAGAAGCAGCCTGATATAAATGGCATTTTCATAGGTAAACGTTGCAAGTTTTTCCTGAATGATGTCATGTTCTTTTACATTACAATCCAGCAACACCTTTTTCAGGAAATCGCTTTCCGTTTCAAAATACATAGTTTGATATTTTGCCGGAGATATTGCTCCCTGAAAATGTGATTGCAATATACTGTATTTCCCGGATACGATCACCTTTTCCGCAAGTTGTTCATGATAAAGCTGTGCTGCTCTTACCGCCAGTTCTCCATATCCGCTTCCCGGAACAAAAATAAAATCCGCTTTCTTCGGTCTGTCCGACCGAAATATAAAATCTGTGATTCTGTCATAAAACATGATATTCTCCTGCTTTGTCAAAATAAGGTTTTTTATTGAAAAAAATTTTTTTACATGTTATAGTTAATACTAATCTTTTATACAACATTATGGGGGTATTATGAAACAACAAACTTTTGAAGCAGAAGTCTGCAGTGAACACCATCATCATCTAAATCTGCATGTTCCCCAGATCGATACGGAAAATCTATATCAGCTGGCAGATTTATTTAAAGTTTTCGGCGACCCTACCAGACTTCGTATCTTATATACACTTTCTGATGGAGAATTATGTGTCTGCGATATTGCTGACAGTCTTTCCATGACACAGAGTGCCATCTCCCATCAGCTTCGTATTCTGAAGGAAAAGCAGCTGGTAAAAGCACGTAGAGACGGCAAGACCATCTTCTACTCTCTTGCAGACGCTCATGTTGCTACCATCATTTCCCAGGGACTGAACCATGTACTTGAATAATTTCAGATATATAAAAATAACAGGGATGCCCTGATCCACTCCTCTCAGTGGACAGGGCATTCCTGTTATTTTGTCGGAAGCTTGAAAGAACTTTTCAGTGAAACAATACGGTTAAATACCGGATGCTCCGGTGTAGAATCATGGGAATCCACACAGAAGAAGCCCTGTCTTACAAACTGAAAGCTATCATACGCCTTTGCTTCTCCAAGTGCAGGTTCTACATAACACTCCTTCAAAACCGTCAGAGAATTTGGATTCAGATTCAGAGAACCATCTTCATTATAGACACCCTTCTCTTCATCAATGATATTCTCATAAAGTCTGACTTCAGCTTTTACCGCTGTCTCAGCTGCTACCCAGTGAATGGTTCCTTTTACTTTTCGTCCATCCGGGCTGTTACCACCTTTAGAAGCCGGATCATAGGTACAGTGAATCACTGACACATTTCCGTCTTCATCTTTTTCATAACCCGTACATTTTACAAAATATGCATTCATCAGACGTACTTCATTATCCGGGAACAGACGGAAATACTTCTTTGGCGGTACTTCCATAAAGTCCTCACGATCAATATACAGTTCACGGCCAAACGGCACTTTTCTGGATCCCAGTTCCGGATTTTCCAGGTTATTCACTACATCCAGATATTCTATCTGATCTTCCGGATAATTGTCGATCACCAGCTTCACCGGATTCAATGCCGCCATCATACGCGGTCTTTTCAGCTTCAAATCCTCACGAATGCAATACTCCAGCATTGCATAATCTACAGAACTCTGTGCCTTGGAAACGCCACACAGGTCTACAAACAGCTTAATAGACTCCGGTGTAAAACCACGTCTGCGAAGCGCCGCAATAGAAACCAGCCGTGGATCATCCCATCCATCTACAATTTTCTGCTCTACCAGCTTCTTGATATAACGTTTCCCTGTCACTACATTTGTCAGATACAGCTTTGCAAATTCTATCTGCTTTGGTGGGTGTTCATAACCAACTTCACGAACTACCCAGTCATATAATGGTCTGTGATCTTCAAATTCCAGTGTACAGATAGAATGCGTTACTCCTTCTATTGCATCTTCAATCGGATGTGCAAAATCATACATTGGATAAATACACCATTTATCTCCTGTGTTGTGATGCGTCATATGAGCCACGCGATAAATAATCGGATCTCTCATATTGATATTCGGAGATGCCATATCAATCTTTGCACGAAGAACTTTTTCTCCGTCTGCATATTTACCTGCACGCATCTCTTCGAACAGCTGCAGGTTTTCTTCCACAGTTCTGTCACGGTATGGGCTGTTTTTTCCAGGTTCTGTCAGTGTACCTCTGTATTCTCTGATCTGATCTGCTGTCAGATCGCAGACATATGCTTTTCCTTTTTTTATCAGCTCTATCGCTGCTTCATACATCTGATCAAAGTAATTGGACGCAAAGAACAGACGGTCTTCCCAGTCTGCTCCGAGCCATGCCACATCTGCCTTAATTGATTCTACAAATTCCATTTTTTCCTTTGTTGGGTTCGTATCATCAAATCGTAAATTAAATTTTCCGCCATATTTCTGTGCCAGTCCGTAATTTAATAAAATAGACTTGGCATGACCGATATGCAGATATCCGTTTGGTTCCGGAGGAAATCTGGTACATACTGTATCACAATGTCCCTCTGCAATATCGTTGTCTATGATCTGTTCAATAAAGTTCTTGGAAACTGTTTCCTTTTCCATAAATCTGCCTCCGATAATTAATCTCCTCGCGATGTTATCGCATACTTCTTCTTTTATACCATAATTTTCGATGGAATTCAACGTATTTAGATTTACTTTTTCATGCAGATATACTATTATAATGTCAGATTATGTCAGAGAGGTTATGTAATGTACTATTTTATTGTGAATCCGTCCTCCAGTTCAGGAAAAGGAATGAAAATATGGCAAACGGCTGAACACTTTTTACGCACGGAACATGTACCATATCATGTATTTTTTACCAACCGCCGATCACAGGGTGAAGAACTTGCACGAATGATTTCCACCCGCCATGCACCCTGCACGATCATTGCAGTTGGCGGTGACGGCACGGTCAATGAAGTCATCAGTGGTCTGACGAATTACAATAAGATCCGTTTTGGTTATATTCCTTCCGGTTCCGGCAACGATCTGGCTGCAGGTCTGAATCTGAAAAACAACCCTACAGATGTTCTTCAGATGATTCTTCATCCGAAGAAGATATTGCCTGTAACTATCGGCTGCACTCACACACCGGAAAAAACCTATCATTTTATTGTCAGCAGCGGCATTGGATTCGATGCTGCCGTCTGTCATGAAGCAGTAAATTCCAACTTTAAAAAATTATTAAATCGATTTAATCTGGGCAAGCTTACCTATACGGGTATTGCTCTTAAACAATTGCTTCTGCTTCGCTCTACTCCAGTCAGCATGGTACTGGATGACCGTCGTCAGTTTGAATTTGACGATGTATTCTTTATTGCCTGTATGAACCTGAAGTATGAAGGCGGAGGCTTTAAATTCTGCCCGGACGCAGATCCCTGTGATGAATATCTTGATCTGTGTCTCGTAGAGAAGATGCCAAAGCTTCGGCTTCTGCGTCTGCTTCCTCTTGCTCTTAAGGGGGAACATGTAAATTATGACGGTATACATATTTATCGTTGTAAAAAAGCTGTTATACGTGCCAATGCTCCACTGGCCGTTCATACCGATGGAGAGAAGGCAGGTTTTCAGCGTCTGGTCACTATGGAACTGAAAGCGGAAAAGCTACCATTTATTGTAGGTTAAAAAACAGCCACATCGCAACTGGATGTGGCTGTTTTTTTAATTAAATCCATAAAATTTTTGTGTAAGACGATAAGCCGCTACTGACATTTTCCGGCCGCTCTTTCCAGGCAGATTACATGCTCGTCCCAGCAGTCCATGACGAATCTGCAGATACAGTCCGGCATCCGCATTTTTCAGATACATCCACAGTTCCTGCTTTTTCTTCAGATTCTCTTCTGTTCCGGATTTTAACAAAAGCATCGATGAAACTGTCATAATAATATCCAGGTAGCTGAGCATATATCTCCGGCAATTCTTATTCACACCACGGATTCCCGCCATCGTATCAATCATCAGTTTATTTACTTTGAGCTGCTGATCGATTCTTCCAATCATCACCTGCTCATTAACCGACTGATCTTCCCTTCCGATATAATAATGATAAAACAGGTCATCGATATAATACATTTTTTTCACAAATGGCAATGGCTGAAATACAAACAGATTATCTACATAAAATGTATGTTTCGGCAATTCCAGACCGCATTCTCTCAGAAGATTCGTACGATAAATCATAGAATGCATAAGAATATACTTTCCGGCACGCATTTTTTTCAGATCTTTCCACTCAAATACGGTCTCTGTTGGCATATATTTCCGATACTGCATCACTTTTTTATGCCTTGCACCAATCTTGTCATACACAAAATTGCTGATCACCGCATCAACGGTATCCGGTCCTGCCACCAGGTGCTTCAGCGTTTCAATCATCTTAGGCAATGTTCGTTCATCTACCCAGTCATCACTGTCTACAACCTTAAAATACAGTCCAGTTGCATTTTTCAGTCCGGTATTGACAGCTTCTCCATGACCGCCATTTTCCTGATGCACCGCTTTCACAATGCCCGGATATCTGGAAGCATATTCTTCTGCTATTTCGCCTGTACGGTCCTTAGAGCCATCGTTTACAATAATAATTTCAATATCATCTCCTGCCGGGAGCAATGATTCCACGCATTTTCTCATATAATCCTGTGAATTATAACTTGGTATGGCTACTGATAAAATCTTCATCTATGATTCCTCCCTGAACTTTTCCTGTCCCAGTTTAATCTCCATATATCGGGAATAAGCGGCAAATGCTGCCGGAACAGGATATTTTTCTTCTGTTTTCTGTGGTTCTACAAACAGGAATTCCCCGGTTTCCTGTGTCTCTTCAATCAAAACCAAATATGCTGTCATATGCCATTCAACATGGCTGAAAATATGCTTTGCAGCTCCCAGGGTTCTGATACGGATAGGTGAAAATCCTTTTTCCTTCACCCAGGCAATTGCCTCATCCTGGTTCAGGTGTCCTTCTGTATTTGGAAGCTCATATAGCCCGGACAGTAATCCCTTTTTCGGTCTTTTCCGAATTGCAAGATGCTCTCCGTCACGTATAATCAATACTGTTTTTTCCTCTATTCTTCTCGGCTTCTTTGTTTTCTTTACCGGTATCTCGCCAATCGCATGCATCTTTTTTGCGAGACAGAATCTGCTTAACGGACAGACTTCACAATGCGGTTCGCCATTTGGCACACATACCATGGCTCCCAGTTCCATCAGAGCCTGATTAAACGCTCCCGGGCGATCTGCCGGCATAATCCTCATGATCTCCTGCTCCATACTGCGTTTTACAGACTGCTTCAGGATATCTTCCCTGCTTAAAGTAATTCTGGAAATCACTCTCAGCACATTTCCATCCACTGCCGGTGCCATCTTTCCATAAGCAATTGATGCAACCGCACCTGCCGTATAACTGCCAATTCCCTTTAGCTTCTGAAGCTCCTGATAATCATCCGGCAGCTCTCCACCATATTCTTCCATCACTGTACATGCCGCAGTCTGCATATTACGCACCCGGTTGTAGTAACCCAGTCCTTCCCACAGCTTCAGCAGTTTCTCTTCGCTGCATTCTGCCAGGGTCTGTATATCCGGAAGTGCTTCCATAAATCTTTGGTAAAATGGTTTTACAGCTTCTACTCTTGTCTGCTGCAGCATAATCTCAGATACCCAGACACGATACGGTGTCGGTTCATCTCTCCATGGCAGTATCCTGGCATTCTGATCAAACCAGTCAAGCAGGGGACCTGCTATTTGTTCCAGATTTTCTTTCATATTTATCCTTTAACTCTAATAATAACAGATAATCGGTATTCCGTCATATACTCTTTCATAAATCTCTTTTGCGGCTGCCGGCGGCAGATTTATACAGCCATGAGATCCATTTGTCTGATAAATGCTTCCGCCAAAGCTGCTTCTCCAGCTTGCATCATGCAGACCAATTCCTCCGTTAAACGGCATCCAGTAAGTAACTTTTGTTTCATACTCATTGTTTTCGCCCTTCAGAACAGATGGTGATTCTTTATAATACAGCGTATACGTACCTTCCGGCGTCTTTCGAGTCGGATCTGATGCAAGCCCGGATACACAGTCTGTAGACACCGCTTCCTGCCCATCTATATACAGCCATACATGCTGACTGCCCAGATCAATTTCCACATAGCTGTCACCAAGATCACTGTTTGACCAGCTGACCGCCGTCTGTGCGAATTCCGCATAGGTATCTCCTGTATTTCCTGCCCAGATAGCATCTGTCAGATAATCAAGGGTCGCTTCCTGGTCCATCAGCCATCCATAAGAACCACCGGACACCGTCACTTCATTTCCTGCATGGGTTCGGAAAGTGCGCGGCTTATCTGCTGTATCATACTTTTCTGCCATCTCTGCCACAAAAGCTCTGACTGCATCCTGATCCAGCTCCACATTACCTGATTCATCATAGCTAAGCCACTGACGGACTCTTTCTTTGTCTACTTTCTCTGAATTTTCCCCAAACAGATAGGTCAGATCTGTACTGATACAGGTATTCAGCTTCTCTACGGTCTGTGCCATCGTTTCATCATCACGACGTTTTACCGGAGCCTCATAACATCCTTTTTCTTCCAGCGAAACTTTTACATTTGCGAAATCCACCGCTTCCTGTATCACACCTGCTGTCTGCTCTTTTTTCAGCAGATTTCCCTCTACTTCTGAAATTATCTGATATTTTCCTTCCAGATAATCAATATAAGCATCTGCGGGCTTTATCACCTGGTTTTCATCCAGACAGTTCAGCTGATCGATTGCCTGCTTTAGCAGTGCTTCATCATACTGGGCGCTGGTATCAAAGGTGTATGATATTTGATCTTTCAGATACAACGGCCATCTGTAAAGCTTCTGACTTTTCAGAAATGCCTGTACTTCTCCTTTTGATACATAATGATAATTGATCTGCTGCGCTGTGATCTCTTCTGTATTGCCACCCCGCTCATCTATTTCCAGCCTGTAGCGCGCAATCACATCTGCCACTTTTATCTCTACTTCTTCCGCTGTCAGCTGCGAAGCATCAAATCCGTTGATCGTTGTGTGCAGAAAAAAATGATCTTTAAAATAGACCATTCCATAAATATAGACTCCCGCCGCAGATAGCAATATTAAAATAAGCAGGGAAAGAAAGATACCTCGCACCACACGTCCCACAGATCCCTTCTTTTCCCTGTCTTCTCTGTAATCCCGCTCAGTTCCTCTGCGTCTCGTTTTTTCTCCGGAACGCTCCCCTTTTTTTCGCATCGTCTTTTCATTCCCCCACTACTATAGTCCTGTAAAATTATAACACACTTTATATTTTGTGAAAAGGCTTTAAAATCTTAAAAATTCCTTTGGACATCTCCTTACATCGTAATATAGGTCTGATATCCGTTTTCTCGCAAAAGAGCTTCCATACGTACCGCATTTTCCAGTTTCCAGAACGCACCTACCTGTACCACATAATAACCGTCCCGTTCCAGAATAAAAGCCGGAAAGCCTTCTTCCACAAGCCGTTCCTGTTGTTGCACCGCGTTTTTACGATCATGAAAAGCTCCTGTCTGCACTCTATAATAAACATCTTCCTGTCCTTGTATCGTTTCATCTGATACCGGAAACTTTTTCAGGACAGCTTCTGCAATCGCATCAGCAATCTGATCGAATTCCTGATCAAAAAGTCGGTTATCTTCTTCGCTGTTTATAAATCCACTCTCCACCAATACTGCGGGCATCTTACTCCTTCTTAATATAACCAGTCCAGGACGAATCTTTACCCCATTATTTCGAAATCCGATATTTTCCAGTCCATCATTGATTTCTTCTGCTATTTCTGCTTTTTCCCCGTTTTTGTCATACACCAGTGTTTCCACTCCCGTATATTGATTCGGATGTTCACTGGAATTACGATGAAGTGATATCAGGAAATCCGCACCAGACTCGTTCGCCGACACAGCCTTCTCATATGGTGTCTGATAGACATCTTCTGTGCGAGTATAAAAAACATCCAGTCCACCATTCTTCAGTCTTTCCCCCACTGCCAGAGCCAGACGCAGATTGTCATCCTTTTCCTGACGCCCCTGATAAACTGCTCCCGGATCTGTTCCGCCGTGTCCGGCATCAATTGCTATTTTAGCCATAAAAAAACTCCTGCATTATGCTGTCTATATAGCATATGCAGAAGCATTCCTTCTGGACGATATCTGAAAAATACCTTTATCCTGTCTCTATCTTTCCCTGCTGTGTTGTATTGCATTTACCGACACCGGTTTCAGCAGATAATCGTTAATAAACAGTTTCCAGCCATCCATAGCATATTCCTTCGTCTCTGAAATAAAATTGATTTTCACCAGTTCATTCTTTTTTCGCAGTTCTTTTGCCAGAGCAATTCCGGACATTTTTTTCAATATCACTTCGGTAAAGCAGACATCTATCTGTTTATTCCGGGCAAAATCCAACGCATCTTCTCCACAGGAAAAAGCAGATACACAATCCTCTGTATAAACCTCCTGCACCTTCTGCATCAGTTCTGTGCGTTCTTTGCGATCATTGATTACCAGAATAATTTCCATGTTTTTCAAATACTCCCTTTGAAAATTCTGCCCAGCTGTAATTTGCCATATACTCTCCATTATAAGAATTCACCGCCAGCGGATCACCTTTCATAAAATCATAGGCATCACACCTGATTTTGCTGACATCCAGAGCCAGATGATTCCATGTTTTCAGGTACAGATCACCGATTCCTTCTTTATTCAGGTCTGCTTTCAGGCTGTTCATAATAACATTTGTCTGACTTTTCAGATTTCTGTCATAATTTCTATCTTCAAAAAGAATTCCCGCCAGTTCTGAAGTAGTGACAGAGGCTCCTCTGCGATCAACCAGATATGCAAACAATTCTTTTGCTTTCGCACGTTCAAAATTCATCAATCTGCCGTCTACAAACACTTCAAAATTTCCAAATGTCTGAACTTTTACCTCTTTCTGACCGTTTTTTTCCTGCCCGATCTCCCTCTCTGCCCAGCTTTTATCCATATTCTGAAGAGTTTCGCGGATATCTTCCGCCTTAACTGGCTTCAGAAGATATCCCAGTGCATATA
This sequence comes from uncultured Marvinbryantia sp., assembly GCA_934394985.1. Lineage (GTDB taxonomy): Bacteria > Bacillota > Clostridia > Lachnospirales > Lachnospiraceae > Marvinbryantia. The sequence goes on from CAKRRF010000001.1 coordinate 102,726, forward strand.
CCTTATATGCATCAAAGGCATACTCACTGTATGCTGTGCAGAAAATAATTTTTGCTTTCGGAAAAGCATCCTTTATCAGTTTTGCCAGTTCAATACCGGTCATTCCACGAAGCTTAATATCCAGAAATGCATAATCTACCGGTTTGTTTTCTTTTTGAGCATCTTCGAGAAACTTCATCACCTCACCGGTTTTCTGAAATCCGAAAATTTCCTCTTTCTGAAACACTTCTTTCAGTGCACGTATCAGTGCATTCAATTCCAGCTTTTCATCATCCACTGCCAATATCTGCATACTGTTTCTCCGTTATCTTTCAGCCTTCAATGTAATCTCTACTACTGTCCCAGTCTCTTTCCGGCTACAAATCGTCATCGTACCATTTACCATTTTCTCAATCCTGTGTTTTACATTCAACAGACCAATATGGGTCCGCCCGTCTTTCTGCACCGGCATATGCTCAATGGCATCTACATCAAAACCGATCCCGTCGTCTCTGACCGTAATGACGATACTGTCCTTCTCTCGTTTTGTCTCGATCCAGACAGTTCCACCCTCTTCTTTATTGCCAACTCCATACTTTACTGCATTTTCCACAATCGGCTGAATCGTCAGGGTAGGAAGAAAGAAATCGTCTTCCTGAATATCATATTCTACATGAAGATCTTCACCAAATCGAATCTGTTCCAGATGAAGATAATGCTTCACATGTTCCAGTTCTCTGGAAAAAGGAACCGGCACTTTGCTTTTCAATGAATCCATATTGCTGCGCAAAAAGGCAGAAAACTCTTCCAGTGCTCTCTGCGCATTTTCCGGATCTTCCATACATAATTCTCTGATTGCCGACAGCGAATTATAAAGAAAATGGGGCTGGATCTGGCTCAGCATAACAGACATATCTGTCTCATTCAGACATTCCTCAAGTTCCCTTTTTCTTTTTTTCAATATCGCTATCTGCCACCCCTGCCATAAACAGAAACAGATCAAAACACTTACCGTGATGATAAAAACAGGTTCCTCAATATTCATTCTTATTTCGTCCCCCTGAATTACACCTTTTTCACTTTTCCGTCAATCCATTCAAAAATATGTGTCAACCCCTGATTCAGTACACATACCATACAAATCATCGGAATCAAAAACAAACTCTGCCAGCAGCGCGGATCGCATACTCCAAGAAAGCCAGGTGCCACAATGATTCCTGCGGCAAAAACCACCGTCAGGCTCACACACAGGAATTTGTGATACCGTGTCATTGGCATACACACGCGATATACCACAATCAGGCTTACCGCTCCTCCAAGCACCAGATGATACAGAGATGATAATAGTCCTTCATTCATCCAGAAAGGAGACAGCATTTCTGTCAGAACCAATGTTCCCACCATGGTCAACGCTGCCGGTAATGCCACCCTCATGACATGACGCAGAAACCCTTTTGAAATACTGCTTTGATTTTGTTCCAGAGTCAGCAGAAAACTTGGTACACCTATTGCCATTCCACTAATCCAGGATAACTGAATCGGAATAAACGGATATTCCTTCTGCCAGAAAATAAATATCAGACACAACAATACAGAATAAATGGTCTTGGTCAGATACAGGGAACTGACCTTTTCAATATTACTGATAATCGTTCTGCCTTCTCCTACAATGTTGGTCATACTGGCAAAATTAGAATCCAGCAAGACAATATGCGCCACCTGTTTTGCCGCATCACTTCCTGCAGCCATAGCGATTCCGCAGTCCGCATCCTTCAACGCCAGTACGTCATTAACGCCATCCCCAACCATTCCGGCCACTCTTCCGTTGGCCTGGCAGGCTTTGATGATGTTCTGCTTTTGCTCCGGTCTGACACGCCCAAATACTGCATACTGTTCTACTACTTCCCGAAGTTCTTCAAAATCTTCTGGAAGATTTCTGGCATCCATATATTTGTCTGCCCCTTCCAGTCCAGCTTTTCCGGCAATCTGTGAAACCGTCACCGGATTATCTCCGGAAAGAACTTTAATTTCCACTTTCTGTTCTCTGAAGTACGCGAAGGTATCCTTTGCTTCCGGACGAATCTGATCTTCAATCACAATCAAACCAAGCGGCTTTACGCCTTCAGCTTTCATTTCTTCTGCATTTACTTCTGCTGATGCAAGGAGCAATACACGCATACCTTCAGAAGAATACCGGTTTACCTGCTCCATAAGCTGCATATCTTCCGGAGCCAGAAATTCTGGTGCGCCCAGTGCATAACCGCCATGTTCTTCAAAAGAAGCCGCCCGGTACTTGCGGTCAGACGAAAATGGAATCTTTTCTACTGCTTTCCAGTTATTTGTTTTTTTAAACTTCTTTCGCAGTGCATCCTGTGTATTGTTTACGTCTTCAAAAATCCAGGTCAGTTCACTCATGACGGTATGCAGTTCTTCTGCCGAAATTTCTTCTTTTACAGGAACCACTTCCACCACGTCCAGCTTGCCTGTCGTAATCGTTCCGGTCTTATCCAGACACAGTACATTTACTCTTGCCAGAGCTTCAATCGCCTCCATCTCCTGAACAAGCGCTTTTTTTCTGGCCAGCCGTCCTACACCAAGAACAAAAGATACACTGGTAAGAAGCACAAGTCCTTCCGGAATCATACCGATCACACCAGCCACCGTATTAACGATGGCATCAGAAGTTGTCTCAGCAATCCCCCGCTGTGACAGATAGAGCAAAATTCCTACCGGAATCAACAAAACTCCATCTATTTTAATAATTTTTTTAATAATCTCCTGCATCTGGGAAGATGCACGCTTTTTAATCCTGGCTTTCTTAGCCAACGTCGAAGCATAATTATTTTCACCTACATGAAATACCTTTGCCACTCCGCTTCCTGATACCAGATAGCTTCCTGACATCAGTTCTTCTCCGACCCTCTTTTTGACCGGTCTGGATTCCCCTGTCAGCATAGATTCATTTACTTCTATTCCTGTTGCATCCAACAGACGGCAATCTGCACATACCTGTTCACCGCTTTCCACAAGAATCACATCATCGATCACGACATCGCTGACATCTATTTCTCTGGTCACTCCCTCACGAATCACTCTGGTTTTGGCAACTGTCATAACCGAGATCTGATCAATCAGTTTTTTTACTTTCAGCTCCTGTATAATACCAATAGCCGTATTGATCAGAATAACCCCCATAAATGTCATATTCTTAAACTGTCCGGTCAGGGCTACTAATACTGCAAGAAAAAGGTTCAGGAAATTAAAGTAAGTAAGAGAATGCTCTTTTACGATATCTGTCACCGACTTTGACGCACTGGTATTCGTATAGTTCGTCTGTTCCATCCTGATCCGGTCTTCTACTTCTGCAGCTGATAATCCGTGAAACTGCTTTTCTTCCATGATATCTCCTGTCTACTCTTTTCCATTCCAGCAATAAGTACACAGGCTGTCCGGATCAATACCTACCGACTGTATCATGTCATCCAGTCTGTGATATCTCAGAGATGAAAAATTCATCTCCCTTCCTATAGCCTCTACCATTGCATGATATTGTTCTGTATCCGGATTGGTATATTTCTGAAGAATTTCCTCACTCTGACACCCTTCCAGTCTCTGAATGATCCGTCTGGTTATCAGATCCATATCTGAAGTTGAACGGGAGAAATTCAGGAACTTGCATCCATAAATTAACGGTGGGCATGCCGGTCTGATATGCACTTCCCGTGCTCCGCTGCGATAAAGAAATTCCGTTGTTTCACGAAGCTGAGTTCCTCTTACAATAGAATCATCAATGAGAAGCAGTCTTCTTCCTTTTATCAGATCATGCACCGGAATCAGTTTCATTTTTGCAATCTGATTTCTCTGACTCTGAATCGTTGGCATAAAGGATCTCGGCCAGGTCGGTGTATATTTAATAAATGGTCTGGAAAATGGTATTCCTGACTCATTGGCATAACCAACCGCATGTGCTGTCCCCGAATCCGGCACACCTGCCACGGTATCAGCTGTCACATTATCTCTGCGGGCCAGCAATTTTCCACAGTTATACCGCATCTCTTCTACACTGATTCCCTCATAAGAAGAAGAAGGATATCCATAGTATACCCATAAAAAGGTACAGATTCTCATCTTTTCGCCTGGTTTTACCAATGTAATAACCGCTTCAGGCGTCATCACCACAATCTCCCCAGGTCCAAGCTCACGATATTCTTCATATCCCAAATTCAGATAAGCAAAACTTTCAAATGAAGCACAGTATGCATCATCTCTTTTGCCCAACGCTACAGGAGTACGTCCCATCTTGTCTCTGGCAAGATAAATTCCTTTGGGAGTCAGAATCTGGAGCGTCAACGAACCATCCACCTTTTCCTGTGCATACTGAATCCCTTCTACTATACTTTCTTTCTGATTGATCAGAGTCGCTACGAGTTCTGTTGCATTAATCTCTCCGGTTGTCATCTCCATAAAATGAGTGTGACCGGAATGAAACAGTTCTTCTTCCAGTTGCTCCATATTATTAATCTTGCCTACTGTTGAAATCACATATGTGCCATGATGAGAACGAATCAAAAGCGGCTGCGGCTCATAATCAGAGATACAGCCAATCCCCATATAGCCTTTCATGTCATTAGCCTCTTTTTCAAATTTGGTTCGGAACGGTGAATTCTCAATATTATGGATTGCCCTGTCAAATCCATTCTTTCCGTACACTGCCATACCGCCTCTTCTGGTTCCCAGATGAGAATGATAATCTGTTCCAAAAAACAAATCAAATACACAATCCTGTTTTGATGCTACCGCAAAAAATCCGCCCATATTTCCTCCTTACGTCAAACAATTATTCTGATAAATTTTTCCACATCATTTACAGTATACAAAACTCCACAGAATTTCACAAGAGAAAATAAGGGTTCTTTTTGCACAAAAAAGAGCACCCATCGGATGCCCTTTTTTACAAAACAAAAGCGCGAGACGGGACTCGAACCCGCGGCCTCGACCTTGGCAAGGTCGCGCTCCACCAACTGAGCCACTCGCGCATTTTCTTGTCACTTCCTCAGTGACAAGAGTTATTATATATGATACTTTATCATTTGTCAACCACTATTTTATAAATTTTTCGAATTAAATTAATTATTATAAAATCTTTGACTTTTGCAACTGTTTAACATTTTTCCAGATACTGTACAACCATCATTCTGCTGTTTTCCCGTTCATTCATCACTGTCTCTTTGCAAATCTGATACTCAGGATATCTTCTGACCGCATCCTTCAATATATCCGGCAATGTCGTATATACTACCAGTATGCCTTCTTTTTCCAGCATTTGCATAGATTTTTTCAGAAAACGCTCATATAATATCTGCACAGATTCTGCGTCTCTGTTTTTCCCGGCACCCGGCAGATTGGTAATGATTTCATCAAAATAATATTCGTGCCTGAAGTCAAAATAGTTACGGTTGATATAATGTATCGGTATATTCGCCTGTTCCGTATTCACTCTGGCTTTCTGTACCGCTTCTTCCAGAATATCAATCCCATACAAAGTATGACATGGCCGCAGTCTGGCACGTTCTATCAACATTGTCCCAGTTCCGCAAAACGGATCCAGCACTCGCGCATTTTCTTTCAAAAACGGCTCTGCAAGTTTCATCATCAGTGCCGCATTTACAGGTGCAATCGATGTCGGCAGCACTTCTTTTCGATATGTAAATCTCCAGTCCGGTATAGTAGATAATTTTAACAAAGGAACAAATTTCCCCTCTCTACCGGCAACAAGACGAATCTCCAGTTCATAACCTGATGTTGTATTCACCAGTTCACGTCCTGATTCTTTTTCAATCGCAAGTGACATCTTCTTTACAAGATCAATCCGGCGTTCCGGCGCCATGCTGCTCTTTATCTCCAGACGAAAATAATATGGCGAAACACCATCATGATGGTCGTTTAAAAACTTCAGCAAGCCACCCTGCAGAAGCTGTCTGGCCATATGATCCGGACTTCCTTCCAGTGTTTTCTGCCCCGGAACAGGAAACAGTATTTCTGAAAAGGTACGAATCTTCAACACCTCTTCCAGCTGTGTAGTACGAAATCTCACACCGCCGGCAAGCATTTTCACATCCGTCTCCGGAAGCTGTTCAACCGTCACGTTTCTGTGATTGCGATTCGTCATCAATATTACTTCTAATTCATCCTGATATCCTTTAAAGCGATGATGGCGAGGTCTGTCATATTTCAGGATCAGAGCCTGCAGCGCAAACATCTCTGCACGCAGATGCTTTTCTTCGTCCGGCTGCGCTTCTCTTTCTGAAAGCTCCTGCAGCCGCTTCTTTAACTTCGGCAAAAGGTGACGACAATCACATTTTGCAAGACTCTTGATATAATCTGCCTTTACAAACATCGTCTCCTCTGCTTCATATTGCTGCCATATCAGATCGGACAAATCATCACACTCCATTTCTCCGAGAATCAAAACAGCATTTTTCCGTACTTTAGGATCCTCATGAGATAAGAGTGCCGTAAAGTCAGAGAAATCCCCTGCTAATTCATAAGCAAGGGCTTTCTTCTGATTTTCGTCACGTATCATCTGCTTCAGTTCGATCAGATTCTGTCTGACGTTACAATTTTTTCTAATCTGTTCTAAGTAATTACTCTTCAACACTATAGTTCGGTGCCTCTTTGGTAATATGAATATCATGAGGATGTGATTCTTTCAGAGATGCAGCGGAAATCTTTACAAATGTTCCACGCTCCTTCAGTTCCTCAATTGTCGGAGTTCCGCAGTATCCCATACCGGAACGAAGACCGCCAAGCAGCTGGAATACCGTATCTTCTACACTTCCCTTGTATGCTACTCGTCCTTCTACTCCTTCTGGAACCAGCTTCTTCGCATTAGACTGGAAATAACGGTCTTTACTTCCATTTTCCATAGCCGCAATAGATCCCATTCCACGATATACTTTATATTTTCTTCCCTGGAAGAGTTCAAAGGTTCCCGGGCTTTCGTCACATCCCGCAAAAATACTTCCCATCATGCAGACATTGGCACCAGCTGCAATTGCCTTGGTCATATCTCCTGAATATTTGATACCACCGTCAGCAATGATCGGGATACCATATTCTTTTGCCACATTATAGCAATCCATAACTGCTGTAATCTGTGGTACACCAACACCTGATACAACACGGGTTGTACAGATGGAACCAGGACCGATACCAACCTTTACTGCATCTACGCCTGCTTCAATCAGTGCCTTTGTAGCAGCGCCTGTTGCCACATTACCTGCAATCAGCTGAAGCTCTGGGAACTTATCCTTAATCATACGTACACATCTTAATACATTTGCAGAATGACCATGTGCACAGTCCAGAACTACCACATCCACGTGAGCTTTCACAAGAGCTTCGGTTCTTTCCAGACAGTTTGCTGTAATACCTACTGCTGCTCCGCAAAGAAGTCTGCCCTGTTCATCTTTTGCAGAGTTCGGATATTTAATCTGTTTTTCAATATCCTTTATGGTAATTAAACCTTTCAGGTTAAAATCATCATCTACGATTGGGAGCTTTTCCTTACGTGCTTTACCAAGAATCTTCTTTGCTTCTTCCAGTGTGATTCCAACTTTAGCTGTTACCAGACCTTCTGATGTCATGCAATCTTTAATCAGCTTGGAATAATCTTCTTCAAACTTCAGATCTCGATTCGTGATAATACCAACCAGTTTGCCGTTTTCAGTGATCGGAACACCTGAAATACGGAACTTGGCCATCAGATCATTCGCATCCGCAAGGGTATGCTCAGGAGATAAATAAAATGGGTCCGAAATAACTCCGTTTTCGGAACGTTTCACTTTGTCTACTTCTTCTGCCTGTGCCTCAATAGACATATTCTTATGGATAATACCAATACCACCCTGTCTTGCCATTGCAATAGCCATTCTGTGTTCGGTAACTGTATCCATACCTGCACTCATCATTGGAATATTCAGTTTAATCTTTTTTGTCAAATGAGTATCCAGACTGACTTCATTCGGGATCACTTCCGAATAAGCCGGAACCAGTAATACATCATCAAAGGTAATGCCTTCACCTATAATGCTGCCCATTTGTATTTCCTCACTTTCTTCCTGTTTTTAATTATGACGTTTGCACGCTATTCTACCAAAAATAAAAGTTTCTGTCAATCGTTTCTGGCGTCTCTTCCAGATTTTCCTTTTTACTGTAGATGCACTTCTCTCGGAGCCATGCGTTTCATATCTTTTAAGATCACTTCACTCGGCTCAAAAATCACCATTTCCATCCCCTGTTCTTTTTTCAGAATCATGGTATATGTCTTTGCATCCTTCCTTCCGGAAGAAAAATCACTCTTTTTGATATCAGTTCTGCTTTTGTAATGATCCAGTTCATGAGACTGAGTCGGTGCCAGAAGCTCCAGCGATGCCGTATCACCAGAAAATACTCTTTTTCTTTTCTGTTTCGACATGATCTTATCAATATCAATTTCACCATTTACATACAGATATTCATATTCCAGATCCAGTGTGGGCATAACAAAAAAATCTGCCACCGCAAATACTGCGATCAAGATCAACGATACCCATCCAAGCACCATCAGCGATAAAACCGCCACTGCTGTTCCGATAATCAAAAGCACCTTAATCAGCGAATCTTTCGCCGTCTTCTCTTTTTTTACAATCTCTTCTGTGTATAAGTCGCTCATCCATCCTCTCCCGTCCTTTTATATTTGCAGATATGATATCTGCTGTTTTTTATTATAACATATTTCCAGCTTCTTCACCAGTAAAGTTCACAGCTTATACGAAAAGAAGAGTCCTGACCATGCAGGGCTCTTCTGAATATCTTATATTTTTACATCATTCCAGGATTCATTCCTGCACCAGCCGGCATTGCTGCTTCTGGTTCTTTGATGTTTGCCACACAGGACTCTGTGGTCAGGAATGTGGATGCTACGCTTGTCGCATTCTGAAGAGCGCTTCTGGTAACTTTTGCAGGATCCAGAATACCAGCTTCAACCATATCTACGTATTCTTCTTTATAAGCATCAAATCCAATGCCTTCTTCAGATTCCATTACTTTGTTTACGATCACTGCGCCTTCCAGACCTGCATTCTGTGCAATCTGGAACAGTGGAGATGTCAGAGCTTTCAAAATTACTTTTGCTCCGGTCTTTTCATCGCCTTCCAGTTCATTTACCAGTTTTGCAACCTGTTTTGCTGCGTGAATATATGCAGATCCACCACCTGCTACGATACCTTCTTCTACTGCTGCACGAGTTGCATTCAGTGCATCTTCCATACGCAGTTTTGCTTCTTTCATTTCTGTTTCAGTAGCAGCTCCGACACGAATTACTGCAACACCGCCAGCTAATTTTGCCAGTCTTTCCTGAAGTTTTTCTTTATCAAACTCAGATGTAGTAGTAGCGATAGATGCCTTGATCTGTTCTACTCTTGCTTTAATCTCATCTTTATTTCCAACGCCGTCTACGATAACTGTATTTTCTTTTGCAACCTTCACAGATTTTGCACGTCCCAGCATCTCCAGTGTAGTGTCTTTCAATTCGAGACCCAGTTCTTCAGAGATAACCTGTCCGCCTGTCAGGATTGCAATATCCTTCAGCATTTCTTTTCTTCTGTCACCATATCCAGGAGCCTTTACTGCAACCACTCCGAATGTGCCTCTTAACTTGTTAACGATCAGTGTAGTCAGTGCTTCGCCTTCTACATCTTCAGCGATAATCAGCAGCTTTCTTCCAGCCTGAACGATCTGTTCCAGTACTGGCAGGATATCCTGGATTACTGTGATCTTTCTGTCTGTGATCAGAATATATGGATCATCCAGAACAGCTTCCATTTTCTCCATATCAGTTGCCATATATGCGGAAATATAGCCTCTGTCAAACTGCATACCTTCCACAAGATCCAGCTCAGTCTTCATTGTCTTAGACTCTTCAATTGTGATAACACCATCTGCAGATACTTTTTCCATTGCATCTGCTACCATATTTCCGACTTCTTCATCACCTGCAGAAATAGCGGCAACTCTTGCCATCTGATGTTTACCTTTTACCTTGCTGCTCATATCAGCAATAGATTTTACTGCTGCTTCTGTAGCTTTTTTCATACCTTTTCTCAGTACGATTGGGTTAGCACCTGCTGCCAGGTTCTTCATACCTTCCTGGATCATTGCCTGTGCAAGAACAGTCGCTGTTGTAGTACCGTCACCTGCTACGTCATTTGTCTTGGTAGCAACTTCTTTTACAAGCTGTGCTCCCATATTTTCGAATGGATCCGGAAGATCAATTTCCTTCGCAATAGATACACCATCGTTTGTAATCAGTGGTGCTCCGTACTGTTTATCCAGTACAACATTTCTTCCCTTCGGTCCAAGTGTTACTTTTACTGTATCAGCCAGTTTGTTTACGCCTTCTTCCAGTGCTTTTCTGGCGTCTGATCCATATTTGATTTCTTTTGCCATGATGATCGTTCCTCCTGATTATTATTCAACGATTGCGAGAATTTCACTCTGTTTTACAATGATATATTCTTCGCCATCCAATTTTACTTCATTTCCTGAATATTTAGAATAGATTACCTTATCTCCTGCCTTTACCTGCATGGTTACTTCTTTTCCATCAACCATTCCGCCAGGTCCTACAGCAACAACTTCTGCTTCCTGAGGTTTTTCCTGTGATTTTGCAGAAAGGATAATACCTGATTTTGTTGTTTCTTCTGCTTCAAACTGTTTTAAAACGACTCTGTCGCCAAGTGGTACTAACTTCATAATGATTAAGCCTCCTTCGTTCAACTCTTCGAACTTCTTATTAGCACTCTCTCCTATTGAGTGCTAACTACGGTTTTTATATTAGTAAATATATGCAAATTATGCAACTTTATGCTTTTCAATTATTTAACATATATCTCATTATTTCTTTTGTTATCTCATTTTTTCTCTTAATATCTCACTTTTCTCTTTTTTGCAGAAAAAAGAGCCCCATATCTAATGGAACTCTCTCTGTCTTCTGATTTCATTCAGTTCTTCAAATACCATCTGATTTACCACTTTAATATATGTGCCTTTCATGCCGGAAGATCTGGATTCAATGACTCCGGCACTCTCAAACTTACGCAGCGCATTTACAATTACCGACCTGGTAATTCCTACCCGGTCTGCGATCTTACTTGCAACCAGTATGCCTTCATTCCCGTTCAGTTCATCAAATATATGCAATATTGCCTCAAGCTCGGAATAAGACAACGTATTAATTGCTGATTTCACAATCTGAACCTTTCGATGTTCTTCCGCACTTTCTTCATTTACAGAACGCATCATTTCCAGTCCCACTACAGTCGTACCGTATTCGCTTAAAATAATATCATCGATTGTATATGGTTCTTTCATCCGGTACATGAATACTGTACCCAGGCGTTCTCCGGCAATATCAATCGGATTAATAATTGCCTGATATTGTTTTACACCATCCGGTTCAAATCCCAGCGTTTCCAGATTTACGTTCTCTTTCGTGGAAAGCACTCCAAGAAGACGTTCGTTTAACATTGGATCAATGAAGGTACCCACTTTATTTTCTACCAGTTCCCGAATTTCTCCAATCTCACTGCTGATGCTGACTCCCAGTACTTTTCCTTTTTTACTGAGTACCAGTATGTTAGAATCCATAATATCTGTCAACACTTTGCAGATATCATTAAATACCACTTTGCTGGAATTGTTATTATGCAGCAGTTTATTAATCTTTCGCGTCTTGTCCAGTAATTGAACACTCATATAAATCCTCCTCTTTCATTTTCCGGCTTTAAAACGATTGAATTTTTCCAAACTTATTTTTATATTACCATATATTATACAGAAGTACAAAGTAATTTTCTGATAATTTTCCTATTTTTTTTATTTATCAGAAAAAAAGAGAAATCACAGGTACTTTCTGTCATTTCTCTTTTTTCTTCTCAGTTATCTGAGTGTTTATGATTCATTCTTTTTTTCTATTGCTTCTACATATCCACACTGTTCATCTGCGCATACCAGCTTATTGCCTTTTTCCAGCATATAGCCTCCACAGTTCGGACATTTCTTTGCAGATGGCTTCTGCCAGGACATAAAATCACATTCCGGATTATCTTCACATCCATAATATTTTCTGCCCTTTTTGGTCTTACGGATTACTACGTCTTTTCCGCATTTCGGACATGCAATTCCTATTTTTTCCAGATAAGGCTTGGTATTGCGGCATTCTGGAAAACCAGGACAGGCCAGAAACTTTCCGTGAGGACCATACTTTACAACCATATTACGCCCACACTGCTCGCAGACCACATCTGTCACTTCATCCTCAATCTTTACCTCTTCCAGTTCTTTTTCCGCATTCTTTACCGCTTCGTCCAGATCTGGGTAGAAATTGCTGACTACTGTTTTCCAGTTCACCTTTCCTTCTTCTACCATATCCAGTAAAGATTCCATATTTGCAGTAAAATTCACATCTACAATACTTGGGAATGCTTCTTTCATGATCGTATTTACCACTTCACCAAGCTCTGTCATGTACAGATTTTTACTTTCTTTGGTTACATACCTTCTGTTCAGCAGCGTTGTGATCGTCGGTGCATAAGTACTTGGTCTTCCGATTCCCAGTTCTTCCAGTGTTTTAACCAGTGACGCTTCTGTATAATGAGCAGGCGGCTGGGTGAAATGCTGCTTTTCTTCTATTTCATTCAGAGATAAACGGGTATCTTCTGTGATTTTACCAAGCAGCGTATTAGCCTTACCATCTTCTTCACCGTCTGTATATACCGACATGAAACCTTCAAACAATACTCTGGATGTTGCTGCTGTAAAGATATACTTTCCTGATGCAATCTTTACAGAGGTTGTCTCATATTTCGCATTCTCCATTCTGCTGGCGGTAAAACGCTTCCAGATCAGCTGATATAGGCGGAACTGATCTCTGGAAAGAGATTCTTTTACAAATACCGGTGTTCTGGTAATATCACTTGGACGAATCGCTTCATGTGCATCCTGAATCTTCTGACCGGATGCTTTTTTCTGTGGACCTTCAGCCACATATTCCTCTCCGTATTCCTGACGAATATATGCTCTGGCAGCCACATCTGCTTCCTCTGCAATTCTGGTGGAATCTGTTCTCAGATATGTGATAAGACCAACCGTGCCATTTCCCTTAATATCAATTCCCTCATATAACTGCTGTGCAATACGCATGGTTTTCTGCGTGGAAAAATTCAGTACCTTTGCTGCTTCCTGCTGAAGGGTACTGGTCGTAAACGGAAGTGGTGCCTTTCTGCTTCGTTCCCCGGTTTTAATTTCTTTCACCCTGAAAGTCTCTTTTTCTACTTCTCCACGGATTTTCTCCATTTCTTCTCTGGAATGGATTGTGATCTTCTCATCCTCTGTTCCATAGAATCTGGTTTCCAGTACCTTTCTCTCTCCGGCAACCTTCAGGTGAGCATCCAGACTCCAGTACTCATCTGGTATGAATGCATTAATTTCATCTTCTCTGTCACCAATCAGCCTCAATACCACTGACTGCACACGACCGGCACTCAGTCCTCTTTTTACTTTTTGCCAGAGCAGCGGGCTGATCTTATAACCAACCATACGATCCAGCATACGTCTGGCCTGCTGTGCATCAACCAGATCCATGTCTATCGCTCTCGGACTTTTCAGCGATGCTTTTACCGCATTCTTGGTAATCTCATTAAAGGTAATCCGATATGCCTTTTTGTCATCCAGCTTCAGTGCATGAGACAAATGCCAGCTGATTGCCTCTCCCTCACGGTCCGGGTCAGTTGCAAGGTAAACTTTGTCTGCCTTCTTTACTTCTTTCCGAAGACCGGCAAGCAGTTCTCCCTTCCCTCTGATTGTAATATATTTGGGCTCAAAATCATGTTCTACATCTATTCCGAACTGACTCTTCGGAAAGTCTCTTACGTGTCCGTTGGATGCAGCAACTGTATAGTTGGATCCCAGAAACTTTTTTATTGTTTTTACTTTTGTCGGAGATTCTACAATCACCAGATATTTTGCCATCTAAAAATCCTCCGTGGAAATCCACTGCGTTTCTATTTTTTCAAAACGTAATAATTCTTCGTTATTTCTTCAACCATTCCCCTTGTCTGCAAATCTGTCAGAATGCGCATCACTGCCTCGGCCGGAAGATCTGTATTTTTGATCACCTCTGTCAGACTCTTTGGTCGAAAATCTAAACAAATATACACCATATTTTCCGAACTTGCAAGCTTAATGTTGTTTTTTTTCTTTTTTTTCATATTTTCTGCCTGAATTCCAAGATGTACTTTTAATTCTTCTATTGATGTTACTATCCCGGCACCCTGAGCAATCAGCTGATTACAGCCTTCACTTAAGGGATCCTCCATTCGTCCCGGAACGGCCAGTACATCCTTTCCCTGGTCCAGTGCCAGATCTGCAGTTATCAGAGAACCGCTCTTTTTCTTTGCTTCTATCACAATCACACATTCGCTTAACCCACTGATAATCCTGTTTCGCATAGGAAAATGCAGCGGTTTAGGCATAGTACCAGGCGGGTATTCTGTAATCACACCACCTTTTTTTGCCAGGTCCCTGCACAGGTCTCTGTGATCTGCCGGATAACAGATATCTGCACCGCAGCCTGTTACCGCATAGCTTTTCCCGCCTGTCTTCAGAGCCGCAGCCTGTGCAATTCCGTCAATTCCATAAGCCATGCCACTGACCACTGAGATTCCATATTCTGCCATCATTTCTGCAATTTCCACAGCAATATTTCTGCCATAATTTGTACACATCCTGGCTCCCACCACCGCTGCGCAACGTTCTCCTTTTGCCGGCAGACTGCCTATATAAAACAATCCAAAAGGAAAATCTTCTATGGTCTTCAGTTTGTCCGGATACTTCTCTTCCATACAGCTGATAAACTTTATTCCTTTTTCTGCCAGCTTATGACGGATTTCTTTTGCAGAATTCTTTTTCCAGTCTTCCAAAACTGTCTTTTGTTTTTCATTCAGAAATGGCAACATTGCCGTCTGTTTTTTCTCACTTCCGTGAATCCTTTCCGGGGATTCAAAATATTGCAGAAGCCTGGCAAAATCTTTCCGATAAAATCCGGGCATACTGCACATCCATAACCATTCGTCCATATCTTTCTCCTATCGATACATCTGTGTATTAGTTCGATAACAAAGTGCTTCCTGCAAATGTTCTGTCTGTATCAGCTGTGCTCCGTCCAGATCTGCAATTGTTCTGGCCACTTTCAGAATTTTTGCATATCCCCGCGCACTTAAACCCATTTGGTCAAATGCCCTTTTCATCAGCTCCTTTTCTTTGCACCCCAACACACAGTATTCCTCCAGTTCCTGATTTCCCATTCTGGCATTAAATAAAAATGGTCTGCCGTGAAATCGTTCTCTCTGAATATTTCTGACCTGTTCCACTTTTGTCCTCATTTTAGCACTGGTCAGTCCCCGTTCTTTCTGATTCCACTGGCTGTAAGGCAGAGCCGATACTCCTATCGTCATATCAATACGATCCAATAACGGCATACTGATTTTTTCCTGATATTTTCTTATTGCAGTATAACTGCAGTGACATCTGGATAAATCAGGATAAAATCCGCACGGACATGGATTCATAGCTCCCACCAGCATAAATCGTGCCGGGAAATCATAATGATAACCACACCTGTTAATCCTCATACTGCCATTTTCCAATGGCTGCCGCAGCACTTCCAGTGTTTCTCTGTGAAACTCCGGCAATTCATCCAGGAACAACACACCGCCGTGTGCCAGACTGATTTCTCCAGGTTCCGGGATTCTGCCACCTCCGCATAATGCCCGGGCAGTAATCGTATGATGCGGTGCTCGAAAGGGACGTTTTGTCATCAATGATCCATACTGCGGCAATTGACCGGCTACGCTGTATATGGCTGATACTTCTATAGCTTCTTCCTCTGTCATCGAGGGAAGAATACCCGGAATTCGCTTTGCAATCATAGATTTTCCGGAACCCGGCGGACCGGTCAGCAACAGATTATGAAATCCAGCTGCTGCAACTAATGCCGCACGCTTTGCCGCGTCCTGTCCATACACTTCACCAAAGTCCGGTATTTCTTCTGTTTTTTCATGGTTCATTTGAATTTCTTCTGTCTGAGGCAGTTCACCATTCTGCAGATAAGTCAGTACCTGTTCCAACGTACTGACACCAATAATTTTCATATCTTTTATTGCTCTGGCTTCTTTCTCATTTTTCAACGGTACAATGCATTGCATGCACTGTATGCTTTTTGCCTTGGCCGCCATCGGCAAAATGCCTGGAACACCGTTTATTTTTCCATTTAAACTGAGTTCTCCGATAATTAACGTATGTTCCAGAGCTTCTTTTCGGACAATTCCATAGGATGCCGCAATTGCTATAGCTATTGGCAGATCAAAGCCTGTACCGGATTTATGAAGATCTGCCGGTGATAAATTTACCGTGATTCTTTTGGGCTGCAGCTGTATACCGGAATTTTTCAGAGCAGTACGTACCCGTTCCTGAGCTTCTTTTACCTGAGTAGAAAGATATCCTACCATGGAAAAAGAAGGAAGACCTTCTGTACTGTCTGCTTCCACCTGTACGATTTGTCCCTGAACCCCATACACAGCTGCGGATAATACTCTGCTGAACAATCTGTATCCTCCTGTAATCTTATTCTGTTGTCAGTCAGTAACTGTTCAGACCACTCTGTGAAGTAACTGAACAGATACATCAGATTTTTCATTCTTTTCGTGAAATCCTTCAGGAGAACCCTGAAGAGGGAAGCGCCTGATCAGCGCAGAATTAGTTTATCACTTTTGCATTATAAATGCAACACATGATTGTTATTTTCCTCGGTGCCACATACAGATATCCAAAAATCCTCTATAAAAAAAGAATTTATATAAACGGGACGAATTTCTCCGCTTTCTGCTATCTGTTTTTTTCCTTGTCGGTCTGATTGTTTCAGGATATCTGAAAAATCCAGATTTTGCAGTTCCATCCGTATCCCCATCCCCTCGTACTTTACCCAGGCTTCTTTTATTGTCCAGAGCCGAATCCAGGCCTGATCACGATCCGACTGCCCCTGAAGCCAGTTCCATTCTGCTTTACTGCAAAATCTTTCCGCTGTTTTTTCATGATATTTTCTTATCTGCTCCAGATCTATTCCTGCAGCCTGCTTTGATAGAATACAGGCTACAGTCCTTTTACTGTGACTGTAATTAAAATGCAGCTCTGGATATTTCGGAAAATATGGCTTACCAGAAGGAGTAACTGCTATTTCAGGCAGATATTGCATTCCATATTCCAGCTTAAGGGCATCCAGAAGAAGCTTTCTAGCAAATGCCGTCTGTTCCGCTTTCTTTAATCCTTCTTTCATCTCGCGCCAGTATATCATGTATCTTCTATCTCCTTCTGAAACTTTTCCTTTAATTTTTCGATCGCCGTCTTTTCGATTCTAGACACATAAGATCTGGAAATTCCCAGAATCTCTGCAATCTCTCTTTGTGTCCGTTCTTTTTCCGTTCCTATCCCATACCGCATCCTTAAAATGTTTCTTTCTCGTTCATCCAGTTCATGTTTCATCAAAAAAATCAACTTTCTGGCATTGTTCTTCTGCTGTATCTGTTCAATGATATCTGTTTTTTCACTTTCCAGAATATCCAGCAGACTGATTTCGTTTCCTTCTTTATCAGTACCTATCGGCTCGTAGATAGATACATCTCTGCTGATTTTTCTTCGATTGCGAAACAACATCAACAATTCATTTTCAACACATCTTGCCGCATATGTCGCAAGCTTGTTATTTTTCTGATGATCAAACGTAACTACTGCTTTTATCAGTCCTATCGTCCCAACCGCAATCAGATCTTCTGTTTCTTCACCCTGATTGATATATTTTTTTGCTACATGTGCAACCAGCCGAAGGTTACGTTCGATCAGGATTCTTTTTGCATCCATATCACCCTCCCGGTATCTGCGAAGGTAATAGGCTTCTTCTTCGGCAGTAAGCGGTTTTGGAAAGGACTTCATAAAAAGCACCTCAAAGGGGGGTTTCTATTAGTTTATGTGATACCCCTCTTTTTAGTGCTTTTCCAACTCTTATTCCTGTCTTCTTAAAATATCATAATGCGCTGCGCTGTTCTCCAGCCGAACATAAAGTACCTGCTTTGGATGCGGAGCGCTTTCCTGCTCCTGACCGTCTTCATCCAAAATCTGAAGCACTTTCGTATGAATATTATCGCCATTCGGCTTCATAATTTCTATCTCTTCTCCCACAGAAAATTTATTTCTCTGTTCAATCCGGCACATACCATCTTCTGTCACTTCTCCCACAATTCCCAGATAGGTATACTCTTTTACATAAGTATTGCTGTCATAAATCTGGGTCGTTTCATCCGGCTTGCCATAAAAAAAACCGGTGGTAAACTGTCGATAGGTACAATTGGAAATCTGCTCCAGATACCATGGCATATTTTTTTCATACAATTCTCTGGACTGCAGGCAATCATCAATGGCTTTTCGATAAGTTCTTGCCACAGTTGCCACATAGAGTGCTGTCTTCATACGTCCTTCAATCTTCAGACTGTCAATACCCGACTCCAGTATCTCCGGAATATGTTCAATCATACACAGATCCTTGGAATTGAAAATATAGGTCCCGCGCTCATTTTCATAAACAGGCATGTATTCTCCCGGTCTGGTTTCTTCCATAATAGCATACTTCCACCGACATGGATGAGTACAGGCTCCTCTGTTCGCATCTCTTCCTGTAAAATAATTACTCAGAAGACACCGGCCAGAATAGGAAATACACATCGCACCATGAATAAATGTCTCAATTTCGCAGTCATCCGGAATATGTGCACGTATCTGACGTATTTCTTCTAAAGAAAGTTCCCGCGCAGATACCACTCTTTTTGCCCCCAGTTCATACCAGAAACGATACGTTTCATAATTGGTATTATTTGCCTGAGTACTGATATGGCGTTCAATCTCCGGACAAACCCGTTTTGCAATGGAAAATACGCCTGGATCAGCAATGATCAGCGCATCTGGATGAATCTCTCTCAATTCTCTGAAGTACTCTTCTACTCCTTCCAGGTCATAATTGTGAGCAAGGATGTTTGCTGTCACATAGACTTTTACACCTCTGGCATGTGCAAATTCGATTCCCTCTTTCATTTCTTCCATAGAAAAATTCTTCGCCTTCGCTCTCAGTCCAAAAGCTTCCCCGCCAATATATACTGCATCTGCCCCAAATATCACAGCCGTTTTCAGCACTTCCAGGCTGCTGGCCGGTATTAATAACTCTGGTTTTCTCATATTACTGCCTTTCTGTTTTCTTTTTATAGCTTACTGCTGCTCCGTCTCCTACCGGAAGAATGGAAGTCTCCAGACGTTTATCATGCTTCAGAACATAAAGATATTCCCGCATTCTCTTATAGATCGTACGGTTTCTTCTTTCTACTGCAAAGTGTGATTCAATCAGATCACCTTCCTGCAGCACATTATCCGACACCAGAATTCCCTCCGGTGCCAGGAGACGCATCACCTCCGGAAAAAAATGAATATACTGCCCCTTGGCAGCATCCATAAAAATAAAGTCAAAAGACTCTTCCAATTCGCAAAGTATCTCTAGTGCATCGCCTTCAAGAAGCGTAATCCTGTGTTCCATCCCCGCTGCCTGAAAATTGGCTTTTGCCACCGGAATTCTTTTTTCATATTTTTCAATTGTGACGATTCTGGTATCCTCCGGTGTATATTTCGCCATCAACAGTGCGGAAAATCCTACTGCTGTTCCCACCTCCAGAATCTTTGCCGGCTTTTTCATCTGCAGAAGTACTTTCAGAAAACTCTGCATCTCTCTGCGAATAATCGGTACTCTGTCTTTTTTTGCCTGCAGTTCCAACTGATCCAGAAACTGACCGCTTCCGGTGTCCAGAGAATTGATATAAGTCACCATTCTCTCGTCTACTATCATAGATTACGTCTCCTTACTTTCTGATTCCTCTCCATGACCGCTTAAAATAGCAATCATTTGGTTCCCGCTCTGTGAAGTATTCAGAACATAATTGCCTGGCTGAATCTGTCCATGATATTTTGACAGCCGTTCCTGTACCAGAAATACACGGGGATCTTCTATCAATCCAAACTGCTTCAGCATCTGTGCAATTTCTTTTGTACTTTCTCCTTCAGACACTACAACGGCAACATCTTTTCCAGGTGCTGCCGTTATTCCTTCTTCACTGTATATTTGTCGTCCAAATGTAAAGGCATAGGATCCAAAATGATATAAGCCAGCCAAAATCAGCACAACCAGAAGCATTTTACATACAAATAATGACAGCCATGTCATAATATGCTTCACTCTGCCATCCTCCTGTCTTCTCTTGCAGCTCCTTACATCTGGTAAATATCATTGGCGATATCATCCAGATCCAGTTCTACAGACTCTACTACTTTACTTGCAATCTGCTGCAACATACGACAAAGTGCAAGCTCACACTTAAGATACTCTTCCACCAGAGGATTCTTTAACAGATCATCATAC
The DNA here is from genome assembly GCA_934394985.1 of uncultured Marvinbryantia sp. Lineage (GTDB taxonomy): Bacteria > Bacillota > Clostridia > Lachnospirales > Lachnospiraceae > Marvinbryantia. The sequence goes on from CAKRRF010000001.1 coordinate 123,310, forward strand.
TGTTCATCAAACCGTTGTGTTCTCTCGTAAAGAGAATCCACATCCCCACTGTTTTGCAAATGATAGCATTCTTTTCGATACTGATTGACCCGGTTCTTCAGTTCCGGATCCTCGGCAAGTCGTTTTCTGACTGCCTTATAGTCTTTATATGCATCACTGTCATGAATCACACGAATCAATGCCATTGTGTAAATCTCTACGTTATCTTTCATTCCTGTCCTTCCGTCCGGCTTCTGCTTTTATCAGATCTCCATAATAATCGGCAGGATCATCGGACTTCTCTTCGTTCTTTTCCAGATAAAACTGTTCAGATCATCTTTGATAGTATTCTTAATCTTGCCCCAGTCTGTCACATGCTTGGCACTGCAATATTCCAGTGCATCAACCACTACCTGTCTGGCATCTTCCATCAGATCTTCTGATTCTCTTACATAAACAAATCCTCTGGACACAATATCCGGTCCTGCAAGAAGCTGATTACTATATTTTTCAAGAGACAGTACAACGATCACTATCCCATCCTCTGCCAGATGCTGTCTGTCTCGGAGTACAATATTTCCCACATCTCCCACTCCCAGACCATCTACCAGAATACCTCCAGTCTGTACTTTATCTACAATCTTGGCATCTTCCTGATCCATTGCCAGTACATCTCCTGCACGCAGTATAAAAATATTTTCCTTTGGAATGCCAAGGCTGGCTGCCAGTCCGGCCTGTGCTTTCAGATGGCGCAATTCCCCATGTACCGGAATCGCATATTTCGGATGTACCAGAGAATAAATCAGCTTGATTTCTTCCTGACATGCATGACCGGATACGTGTGCATCCTGGAAAATAACGTCCGCACCTTTAGCAGTCAGTTCGTTAATAACCTTAGATACTGCTTTTTCATTTCCCGGAATCGGATTCGAACTGAAGATCACGGTATCCCCTGGCTTAATGGTTACTTTACGGTGCATATCTGCTGCCATTCTGGAAAGAGCTGCCATGGATTCTCCCTGACTTCCGGTTGTAATCAGAACCATTTGTTCATCCGGATAATTTTTCATCTGTTCAATCTCAATCAGAGTCTGATCCGGGATATTCAGATACCCCAGTTCGGATGCAGTTGAAATAATATTGACCATACTACGGCCTTCCACAACTACTTTTCTTCCATATTTATAAGCAGAATTAATAATCTGCTGTACACGGTCAACATTGGATGCAAATGTGGCAATTATGATACGGGTATTGCGGTGTTCCGCAAAAATATTATCAAAAGTTTTTCCTACTGTTCGTTCAGACATGGTAAAGCCCGGACGTTCTGCATTGGTGCTGTCACACATTAATGCAAGTACACCCTTTTTCCCTATTTCGCCAAAACGCTGCAGATCAATTGCATCTCCGAATACTGGCGTATAGTCCACTTTAAAGTCTCCGGTGTGTACCACAATACCGGCCGGTGAATACAGCGCCAGCGCCGACGCATCCTGAATACTGTGGTTGGTCTTGATAAATTCAATACGAAATGATCCAAGATTAATAGACTGGCCATGCCTTACCACTTTTCGTTTTGTTGTCTTCAGAAGTCCATGTTCCTTAAACTTATTCTCAATAATACCAATGGTCAGTTTTGTTGCATAGATTGGTGCATTGATCTCTTTCATCACATATGGAAGAGCACCGATATGGTCTTCATGTCCATGTGTAATCACAAATCCCTTTATCTTGTCTGCATTTTCCTTCAAATATGTGATATCCGGGATTACCAGATCAATTCCCAGCATATCATCTTCTGGAAAGGACAAACCACAGTCCACTACTACAATACTGTCTTCAAACTCAAAGGCAGTAATATTCATACCAATCTGTTCCAGTCCACCAAGTGGAATAATTTTCAATTTTGAATTATTAATATTTTTCAATCAATTCTCCTTTCTGTTTAGAACGTCAGATCTACGTCTTCCAGCATCTCGCCAAAGATCACAGATAAGGCCTCTAACTCATCATCATCTTCTACAATCTCATAAACCGCTTCCTGTTCTCCGTCTTCTGACAGATCTTTTAAAATCAGAGCTTCACCATCATCCTCTTCGGAATCTGTCACAAGAATATAATCTGCTCCGTTAATTCTGGTTTGTTCCAGCACAAAAAAATCTACCGTTTCCTGCGAATCCGGTAATTGAAATGAAATCTTTTCCATCTATATACTCCCAATTTTACTGTCTGACAGTCATTTTCTAAACAGACTGTTCTTCTTTCTGTTCCTGCATGCGGCTATAATCCATGTATCCCTGTAAAATAAATACTGCCGCCAGCATATCTACATATTCCTTCCGATGTTCTCTGCGAATGCCTGCTTCCATCATAGTACGGTCAGCTTCCACCGTGGTCAGCCGCTCATCCCAGGTCACAACTTCCAGTCCTGTTCTGCGCTCCAGCATTTCTTTAAATGCAAGTGTCTTCTCCACTCTGTCTCCAAGGCTGTTATTCATATGCTTCGGCAGGCCAAGTACAATCTTCTTTACCTCATATTCCTCAATGATTGCTTCGATTCTTGCACAGGTCTGTCTCAGCTTGTTTTCTGCGTTCCTTCTGATAATCTCCAACCCCTGCGCTGTAATTCCAAGGCTGTCACTGACAGCCACTCCTACCGTTTTGGATCCAAAATCCAGTCCTATCATTCTATCCATATTCTGACTCATTATGCCCTGTTCTTAATATATTCTTTTAATAATTCTTCTACCAGTTCATCACGTTCCACCTTCATAATCATGCTTCTGGCATTCTTATGACTGGTAATATACGTAGGATCTCCTGACATGATATAGCCTACGATCTGGTTTACCGGATTGTATCCTTTTTCTTCCATCGCATCATATACTGCATCCAGTATCGCCTTCACGCTGACTTCCGTATCAAGATTAAATTTAAAATATTGTGTATTATTCACTTTTTCCATTTTCCACGCCCCATCTTGCTTGTTTAGATTTATTCTACATCAGACTCCTGTAAAATACAATCACAAATTTTGTTGTGCAGATCCTGCCCCTTATCCGGAACCGTCAGTTTCAGATATTCTCTGGTATGACCCTGCCAGCAGAGACTGCCGTCTTTTTCTACGGATTCTTCAAAAAGCACTTCCACAGGTCTGCCAATATAATATTGTTCAAACTCATACTTATTTTTTTCATTTAACTGTTGCAGGATATGGCTTCTTTCTGTCTTGATCTCTTCTGGAACCTGCCCTTCCATATCAGCAGCTCTGGTTCCTTTTCTTCTGGAATATTTGAAAATATGTGTCTCATAAAACTTTACTTTTTCCAGGAATTCTCTGGTAATCTCAAATTCTTCTTCGCTTTCCTGAGGGAATCCCACGATCACATCTGTTGTCAGAGCCGGATGCGTAAAATATTTTCTCAGAAGTTCACACTTTTCGTAATATTCTTCTGCTGTATATCTGCGATTCATACGCCTGAGTGTTGCATCACAGCCACTCTGAAGAGAAAGATGAAAATGCGGACACATTTTTTCCATGCTTCCAATTGTTCTGGCAAATTCTTCTGTGATAATGCGCGGTTCCAGAGAGCCAAGACGAATCCGTCTGATTCCTTCTGTTTCATGCACCGCCTGAATCAGTTTCAGCAGATTGCTGCCATCTTCTTTGTCAATTCCATATGAGCTTAAATGAATGCCGGTCAGTACAATTTCCTGATATCCGGCTTCCGCCAGCTGCTTAACTTCTTCCACTACATCATTCATTTCTCTGCTTCGTACACGTCCTCTGGCATATGGAATGATACAGTAAGAACAGAACTGGTTACATCCATCCTGAACCTTAATATAAGCTCTGGTATGTTCCGCTGTTTTATGAATAGACAATTCCTCATACTCTTTTGTATGATTGATATCGATCAGCGCCACTCCTAAATCCTGCACCGCCTCTTCTGCATGAGATGCTTCATAGGTTTCCAGAATATCTGCCAGATGCTGCTTCTGATTGTTGCCGATAATGATATCAATTGCTTCATCGGCCTTCAGTTCTTCTCCTGCTGCCTGCACATAACATCCTGCTGCTACTACAATCGCCTGTGGATTCATTTTTTTTGCCTTATGAAGCATCTGTCTGGATTTGCGGTCTGCAATATTCGTAACTGTACAGGTATTGATAATATAAATATCCGCTCCTGGTGCAAATGGTACAATCTCATATCCTTCTTCTTCCAGGATCTGCTGCATCGCCTCTGTCTCATATGCATTCACTTTACATCCAAGATTATGGAGAGCTACTTTTTTGTTTTTCATCTTGACTTTTTCCTTTCCGAAAGGTAATATCAAAAATGTATGGGAATACACTTTTACATAAAATTCAAGCAAAAATAAGGAGATGTTTTTATGAAAACAGTACAGATTTCTTTAAATTCTATTGATAAAGTAAAATCCTTTGTTAATGACATTACCAAATTCGATTATGATTTTGATTTAGTTTCCGGAAGATATGTGATTGATGCAAAATCTATTATGGGTATCTTCAGTCTGGATCTTTCCAAGCCAATCGAGCTGAATATCCATGCGGAAGATGATGTAGATACTATTTTAAATGTCCTGAAACCATATGTAATTGAATAACTTCTGAATTTAAGAATCCTGCTTTTTAAGCAGGATTCTTTTTTATGCTTTTGCTTCTACCCAGATCGTTTCTGTGGTCTCGATGGCTTCTTTTATCAGTTCGTCAATCTTTTCTTCCAGTTTTACTTCTGATCTCTTAATAATATTAATGTTTGGTTTGGTAACCGGATGTTTTGCCACAAAAATCGTACAGCAGTCTTCATACGGCAGGATCGATGTCTCATAAGCATCAATCTTGAGCGATACATCTACGATCTCCTGTTTGTCAAATCCAATCAGCGGACGATATACCGGCATTGTACATACTTCATTCGTTGCCGCAAGACTCTGCATGGTCTGGCTGGCCACCTGTCCTATACTTTCTCCTGTAATAAGCCCAAGGGATCCTGTCTCTTTTGCGAAATGTTCTGCAATACGCATCATATAACGGCGCATGATAATCGTCAGTTCTTCATGTGGACATTTTTCATAAATATACAGCTGAATATCGGTAAAGTTTACCACATGGAGATTGATCGGGCCAGAATATCTTGCCACAATAGCTGCCAGATCCACTACTTTTTGCTTTGCACGTTCACTGGTGTATGGCGGTGCATGGAAATAAACTGCATCAATCTTCACTCCACGCTTGGCAATCATATAACCTGCTACCGGACTGTCAATACCACCTGACAACAGCAGCATGGCCTTTCCGTTTGTACCTACCGGCATTCCTCCTGCCCCTGGAATAATCCGTGAGTAAATATATATTTTTTCCCGGATTTCTACATTCAGCACCATTTCCGGCTTATGCACATCTACTTTCATATCCGGAAATGCGTTCAAGATCTGTTCTCCCAGATCTGCATTTAATTCCATTGAATTTTTCGGATAATTTTTTCGTGCTCTTCTGGAGTCTACCTTGAAGGTCTGCGCATGACTGCTATATTCTTTTGCCAGATAATCTGTCACAGTCTCTGCCAGTTTTTCAAATCCCTCATCCTCTGTCACTACAACCGGACAGATGCCGACAATTCCAAACACTCTTTTCAGAGCTTCTACCACTTCATCAAACTCATACTCTGACAGAGTATCTACATAAATTCTTCCCTGCTCTTTGCGAACTTCGAACTCTCCCTCCACATGTTTTAATGCATGACGGATCTGTTTTACCAGTGCATCTTCAAACAGGTAACGGTTCTTTCCCTTGATCCCGATCTCACCGTATTTGATCAAAAATGTTTTAAAAATCATAGTTCCTCCCTGTTAATGTCTTGTGTATTTTCTCAGCATCGGGATGATCCGGTGCAGTTCCTCAATACAATATCTAATCTCTTCCTCTGTTGTCTGGCTGCTGAAGCTGAAACGTACTGTTGAATCCAACAGTTTTTTTGGCACATGAACTTCCTTTAATACCGTGCTTACCGGCAGTTTCTTATTAGAAGAACATGCTGATCCGGATGAAATATAGATCTTCCTTTCTTCCAGCGCATGCAATAATACTTCGCTTCTTACATCTGCAAAACTGACACTCACAATATGTGGGGCTCCTCCTCCTACAGCGGACTGTCCCTGAACATACACATCCGGAATATCCCTGATTCCATCCAGAAACTGTTGTTTTAATGTTCTCATGTGTAACACATTGTCATCCAGGTTCTGGTATGCTTCTTTTGCTGCCACACCAAGTCCGGCAATTCCCGGGACATTATCCGTACCGGAACGCATACCCTTTTGCTGGCCGCCTCCCAGAATGATCGGACGGATCTTTGCTTTCTCATTTACATATAAAAATCCGCTGCCCTTTGGTCCGTGGATCTTATGCCCGCTGACGGAAAGCAGATCGATCCCCATTTTTTTCGGATAAATCCGGTATTTTCCATAAGCCTGGATAGCATCCACATGAAAAAGAATGCCTGGATTCTTTTCTTTGATGATTCTGGCTGCCTCTTCAACAGGCTCTTCTGTTCCAAGTTCATTATTGACATACATCATAGATACCAGAATGGTATCCTCGCAGATTGCTTCTTTTAAAGCTTCCAGATCCGCCACTCCATGTTCATCTACCGGCAGATATGTGATACGAAATCCCATCTCTTCCAGGAATCCCATAGGCTGTAATACAGCTGCATGTTCAACTGCCGTGGTAATCAGATGTCTGCCGGCTCTCTGATTGGCCAGAGCACTTCCGATCAGCGCCCAGTTATTAGATTCTGTTCCTCCGGAAGTAAAATAAATCTCTTTATCCTGTACTTTTAACGTCTTAGCAATCTCTGTTTTTGCTGCTCTTACGTAATTTTCCGCGTCCAGTCCCTTCTGATGCTTTGAAGATGGATTCCCATAGTCTTCTCTCATGGTTTTTTCCACAATCTGAATCACACTTTCCAGGCATCTGGTAGTTGCTGAGTTATCTAAATACGCTTCCATATTATATATTTTTCTCCATAATGAAAAACAGCCCAAACTAGACAAGCTAATTAAGACTGCTTTATTGTCTGTCACCTTTCAAGATTATACACTAACATCGCCAGCGTGACAAGACCTGCTGTTTCAGTTCTTAGAATTCTTTTTCCCAGAGTGATCGGTGATATCCCCATCTCCACGGCTTTTTCAATCTCACTGCTTTCAAATCCACCCTCAGGTCCAATAAAAACAGCAATCGACTGTCCCGGCTGTATACTGCTCATAATTTCTCTGGTTTTTTCCATACCGTCCGCCAGTTCATAAGGAATCAGACGAACATCCATTTCCTTTGCCATCTCCAGTGCTTCTCTGAAAGAAACCACCGATGTGACTTCCGGAATGCAAAGTCTTCCGGATTGTTTTGCTGCACTTTCTGAAATATTCATCCAGCGCTTTCTCTTATTTGCCTCTTTTTTCGCATCCAGTTTTACTACTGTACGATCCGTGGATACAGGTACAATTCTGTACACGCCAAGCTCCACTGCTTTCTGAATAATCAATTCCATTTTATCGCTTTTCGGAAGCCCCTGAAACAAAACAATCTGATTGGGCAGCTCCTGATCAGCTTCTCTGATTTCACAGATTTTTGTTTCTACCGCATCAGCTCCGATATCGATAATTTCACAGTAATATTCTTTATTGTTCTGCCCGTTAATAACACAGATCTGATCACCTGCTGACATACGAAGCACATTTTTTATATGATTGACGTCTCCACCGGTAATGGTAATCCTGTTCTCTCCCATCCCCGGCTCTTCTACAAAAAAACGATGCATATTATCCTATCTTTCTGGCGGTAACAGATACCCACTCGCCCTGATGAGTTATTTCTTCTACTTCCAATCCTGCCGCTTTCACAGCTGATACCACGCTTTCTTCTTTGTCATCAATAATACCGGAAGTAATATATAATCCACCCTTTTTCATCTGATGCAGAATCACCGGTGTAAGAGGAATCAATACGTCTGCCAGTATATTAGCAACCACGATATCATACTTTTCATATCCCACTTCATCCTGAATCTGCTTATCATCAATAATATTACCCAGAATCATATCCATAGATTCTTCTGGTACATGATTTGCTTCCAGATTCTCTTTTACTGCAGAAATCGCACATGGATCCAGATCAGTTCCCACTGCATGAGCAGCCCCCAGTTTCAGTGCTGCAATAGATAAAATACCGCTTCCGGTTCCTACATCCAGAATCTGTGTGTCTTTATTTACATATTTCTTTAACTGCCGCATACACAGCTGTGTTGTCTCATGCATACCGGTACCAAACGCAGTACCCGGATCAATATGAATAATCATCTTGTCCTGGTCTTCCGGTTTTACCTCTTCCCAGGATGGAATAATCAGTATATCGTCTACATAAAACTGATGAAAATACTGCTTCCAGTTGTTAATCCAGTCTTTGTCCTCTGTCTGGCTTTCTGTAATTGTACATTCACCAATATCCATAAACATACGTAATTCTTCCAGCGCCTCTTTCACTCTGTCCAGAAGTGGCTGCGGATCCTGATCTTCTTCTACATAGAAATTCAGGTAGGCAATTCCATCGTCTGCCGGTCCGTCAGGCAGAATATCTACAAACATCTGTTTTTTATCTGAATCAGTCAGAGGCACTTTATCCTCAATCTCTACGCCCTCTACTCCCACATCTGCCAGTGTGGAGATCACAATATCTTCCACTTCTGATCTGGTTTTTAATGTAAATTTATTCCACTTCATTTACAGGATCCTCACTTTATTTTCACTTTACTGATCTTCAAAGGTTTCTTTTATTTTTTCCATAAACCCTTTTTTCTTTGGTTTTTCCTCTTTTTTTGACTGATTGTTCATCTGTTGGTTCAGACTGTTGCCGGTCTCTGCATCGAACGCTTTTAGGGCTTCCTTTGCTTCATTGCTCAGTTTTGTCGGCACCTGTACTACCAGCGTAACATAATGATCTCCTCTGACAGACTTGTTTCTCAGAGATGGCACACCTTTTCCCTTCAGACGTATACGGGTATCTGTCTGTGTTCCCGGCTTTACGGTATACATAACATCTCCGTCAATCGTACTGATACGTACATCGCCTCCCAATGTTGCCTGTGCAAAACTCATTGGTGCGGTAGAATAAATATTCATATCCTGTCTCTGGAATATCGGATGTCTCTGGACAACCACTTCTACCAGCAGATCACCTCTTGGACCGCCATTGGATCCCGGTTCACCTTTTCCTGAAATTCTAACACACTGACCGTTATCAATACCTGCAGGAATAGATACCTTAATCTTCTTTCTGCTGGAAGTATATCCGGTTCCGCCACAGAACGTACATTTTTCTTTTATAATTTTACCAGTTCCGCCACAATCCGGACAGGTTGTCACATTCTGCACCATACCAAACAGGGACTGCTGTGTCATAACCACCTGACCACGACCGCCGCATTTCGGACAGGTCTCAGGACTGGTTCCTGGTTTGGCACCTGTTCCATGACAGTTTGTACATTCATCCTTTAAAGAAAGCTCCAGTTCTTTTTCACATCCAAATACTGCCTCTTCAAAAGTAATTCTTACAGAAGCACGTAAATTAGCTCCCTTCATCGGACCATTGTTCGCTCTTCTTCTGGAACCACCTCCGAACAGATCACCGAAAATATCTCCGAAGATATCCCCCATATCTGCCCCATTAAAATCAAATCCACCGGCACCTGCTCCACCCTGTTCAAAGGCTGCATGACCAAACTGATCATACTGACGACGTTTTGTGTCATCAGATAACACCGAATATGCTTCTGCCGCTTCTTTAAACTTTTGCTCAGCTACTTTATCGCCTGGATTCATATCCGGATGATATTTCTTTGCCAACTGTCGGTATGCTTTTTTTATAGTAGCTGCATCTGCATTACGATCCACGCCCAGCACTTCATAATAATCTCTTTTTGTTTCCGCCATATTTCTCTCCCAGCGCCCAAAAGACGGGGGATATGCTCCTCCGTCCCCTGGGACTTTCTATTAGGTTTTCTTTCTTCGCTCGCAGATATTTTATACCTCTTTATAATCTGCGTCAATGACATCATCATCATTATTCTGTGCTGTGCTGCCCTGGCTGTACTGAGCACCGCCCATATCAGGACCTGCTCCCTGAGGACCGGCCTGTGCACCCTGGCTCTGTTCATATACTTTTGCGAATACCTTCTGGGCACTTTCCATCAGTTTTTCTTTCGCAGCCTTAATCTCAGCTACCTGAGCATCTGTCATTTCTTCCGGATTGCTCTTTTCTACCAGTTCTTTCAGCGCTGCGATATCAGCCTGAACTGCTGTCTTATCGTTGGCATCCAGTTTGTCACCAACTTCTTCCAGAGCTTTTTCTGTCTGGAATACCATGGCATCTGCATCATTTCTTGCATCGATAGCTTCTTTTCTCTTCTTATCCTGTGCTTCGAATTCAGCAGCTTCTTTGACTGCTTTTTCAATATCACTGTCGGACATATTAGATCCGGAAGTAATGGTAATGTGCTGTTCTTTTCCTGTTCCCAGGTCTTTTGCAGATACATTTACGATACCATTGGCATCGATATCAAAGGTAACCTCGATCTGTGGCACACCTCTTCTTGCTGGTGGGATACCATCCAGTCTGAACTGTCCAAGGGACTTGTTGTCTTTCGCAAACTGTCTTTCACCCTGTACTACGTGGATATCAACAGCTGTCTGGTTATCTGCTGCAGTAGAGAATACCTGACTCTTCTTGGTCGGAATCGTTGTATTTCTCTCGATCAGTCTGGTAGCTACACCGCCCATAGTCTCGATAGACAGTGACAGTGGAGTAACATCCAGAAGAAGGATATCACCTGCACCTGTATCACCAGCCAGGTTACCACCCTGAATTGCTGCGCCGATGGCAACACATTCATCCGGGTTCAGAGTCTTGCTAGGTTCTTTACCTGTCAGGGCTTTTACTTTATCCTGTACAGCCGGAATACGTGTAGATCCACCAACCAGAAGTACTTTAGACAGATCAGATGCTGTGATACCTGCATCACGTAATGCATTCTGTACCGGGATAGCTGTTCTCTCTACCAGGTCATGAGTCAGTTCATCAAATTTTGCTCTGGAGAGATTCATATCAAAGTGCTTTGGTCCCTCTGCTGTTGCAGTGATGAATGGCAGGTTGATATTTGTGGTTGTAGCAGAAGAAAGTTCTTTCTTTGCTTTTTCAGCTGCTTCTTTTAATCTCTGAAGAGCCATCTTATCTACAGAAAGGTCTACACCTTCTGCTTTCTTAAATTCATCAATCATGTAATTTGTGATCTTCTGGTCGAAGTCATCACCACCCAGTCTGTTATCACCGTTTGTTGCCAGAACTTCGATGACACCATCACCGATCTCAATGATAGATACATCAAATGTACCGCCACCAAGGTCATATACCATAATTTTCTGTTCTTTTTCGTTATCAAGACCATACGCAAGTGCTGCAGCAGTAGGCTCGTTAATAATACGTTTTACATCCAGACCTGCGATCTTACCGGCATCTTTTGTTGCCTGACGCTGTGCATCATTGAAATATGCAGGTACCGTAATAACTGCTTCAGATACTTTTTCACCAAGATAATTCTCAGCATCTGCTTTCAGCTTCTGAAGAATCATTGCGGAGATCTCCTGTGGTGTATAGTTCTTTCCATCGATAGATACTTTATAATCAGTACCCATATGTCTCTTGATAGAAGAAATAGTCTTGTCTGCGTTGGTTACTGCCTGACGTTTTGCAGGTTCGCCAACCAGTCTTTCACCTGTTTTTGAAAATGCTACAACAGACGGTGTTGTTCTTGCACCTTCTGTATTTGTTACAACGGTAGGTTTTCCACCTTCCATAACTGCTACACAACTGTTTGTTGTACCAAGGTCGATACCAATAATTTTACTCATAATTTTGTCCTCCTATATACATAACTGTAATACTGAAAAAACTAATTTGCTACTTTTACCATGCTGTGTCTGACTACCTGATCCTTGTAAAGGTAGCCCTTCTGGAATTCCTCTACTACCACATTCTCACCGGCTTCCTCATCTTCCACATGCATCACTGCATTATGGAAATCCGGGTTGAATTCTGTGCCTACTGCTTCGATCGGCTTTACATTCAGTTTATCCATGGTATCCATGAACTGTCTGTAGATTTTTTCCATTCCTTCTACGAATGGATCTGCCTTTGCCTCTTCCGGCACAGCTGCCAGACCGCGTTCAAAATTATCAATCACTGGAAGAATCTGCTCAATAACACTTTTGGCTCCCATCTCAAACATTCCCGCTTTTTCCTTTTCGGAACGCTTACGGAAGTTCTCGAATTCTGCCATCTGACGTTTTACTTTGTCTGTCAGTTCCTCAACCAGTTCTGCATTCTTATCTTTCTTTTCTTTTTTCCAGAACTTTTTGTCTTTCTTCTCTTCCTGTGCTGTCTCTTCTTTTTCTTCTTTTACAGATTCAGCAGCTGCATCTTCCACATTCTGATCTGTTTCTGTGTTCTGGTCGGTCTCTGTCTTATTGTCAGTAACCTCTTCTGCAGCTTCTTCCATGTTCTTTTCCATGTTTTCTTCTGCCACTTTCATCGACCACCTTTCTGTTCTATCCTTTTTGACTCTACTGCTCTTCAAAGACGTTGTCTAACTGGCTCTTCAAAGTTTTCAGCGAATCAACAACTTTTTCATAATCCATTCGTTTCGGTCCGATAATTCCTATCGTTCCCCTGATGCCGCTTCCCAATTCATAAGTTGCCGTCACTACACTGCAATCCTTCATATTCTGAATCGGAGCTTCATTGCCTATATAAACCTGAATTCCGGTATCGGACGTCTGAGCCATGCTTTCTGCCACCAGACTTGCCAGTTCTTTTTTTTCTTCAAAAGCACTGATCAGCTCGCTGGCCTTGGAACTGTCAGACAGTTCCGGATACTTGAAAATGTTCGTTGCGCCACTGGTGTAAATCTCCATCTCATCATCCATCTGTATGGTCTCTGCTACGGTATCCAGCACTTTGCTTACCACATCACTGTGGATACCAGCCTGTTCCTTCAGCTTCGTGATCAATCCAAGATTAATCTCTTCCATTGCCAGACCATTCAACGCTGTGTTTAACAGGATATTCAGTTTTAATAGCATCTCATTGTTCAGCCCATGTTCAAAATTCAGCATCTTGTTCTTCACAATATTGCCTTCCGCCACAACCACTGCCAGAAGCTGTGTCTCACTGATGATAGAAAGCTGTATAAACTTCAGCTTTGTTCTGTGATACTGTGGTGCTGAAATCATAGTTGCATAATTCGTATTATTCGCCAGAACCTTAACCACCTGCTTCAGTACAGATTCCATACGATCCTGCTTCTGAATCATCATGTTCTGCATCTCTTTGACTTCTTTGTCTTTCTGCTCCATCAGATAGTCCACATACATACGATAACCCTGATCTGATGGAATTCTGCCTGCAGATGTATGAGGCTGTATAATCAGTCCCATCTCTTCCAGATCAGCCATCTCATTACGAATCGTTGCTGAACTCAGGTTTAAGTCTGCGTATTTTGAAATTGTTCTGGATCCAACCGGTTCACCGGTCTCCAGATAGGTTTTAATGATAGCATTAAAAATTTTCCACTTTCTATCATCCAGACGCATCCTCATTCCTCCTTTGGTTGTTAGCACTCTTCACTATCGAGTGCTAATTTCCATGACCTTAAGATATCACCTGTGTTTCAAAATGTCAATAGGCTTTTTACTTTTATTTGACTTTTTTTGGAAATATGCTAAACTTTGATTGCAGCATACTTGTGCTGTACAATTACAACTTCATAAGAAAGGACTTTGTGATGAAAATTCGAAATTATCTCACGATTCTGCTCGCCACTCTGGCCATCATCTTTCTGCTGGGACTTGCCGGTTATCTCACCTATGAGAATACCAGTGAAGAAAATCCGGTAAAACAGACAATCAATCGTATTTTTCCTGGTCTGTCTTCCCGAACCTCTTCTCAAGAACCAACGTCAGAAACCGCATGTATCGATGAAGAGACAGAAGCCGCTGCAAGTACCATCTCCACAGTAACTGCAAGTAACGTTCCTGAACATTCCATTCTATTTGTCGGAGATTCCAGAACTGTCAGTATGGGAGAAGCCGTCCATGATTCCTGTACCTATATAGGGAAAGAAGGTGAAGGTTACCAGTGGTTTGCAGATGATGGCATCTTTACACTGCGTACTCTTCTGGAAAATGATCCTTCTCAAACAGTTGTGTATAATCTGGGGGTTAATGATCCTGAAAATGTCAGCTTTTATGTGGAACTGTATCAGAATCTTGCTCGTGAATTCACCGATACGCCTTTTTATTATTTATCTGTGAATCCACTCTCTGATGATGCACAGTGTAATACTACTAACGATATGATTCTGGAATTCAATCAGACATTAAAAAGCGCTTTCCCTGACCACTATCTTGACTGTTATGATTATCTGACAGAACATGGTTATGATACGGTAGATGGGCTTCATTACACAGAAAACTGTTCTATTCTCATACATAATTATGTTGTGGATCAGATTCTTGCAAATGCATAAGAGTACAAAAAAAGAATCCAATAAAGGATTCTTTTTTTGTACTCTTATTTATCAGATCAGATATATGTATCCCAACAATTTTCTGCCGCCTGCCCAGTTATAGATATTCTGATACTTGAATATGATATTGGATCTGTCTGCTGCCGGAACTGTAGTTCCAAATGCATATCCTGATTCGGATACATATGGCACTCCATTTACAATATCTTCTACCACGGCAATATGTGCATCTCCACTTGAGCCATAATTAAAAATGGCAAGTGCACCTATCTTTGGTGATGTTCCGTAACTGAATACTCTCTTAGAAGCATTCGTATTATAAATACCTACCGGATCTCCACCGAATATCTGCTGTACCCTTGAAACATTGCCACCTGCATTGGCAACAATTTCCATTGCTCTTCCGCATGCATACCAGGTACAGTTACCTAAAACATAATAATTTGCATAATACTTCTTACCTGTCGGTGCCAAACTGTTATATTTGTAATAAATATTATAAGAAGAATTATAATAATACTGATTAGATACAGACGGTCTTCCTGTTCTTGCTTTATATCCGGATGGTCTTGTCACCATACCTGAATAGTCCAGATATTCGGTATTTCCGGATATGGTGTTACTTCCGGTGGAACCAGGAGTCACATTGTTGCTGGTACCTGCTGCATTCACAGTTATCTTCCGTTTGATCAGAACAACATTGTTCTTTTCTGAATCAATTGCATTAATCTGAAATGTATAGGTTCCTGCTGTCAATGCATCAAACTTCATTGCACTGTCAATTGCACTGTTCTTCAGATTGTACCGTTTGCTGTTCGGCTTTGACACCTTTGAATAAACCACCTGGTTACTGCTGTTGATAATCTTAGCCGTAATCTTTTTCATCTTGTACTTTGATGTAATCGTTCCGCTCAGTGAATAGGATCGCCCTGCATTCAGGGTAATATCTCCTGACGGTACCGGATTCGAAATCTGAATCTTTCCGTCTGATGCTGTCGTACCTGATGTGCTCACCGTGAACTTACGGTTAGCGATTCTTTTCTTCTTTCCTTTTGCATTATAAACGCATACACGATAATAGTACTTTCCTGCCGGCAATTTGTCAAAGGCCAGATATGGATCTGCCTTCTTCATATTATATTTCTTTGTATTCAATTTGGCATCATATCTCTGAATACACTTCTTACCGTTGGAATTATAAATCGTGCAGCTAATCTTTGTCATCTTTTCATTTGCCTTCAAAACACCTTTCATCTGAAAGGTTGCACCCTTTTTGATCGTCGATGGCAATGAAACTCCTGATGTGGTAACCTTAAATGCTGCCTGAGCACTTACCGGCACTGCCATAATCAGCACTGCCATAATCAGCATCATGATTACTTTTTTTGTTTTCTTCATACTTCCTCCCTTTCCATTAACTGGTACGTTATGAAGTAAAAATTCGCAGTTTATTACTATTTCTTTGCAAATCCTGCTGACAGTATACTATAACGCGCCTCTGATTGCAATATCTTTCAATAGTTTTTTAATATTTTTGTAAAAAACTTCCAAATTTATTACATCAGTAAAAAATCAGAAAGGATCACATTGCTCACGGAAATTCCCTGTTCTGTCAGCTTTATCGCATGACTGTTTTCTTCCATAAGCCCCATTTTTACATATTTTCTGATAATATCCCCATATATGTCTGTTATATTTTTTTTATATTTATGATAAAATTCTTTTTTCGATACTCCTTTCATCATACGAAGGCCCAATATCATGGTTTCCTCTATCTCTGTCTCTTCCGTCAGCAGCTCTGTCTGCTCCATATGACTGCCTTCCTTCCTGTAGATTTCCAGAGAATCTGTATTCCTGTATCGCCTGTGTTCCAACAGCGAAGATGAACCGAGACCAAATCCTTTATATTCGATCCCAGTCCAATAGCCGCAGTTATGTCTGCATTCCTTTCCGGCTTTCGCGTAATTAGATATTTCATATCTATAATATCCCATGTCTGCAAGAATTCGACCGGTATCTTCATACATCTCCCGTTCCGTTTCTTCAGTCGGAAGCATTGTCTGAGGTTCATCCTCTCTTCTGCGTCGGTCAGCCTCTCCATAGAGCTGATAAAAAGGCGTACCTTCTTCAATAATCAGACTATAGGCAGAGATATGTTCTGGTTTCAGCGACAGTACTTTTTCCAGAGTCTGTCTCCAGCTGTCAGCGCTTTGTCCCGGAAGCGCTGACATCAGATCCACATTAATGTTCTCAAATCCTGCCTGTCTTGCCAGATGATAACTTTCCAGAAACTCTTCCCAGGTATGAATTCTTCCCAATATCTTCAATTCCTGATTATCTGCTGACTGAAGTCCAAAACTGAGCCGATTTATCCCATATTCTCGATACGCTTTTAGCGTAGCTTCATCTACTGTTCCCGGATTACACTCTATGGTAATCTCTTCCGGTTTCGAAAATCTGTGATCCCGTTTTTCTTCTATCAGTTTCAAAATCCTTCCGATCTCCTGCGCCGGCAGAATGGATGGTGTGCCACCGCCTATAAATATCGTAGAGATGGGACGGTTTCTAAAACCGTCCCATCCTTTTATCTCTTCACATAAAGCCTGTACATATGATTTCTGTATCTTTTCACTCGCCGTAAAGGACAAAAAATCACAATATCTGCATTTTTTTACACAAAACGGAATATGAAGATACAGCTCCAGTTCTTTCTGCATAGATTACTCCTAATTCTCATCCAGTTTTAATACACTCATAAAAGCCTTCTGAGGAATCTCAACATTACCCACCTGACGCATACGCTTCTTTCCTTCTTTCTGCTTTTCCAGAAGCTTCTTCTTACGGGAAATATCACCACCATAACACTTGGCGAGTACATCTTTTCGCATGGCCCTTACGGTCTCTCTTGCAATAATCTTACTTCCGATGGCTGCCTGAATCGGAATCTCAAACAGCTGTCTCGGAATCTCCTCCTTCAGCTTTTCACACATCTTTCTTCCACGCTCATACGCAGTCTCTGCATGTACAATGAAAGACAGGGCATCTACCTCTTCGCGATTTACCAGGATATCCAGTTTCACTAATTCGGATCTCTGATAGCCCTTCATTTCATAATCAAAGGATGCATAGCCTCTGGAACGTGATTTTAATGCGTCAAAGAAATCGTATATAATCTCATTTAGTGGCAGATCATATTTCAAAAGTGCTCTGGTCTCTTCCATGTACTCCATACCCAGATAAGTACCTCTGCGTTCTTCGCACAGCTGCATGATGGAACCAATATATTCGGTAGTCACCATAATCTCTGCCGATACAACCGGTTCCTCCATATACTCAATCTCAGAAGCATCCGGCAGATTGGACGGGTTCGTCAGATCAATTACTTCACCATTGGTCTTATATACTTTATAGATAACACTCGGTGCGGTTGTAACCAGATCCAGATTATATTCTCTTTCCAGACGTTCCTGAATAATCTCCAGATGAAGGAGTCCGAGAAAACCACATCGGAATCCAAATCCCAGTGCCAACGATGTCTCCGGTTCAAACTGCAGTGCTGCATCATTCAACTGAAGCTTTTCCAGCGCATCTCTCAAATCCGGATACTTTGCTCCATCTGCCGGATACATTCCACAATAAACCATCGGGTTTACTTTCTTATAACCCGGAAGTGGCTTCGCACACGGCTGCACGGCATTCGTAACCGTATCACCTACACGGGTATCTTTCACATTTTTCAGGCTGGCGGTGATATATCCCACCATACCTGCGCTGAGTTCATCACACGGAATAAACTGTCCCGGTCCAAAATAGCCCACTTCTACTACGTCTGCTTCTGCTCCGGTAGCCATCATACGGATCGGTGTCCCTTTTTTCACGCTTCCTTCTTTAATCCGGCAGAAAATGATTACACCTTTGTAAGAATCATAAACCGAATCAAAAATGAGTGCCTGAAGCGGTGCCTTCGGATCACCGGTCGGTGCCGGAATTCTGTGTACAATCTGTTCCAGCACCTGATCTACATTCAGTCCGGTCTTGGCCGAAATCTGTGGTGCATCCTGTGCCTCAATACCGATTACATCTTCGATCTCATTGATGACTCGCTCCGGATCTGCACTCGGAAGATCTATTTTATTAATCACCGGCATAACGTCCAGATCATGATCCAGAGCCAGATAAACATTGGCCAGTGTCTGTGCTTCAATCCCCTGCGCTGCGTCTACTACCAGAATGGCGCCGTCGCAGGCCGCCAGACTTCTGGATACCTCATAGTTAAAGTCCACATGTCCCGGAGTATCAATCACATTAAAAATATACTCTTCTCCGTCTTTTGCCTTATAGACAATTCGAACCGTCTGTGCCTTAATCGTAATACCACGTTCCCGCTCCAGTTCCATATTATCCAGAACCTGTGCCTGCATCTCACGGCTGGTCAGAAGCCCTGTCATCTCAATAATACGGTCAGCCAGCGTAGACTTTCCGTGGTCAATATGCGCGATAATACAAAAATTTCTTATTTTATTCTGTTCAATTGCTGCCAATAGTATTTCCTCCTGTTCAAGAGGCATTTTAGCACATGATTTCCTGCTTTGTCTATACCGAATCAGGACTTACCGCCCTTTTAATTCCGCATCCAGAATTCCTGCAAATACTTCCATGGCATTTTTTTCTTCTTCCAGTGTATTTAGCTGTGTCCCTGCTTCCAGAAGCAGACTTTTCGGTCGATAATGAAGGTTAAACCGATATGCCATCAGGTAAATATTTCGCATCAGCTCCGGCGCCATCTCCTCTGCCTTTTTCTGAAGCTGAAGAGCAAATGCCATATTTTCTTTTATGTACGGATTTGGCAGATAAGATATGTCCTGCTGATCCGCCGTACGGCTCATTCCCAGAATAAACATCAGATTGGCTGTCGGTCTGCCATTTTCCTGTACCACAAATCTTTTTCCATCTACACCATCCCGGTGCAGGTCAATGACGACCTGAATCTGTGGATATTTTTCCAGCCACTGCCTGACCGCTTCTCCCGAATAATCATAAGCCACATTACGATCAAGCACACCGTCTACCAGATCATAAACTCCACGGTCATGAATCACCTGATATCCATAAGTTTCCGTCAGCAATTCTGTCAGATAATCTCCCACACCTACAATGGTTGTTGTATCATCTCCTTCCACTGTATCTGCAAACCCTTCCTGCGAATGACTGTGATAAATCAGAATCTGTGGTCCGGTTTTCTCAGTGTCCAACGTAAGGTCCAGATCCAGAAGACTGTTATTGAGACGATTGCTGTCAACAGAAGTTGCTGCATCCATGGAAAAATATCTGTTCAAAAGCATCTCAAATTCTGATTCTCTGTTCTCAGACTCCTGTTCCTCTGACTCTGGTTCTATTAGTTCTGATTCTTTGTTCTCATTCTCCGTATCCTGCCGGTCATTCATCCACTGTTTCAAATCCAGCGGTTTCTTTTCTTCCTCAGCTCTGGCTTCCGCAGATAAAATCAATTCATATTCTTCTTCCTGCCATTCGGTATCCTTCCTTTTTTCTGTCCAAAATCCGGCAGGATAAAAGGTTCTGTTCACTACACCTGCCAGATCCTGTTCCGGCGACATTCCCTTTGCATCTGACTGCCAGGAAAATACTGGAATATAAATCTGTCTCCCTGCCGACTCCAGTTTCCGATATAAAAAGGATAACCTTGGGGAATCCTGAAACATTCCATTTTCTCCCGCAATCGTCACACTCCTCACTAAAATATACCCGCCAAGAAGAATCACACAGACCATCAGTACTGTGCGGATTAGCCTGTCCAATAACCGCATTTTTTTCACCTCTGTACTATTTTATGATAGTTCTCACTTTTTATGACAGTTCGTTTACACAGATCTTCCTGTTTTTACTTATCCTCCGCTTGTTTTAGGAAAATGCTATATTCAGTCCTTCCGAAATGGTATAACTGATTCGTTTCACCGTTTCATCTATATCCTTGGGCGTAACGAACATCGTATGAAGTCCGGGAGAAATATTTTCCCGGAACAGCTGTCTCTGTTCTTCCTCCAGGTCTGCCTGTTCCATTGCATCACAGACAATTGTTGCTGCATCCACTACAGTTGGTACCCCTATGGCAATGACCGGCACACCCACTGTCTCCTGACTGATTCTGCACCGATTATTTCCCACACCCGAACCAGGATGAATCCCTGCATCACTGATCTGAATTGTGCGATTCAGCCGTTTGATACTTCTTGCCGCCAATGCATCAATTACAATCACTGTGTCCGGCTGTGTCTGACTGATCACACCTTTGATAATTTCCAGTGTTTCCATACCTGTCTGTGCCATAACTCCCGGAATCAATGCACTCACCTGAGCTGCTGTTCCTTCCAGAAATCCAAATTCTTTTGCCAGGTGTCTGGTGATCTTCAAATTATCAATCACAGACGGTCCCAGTGCGTCCGGTGTTACATTTCGATTTCCCAATCCCACCAGAAGTACAGAGCCTCTGTCCCTTTTTCGCATCTTCTGGATCTTCTCTGCCAGAAATGAAGATATTTCACGATGATAGCTTTCGTCTTCATCCATCATATCCGGTACTTCCACAGTGATATAACATCCCATCGGTTTTCCAATTGCTCTGGCACTGTTCTCAGTACTTATTATCACTGTAGTCGTATATATCCGATTTGCTTCATCCCGTTCCTCGCGGACATGGATTCCTGACAGTTCTTCCTCTCCTTTTTCCAGATTTTCCCTGGCCTCCAGCGCCAGATCCGTACGTATTTCAAAATAACCCAGCATTTTTTCTCCTTTTCCATTTAAATTGATTTCTTTTCTCCTATTTTTCTCAATTTTTTGTGAAATATGTATTGACACAATTCAGCTGTTGCACTAGAATATAGAGGTATATGTTAGAACGTCCGTGTCCGAGTTTAACATAAAAGATGAAAAAGAGAATAATTGGAGGTGTCAGGAATTGGCTAACATTAAATCTGCAAAAAAACGTATCTTAGTTAACAGAACAAAAGCTGAACGCAATAAAGCAATCAAATCTGGTGTGAAAACAGCAATTAAGAAAGTAGAAGCTGCTGTTAAAGCAAACGATAAAGATGCTGCTGTTGCTGCTCTGCTGAATGCTACATCTGTTATTGATAAAGCTACTACAAAAGGTGTTTATCATAAAAACAATGCAGCAAGAAAAGTTTCCCGTTTAGCAAAGCTTGTTAACAATATCTAATAAATGAGAACTTTAAAAGACCATCGGTCCGTCATCCGATGGTCTTTTTCTTTTATGAGTTTCTGCTCATTTCTACAATAACCAGTTCTACTGCCAGTTTTTCATCCAGCTTTCCTGTCTTCACATCTGTCTCTGTCTGAACAGCAGTCTCTACTGCATAGCGAAGCTGTTCCTGTGTAAAGGATCTGGCATAGCGCATTCCATTCCGTACAATAAAGCTCTGGATACCAAGCTTTTCTGCAATCGTTTCTTTGTTAACTCCCTGACTGGTCAGTTCACTGATCAGCATAATCTGATTAAACTGACGGGCTATCAGGTAGAGAATTCGCATCGGAGGTTCTTTTAATGCCAGCAGATCATAATATAAATCCAGTGCCTTCTTCTGATTTTTTTCTGCCATGGCACTGATCATTTCAAAAATCTTATTTACCGTCTGGCTGATGCAGATCTCCTGTACATCTTCTGCTGTAATAATCTCTTTCCCCATGGTATAAGACAATAGCTTTTCCAGCTCCATACTGATCTGGTTCATATCTGTTCCGGTTTTCTCCAGAAACAGTTCCATGGTAGCGCGCGTAATGTTTTTTCCTTCTTTTTTCAATATACTTAATATCCAACGCATCAGCGTATCTTCTGTCTGTCTGGCAAATTCCACTACACTGCCATACTTCTTGACCGTCTTATAAAGCTTTCCTCTCTTATCTATTTCATTTTCCACAAACAGAACATACGTAGTGTCTGGCACCTGCTCCAGATATTCTGCCAGCTCCGGTGTAGCTGACTTAAAAAAACCACTGTCTTCTACCACAAGAAGACGCCGTTCTGAAAAAAAAGGCATGGTTTCTGCCTGTGCAATCACTTCTTTCAGATCAATCCCTTTTCCCTGATAAAAATTGATATTTACGGTATCTTCCGGCGGAATCAGAGCTTCCTGCAGTTTTTTCTTATATTGATTTCGCAGATAAACTTCCTCACCAGTGAACAAATAAATATGTTTAAAAGTTTGATTTTTTAGATCCTGTACTAAATTTTTCATGAAACCAGTATATCACAGGCTATTTTTCCTTGCAAGATTGCTGTATTTCTTCTTTCAATTTCTTCATTCGCCTTGTCATAATTCCGCCGATTCTGCCTGTTTCTTTCGCTGAGAGAGATTTCCATCCATCTGTCATTACACGATCTAAAAGACCAAGTTCTTCTGCAATCTCATATTTCATTTTTTCTTTCGGTGAGAGATATTCCAGATCTGATTTTTTTACCGCTTTCTTTTTTTTCATAGAAAAAGGTCATACTCCTTTCTTTTTCTTAGAGTATGACCTGATTTTCTTTTTTTATTCTGTTTGTCTTCTTCCACATACTTTCCAGATGTAAACACCCAGACAGAAAAGTGCACCTGCCACTGTCAGACAGATAATCATTACTGCGCAGTGCATAAAGTATTCATCAGGCAGAATCAGAATCACCGGATCCGTCACCGGGTCAAATAGCCAATAATCATTGGCAAATACCATCTCATGAAAAGTTTCAAACAACCAGTCCCAGTTCGCAGCTGTCAAAATTCCTGTCAGTGCAGGAAGCACCAGGCTGCAGATTGCTGTATATTTCAGAAATCTCCATTCTTTTCTGCGCACAAGAAAGATGGCTCCTGTCAAATACCCTGTTCCTGTCAGCAGTAAAACCCAGAGGAAGCCCTGGAAAATTGTCTTTACCTCCTGAAAATGTATCCTCGCTTCTTCCGACATGGGAAATGTGGGAAAGTTCAGACTGGTATGAAACGGAGAACAATTATAATCAATCAGTTCTTTATAATTAGCCAGAATTTCCTCCTCACTGTAACCGGTTTTTTCAGAAAGATGGAGCCTTTTCATATCTGACCGATAAAGTAAGCTGCCAGAAAGCGTCAGCATAACTGCTGCTGAAATCAGAAACAGCATACCTGTCATGCCCAGCAGCCAGTCTCTTATTTTAGTTCGCTGCAACATGCATCAATCACTTCCAACGCCTTCTTCAGTTCATTTTCTCTGGTATGCGCGCCGGATAAGAACATTGCTTCAAACTGAGACGGTGCCATGTAGATTCCATGATTCAGCAGATACTTAAAGTACTTAGCATAAAGAGCGGTATCTGATGTTTTCGCACTGGCATAATCTGTCACTTCTTCCTCTGTGAAGAATACACATCCCAGAGATCCGACATGATTCAGGCAATGTGGAATCTGATGATCTGTCAGTATACGCTCTATTTCTGTATAGAACCAGTCTCCGTTTGCATTTAATTTTTCATAAAAGTCCGGTGTATCGCGTAAAATCTGCAGCTGAGTCAGTCCTGCTGCCATAGCTACCGGATTACCACTTAATGTTCCGGCCTGATAAACTTTTCCGACCGGAGATACCAGTTTCATAATCTCTTTTTTGCCGCCATATGCACCTACCGGCATTCCTGCTCCGATAATTTTTCCAAATGTGGTCAGATCTGGCTGTACCCCGAAATATCCCTGTGCGCCCTGAAGGCTGAGACGAAATCCAGTAATGACTTCGTCAAAAATCAGGACACTGCCATATTTATCACAGATGGCACGCAGACCTTCCAGGAATCCTTTTTTCGGTGGCACAACACCCATATTTGCTCCTACTGGCTCAACAATCACTGCTGCAATCTCTTCTGCATAGCGATCAAACAGTTCCTGTACGCTGTCCAGATTGTTATATTCTGCTGACAGTGTGTCCTGTGTACATCCTGCCGGTACTCCTGCACTGTCCGGAATACCTGCTGTCATCACACCGGAACCCGCCTTTACCAGCATGGCATCACTGTGTCCGTGGTAGCATCCCATAAATTTTACAATTTTATTTCTGCCTGTATAACCTCTTGCCACACGAACAGCACTCATGACAGCTTCTGTACCGGAATTCACCATTCGCACCATTTCAATAGACGGAACTATATCACAGACCAGCTTTGCCATCTTTACTTCCGCTTCTGTAGCCGCGCCAAAGCTCAATCCCTTTCCTGCTGCTTCTGTTACACTGTTCAGTATCCGCTTATCATTATTTCCAAGAATCATCGGTCCCCAGGAGCCAATAAAATCTACATAAGTATTTCCATCTACATCTGTAATATATGGTCCTTCTGCGCTTTCAATAAAACGAGGTGTTTCATGCACATTTCCATATGCTCTTACCGGGCTGTTAACTCCTCCCGGTATCAGTTCTACCGCCTGTCTGAATAATTCTTCTGATCTGCTCATCCTATTTTCCCCTCATCCATACATTTTGCCAGTTCTTTTGCAAAATATGTAATATAAATATCTGAACCTGCACGATAAGCTGCTACAGCCATTTCACAGATAATGCGCTCTTCATCAATCCAGCCCATTTTGGCAGCTGCTTTTACCATAGCATATTCACCGCTGACACTGTAGCAGGCAATTGGAGTAGTAACCTGCTCCTTTACTCTGGCTACCATATCCAGATAAGACATGGCAGGTTTTACCATGATGATATCTGCACCTTCTTCTTCATCCAGCATTGCTTCTTTTATACCTTCACGACTGTTGTGGAAATCCATCTGATAGGTCTTTCTGTCACCAAAGGATGGCGCAGAACCTGCAGCATCACGAAACGGTCCATAGAATGCAGATGCATATTTTACTGCATAAGACATAATAGGCACATTCGTAAATCCAGCCTCATCCAGTGCTTCACGAATTGCAGCCACACGGCCATCCATCATATCAGAAGGTGCCACCATCTGAGCTCCCGCTTTTGCATGAGACACTGCCGTTTTGGCAAGCAGCTCCAGTGTCTTGTCGTTATCTACATCATGATCACATAATACACCACAATGACCGTGAGAAGTATATTCACACATACATACATCTGTTACCAGGTACATCTGTGGAAAATGCTCTTTTGCATAACGCAGCGCACGCTGAACCACTCCATTCTCATCATAGGCCTGACTTCCCACCTCATCTTTCACTGCCGGAATTCCAAACAGCATGACAGAAGTAACCCCTGCATCCAGAAGTTCCTGCAGACATTCACCCATGCGGTCCACCGTATAACGGTACTGACCTTCCATAGAAGGAATTTCTTCTACTTTATTTTCTCCATCCATAACAAACATCGGATACATCAGAGAGGCTTTATCCATTCTGGTCTCCCGTACCATTTTCCGAAGTGTCATACATCCTCTTAATCGTCTTGGTCTTTTTGTCATTTCCATCTGACCGTCCTCCTTGTCTGTCCTTCGATTTACACGTTTATTTTCCGCAAAGCTCCGCCACTTTTGCTACCACAGAATCCATTGTCGGTTTTTCTGACATTTCTGTCTGCATGCCGAGAGCATCTGCAGCAGCCTTTGTCTGTCTGCCGATGCAGACTGCATGAACTCTGGTATAATCCAGACCTTCTGTAGCCTTTGCAAATCCTTTGACGGTGGATGCGCTGGTAAATACAGCATAATCAATACTGTCATTTTCAAATTCCAGCTTCTCATCGATTAAAGCAGAGCCCGCATATATGGTATCATATGTAGGAATATCGTCAATAGTAACTTTTCTGTTTTCTTTCAGAATCTGTACCAGTTCCTGATTGCCAGCGGATGCTCTTGGAAGCAGAATACGTTCTCCGTCCTGACAGTTTTCTGCCAGTGCTTTTCCCAGAGACTCTCCATAAAATTCTTCCGGCATCAGATCCGGATACAGACCGTGTTTTCGTAATTCTTTTGCTGTCCCGCTTCCAATGACTGCCAGACGGATCTGTCCCAGTGAACGAATATCCATCTGCTGTTTTTCCATTTCTTCAAAGAAAATCCTTACGCCGGTCGGACTGGTGAACACAAGCCACTGATAAGTGCTGATTTCTTTTAATGCCTGAATCAGACGGCTCTGATCTTCTGCCGGCACGGTACGGATCGCTGGAAGCTCAAGTACCTCAGCTCCCGCACTGCGCAGCTTTGCAGACATTTCTGAAATCAGTTCTTTTGGTCTGGTCACAAGAATCTTCTTTCCCGCCAGCGGAAGTTTTTCATACCATTCAAATTCATCTGCCAGCTGACATACTTTTCCAACCACAATAATCGCCGGTGTTTCAGCTCCCTGTCGTTCTACTTCTTCTTTCAGTGTAGACACAGTAGCTACAATTCTTCTCTGCGCTGCTGTAGTTCCCTTGATCAGGAGCGCTGCTGGCATATCCGGTTCCATTCCAGCTTTGATCAGTCCCTGGCAGATATCCCCCAGTGCAGACACACCCATGAGAAATACCAGTGTTCCTTTTGTTCTGACCAGTGCTTCAAAATCAATATTATAGCTTTCTCCCTGCCGCTTATGTCCTGTAATAATATGCAGTGAGGAGCAATAATCTCTGTGTGTCACAGGAATTCCGTTATAAGCCGGAACAGAAAGCGCAGACGTAACTCCAGGAACTACTTCATATGGAATATTATTTTCTACCAGCAGCTCCAGTTCTTCTCCTCCTCTTCCAAAGAGAAATGGATCTCCGCCTTTTAAACGGACTACACGCTGCCCTTTTTTTGCTTCATCCACCAGCACCTGATTAATCTGTTCCTGTTTCATAATATGATTACAGGAACGTTTTCCCACATTAATCAACTTTGCGGTTTCCGGTATCATATTTAAAATACTCTGTCCTACCAGTGCATCATATACCACAACTTCAGCCTGTTTTAAAATCTGTTCACCTTTTCTGGTAAACAGCCCCGGATCAGAAGGTCCTGCACCTACCAGCCATACTTTTCCTGTCATTATTTCTTTCTCCTTCCATATTCCGCTTTCAGTTGAAGTGCCAGTTGTTCTCCCAGTTCTTCTGCCTGCTCTCTGCATCCTGTAAGACTGCCTTTCAGATAGCCTCCATCTGCTTCATCATAATATAATCCAAACAGCAGAATCTGATCATCTTTTATTCTTGCATGAGCTGCCACCGGTGAAGAGCATCCGCCGTCCAAAACACGTACAAATGCCCGTTCACAAAGCGCACAGTCTCTTGCATCCGGATCGTTATAGGTATTCAGGAATGAATAGTCCTCTCCCGCTCTTCCCTGTATACCCAGAATTCCCTGTCCCGCGGACGGAATCATTTCTTCCGGTTCCAGGAAACGACTGATTCTTTTTTCAAGTCCCAGTCTTTTTAATCCTGCTGCCGCCAGAATCAGTGCAGAAAAATTTCCCTCATCAAGCTTACGAAGCCTGGTCAGTACATTTCCACGTACTGTGGCAAAGGTAGCCTGTGGATACATTTCCTGCAGCTGCAGAATTCTTCGCTTACTGGAACAGCCAATTGGTTTATCGAACTTCAATTCTGATACTCCTTCCGGAAAAACCAGGACATCCCTCGGATCCTCTCTTCTTGAAAATGCCACAAGCGGAAGCTCATCTGACACTTCCATCGGCATATCTTTCAGACTGTGCACAGACAGGTCACTGCGTCTGTCCAGCAGTGCTTTATCCAGTTCTTTTACAAACAGTCCCTTTCCTCCTACCTGATCCAGTGTGCGATCCAGAATCACATCTCCGGTAGTCTTCATAGTCAGCACATCTACCTGAATTTCAGGGCTGTGTGTCTCTATATATTCTTTCACCATTTCTGTCTGAATGACAGCCAGTTTACTTTCTCTGCTGCCAATTACAATCTTTCTATTCATCACCAAACACATCCCCCATTGCTTCTATGCATTCCCGGAATACCTGATCACTCAGTCTGGATTTCATTCCGAAAATCATCTTATTTATCACTTTTCCTGCTGCTGCTTCTACATACTCCTGAAGCTGGTCAATCTGTTCTACTTCCTGAGGAGCTTCTTCCTGTGCAACACGCAGAAGATCTTTCACCTGTTTCTGGATTCTGAGATGAAAATCTTCTGTCGCCTTTTTTTTAATCACCTGTACCTGTCTGATCACATCTCTGCCTTCATACCAGTCAAAAAATTCATGCATCTGTCCATCCAGAATCATTTCCGCTTTTTTGATGTTTTCTTTTACCTGTGCACTGGTATGATCAGCCTGAAAATAGTCAATATCATACAGGGTAACATGCTCCAGTCCTCCTGCTGCCACCTCGATATCCCGCGGAACAGCAAGATCAATCATCACCACATCATGCTCCAGATGCAATGCCTCCAGACTCTCCTTTGTCAGCGTATAATTTGGACTGGAAGTTGCACTGACCACATAATCACAGGATGGCAGCAATTCCAGCCTTTTTCCATAATCAATTCTGGAACAGCCATTTGGAATCTGTACAACACCGCTGCGATACTGTCTGACAGTAACCGTAACAGAAGCCCCCTGCTCCCGGAATACGTTTGCAGAAAGCTTACCCATTTCTCCGTTTCCGATCACCATACAGTTTTTACCTTCAAAACAATACCCTTTTTCCTTCAGTTCCTGTACTGCTTTATGAATGGCCGAGCTGTTGGCATCCGAAAGAATCACTTCTGTTTTTACTTTTTTTGCTGCTGTTACAGCCATACGGAACAATACTTCCAGCACATTATCTGTCACATACTGATCTCTGGCTATGGTCAGCGCATCTTTTACCTGGGTAATAATCTGATCTTCGCCCAGTATTCTGGACTGCAGACCGCAGGCCAGTTCAAACAGATGCTTCACAGCCTCTCCTTCCCGGCGACAGACTACAAATTCTTCATATTCTTTTGGATCCACCTGTTTTTCCTGACAAAGCAGATGATAAAGATCCAGATCCTCTTCCACACTGCTGACCCAGATCTCCATACGATTGCAGGTAGAAAGAATCACACATCCGGCAATTCCCGGATGTTGTTTCCACTTTTCCAGTGTTTCTCCAATTGCTTTTTTCGTAAAGGAAAAGACAGTACGTACATCTATGGATGCTTTCGTATGGTCTATTCCTAACATCTGTATACTCATTTTGCTTCCCTCACATGCTGTACAAACATATTCTGGATACCTTCCAGTTCTCCCAGTCCTATGATATGACATTCTACTTCATAGCCTTCTGCCTTCAAAAGGCTGCCCCAGGAATCCTTTTCTTCTCCGGCCATATCATTTCTTGCATGATCTCCTGCCACAATCATAAACGGTGTCAGATGAACTTTTTTTGCCGACAAAGGGCGGATCTCTTCCATAATCATATGTAGTGTAGGAAGCGATTCCACCGTACCTACATACATATTTTTATGTCCGGCGGCCTTCAATGCATCATCCAGTTCTTCATATACAGCATTCGCCTGATGAGATGTTCCGTGTCCCATAAAAATCATAATTTCATCCTGTGGTATTTCCCTCCAGTACTCTCCAAGCACTTCTACCAGCTGATGCTTATCTGCTTCCGTGGCAAACAGTGGATCTCCGATCTTCACTTCTTCAAAGTCCTTCTGCGCTGCGCGAATCTGCTCATGCATCTTATCATTTTCTATCGCAGCCATTACATGTGTCGGCTGCACGATGATCTTCTGAATTCCATCCTGTTTCATACGGGCAAAAGCCTCTTCCACACTGTCGATCTGAACATGATCCCGATTTTTGAGTTTTCTGCGGATCATATCACTGGTCCATGCACGATAGATCTGACAGTCCGAAAATTGTTCCTGAATCTTATTTTCAATCTGGTCAATGGTCTTTTCTCTGGTATCATTGTGACTGGTGCCAAAGCTCACCACCAGAATTGCTTTTGTCTGTACCGCCATTTTTTGTTCCCCTTTTTATCTTTTTTAATTGTGAATCTCTGGCATTTCACATCTGATTCATATGATGGGCCTGCTCATACTTCACAATCGTATCAATATTTGTTCTTTCAAATTCATTAAATACGCTGGCTGCATATTCTTCTGTGAACTGGTCGCCGCTCACTGTCGGCTGATACCAGGACTTACTTCTGAAATAACTGTCCAGATCCTGATTCACAAAAATTCTTCCATGTCTGGCATAGATCTCATTTCTTGCCAGCAGAATCTCATAATCTGAAAGTCCGTTCAGATCTTCTTCTGTTATATACCGGCTGTCACTGTCTGGGATAATATAGTCTTCCTGTGAAGCTGAAGTTTCAGCTTCCGCAATTTCACCATGATGTTCCCCATAATCAGCAAAAGCTTCTTCACTTTTATTTTCTCTGTTCTCATTTTGATAACTGTGGAACCAGGTTGCACCATATTCCATCATTTCTGCTTCCGGACTGATCAGATAGGCATTGACTGCATCAGTATCTTCTGTCAGATAACGCTGTATCGTACTGATCTTTGTCAGATTGTCTACCTGCTCTGTAATCGGAATACTTACCAGCTCCGCCGGATACAGACCTATGGCATTTAAAGCTTCTCTGGCCGGTACTTCATCGCTTTCCTCCCAGGCACTGCCTATAATTTGCGTATCAGCCTGCTGGATAAAAGAAGATCCATCATAGCAAAATGTACGCAAATTCCAATCCACACCGTCTGCCAGAAAATTCATGGTTTCACTGTCCTCACAACAGAGATACATTCCATTCTCTGTATTTACCAGAAATACCTCAATATCTGCTTCACTGGTTGCCAGAATATCTTCCGCCAGTGTACATTGCGCTACTCTTTTCAGCTTATCACCTTCATATTGATACACTTCTGCAATCAGGTTATTCTGATCCGTATTCTCATCCGGCTGTTTTATTCGAATTGCCAGCAGCTCTTCTGTTCCGTTCCAGTCCAGATCAAGCTGATCCAATGCAAGATATCCATTATAATTCTTGTATTCCAGTGTACCGGTCCATCCATACAAACAGGCAGGTTCTGTAAAATCATATACCTGCGTGTCACTGGAATAGGTATAAAACAATTCTTCAATATCAACTGTTTCCTCTGCTCCTGCTGTCACAGACACAGTCAGTGCCGCCATAGCTGCCAGGAAACCCGCCTTCCATTTTTTCAGTTCTGTTTTACTGCTCATTTCGTATCTCATATGGTATTCCTCCTCCACGTAGTTCAGATAATTCTATCATACCATACAATGACTGTTAGAACATTAAATGCATCTTAACTTTTTCTTATATGGGATCGGAGCTGAGAACTACTCTCTGCCGCCTGCCATATAAAGCAGAGCATTACAGATACAGGCTGCAATATTGCTTCCGCCTTTTCTGCCTCTGGCCACAATATATGGCACCTCTGCCTGCATAATCAGTTCTTTGGACTGCACTACATTCACAAATCCTACTGGAACACCAATAATCAGTTCCGGCTGCAATTTTCCTTCTTCTATCAGCTCATAAAGACGAACCAGAGCTGTTGGAGCATTTCCAATTGCAAAAATCAGCGGTTTCTTTAATTCTGCTGCTTTATCCATACTGGCTGTCGCTCTTGTTGTTCCATTTTTTCTGGCAATTTCTGCCACATCTTCATCAGACATAAAGCAATAAGCTTCTCCGCCATATTTTGCCAGTGCTTTTTTATTGATTCCTGCTTTTGCCATCTGCGTATCTGTTACGATACATGCTCCGTTTTTCAGCGCCTTCAGAGCCTTTTCCACCACACCGTCTGAAAATGCAAGATTTTCTGCATAATCAAAATCTGCACTGGTATGAATGCATCGTTTAATAATTGGTGCTTTATCCTCCGGAAGTTCATATCCGAGTTCTTCTGTAATAATTGCAAAACTACGTTTTTCAATATCCATCGGTTTTACATTTTCCAGCTGTACCTTCATTTAAATCCCCTCTTCCAATATCTCATAGATCTTTTTCATGTCCAGGTGCTCTCGCAGTCCGGCTGCCAGCAAATCATACTGTGTCTCTTTAAACTGTGCAAAATCCACTGAAGTAATATCACTGACATCCAGTCCTTTTTCCCGGCCGATTGCACGAATCACAGCTTTGGGAACTCCTTCTTTTTCAAACACTCCATGCACATAAGTACCATATACGTGATCAGTATATGCACCGTCTTTTTTTGTTTTTCCCTTCGTCTGAGCTCCATGGTCCGTGATCTCTGTCAGTGAAGTGGCACCCTCTTTTACCGTTGTCACACCCATATGTATTTCATAGCCTTCCAACTCCACACCGGAGAGTTCCTTTAACCGGCCTTCTACCTGCTGAAATGCCCCACTGACTCTGGTTCTGGTTTTATCTCCCGCAAACACGGTATCCATAGGAAGCAATCCCATACCTTTCATACTGCCGCCGCCCTCTACGCCGTCAGGATCACTCAGTGTATCTCCCAACATCTGATAACCACCACAGATACCAAAAATCAGTTTTCCGGATGCTGCTGCTTTCAGTATGGCTGCCTCCAGTCCATTCTGACGCATCCAGGCAAGATCTGCCATAGTACTCTTCGTTCCAGGCAGGATAATCAGATCCGGATTTTTCAGTTCTGATACACTTCCCACATAGCGCAACGATACTCCATCCATACTTTCAAATGGATTGAAATCTGTAAAATTAGAAATTCTTGGCAGACGGATCACTGCAATATCTATCACTCCTACCTGCGTTTTCCGGTCAAAGCGTTCTGTCAGACTGTCTTCGTCTTCCACCTGTATCTGCAGGTAAGGTGCCACTCCCACCACCGGAATACCGGCTTTCTCTTCCAGCATCTTTACTCCTGGATCCAGAATAGACTTATCTCCTCTGAACTTATTGATAATCAGCCCTTTTACCATCTTTTTCTCATCTTCTTCCAGAAGCATAACTGTACCAATGAGCTGAGCAAATACACCACCGCGGTCTATGTCTCCTACCAGGAGAACAGGCGCATTGGCCATTTTTGCCATACCCATATTCACAATGTCTTCTTCCTTCAAATTGATCTCTGCCGGGCTTCCCGCACCTTCAATCACAATGATATCGTATTCTTCTTCCAGCTTATGATAAGCTTCCATAATCTGCGGAATCAGCTTCTTTTTGTAGGCAAAATAATCCCTTGCCTTCATGTTCCCCAACACTTCTCCGTTGACGATTACCTGAGATCCCACATCATTTGTCGGTTTCAGCAGAATCGGGTTCATATACACCGAAGGTCGGATTCCTGCTGCTTCTGCCTGCATGACCTGCGCTCTTCCCATTTCCAGACCTTCTTCCGTAATAAACGAATTCAAAGCCATATTCTGAGATTTAAACGGCGCCACCTTATAACCATCCTGTTTAAAAATCCGGCACAATCCTGCTGCAAGCAGGCTTTTTCCGGCATTGGACATTGTGCCCTGCACCATTATTGCTTTTGCCATATCAGTTCCGCCTTTCTGCCGGCTTCAGTATCATCTGAAATACCCGCACCAGTTCTTCATTTTCTTCTCTTGTTCTTACTGCAATACGATAATAGCCTTTGCTCAGTCCATGGTAATTGCTGCAGTCTCTGATCAGAATTCCCTCTGCCCGGCATTTCAGTGCCAAATCATCCGGTCCCTGAAAAAACAGATAATTTGCCTGCGAGTCACAGACCCACAATCCCATATTCTGCAGCTGGCTTCTGAGCCAGATACGTTCTTCCTGAATCAATTTCGCTGAGCGACTGACAAATGCCTTTTCCTGCAGTGCCGCCACCCCGGCCGCCTGTGCCGGTACAGATACACTCCACGGCTGTACCGTCATTTTCATTCGCTCCAGTAATGTATTATCCTGACTCATACCATATCCCAGTCTGAGCCCTGCCATAGCGTAAATCTTGGTAAATGCCTTTAAAATAAACAGATTCGGATATTCCGCAAGATATCCGGTGTAATCTGCTTCTTCTTCCTGTTCCAGGAAATCAATAAAACAGGAATCCAACACAACCCGTATCTGTTTTTCCCTGCTGATTCGAAAGATCTCCAGCATCTCTTCCTTTGGTATCAGAAGCCCGGTTGGATTATTTGGATTACAGAGGAAAATCATATCCAGATCTTCCGTCAGCAGTTCTTTGTAATCTCTCTGATAAGAGAAGCCATATTCCTGTTTTAATTCATAATAACAGACCTCACAGCCATTCGCACGCAATGCCTGTTCATATTCCGCAAATCCAGGTGCCATTAACAGTGCCTTTTGTGGATGTTCCGCCTGCACAATTGAAAAGATCAGTTCTGCAGCACCATTTCCACAAAGAATCTGCTCTGGTTTCATGTTTTCTTTTTTTGCCAGAGCTTTCCTCAGCGCTCTGCAGTTTACATCCGGATAATGGGCACAGTCCAAAATTGCTTTTTGCGCCGCCTCTACCACACTTTCCGGTGTTCCCAGCGGATTGATATTCGCAGAATAATCAATCCGGTAAGAAACATCATAAATATCTCCTCCATGCCGGTGTTTCAGCATTTGTTCCTCCAGTCTGCCTATATTTGCCGTATCAGATCAGTAGTATCAGATATTTCACCAGTGCAAATACTGTCATGGAAATACCTGCTGTTGCATACAGCAATTTATTAGCACGGACAATATCCTGCGCCTCTATCGGCCGGATATCATCTCCGATTGTTTTCTTTTTATGTAATTCTCCAAAATACCATGCATCTCCGGCCAGCTGTACATCCAGTGCTCCGGCCACAACTGCCTCTGTCTGAGCCGAATTAGGGCTGGCATGATTGTAACGGTCTCTTTTAAACATAGCCCATGCATTGGTTCCATCCAGACGAATCAGAAAAGATGCTGCTATCATCAAGAGACCTGCCAGTCTTGCCGGAATATAATTCACCACATCATCCAGATAAGCCGGAATCCGTCCAAAATATCGATAACGGTCATTTTTATAAGCAACCATGGAATCCATTGTATTAATGGATTTGTACATCCATCCTAAGAATGCTCCTCCAATGACCATATAAAACATTGGGGCAATCACCCCGTCTGACGTATTCTCTGCCACTGTCTCCACTGTTGCTTTCGTCACTCCGGCTTCATCCAGCACATTAGTATCTCTGCCTACAATCATAGATACTGCTTTCCTGCTTCCTGCCAGATCATGCTTTTTCAATTTTCTGTATACCTTCATGCTTTCTGTCTTAAGAGACTTCGTTGCCAGCAGCTGCCAGCACATAACCGTCTCCAGTATCAGTCTGCATGCAGGATGTATCCACTGGGCAGCCAGGAGCATCAGCAACGGAATTCCAGAAGACACTGCTATGACAATCAGCGCCATCAGCCACCCCATAACCATCTGGCGGCTGGCTGAATCAATTTTCCGGTTCATTTTCTTTTCCAGAAAACCAATTAAATTGCCTACCAGCCTGATCGGATGATACAGTCTCTGTGGATCTCCAATCAGTAAATCCAGTAAAAATCCCAGTACAAGTGCCAACAGTGATAATTTCATCTTCTTTCATCCTCGGTTCTGTATGATTTCTCTCTTTCCTGATACCTTCTGCACTTTCGCAGAAACTCCAGAATAAATTCCGGATTAGAATAATAATATAAATGAGGAAAACCCGCCATCAGCGTCTCTGTCTCATGAATACAGTGCCAGCTTCGCCTGCTCAGTGGTTTTTTTGCCAGATAACTTTCTCCGCAGGAAGTGCTGTCAAAATAATGGAATTCGTGTCCCTTTATTCTGTGATCTTTTGTACATCCATCTGCTGGTTCCAGTTCAATATAACCAAACCTCCCCAGTTTTTTTGTACGATAAGCTTTTCCGTCAATCACTCCTGCCATCGGCCAGCTTCTATCTTCCATATCTTCCATGCTGCGATGCAGATACATAAACCCGCCGCACTCTGCCATACATGGCATCCCGCCGGTTATTTTTTCCCTGACATCTCTGCACATCTGTTCATTTTCTGACAGTTCTTTTGCAAACAGCTCCGGATATCCTCCATAAAACAACACTCCATCAGCCGATGGAAGCTTTTTATCATGAATCGGTGAAAACGGAATCAGTTCGACTCCCATTGCACGCAGCAACTGCATATTGGCTTCATAAATAAAGCAAAACGCTTCATCTTTACTGACAGCAATACGAATCTGCTTCTTTCCTGCCGCCTCTTCTGCTGCTTTCTCTATAAAACAGCAGATCTTTTTTTCTGCCTGTTCAAAATATCCCACATCGCCGGCTTTTCTCCCTATCTCCACGATCTGATCAAGATCCAGCGTATCTTCCAGCACTGACGCTATATGCTGCAGTTTTTCAGAAAGCTGTTCCACTTCCTGAGGCAGTACCAGTCCAAGATGACGACTTTCCAGAGAACAGTCTTCCATACGTGGGACATAGCCACATACCTGAAGCCCCAGCTCGTTCTCGATCTGTTCTTTCATCTGTGGATATAACATCGGTGAAATCTGATTCAAAATCACACCCTGTATCCTGGTCGGTTCACGAAATGTCAGAAACCCCTTTATATAGGCCAATGTCGAAAGACTCATGCCTCTGGTATTCACCACCAGAATCACAGGCGTATTCGTAACCTCTGCCAGATCACAGGCACTTGCTTTTGTGGAAAAGCCTCCCAGACCGTCATAATAGCCCATCACGCCTTCCATGACAGAAATATCGCACCCCTCCGCGTTCTGACAGAACAGATATCTGGTCAGTTCTTCGCCCGCAAAAAAAGTATCCAGGTTCCCTGAACGGGTATGAATCACTTTTTCATGAAACATAGGATCAATATAATCCGGTCCGCACTTAAAGGAAGTAACTTTCATCCCTCTATTCTTTAATGCCTGTAAAATTCCACAGGTAATCATGGTTTTACCGCTTCCGCTGGCTCCTGCCGCAAGCATAAATCTTGGATAGCTTTTCATGATACCTTTCCTCCTGTACAGGAAATCACATATACCGGATTCTGTCCCATCATCATATGGTACTTACCAATCTCTTTTGATTTGCCAACAGATACTGCTGCAATATCTACATCTGTTACCGGAAGTGTCTTTACACAATCCAGTGATTCTGCTACTGTTTCCAGCGCAATACAGTTGATCACAATCCGCACAGACGGATTTTTCTTCAGTATTCGTTCCAGGATATTTTTCAGATTGCCTGATGAACCACCTACAAATACATGAGTTGGCGCAGGCAGATCTTCCAGGGCTTCCGGTGCAAAACCTTCCACGATTTCCAGGTTGTCCACAGCAAATTTCTTCTGATTTTCCCTCATCAGCTCCACTGCTTCTTCTTTTTTCTCGATGGCATAGACATAACCATCTTCGGCCTGCAGTGCTGCCTCTATGGAAATACTTCCGGTTCCTGCTCCTACATCATAAAGAACAGAATCCTTTGACAACTGAAGTTTGGACAGTGAAATACTGCGCACTTCACTCTTTGTCATTGGTACTTTCGCCCGAAGAAACTGTTCATCCTCTATTCCATGCGTAACAATTGTTTCTGGATTCGGATTTTCGATCAGTACTACACAAAGATCTGCAAAGTTCTGTGTAAGCAGTTCTTTGGCACAACCTGTCCGAATCTGCTGCGTTGGATAAGAAAGTTCTTCTCCCACGTGAATCTGTACCTGTTCCATCTGATAAGTTATCAGTTTTTGACACAGATCATTGACCATCGTTCCTTTTCCCAATAAGGCAAAAACCTTTTTATTCCTGCGAATCTTACCAATCAGATTGGCATATCTGCCATGACAGCTGACCAGTGTCACATCTTCCCAGGACAGATGAAGCTGATCGCAGAGATATACAACAGAGGAAATACCCGGATATACTCTGATCTCTTCTTTTGCAAACATTTCCATCAGTTTTTTTGCACCACTGTAAAATCCCAGATCTCCCGACTGAAGCAATGCTATTTTCTCATATTCCGGATGAGCCATGACATAATCATAAATCTCCTGTGGCTTATAAGATATAAACATTGCTTTTTCCGGTTCTGCTACTTCTTCCAGCATCCGTCTGGCTCCAATCAGAAGATCCGCATCCATGCAAGCCTTCTGTGCTTCCATCGTCATATTGTCACGGCTTCCCATTCCGATTCCTACAACTGCCAGCTCTCGCCGTACTCTGATCTGTTCTTTCTGAATCAGTGCACATTTTACCTCTTCCAGTGACAGCCCCTGCTCTTTTACCGGACGCCCGATGAGTACCACCCTGGCCCCCGCATTTCTGGCAGCACGGATCTTTTCCTCGTAACCGCCATTCTTTCCAGCCTCTTTCGTTACCATCCATCTGGCATGAAACTGCTTCAGAAGAGCGGTATTGAGTTCCTCTGAAAACGGTCCCTGCATACAGATCAGATGTTTTCCGGTAAACCCAAGCTCTGAACAGCTCTTAGCCACTTCCGGAGTAGAAAGCACACGGGCAAATACCCGCTCTTCAAAATCAGGTATTACCGTATATTTATGAAGTTCCTTGCTGCCTGTCGTTACAAGTATATTTCCTTCTGTTGTTTTTAAAAATTCAGCAGCCTCTTCTACAGATTCCACGCAGATCATCTCTTCTTCTGATCCGGTATGAACAGAAGAACGCAGCAGTCTCATGTATTCACAGCCTGCTGCCTCACATGCTGATCTGATATTAGCAGATACTTCTACTGCATAAGGATGGGTTGCATCTATGGTCAGATGAATACCTCTCTCACAAATCAGCTGTTTCATCTGACTCTCGTCCAGACGCATATGGCTGACCTGAAGATATTCATTTTCCTCAAGAAGCTGTCCTCCATATTCGGTTGCCACACATACATAAGCAGGTACCTTCTGCCGGCTCAGAAATTCTGCCAGCAGTCTTCCTTCTGTGGTGCCTGCAAAAATGAGAATCTCAGACATTCTTATATCCCCTTGGTGTCACCATTTTTCCGCCGATTTCTTTTGTCTGTGAATTGCCGATAAATACGGTTGTAAACATGTCTACCTTGGTATCACGCAATTCTTTTAATGTCATTACCTTCATAGTTTCCCCTTCTCTGCCGATATTAAGAACCGTACCGCAGATCGTATCCGGGGATTTATGCTGCATACACAGATCACATGCTTTCTGCAGATAATCATGACGTTTTATGCTGGACGGGTTATACAGACAAATCACAAAATCTGCTTCTGATGCCAGTACCAGACGTTTTTCGATTTTTTCCCACGGTGTAAGCAGGTCACTTAAACTGATCAGACAAAAATCGTGGATCAAAGGTGCTCCCAGTACAGCAGCTCCGCCTGTCGCGGCTGTGACACCCGGGATCACTTCCACTTCTACCTGTGGATATTCTGTTCCAATTTCCAGCATCAGTCCTGACATACCATAGACTCCTGCGTCTCCACTGCAGATCATTGCCACATTTTTTCCCTTTGCAGCCTCTTCAAATGCCAGTCTGCATCTGTCCACTTCCTTTTTCATTGGCGTGGTCAGAAATTCTTTGTCTGCAAAATGCTCTCTGACAAGTTCCACATATACTGTGTAACCCACAATGGTATCACAGCTTCTAAGCGCATTCGCTGCTCGCATGGTCATCTGCTCATATGCTCCCGGACCAATTCCTACTACATAGATTTTGCTCATCTTGTTTTCCTCTCTGTTTCTGTATTCAAGCGGATACTTGCACTCCACTTCTCTTAAATTGTAAAATCAATCATATATTCCTGAAGGGCCAGGGCTACCGTCACACCGTCACCGGCATTTTTCGGACATATCAGTACACCATAATCACTGCCCAGCATGGCACTTCGTTCACATACATTGGATACTCCTGTCACAGAAGCTACAAATGCAGATTCTGTAAAATCACCTTTTACTTTTTTCAGTTCTTCCGATGTATAAGTAAGAAACTCCACATTCAGTTCTTTTGCTGTTTCAATCAGGCCTTTTTCTTCTGCTTTCAGATCAATACTGGCGATTCGGCTGATACTTTTTTCTGATATATGATTTTCTGTCAGTACTTTTTGTATTTTTTCCCTGATCCGATCTGCCGGTGTTCCTTTTTTACAGCCAACGCCGACAGTTAGAATTCTGGGAATAAGATGCAGTGTTTGCTTATAAGGCTCTTTATTCTCATAGACAGAAACGCAAATTCCGTTTGTGCCCTCAAACACCTGATTTTCTTCCCATATTTCCAGTTCTTCCGGGATTCTGCCGATCACCGGATAATCCGTATAAAATCCGATCTTCTTTTCATCCAGCACATCTGCTGATATTTCCTTCGCATATTTCATGTTGGAAATATACAGGCCGTTCTTTCTGGCAAACACATCTACTGCAAATCTTCCATTTACATCTGTGGCTGTTGTGATAACCGGAATCGCTCCTGTCAGATTTGCCAGTACACCGGTCAGTTCATTGGCTCCACCCAGATGACCTGACATCAGCGAGATGGCAAATACACCTTTTTCATCCATCACAACAATCGCCGGATCCTTTGTTTTGCTCTGTACAAACGGTGCAATACTGCGCACTGCTATACCAGTAGCACCGATAAAAAGAATGGCATCCATTTCCCTGAACATTTTTCCGGTCCATTCCTTCAATGGTTCTTCCAGAATTTTCAGGCCATAAGCCGGTGCATATTTTCTCATTGCATAGCTGTCGCAGTCATATCCCTGAAGGGACAGTGCCCTGCTCACCATCTCGTTCAGACGGCTTCCGTGCTGAGTAAAACTGATCAACGCCAGTTTCATTTTGTCGCCTCACGGAACTCTGTGGTAAATGCCGGATTGTAGAGTTCTGATCGATTATAATGACTGTGTGTTACCACATCACCGATGATCATAAGTGCCGTTTTCGTAATATGATTTTTTTCTGCTGTCTCTGCCAGCGTTCCCACTGTGCAGACAAAAGCTTTCTCATCTTCCCAGGTAGCCTTATATACAATCGCTGCCGGTGTGTCTGCAGTATATCCGCCTGCAATCAGACGTTCGGAAAGCTGATCCAGCAGCCCGGTACTTAAAAATACTACCATGGTTGCTCTGTGAGATGCCAGTTTTGCGATTTCTTCTTTTTCCGGTACCGGTGTACGACCTGCCATTCTGGTAATAATGACTGTCTGAGATACATCCGGAAGGGTATATTCCAGATTCAGTGCAGAAGCCGCTCCGCAGAAAGAGCTGACACCCGGTGTATAATCGTATTCGATTTTCTTTTCATCCAGTACATCCATCTGTTCACGGATCGCACCATAAAGACAAGGATCTCCTGTATGGAGACGCACTGTCATTTTCTTTTCTTTTTCTGCTGCAAACATCACATCCAGTACTTCTTCCAATGTCATAGTTGCACTGTTATAGATCTGACATCCTTCTTTGGCATAGTCCAACAGCTGCGGATTTACCAGAGACCCTGCATAAATAATCACATCTGCCTGTTCCAGAAATGTTTTTCCTCTTAATGTAATTAAATCCGGTGCACCTGAACCGGCTCCAACAAAATGAATCATCTTATTTCTCCTTTACAATAATCAGTGAATAGTAGCTTGCATCTTCCGGAATCTCATCTGCGGATCTGTGAATCTTTTCTCCAGGCATACCGCAGTTTTCGATCATTACGACATCCTGACCACACTCTTTCAGCATTTTCTTTACTTCACCCATTTTACTTGCCGCTTTCATAAGAACCTTTGTTCCCGGAAGCTTTAACGCTTCTTCAATCTGGTAAGAAGCCGGAATGATATGAAGTTCTTCTGCTTTTTCTACAAGACCGATATTCAGTCTTGCAGCTACGGCGCAAAATGAAGTGATACCATTGATAATCTCTGCTTCATAACCTTTTTCCAACAGCTTGGTATGTACATAAATATAGGTAGAATAAACGGTAGTGTCTCCTAATGTTAGGAATGCCACTGTTTTTCCCTCTGCCAGATAACGTTCCAGTTTTTCTGCTGCTTCTGTGTGACATTTTTCCAGAATCTCAGGATCCTTGGACATTGGATAGTATACTTCCACACATTCCTTATCGGCAATTTCCGGTACGGCCTGTACCGTAATCTGATAAGCAACTGTTTCTGTTTTTACTTTTCCAGGTACTGCAATCACATCTGCTTCCCTGATCAGACGTACTGCCTTTAATGTTAATAATTCCGGATCTCCAGGTCCGATTCCAATTCCATATAATTTTCCTTTCATGATTCCCTCCTGTATAAAACTTCTTAATTTTTAATTATAAATTTATTTAACATCTCTTCTGCGCCATCTGTCTCCCCGAGGAAACCATGTGCATTGGAGAAAATAACTGCTTCTGTCTGAAGTGCACCTCCACATCGATGCTGCAGATAATAATGAATCTTCTCTGTCACCAGCTTCATCACCTGTTCTGTCAGATTCTGTTCTTTTAAAATATCAACAGCCTCTTCTGTGGTAATTGTGTCCAGAATACGCTTTGCTGTATCCAGATCTGCCCCGGCTCGAATCGCATGAGCCGCCATCAGCTCTGCCCGACTGTCCGCATGCCGGGAATGGGTATTCATAATTCCTCCGGATACTTTGATAAACTTACCGATATGGGCAATAAAAAGTATTCCCTTCACACCCATCTCCGCAGCCATGTCCAGAGTCTCGCCAACGTAGTTACTGCACTTCATAGAATTCTTCAGATCAATCTCTATATGTTCCCGCAGAAAATCTTCACCATAATTACCTGGTGTGATGATCAGATATTCATCTCCATTGGCATGACGCATCTCCATCTCCAAACGGATACTGGCAATCAAAGCAGCTTCACTCATTGGCACTACAATACCACTTGTTCCCAGAATAGAAATGCCGCCTTCGATTCCAAGCCGCGGATTAAAGGTCTTTTTTGCCACTTCCTCTCCTCCCGGAACAGAAATCACTACAGAAATACCTCCTGCATAGTCCAGATCCTCACATACAGACTGAACTGCCTCCTGAATCATCTGTCGTGGAACACGATTAATCGCAGCTTCACCTACCGGCTGCCACAATCCTTTTTTCGTAACACGTCCGACACCTCTTCCGCCATCGATCTGTATGCCCGGCTTACTGCTTCTGGTCACATGTGCATATACCAGAAGTCCATGAGTGGCATCCGGATCATCTCCTCCGTCTTTGCGGATTGCACAGTCTGCGCTGTCCCTCTCCACCTGACAGTTTTCTGTCAGCAGATGCAGCAATATGCCCTTTGGTGTCATCAGTTCTACTTCTGTTATCTTTTTCTGCAGAAGCAGCATTCTTGTGGCAGCTTTTGCAGCCGCAGCGGCACAGGAGCCGGTGGTATAACCACATTGCAGCTTCTTACTGTTTTTTATCACATAACAATCCTCAAGACCGTTCTTATGTTCCATAAAAATCTCCTAAAAAAACACTACCGCTGACATAAAATGACAACGGTAGCATATAATTTATCTGTTCATTCTCACATTTTCCACGTTCAGAAAACCGGTTGCCGCAGCCTCATGAACTCTCACGGTCTGCCCTGGTCTCTGACTGTTACAGTAACGGACTTGTGAGGGAGTTTCACCCTGCTTCCCAGCTCAACAAACCTGTCTTTGTAGTATAGCCTTTTTTCCCTCTCCTGTCAACAATATGCACAAATTTCTGACATATTTTTCACAGGTTTCTCACGCTTTTCCTGTACTGCCAAATCCACCTCTGTCTGTTTCGCCCAGATGATCAACCTCTTCAAATTTAATCACTGGCTGATGTTCCATAATCCGGAACTGACAGATACGATCATTGATATGTATCTCCGTATCTCTCATGGCATACACCGGCACAAACCACTGATCATTATCCCCGCAATAGGATTCATCAATCACTCCATAATGATTCGTCTGAATCAGGCCAAAATTTTTAAACGTCGAACTTCTCGGCACCACATGTGCCTCATAACCTTTTGGGAGCTTCATGGCTATTCCCAGCGGAATCAGTTTGAACTCACCTGCTTTTAACACAACATCCTCCGCTGCACGCAGATCAATCCAGTCTGATTTTCCGTCAATATATCTCAGACGTTCAATTTTATCGGAAAAGTATTTAATCTTTATTTTTTCTGTGT
The DNA here is from genome assembly GCA_934394985.1 of uncultured Marvinbryantia sp. Lineage (GTDB taxonomy): Bacteria > Bacillota > Clostridia > Lachnospirales > Lachnospiraceae > Marvinbryantia. The sequence goes on from CAKRRF010000001.1 coordinate 168,000, forward strand.
GATTCATATGTTTCTCCTTGTTTTTGTTCTGTTCCCCTTCAGGATTCATGAAGTACAACGCTGCCGTTTTTCAGACTTGCCTGCACATCAATCACTCTCTGATTAGAACTGCCCTTCCAGTGAAGCTGTGTATTTCTCAGTTCTTCCACGTATCTGCCATCTACCAACACATCCAGATTTTTTACAATCTCTCTGTCCTGTATATCTTCCCACAGGTAACCGGTATAAAGCCAGATGGTCTTCTCCGGAAACCTCTTTCGAATCTCATCTGCCAGACTTGTAATCTCAGGTTCGTTTGCCGGAAACAGCGGATCTCCGCCACTGAAAGTAATTCCGGATATATAATTTTTTGACAGCTGATCATAGAGTTCTTCTCTGGCTGCCTCATCAAACAGCACCCCGTCCTGTGGATCCCAGGTCACCGGATTCTGGCATCCCTTGCAATGGTGTCCACAGCCAGATACCCAAAGCACCACTCTGAGGCCGTCTCCATTAAGCATATCATCTCTGGTAATATTATGGTAATTCATACTACTCCTTATTTTGAAAATAATATCCGGTCATTATCCAGTTCTTTTCCGGCTCCGGAATTAAATTTTTCCAGCAATCCATCTACGGTAAGACCTTCTCTTTCTTCACCTTCAATATCAAGAATGATTTTTCCGCTATCCATCATCAGAGTACGATTTCCAAGTTCCAGTGCCGAATGCATATTGTGTGTAATCATCAGACAGGACAGATGATGTTCTTTTACAATTTTCTTTGTCAGTTCCAATACTTTATCTGCTGTGGCCGGATCCAGCGCCGCTGTATGTTCATCCAGCAGAAGAAGCTTTGGCGGTATCATGGTAGCCATCAGTAGAGTCAGTGCCTGACGCTGTCCTCCGGACAAAAGTCCTACCGGCTGCTTCATTCTGTCTTCCAGGCCCATATTCAGAACTGCCAGACGCTCCCGGAACTGTTCTTTTTCCTTTTTTGATACACGGCTAAGATAAGCATGCTGACTGGTAGAGGTACGCAGATAGGCAATCGCTACATTTTCCTCAATTGTCATGTTCGGCGCCGTTCCTTTCATCGGATCCTGAAAGAGATGTCCAATGTACTTTGCACGTTTATGTTCCGGAAGAAAAGTAATATCCTCGCCATCCAGCTCCACAAATCCTTCATCTACGTAAAAGCCCCCGCAAATCGCATTAAACATCGTAGATTTACCTGCTCCGTTGGAACCGATCATCGTAATAAAATCTCCGTCTTTTACTTCCAGATTCAAATGATCCAGGGCAATCTTCTCATTTACCGTTCCCTTATTGAAGGTTTTGCAAATATCTATCAGTTTTAACATCTTATTTGCCTCCCTTCTGCTGTTCATATAATTCTTTATGTCGCTGCATTGCTGCCCGTCTGGTCTTCTGCAGCGCAATGATTTCCTTGATAGCCGGAATGGAAATGGCAATTCCTACAATCACAGCCGATACCAGTTTCAGGGCTGCTGCCGGAAGATTGAACCGCAGCGCAATCGCCACAATCACACGATACAGACAAGATCCCAACACTACTCCCAGAATTCTGATTTTTATTGTTTTTCGTCCAAAAACTGTTTCTCCGATAATGAGAGATGCCAGTGCCACAGTTACCATACCGGTTCCCATATTTACATCTACTGATTTCTGATATTCCCCCAGAAGGCATCCTGCCAGTGCCGTCATTGCGCCGCCCATGCAAAGTCCAACCGTAGTCGTCATCGCCGGATTAATAGAAGAGCTTCTGACCATGGCAATATTATTTCCTGTAGCGCGAATGGACAGTCCAAGACGTGTACCGAGAAACATAGTCAGAAGAACTGCAATGAGCACAAGAAACATCAATGCCACAATCATCTTACTGTAGCTTTCCAGTGGTGTATCTTTCGTCAGATCCTTCATCATTGAGAATACGGTTGTCGTTGTATTCATATTCAGATTTGATTTTCCCATAATGCAAATATTGACCGTATAAAGTCCGGTATTAACGATAATACCTGCAAGCATGCTTTCCACTTTCATCTTCGTCTGCAGGAATGCATTCACCAGTCCGGATATTACTCCGGCTCCCATTGCGGCAAATAATGCAAGAAACGGATGTCCCGCCAGAGCCACCACTGCTCCCGCTGCCGCTCCCATTGTATAACATCCGTCTGTGGAAAGATCACAGACATTCAGCATGGAATAGGTAAGAAACAACGCCAGTGCAATGATTCCATATATAATCCCCAGTTCCAATGCGCTCTGTATCAGGGCCCACGTAATAAACATCTTTCTTCTCCTTCTTATTCAGCACAACTTCCGGGTCAAAGCCCGGAAGTGTATGAAATATTTATTTTATAATTTTTTCAGATTATTCAAACTCTTCTGCTGTCTGTATTTCCACAAAATCTGTACAGTAATCACCAAACGCTTCTTTGATGGTATCCAGATCAAATCCAATTGCTTCACAGGTATCGGTATTTACCGTTGCAATACCATTATCAAATGTCTCAACCGGAGTAGATGCCACATCTGCATCACCGGTCAGTACTTCTGCCACCATATCCGCAGTTGCCACACCAAGATTTGCATAATCTACACCATATCCACAGAAAGCTCCGTTCAGTGCAAATGAATCTGCACCTGTGTAATGTGGAATTTTTGCATCGTTAAACAGTTCATAAATGGAAAGCTCTGCTGTCATAATTGTGTTATCTGTTGGTGTAAATACTGCATCCACACCATCTGCAATCAGTGACTGTGCGGCCAGAATTACATCATCCGTAGTAGACCCTGTCTTTTCTTCATATTCGATCCCGTTTTCCTCACAGAATGCAATCGCATCCTCAATAGCGTTCTGGGAAGAGTCCTGTGCGGTGTCATATAAAAGTCCTACTTTTTTCAGATCCGGATTTGCTGCCAGCATCAGTTTCATGATCGTTGCTGTATCCAGTGCATCCGATGTTCCTGTAATATTTCCGCCAGGGGCATCCATAGATTCTACCAGACCTGCACCTACCGGATCTGATACTGCTGAAAAAATCACCGGAATATCTGTATCCTCAGTTGCTGACTGCATTACCATGGCAACCGGTGTAGCGATAGCCACTATCACATCTACCTGATCTGCCAGAAGATCTGTGGAAATCTGATTTAAGACTGCTGAATCTGCCTGTGCATTGGAGAAGTAATCTGCATAATTAAATGTCACTCCCAGTTCTTCACCCTTTGCATCCAGTTCTTTTTCGATATTCTCTGTAATCTGATTCAGGGAGGCATCGTCTACATACTGCACAATTCCTACCTTGTAATCTTCTGCCATTGCTGTTGCTGCCATTGCTGATGTAATTGCTGCCATAACTGCTACACTTGTAAACACTTTCTTTTTCATAATACGTTTTCTCCTTTTCATTCAATACATTTTTGAAATCCTGAAATCACTTTTTTATGAATGCAGTGCTGATGGCATTTTGTGAAATGAGAATTGTTTTATTGTAAGTAAACAAAAACCGCCTCAAGCTATTTGCCTGAGACGGTAATAAATTCTTATTATCGCGGTACCACTCAACTTAACGTCTGTAACGTTCTCTTTCGCATGTACATTCATACACTCCTGATTGATAACGGGTTCGGTTCCCGACAACGCCTACTTAAAATCCCTGATGATTTTGTTCAGGCTGCCCTCGAAAGTCCATTCGGCAAATTGTTCTATACTGCAATCCCACCATCTGCAGCTCTCTGTGATACAACGAAAAAGCTTACTTCTCTTTCTCATCGGTTTCGTTTGTGATTTGTTGTGGTTAGTTTAGCACTGTACATTGAAAATGTCAAGCATTAAATATTCAGTAAATCACTGAATACCTTCAGTGCACCGTCTGTCTCATGTGCAAGGACTCGTTTTGCAAGTACTTTACCAAGCTGAACACCTTCCTGGTCAAAGCTGTTCACATTCCAGAGAAATCCCTGGAACATCACTTTATTCTCAAAGTGTGCCAGAAGTGCTCCAAGACTTCCAGGATTTACCTGATCACCGATAATAATACTGGATGGACGTCCGCCCTCAAAGTTTTTATTACGATTGTCATCCTCTTTTCCGCAGGCAAAGGCAACAATCTGCGCTGCCACGTTTGCGCAAAGCTTTTGCTGACTGGTACTTCCCTGAATCACAACATCTGTATCCATCTGATTATTACGATATCCCACAAACTGAAGCGGTACAATATCTGTTCCCTGATGAAGAAGCTGATAGAAGGAATGCTGGCCGTTGGTTCCTGGTTCGCCAAAAATAACAGGACCTGTCACATACTCAATCGGTTCACCAAAACGGTTCACTGATTTTCCGTTGGATTCCATATCCAACTGCTGCAGATGAGCCGGGAAACGGCTCAGAGCCTGTGAATATGGGAGCACAGCTGTTGCAGGATATCCCAGTACATTTCGTTCATAAACGCCAATCAGAGCATCCAGCATAGCCGGATTCTGCATCATATCAGAATTGGCAGACAATTTATCTTCTTCTGCTGCACCGTTCAGGAACTGCGCAAACACCTCCGGTCCAAATGCCAGAGACAATACTGCTCCACCTACTGCAGAAGTAGAAGAATAGCGGCCTCCGATATAATCATCCATGAAAAAGGCTGCCAGATAATCGTCACTCTTTGCCAGAGGAGATGTCTCACTGGTTACCGCAATCATATGTCTGGACGGATCCAGTCCTGCATTCTTCAGAGCCTCTTTTACAAAGGATTCATTTGTCAGAGTCTCCAGTGTTGTTCCTGACTTGGAAACCAGTACAAAAACGGAATGTGCCACATCGATACCATACAATACAGCCGCTGCATCATCCGGGTCTACGTTGCTGATAAATTTTGCTTCCATCTTGAACGTATTATGTTTCTTTGCCCAGTTTTCCAGGGCAAGATACATGGCCCGAGGGCCAAGATCACTTCCGCCGATACCAATCTGGACTACTGTTGTAAACTTCTCACCTGCTGCATTTGTGATTTCACCATTATGTACTTTATTTGCAAATTCAGCAATCTTCTGCTGCTGTTCTACGTAGAATGCACGCTTGTCCACACCATCTGCTTCTACTTTTTCACCCAGCTGTCCTCGTGTCAGCTGATGAAGAACCAGTCGTTTTTCTCCTGTATTGATCACTTCTCCATTATAAAGAGCTGCAAATTTTTCAGTCAACTGTGCCTCTTCAGCCAGCTTTTTCAGTACAGTCAGGATCTCATCATTCACCTGCTTCGCAGCAAAGTTATAATCCATACCTTCTGCCATCGGTACATGATATTTTTTTACACGGTCAGCACCGTTCTCTCCTGCCATTTCTTCTTTCAGTTTTACCTTTTCTGTATCAACGAGTACGCGATATGCATCAAGGGTATCCAGGTTCTTCCAGGTAATCATCATTGATTCCTCCTTAAATATAATCATATGGTTTTATTATAATATCAAATCAATGGAAAAACAAGAAAAAACACCGGACTCTTTCAAAAGAATCCGGTGCTTCATACCTCCGATTATACTACTACAATAATACCTCCGTCATTGGCATACAGACTGCTGACTCCTGCAGTATCTATCACAATAATATCCTTCAGATGCAGGCGCTTTTTCAGCTCGTCCCTTATCATCTCTGCTCTCTGCGGGCAATTGCAATGAGATATGGCCAGAATACGATTCTGCTCCTGTCCTACATGTTCGATAATCGACTCCGTCATCTTCACCAGTGCCTTATTCATGCCCCGTGCCTGCGCCAGCTGTTCAATTGTACCCTGCGGTGTTGCTGTCATCACCGGCTTAATCTTTAGTGCAGTAGCAAGGATCGCCTTCATGTGACTGAGACGTCCGTTCTTACGCAGAGTATCCAGCGTCTCCAGTACAAACCAGGTAGTCTGCTTTTCAATATAGGATTCTACATGTTCAACCACTTCTTCAAAGGACATGCCAGCTTCTTCACATTCCTGTATCTTCATACCAATCAATGTCTCGCCTATGGATGCCGATCTGGAATTAAATACATAGGCTTTCTTATCCGGATGATCTTCCAGAAACAGATTCTTTCCAAGCTCGGCACTATTATATGAGCCACTCAGTTCTGCTGAAAGGGTCACTGCATAGACATGGTCTGCTCCGCAGTCAAATTTGTCACGAAAGCTCTCCGGTGACGGGCAGGCCGACTTCGGACAGTTCGGACTCTCGGCCACCAGTCTCAGAAACTCTTTCTGATCAAAGGTCTCATCATCTACTATTACGTGATCATCTACATATAATGTCAATGCTGCTGATGCAAAATGACCATCCGCTTTCATCTCGTCTGTCAGTTCTCCGCAGCTGTCAATAATAATCTTATAACTCATTCTTTTTACCCTCCGGTGCTAAGACCTAGTTTTTAATACTACATTATAGTAACACATTCACTTCCATTTGAAAAGGGGAAATTCGTCTGTTCTGCACGAAAAAGGCACCGAACCGATATTTCACCGATCCGATGCCTTTTTTATTATCTTTCTTACTGTACCAGTTTTGTCATGATTTCATTACTTCTTGCAATAAATTTTGTCATAGCTTCCGGCGAAAGCGGTGCATGGCTGAGCATTGCAAGATCATAGAGCTGTTCACAGATCATTGGCACATTCTCGCCATCTTTATGATCCAGAATATACTGTACCAGATGATTCCTTGCATTTAATACCAGAGTCTCTGCTCCACCGAACATCGATGGATCCATACCGCCCATATTATACATTTTCATCATATCCTGCATACGTCTGCTCTCTTCAGAAAGAGTGATCATAGATGCAACCGATTCATTTTTCAGATTTTCTACTTTTACATCCAGATTTTCTTTTCCTAAAGCTTTACGAAATACTTCCGTAAGAGCATCTTTCATTTCTGTGGTTACTTCTTCCGTGCCTTCTGCTTTTAATGTGTCATTTACATCAGAATCAATTCGTTTAAATTCCACATTCTCTTTTTTCTGTTCTACCATTGAAATGAAAGGTGAATCAATATTATGTTTCAAAATAACAGCGTCCAGGCCTTCTTCTTTGAACATATTAATATACTGACTCTGCTGTACTTCATCTGTTACATAGAACAACGTCGTCTTTGGTGCATCTTCTTTCTGATCCAGATCCTCTTCGAACTCTGCCTCTTCTTTCTTATCAGTGGCATCTGCTTTTTCTACAGTATCTTCTTTTTTATTTTCAGCAATAAAATCATCCAGGGTCAGATACTTGCCGTCAAGATTTTTCACCAGAATATAGTCCATCATGCGCTCACAGAACTTACTGTCTTTGATACATCCATATTTGATAAACGGACTGATATCATCCCAGTATTTCTCATAGTTTTCACGGTCTGTCTTGCACATTCCGCTAAGCTTGTCAGCCACTTTCTTGCTGATATAATCAGAGATCTTCTTTACAAATCCATCATTCTGCAAAGCACTTCTGGATACGTTCAGCGGAAGATCCGGACAGTCAATGACACCTTTCAGAAGCATCAGGAATTCCGGAATCACTTCTTTGATATTATCTGCGATAAATACCTGATTATTATATAACTTAATGGTTCCTTCAATGGAATCATATTCCGTATTAATCTTCGGGAAATACAGAATACCTTTTAAATTAAACGGATAATCCATATTCAGATGAATCCAGAACAGTGGCTCTCTGTAGTCAAGAAATACCTTGCGGTAAAATGCCAGATATTCTTCATCCGTACAGTCATTTGGATGTTTTGTCCAGAGTGGATGTGTATCGCTGATGGAAACAGGACGTTTTTTAATCTTGGCCTTTTCCTGTGCAGGTGATACCTCTACCACTTCTTTTTCACCATTTTCATTCTCTTTTTCTTCTGTTTTTGCATCTTCATGGATATATTCCACTACTTCATCCGTATCCAGCACTTCTTCTTTCAAGACTGTCTCATACTGAGGTTCTGCGTCCGCATTTGTCAGGAAAATTTCGGTCGGCATAAAGGAACAGTACTTTTCCAGAACTTCACGGGCACGATATTCATTAGCAAACTCCAGGCTCTCCTCATTCAGGAACAATGTGATCTCTGTACCAATTGTTGTACGGTTACCTGTCTCCATACTATAGCTGGTACCGCCGTCACATTCCCAATGTACCGGTTCTGCTCCCTCTTTATAAGAAAGTGTATCGATATGGACTTCATCAGCTACCATGAATGCAGAATAAAATCCAAGTCCGAAATGACCGATGATCTCATCTCCATTCGCATTATCCTTATACTTTTCAATAAAGTCTGTTGCACCTGAAAAAGCAATCTGTGTAATATATTCTTCGACTTCATCAGCCGTCATACCAAGACCATTATCGATAAACTTCATTGTTTTATCTTTTGCACTGATCACCACTTCCACTTTTCCTTTATAATCATCTGGAAGAGTGTAATCACCGATCAGAGCCAGCTTTTTCAGCTTGGTAATAGCATCACAACCGTTAGATACCAGCTCACGCATAAAAATATCATGATCTGAATAGAGCCATTTTTTTATAATCGGAAAAATATTCTCGCTGTTAATAGAAAGACTTCCTGTCTTATTCATTGTAATCACCTCTCGTAAAATTTGGTTATTTTCTGTTGGGGTCTGTTCCCCACACCATTTACCAAAAGTATAATACCGGAAAACAGAGATGTCAAGAGAAAATTAGCACTCAACACAGGTGAGTGCTAATAAAACTTCTATAAACTTTTATGTAAATGGCTTCAGATATTTTTGTACCGCGTCATCCCACGCATGCTCAACGGCTTTATCCATGGAAAACAGAGACAGGGAGGTACCGGAAATACAATGCATTGCTCCACCTGAAAAATGAAGATTTAAAAACAGTCCATTTACATCTGCTTCTGAGAAAGAGGTAATCCCGTTCTGATTTAGCAGCTTTTTCACATTAGACTGGGATAGCCGGAACACAATTTTAAATTCCAGCGGGGTATGCGTCCCTTTAATCAGACTTAACGCAAAAGGACGTACCTGTTTCCATCTGGAATACTTCATCTGACTCATACCGTATTCCTCCTGTTCTTCACTGGAATAATAAGCATGCTGAAGTGTTCCATCAATATGAAAAGTGTTAAATGTCACAAAATTTGCTTCAGAAAGAAGAAACGCGTCAAAATATTCTGTCAGGAATAATTTATTCATAAATACTTTTACATCTGAAATCTGAATGGAAATCATAAATCCTTTACCCTCCTGCCAAAATCAAAGTTCTGTATGCTGTTCTTTGATCTGGCATTCCTCAAAAATACTTTTTGCTGCCAGTTCATAATCAGAAAGGCGCTTTGCTTTTTTCAGTTTTCCGGACAGTTTCCCCGGATCTTCAAACAGTTTAATCATATAGCTCCAGATCTCTTTCATTTTAAAAAGTACCACTGTCTCCCCGGACAGTTCTGTGCTATAGGACTCTTCCAGTTCTTTCATAAAGTTCCATATCTTTTGTTTATCCGGCAATGTATTCTTCTGCAGATTCTCTGTCAGCTGCGGATTGCGCAATACTCCTCTTCCCATCATATAACATGTAATATCCGGGAAACGCATCTGAATCCTTTCCAGATCTTGCCGATCCGTAATGTCTCCATTATATACAACCGGGAATTTCCGACATGCTGCCGCTTTGGCAAACACTTCCAGATTCGGTATATTCCCATAAAAATCTTTCTGGGTTCTTGGATGAACTACCAGTTCTTCCAATGGATACTTCTCATAGATCTCCAGAAGTCTGTCAAACTCTTCCGGATCCTCCTTCCCGATTCTTGTCTTTACCGATATCTTCAGGTTCGTTTTTTCAAATACCCGACAAAGAAATTCATCTATTTCGTCTGGAAATGCCAGAAAACCGGATCCACGGTTTTTCGATACCACCGTCTTTGCAGGACATCCCACATTCCAGTTCACCTCGGTGTAACCATAATTCTTCAGATGTTCTGCCGTCCACAGAAAATCTTCCCATTTATTTGTCAGAATCTGCGGCACTACCGGAATTCCCTCATTATGCTCCGGCAGAATATCTCCCATTTCTCTTCCGGTAAAAATCTTCTTCGCCTTCGGTTTTGGTTCAATAAACGGAATATAATATTTACGCACTCCCGGAAAATACCGATGATGGACATTCCTGAACACATAACCAGTAATGCCCTCCAGCGGTGCTACATCATATTGATTCATACTCACTCATCTTCCGGGTTGGAATAATAACAAATCACCGGAAATCCTTTCCCAATCTTTTCATATAATATTTCCGCCTTATCATAAGGCAGATTAATGCATCCGTGAGATCCCCTTGTATAACAGGCATCTCCTCCAAAACTCGGCTGCCATGTAGCATCATGCAGGCCAATCCCCCTGTTAAACGGCATCCAGAATGACACAGGTGTCTGGTAATCTGCTCCTTTCAGAACTGCTGGCGACTGCTTATACTTCACGCAAAAGATACCTCCGGGAGTCTGACGGCTCGTATTCATCATTCCGGATACAATATCGGTACGTAACGTCACTTTTCCATGTTCATACAGCCACAGTACCTGACGGCTCAGATCGATTTCTACATAGGAATCTCCATAATCTCTGACAGAATTGTCACGAGATGCTGCTTCCGTCAGAAAGTGAAGAGGATGTATCGTGGTTCCGTTTCTTCGAAGCAGTTTGGAAATCTCCTTCACTTCTTTCTCTCTGTCCAGCTTCCATCCATAATCTCCCTTTAAACGGATCGTCTTTTTTCCTGTCGTTTCAAATACTTTTGTACGATTCCATGTATCAAAATGCTTCTGAAGACCTTCCACATATTCCGCAATCCGGTCATCATCAATATCCCAGTGACCATCCGGCCAGTATCTTACCCAGTCCGTAACATCTTCTGCTGTCAGTACGACTCTTCTTTTGCCGAACTTATATACTATTTTCATATGCTCATAAGTGCCACCCTTTTCATAAGGATTTACAACTTTTTTCTGGTCCGCCTCTGCTGTCAGTGCTTCATGATAAACGGTGCCGCCTGCTGCTCCATGAAATGCCAGCATCGCTGCCACCGCTATCGCCTTTATCCCCTGCATCATATTCGCTTTCCTTCCCTGTTTCTATTTTATCTATTTTACCCTATCTGCACTGGAAAATCTATGCATTTTTCTGTAGGAATTCGGCTGTCACAACAAAACTCCGCAGCATCATCGTACTGCGGAGTTTTACTTCTTTTGGGAATTATGACTTTTACTTTGAAATCAGGATATCATCCTGTATCCGTTTTCTTTATTCCTCCATTGATTTTACTTTACCAGCTCTCGCTTCCACTTCTTTTGCCTGAATATCGGACGGTGCCTGTTCATATCTTGCAAATTCATATGCAAAAGTACCTGCGCCTCCTGTCATGGAACGAAGCTGTGTAGAATATCCGTAAAGTTCCATCATCGGAATATCAGCTTCCACAATCTGGTTACCCTTATGATCTGGATTCATTCCAAGTACACGGCCTCTTCGTTTATTCAGATCTCCCATAACATCACCGGTAAATTTATCCGGAACTGTAACTTTCAGGGAAGCGATCGGCTCTAAAAGAACAGGTGATGCTTCCATGAAGCCCTTCTTAAATGCCTGCATTGCAGCGGTCTTAAATGCCATTTCAGAAGAATCCACCGGATGATAAGATCCATCATACAGAGTTGCTTTTACACCAACAACCGGATAAGCTGCCAGCGGACCTCTCTGAACAGATTCCTGAATACCTTTTTCTACTGCCGGGAAGTAATTTTTCGGAACAGCACCACCTACGACTTCCTGTTCAAAGATATATGGTGTCTCCATGTCTCCGGAATTAGCAAATCTCATCTTCACATGTCCATACTGGCCATGACCGCCAGACTGCTTCTTATATTTTGCTTCCACATCGGAACTCTTGCGGATTGTTTCACGGAATGCTACCTTCGGTCTTTCCAGATCAATCTCAACTTTATATTTGCCAAGAAGCTTGCTTGCAATAATATCGATGTGCTGATCACCCATACCATAGATCAGAGTCTGTCTGTTCTCAGCATCATTCACAGCCTTCATAGTCAGGTCTTCCAGCATCATTTTAGAAAGTGCCTGAGCCACTTTATCTTCCTCTCCCTTATTCTTTGCGAAATATCTCTTATATGTATAAGGAGTAGAAGTGTCTATACCTGCATACTGAATCGGTGTATTCTTGGTAGCCAGTGAATCACCTGTTCTGGTAACATTCAACTTGCCGATTGCTCCGATATCTCCTGCATGAAGTTCCGGAACTTCGATTGGCTTGCTTCCTTCCATTACATACAGCTTATTCAGTTTTACTTCTTCATCTCTGTTTACATTGTAAAGCTGATCATCATTCTTGATAACACCGGATGCCACTTTTACCAGTGAATACTTTCCGATAAACGGATCCACGATAGTCTTAAATACAAATGCAGATTTTGCTTTTGCAAAGTCATAATTTGCCTCATAAATTTCGCTGGTCTTCATATTGATACCTGCGATCTTTCTCTTATCCGGACTTGGGAAGTACTGCACAATATCATCCAGCAGATTGATAACTCCCTGGAAATTCACCGGTGATCCCATTGCCACCGGAACGATGGAACCATCCTCTACATTCATCGTCAGTGCTGCCATAATCTCTGCCGGAGAGAATGTCTCACCTGCAAAGTAACGATCCATAAATTCTTCTGATGTCTCTGCAACTGCTTCCAAAAGATTCTCTCTGTATTTTTCCAGATATTCCATAGAATAATCCGGAATATCACACGGCTCTTTCTCGCCTTTTTCCAGCCAGCGTCTTCCTTCCTGTCTTACTACATTTACATATCCGACAAATCTCTCATTCTCACGAATCGGAAGATGTATCGGAGCAATCTTCTTACCATATAATTCGGTCAGGTCTTCCACAACCTGGCGGAAGCTGGCATTGTCCACATCCATATTGGATACAAAGAACATACGAGGCAGCTTATACTTTTCACATAATTCCCATGCCTTCTGTGTACCTACTTCTACTCCGCTCTTACCATTGATCACGATCACTGCCGCATCTGCTGCTGCAGCAGCTTCTTCTGCTTCTCCAACAAAATCAAAGTATCCCGGTGTATCCAGTACATTTACCTTGATATCACCCCAGATAATCGGCATTACGGTTGTATTTATTGAAAATTTTCTCTTAATCTCTTCTTTATCATAATCACTTACTGTATTTCCTTCGGAAACGCTTCCCATTCTGCTGGTCACTCCCGATAAGTAAGCCATTGCTTCTACCAAACTTGTCTTTCCTGAACCGCCATGTCCTAAAATTACCACGTTACGGATCCTGTCTGTTGTATAAACCTTCATATGCCTTCCTCCAATTCTAGTTTATTGAGATGTAAAACATCTCACTATGAAGAATTAATTATGCCTTTCAGCACCATGGGTATATTTTACTAAATATTTTTGTAATTTTCAAGTAATTTATTCATTTTTACTATATTATTTTTTTATTTTTTCAACAACTATGTGAATATTTTCTATATTTTGTATGCAATTCACACAATTTATGTTCGATGCATCAGAGATTCTTTTTGAACAGACTGCTGCTTTCTGTTTTTTTTCATATCTTATTGCGGTAAATATTTTTACACTTTAAAGCGCAAAATCGTTGACATACGAACAGAGAAAATAGTAGAATAGGGAAAGATATTATTATGAAAGAAAAGGAACGATTTTTCATGAAACAACAACCATTTACCGTTGGCTTTATAGGCCTGGGACTGATCGGCGGATCTATCGCCAAAGCAATCCGCCACTACTATCCGGATACACGAATCATCGCCCATACCAGAAGTCAGTCTACCATACATTATGCATTGAGCGAACAGATCATCGATGCCGCCTGTGATCAGGTGGATATGCGTTTCAGCGACTGCGACTACATCTTCTTATGTGCACCGGTGGAAGCCAACGCTTCTTATCTGAAAACGCTGAAATCTGTCATGAATCCTGACTGTATTCTCACAGACGTAGGAAGCACCAAAACAGATATCCATACACATATTATTGAGCTCGGTCTGGAGCGCCAGTTTATCGGCGGTCATCCAATGGCCGGTTCTGAAAAAACAGGCATTGCCAATGCCAAACGACATCTTCTGGAAAATGCTTACTATATTATCACACCGGCTTCTCTGGTACCTCAGAGCGCTGTAGATGATTATGTAGAGCTGGTACGCAGCCTGAAGGCACTTCCTCTGGTTCTCGATTACCATGAGCATGATTTTGTCACAGGTGCTATCAGCCATCTGCCACATCTGATTGCAGCTGCTCTGGTCAATCTTGTGCATGATGAGGATACTCCTTCCGAAACCATGCGTCTGGTGGCTGCCGGTGGCTTTAAGGATATCACCCGTATTGCTTCCTCATCTCCTGAAATGTGGGAGCAGATCTGTATGACTAACTCTGAGAATATTCTGAAAGTTTTGAATGATTATATTCACAATCTGGAAGACATACGTGGTGCCCTGGAACAGAAAAACGGTCCTGCCATCCATACGCTCTTCCAAGAATCCAGAGATTACCGAAATTCTTTCTCTGATCTGTCTGCCGGACCGATTAAGAAAAGCCACCGTTTATATTGTGATCTGGTGGATGAGGCTGGTGGAATTGCCATCCTCTCAACGATTCTTGCAAGCCGTGGTATTACTATTAAAAATATTGGCATTGTACATAACCGCGAATTTGAGGATGCCGTACTTATGGTAGAATTCTATGATGCAGAATCAAAAGAACATGCCATAAACGAACTGCGCAGATACCGCTATACAGTATATGATGTATAACCGATCTGCCTGGAAATTCTGATACCCTGAACTGCAATTTTATTGAAACGAGGATAATTATGATTTTTTCAAAAGTAAATTCATTAAAAGGCGAAGTGACCATTCCAGGTGATAAATCCATTTCACACCGTGCTGTCATGTTTGGTTCTCTGGCAGAAGGAACTACCGAAGTAACTAATTTTTTACAGGGAGCTGACTGCCTGTCTACGATCTCATGCTTTCGGAAACTTGGAATTGATATTGAAAACACTTCTGAACGGATTCTGATTCACGGAAAAGGTCTGCACGGTCTTACTGCATCTTCAAATACACTGGATACCGGAAACAGCGGTACCACTACCCGCCTGATTTCCGGTATTCTGGCCGGTCAGTCTTTTACCACGGTTTTAAACGGGGATGCTTCTATTCAGACCCGTCCTATGAACCGCATTATCGCACCACTTTCTATGATGGGAGCTGATATTACCAGTCTGAAGGAAAATGGCTGTGCACCTTTACGTATCAGTGGCCGTCATCTTCATGGCATAACCTATCAGTCACCGGTAGCTTCTGCTCAGGTAAAATCCTGCGTGCTTCTGGCCGGCCTTTATGCCGATGCTCCAACCAGTGTTATGGAACCGGTTCTTTCCCGCAATCACACAGAACTGATGCTGACCGGATTCGGTGCCCATATCACTTCTTCCGGCACTACTGCAACCATTGAACCGGAGCCAAAGCTGACCGGAATGAAAATTGAAGTTCCTGGTGACATCTCATCTGCTGCTTACTTCCTTGCCGCAGGTATGATGATTCCAGGTTCGGAAATTCTCATTAAAAATGTGGGAGTCAACCCTACCAGAGATGGTATGTTGCGGGTCGCAAAAGAAATGAACGGAGACATTACAATGCTGAATAAAAAACTCAGCGGCGGCGAACCTACCTGTGATCTTCTTGTCCGCACCAGTCATCTGAAGGGCGTCACCATCGGAGGTGAAATCATTCCGACTCTGATCGACGAAATCCCAATGATTGCTGTGCTGGCCTGTTTTGCAGACGGCACCACAGTGATTAAAGATGCACAGGAACTAAAAGTAAAAGAAAGCAATCGCATTGATACGGTTGTCACAAATTTAAAAGCCATGGGTGCCCATATCGAAGCCACCGACGATGGCATGATCATTGAAGGAGGTTATCCTCTTCACGCTGCTGTCATAGACAGTCATCTAGATCATCGAATTGCCATGAGCTTTGCCATTGCTGCTCTGGGCGCAGAAGGTGATACGATCATAAAAGGAGCTGAATGTGTAAAAATCAGCTATCCAGGTTTCTATCAGACACTGGAACACCTGATACAGTAGAAAAAGAAAAAGCCAGAGGATATACCACCTTCTGGCTTTTTCTAATCTGGCACATCTCCTGTATTACAAAATCATCATCGCATCACCGAAAGAAAAGAAACGATACTTTTCTTTTACCGCCTCTTCATAAGCTGCCATGATATGTTCCTTTCCTGCCAGCGCAGATACCAGCATCAGCAGCGTAGACTCTGGCAGATGAAAATTCGTAATCAGCCGGTCGATCATCTTAAACTGGTATCCAGGATAGATAAAGATATCTGTCCAGCCGCTTCCTGCATGGAGAACTCCCTGTTCATCTGTGGCAGATTCCAATGTACGACAACTGGTTGTTCCTACAGATACGATCTTACCGCCTCTTAGCTTTGTCTCATTAATCAGCTTCGCCTGATCCTCTTCCACAATATAAAATTCCGAATGCATATGATGGCTGGCCACATCCTCTACTTTTACCGGACGGAACGTTCCAAGTCCCACATGAAGTGTCACATGTGCCACGTTTACCCCTTTAGCTTTGATGGCCTCCAGCAGTTCCGGAGTAAAATGCAGCCCTGCAGTCGGTGCGGCAGCAGACCCGTCATGCTTTGCATATACCGTCTGATAACGGTTCTTATCTTTTAACTGATGTGTAATGTATGGTGGCAGAGGCATCTGTCCAAGCTGATCCAGAATTTCTTCAAAAATACCATCATATGTAAATTTGATCAGACGGTTTCCTTCTTCTACTACATCAATGACTTCTCCGGTCAGAAGTCCGTCACCAAAAGAGATTCTGGTTCCAGACTTTGCTTTTTTTCCAGGCTTCACCAGCGTCTCCCATACATCATTTTCTTTTCTCTTTAATAATAATATCTCTATCTTCGCTTCGGTTCCCTCTTTACTTCCAAACAGGCGGGCAGGGATAACCTTTGTATTATTCACCACCAGACAGTCTCCCGGATTCAGATAATCAATCACATCTTTAAAAATATGATGTTCTGTCTTTCCTGTTTCCCGATCCAAAACCAACAGTCTTGATGAGGAACGATCTTCCAGCGGATCCTGTGCGATCAGTTCCTGCGGTAAATCAAAGTAAAAATCTGATGTTTTCATAAACACTCCTTCTCATCATAATAAATCTTGTTTTCTTCTATCAGCTTCGCCTGGCCATGATGACTTTCCACAATAGCCACACCACAGTTTGGAGCCACTCTTCCACCCCAGAAATCTTCCAGTTTCCAGTCCCTGAGACTGTTCAGCAGTCCTCTGGTTGCAGCTCCGTGCGTGGCAATCAGAATGGTCTTCTCTTCCAGTTCCGGCCTGTGACAGATATCTTTCATAAAATCTGCGCATCGTTTTGCCAGATCCGTCAGGCTCTCCGCTCCTGCAGGCGGCACATACTGGTCAGGATGATTAAAAAAGCAGTAAATATTCTCATCTCCCTGAAAATCTTCCGTTTTTCTCCAGGCCTGGCCTTCCATCACGCCAAATCCAATCTCTTCAATTCGCTTATCCAGTATAAATGGAAGCTCTCTGCCTCCTAATACCAACTGCGCAGTCTCTTTTGCACGGTCAAGAGGACTGGAAAACACCAGATCAAACGGAATGTCCTTCATTCCTTCTGCGGAAGCTTTTGCCAGTTTCCTGCCTTTCTCATTTAGCGGGACATTACTTTTTCCCTGTAGCAGTCTTTTTTTATTCCAGTCAGTTTCTCCGTGACGAAGAATATATAATTTCATCTTCTGTACCTCTTATTTCTTTTCAGGAATCCATTCTTTTACATTCACATCTGCTATCATAAAGAATTTTCTCTGAAAACGCAAGTACCGCCGGCATTTTTTGTAAAATACCGGCGGAATCTTTCTCTTTTTTGTTGTCAGTCATATGCCCGTTGTTTCTTTACAGTCTGCAAAATCAGGCATTCTCTTATCATTGCTACTGTCTCAGTACAATACCCATAGATTCCAGGCCATTTAATATCTTTTTCATGGCAGATGCAATATCACTTTCTTCCAGTGTTTTGTCTTTTGCACGGAATGTAATAGAATATGCCATGGACTTATAACCCTTTTCGATCTGTGCACCCTCATACAGGTCAAACAGATGATAGCTTTCCAGATGTTTTCCACCACGCTGAGCAATCATTTCTTCGATCTGTCCTGCCAGAATCTGCTTTGGCACTACCATACTCAGGTCACGGGTAACAGCCGGGAATCTTGCAATTCCTTCAAACTTACGGTCATAGGTTGCAAACGCTACCACATTCTTCATATCCAGCACAGCCACATATGCTCTTTCTCCGATGCCATAATTGTCTGCTACTGCCGGATGCACTTCACCGATGTAACCAACTACGGTTCCTTCATAGATAATGTTTGCCTGGCGTCCAGGATGCAGATATGGCTTTCCTGCATTCGGATCATATTTAGCAGGTTTGCGAAGTCCTACTTTTTCGAAGAACTCTTCCACGACGCCCTTCATGGTAAAGAAGTCGCCTTCTCCATACATACCAAGGGTAAACTGCATTCTCTCATCCGGAAGCTCTGTGAGCGGAAGTGCCTTTGGAAGATATATATTACCCAGTTCATATAATTTCACATTTTTATTTCTGTGATTGTAGTTAAATGCCAGTGAATTCAGCATTCCATTCAGAGAAATCGTTCTCATAATACTGAAATCTTCTCCCAGCGGATTAGAGATACTGATTGCCTGACGAAGCTGATCATCCTGTGGAATCAATAATTTGTCAAATACCTTCGGGCTTTCAAATGAGTAAGAATATCCCTGTGAAAATCCACAGAATTCAGCAATATCTCTGGCTGTTTCTTCCACCCTCAGATAGAATGGCAGTTTACCTGTTGTTGCTTCTCCCCTTGGAAGTGTAGTTGGAATATTATCGTATCCATAAAATCTTGCCACTTCCTCTGCCAGATCTGCTGTACGGAAAATATCATGACGGAATGTCGGTGCCACTATTTCATTTGCAGCTTCATCATAAGCCAGCTCAATCTTTTCAAAATATTTCAGCATATCTTCTTTGGAAATATCGGTTCCAAGAAGTGCATTGATTTTCTCCGGTTCAAAAGCCACACGAACAGGCTCCTTCTTTTTGCTGTAAACATCTGCCATGCCTCCAACCACTTCACCTGCGCCGAATTCTTCTATCAGCTGGCAGGCACGGTCAATGGCTGCCTGAGCACTATTCGGATCCAATCCTTTTTCAAATTTACCGGATGCGTCAGTACGAAGTCCAATTCTCTTGGAAGAAAGACGGATATTGGTTCCGTCAAAGCAAGCCGCTTCAAACAACATAGTCTTTACATCATCGGTAATCATGGAATTCTCTCCGCCCATGATACCTGCAATACCAATTGCTTTTTCTCCGTCACAGATCATCAGAACATTTTCATCCATGGTACGTTCCTGGCCATCCAGTGTCACAAACTTCTCGTCTTTTTCAGCTCTTCTTACTATAATTTCATGGCCTGCAATCGTATCATAATCATAAGCATGCATCGGCTGACCATATTCTTCCATTACATAGTTCGTAATATCAACGATATTATTGATCGGACGTATGCCACAGGATGCCAGTCTTCTCTGCATCCATACCGGCGAAGGAGCAATCCTAATATTTTTTACAACTCTGGCAGTATAACGCGGACAAAGATCCGGATCCTGCACCGTTACTTTTACATAATCATGTACATCCTCATTGTTTCCTGTTGCAGTGACAACTGGAGGACAGAATGGTTTACGAAAAGTAGCAGCCGCTTCTCTGGCAATTCCTACCACACTGTAACAGTCTACACGGTTAGATGTAATCTCATATTCAAAGACCACATCGTCCAGTCCCAGTGCTTTTACCGCACTTTCCCCGACTACGGCATCTTCCGGGAAAATATAAATGCCGTATTCCGGTGCTTCCGGATAAAATTCACGGGAAGAACCAAGTTCCTCGATGGAACACATCATACCATAGGATTCTATTCCACGCAGTTTTCCTTTTTTGATTTTGATACCTTCCTCTGCCACTTTTCCATCATGGCCTCCGGCAACTTTTCCTCCGTCCAGAACAACCGGTACCTTATCTCCTTCTTTTACATTCGGAGCACCGGTTACGATCTGAATCGTTTCTGTACCGACATTTACCTGACAGATAATCAGCTTATCTGCATCCGGATGTCTTTCGATCTTCTCAATCTGGCCGATTACGATCTTATCCAGATTCTTGTCCAGTTTTTCAAATCCTTCTACTTTTGTACCTGATAATGTCATGGCATCCGTATATTCCTGCGCAGTACAGTCCAGTTCCGGAACATACGCTTTGATCCAAGATAATGAAGTATTCATAATAATCCCCTTTCGATCTCTAATCTTTCTCTAGAACTGTTTCAGGAAACGGATATCGTTTTCATACAGCAGTCTCATGTCATCAATTTCATATTTCAGAAGTGCAATACGTTCAAGTCCTACTCCAAAAGCAAAGCCTGTATATTTGTTCGGATCAATACCACACATTTCCAGCACATGTGGATGCACCATACCACAGCCCAGAATCTCAATCCATCCGGAACCTTTGCAGAAACGGCATCCTTTTCCGCCACATTTGAAACAGCTTACATCCACTTCGGCACTTGGTTCTGTGAATGGAAAATGATGAGGACGGAACTTCGTCTTTGTCTCCGGTCCGAATAATTCTTTTGCAAATTCTTCCAATGTTCCCTTCAGATCAGCAAAGGTAATGTTCTTATCTATTACCAGACCTTCAATCTGATGGAAAGATGGTGAATGAGTCGCATCTACCTCGTCAGAACGAAATACACGTCCCGGAGCGATCATACGAATTGGCAGCTCTCCTTTTTCCATGATACGTGCCTGTACCGGAGAGGTCTGTGTTCTCAGTACGATCTCCTTATTAATATAGAAAGTATCCTGTTCATCTTTTGCAGGGTGATTTGCAGGAATATTCAATTTTTCGAAATTGTATTCATCGTATTCTACTTCCGGCCCCTCCACGACTTCATAGCCCATACCGATGAAGATACGTTCTACTTCTTCCAGTGCAATGGTATTTGGATGTCTGTGTCCTACATTGTTTTTCTTTGCCGGAAGTGTCACATCGATAACTTCAGCCTTCAGCTGTGCTTCTCTTGCCTTTGCTTCCAGTTTCTTCTTTGTTTCATCCAAAACTTCTTCAATCGCTGCTCTGGTTTCATTTACCATCTGTCCAACCTTTGGACGATCCTCCGGAGCAACATCTTTCATACTTTTTAATACAGCAGTCAGTTCTCCTTTTTTTCCGAGAAATGCTACTCTTACATCGTTTAATTTTTCCAGTGCATCAGACTGTTCAATCTGTCTCATGGCTTCTTCTCTGATCGCCTGCAGTTTATCTTTCATTTTCCTTCTCCTTTCCTGCGATATAGAAACTGTTCTCTATATCAAAAAAGCTCCGTCCCCAATAGGGACGAAGCTGTATGATCCGTGGTACCACCCTGATTCCTGTCCATCCGACAGGCACTCGGTATGCGTAACGTGCACATACGTCACTCCCTACTCTATGCTTCAGGAGTGCAGCTCCGGTGTGAAATTCAACATCTTATCTGAACCTGAGTCAGCTTCCAGCCGATGACTGCCTCTCTCTGTCGGAAAATAAGATTCTACTGAACACTTTCATAGCCTTTTGTTTTTATCAATATCTCAGATTATTCTATACCTGTTCTTTCTTCTTTGTCAAGCAGAAAATCCTCTTATCTCATCCGCCCTTACTCCATCTGATCGATAAAAGAATCCGGATATTCCAGATAACAGTTTACTTCTGCTCCCAGAAACAGCAGCCACATACAAAAATACAGCCATAGCATCATCATCGCCACCGTCGTCAGACTTCCGTATACGCTGACTCTGTTACCCTGAGCAAAATAACTGAAATAAATAGAAAATCCATAAGACAGAATCGACCATGCCGCAGCCGTAAAAACGGCGCCCGGTATCTGTCGAATCGGAGACATCTTGCAGTTTGGCAGCGCCGTGTACATGGACAGGAAGATCAATGACAGAACGCTTAGGGATGCCACCGCCCGAAAACTGATAATCAAACCTGTCAGTTCCCCCAGTACCGGTATATACTGTAGCAACCGGTCCTGAATCCAGTTACCAAATAACAGCACTACAATAGATATAAAAATGGCAATCACCAGAAATACAATATAAATACCGGATCGCATTCTCATGTAAATATAATTCCGGTTCTCTCCTACATTCCTCACAGAATTCAGGCCATTCGTGATTGCCAGCACACTTCGGCTGGTAGCCCAGACCGCTGCTATCACGGTTCCGGACATCAACGCTGTAGACTGGGTAAACAGATCTTTCACAATGTCTGCTATCAGATCATAGAAGCTGGCCGGCAGCATATCCACCAGAATAGACATCACCATCTCCGGTGACAATTCGGTATACTGAAGCATTGTCAATAAAAGCATAAAAAAAGGTACAAAACCCATAATTACAAAAAATGCAGATTCTGCCGCTGCAGCACTTACCCGGTCTTTTTTCATTTTTTTCATAAATCGCAGCACGATTTCTCTGATCTTTGCGACTGTTATCATAATATCCTCTTTCAGATCGGTATGTTTGATTTTTTTATCATATCATGTTTTGTCCTGTTGTGCAATGGCACTCATCTGTGATTCTGACTGTCGCAGATATGAAACAGACTATTCATGAACTATATCTGACGATTCTGATCTCACCATAATAGTTCTTCAGAATTTCCTCATAGTTTTCCCCTTGCTCTGCCATATTCCTGGCGCCATTCTGACTCATTCCTTCTCCATGGCCATAGCCGCCTCCACAAATCTCATATCCAGTAAGAATACCTCCTTCTGTCACAGGCTGCAGATAAAAAAAAGCACTTGGCAGCAACTGCCATCCTTTCCGTGTACTTCCATCCTGCAAAGTAAGTATCCGATCTGCCTGCGCCAGAAACTGGCGAATCTGGTATTCCCCTTCTATCCTCTCCGTCACTTTTTCCAATTCTCCACTTTTCTTTTGCCCTGTTATCTCCAGACAGGTTACCGCACCTTTTGCATTTCTTTCTGCCACATGCAGCTTATCTACCGTTTTCCATTCGGTTTTTTCCTGCAAATCTATCAGACTGATGCTTCCCTTCCATCGAAAGAATGGTTCTTCTGCCTCCACAGAACGAATCTGATCTTCCTGTAAAAAAGCTGCAAACACACTGTCTTCTGACAGGTCCATTTGCAAATCCAGCCCACAGGAAGTGGAATAATACCGGGCATCTGCCAGACAGTTCCCCTGTTTCATCACCAGTTCTGCTGTCTCTTTAACAGCCTTGTCCGTTTCTTTACTGTGGCAGCGATTATTATAAACCTGATAGGAAGTACTGTCATCCAGATCCGCTCCATATTCTTTTGCACGTCCTTCCTCCTTCTGCTGCAAAGCGTAAGTTCTGGCGCAGACTGCCTGTGCTTTCAGTGCTTCCATTGGAAAAGAAGCTGACATCTCACTTGGTAAGACTCCGCAAAGATATGCTTCCAGCGGCAGCACATTCACCACCAGAAGTCCCCGATCTGTCTTTCGAATTTCCAGGCTTCCTTCATATCCCACCCCTTCCTCTGCACGTACAAGTTCCGGAAAATAAAAAACCCCTTCTTCCGAATCGACCAAAATCCTGTCTTCTTTTGCAAACAGACTGCTCTGAGGCGTAATACGAAGCCATTCTCCCGCCTGATACCGGCTTTGTTCCTCTTTTTTGCATATCTCATACTCACCATCACAAGTGAAACAGATATCCGAGTGATATTCCGATGCATACCCGTCATTTTTCAGAAGCACACGAATTTCTCTGTCTTTATGATCTGTGATCTGCATTTCTTCATTTTTCTGTCGTGGTAAAGAATCCGGATTTATCCATCCTTTTGTATGATTCCCATACCTCAGTTCTGCCATTCCCCAGAAAAGAGTCAGGAACAATAAGCCAGCCAATATTGTTATTTTTTTCATATTTGTCTTTTTCTCCCTGAAAAAAAGAAACGGTATACCAGCTGTATCCGTTTCTTTTATCCTATGTCTCTGTTTCTGATTTATGCTTACCGCTTATTCTGCACTGAATTTATAAATCGTTGTAGTAGAATACGTATCTCCTGCTTTCAGAATCGGAGATGCAAAATTCTCATGATGGATAGCATCTGGGAAGAACTGAGTTTCCAGGCAAAGTCCACCTCTCTTCTGATAAGCCTTTCCATCTTTTCCAATCCAGGTGTTCTCAATAAAGTTACCGGAATAGAACTGTACGCCTACACAGTCCGTAAAGACTTCCATCTTTCTTCCGCTGACCGGAGCTTTTACTTCTGCGACCTTTTTCACAGTTCCATCCGGCTTTAATGCATAGTTGTGGTCATATCCGCCACCCATTTTCAACTGCTCGTTATCTTTTTCAATATCCTGTCCCACTGGCTTTGCCACACGAAAATCAAACGGAGTACCTTCCACTGATCCGATCACTCCAGTCGGGATGGATTCTTCATCGATCTCCGTATATCCATCTGCATCAATCCACAGAATGTGATCCAGAATGCTGCCATGATCATGGCCTTCCAGATTAAAATAGGAATGATTGGTCATATTGGCAATCGTATCCTTATCTGACTTTCCTTCATAATGAATCTTAATTTCATTGTCGTCCGTCAGTGTATAGGTAACAGACACTGTGAAAGTTCCTGGATATCCCTGTTCCATATCCGGGCTGACTCTGGAAAATGTCACGGAAGATGCTGCTTCGTCTGTCTTCATATCCCAGATCACAGAATCGTATCCATGATTGCCGCTATGAAGATTATTCTTATTCTCATTCTGATCCAGATGATAAGTCACACCATGAATCTCAAAAGTTGCTCCACCAATACGGTTGCCACTTCTGCCGATGCAGGCTCCTAAAAATCCGCCATTCCGTGCATAATCCGTCACATCGGCATAACCAAGAATTACATCATCATGTCTTCCGTTTTTATCCGGAACTACTGCTCCTACGAGAGTTGCACCATAATTTGTCACCTCAATAGACATTCCATTCTGATTGGCAATCGTCACCAGCTTTGCTTCTCGTCCATCTGACAGCTTTCCAAAATCACTTATCTTCATTCCCATCTTCCCCAATCTCCTTTTGCTAACAACTATGAGTATCACGCTCTGCGAGTTTCTCAAGTTATCGCGGCAGTCGCCAAGGTCTCGTTCAAGCACGGACTTTGGCTCGTTGCTCGCGTAAATAATGAAAAAGGACCCTGAGGTCCTTTTCTTATACCCAAAATGCCGGTTCCTACCTTTTGACTCCTAGCGAAGCTAGGTGGGTAACCGCAACCGCTCTTCTGCCTTCCCCTGACAAATGGGGGCCTGACATCCAATTGGCAATATAAGAATCCCGTTTAAAGTAATGTAGGTTCAAAACAGTAGAAGTTGTCGAACATCCCAGGCAAATGGTCAACTTCTTTGTGATTCATTTCTCATTCATTATCGCATTCCCATGTCAAAAAGTCAAGCACGGAAAACAATCCCCGACTGAATCCATACCTTTAATCTGTAATCCGCTTCATGGACTTTTTGATTGTCTGCTTCAGACCCTTTGGCGTCTTATTCAGAAACGAAAGCAATGCCTTTTCGATCTTTGCATAACGTTCCAGATTGTGAATGGAACCATATTGATCCATAATATGCTTATAATAAATATACATCCTGTCTGACTGCTCCTTCAGATCCTGAAGATTCAGTGCTGTCACGCCTCCAGGGAAAGTCAGTGCCCCCAGTTGTTCATCAAAAGCAGTCCTGCAGTCAGTCCTGTCCGCTCCAAATGCATGGTCCAGTCCATTTGCTTCCAGGAAATCCAGATAATGATAAAAACGCTCTTTATGTCCATTCTGTACACTGGTAAAATCTGCTTTTTCATAAACATCAAAAATATTCGTCTTTTCTGTAATGTCTTTTGCAGGCATATGTTGAATATTATGATATCTGGCCAATTCCAGAATTCTGGAATCCGGTGCAAAAATATATGCCGGAGTCCCTGACATTACCGCTGTAATATTCCCGTGAATTCTGGATCCAAAGGAAAAATCACGCTGCGACAGAAAGTCCATCCAGGACGGCACATTGGTAAATCCTATCTCATGCCCACTTCCACAGATCTCACTGTCCATCTTCCACGGATAGGTCTTATGCATCTTCGGATATTTTGTGCGGTCAATGAACCTTCCTGCATACAACAACAGTAAATCATCGATTCCCTGCGGCACAAACATAGCATCCTCAAAGAGCTGACTGGAATCATAGATGAACTGATGCAGCTTTGCCGGAATATTAATCTTCCGGTTCACGCTGACCTTAGACTGTGGTGTCAGATCTACCGGTGTCTTCAATGGAACCGTGTCGCCATGCAGATACATGGACGGACATCCAATCACTGTAAAATCCTTTTCTTCCCGAAATCCCAGCTTTTTCATGTATTCTGCTGTAATTTCACCACGCACGCCAAGCATGGCTGACTTTTCCAGCACCGCTTTGATAAATCTGGTGGAAGCATCATCAAAATCGAACTTTTTCGTCACGCTTTCATCAATCTTAGCCTGCACACCTACCCCGATTACAATACAGGGAATTTTTAACTTTTTGATCAGTCTGGTCATAAAATCCAGATCGTCCTGAAAATCAGGTCGAAATGCATTGGCAAGCGGAATGACAAAGCAATCATACTCCGCATTGATCTTCTCCACCTCTGCTCTGGAAAAATTTTTCTTTGTTTTTGTCACATCAAGCACAGTATCTTCCTGCATCAGTGCTCTTGCTATGCTGTGAGCAAAAATCATATTTCCTGTATTCCCATTCATGACATCCCGGGTAATCGCTTCTCCAGCACTGATTGCTTCCAGCGGATGCATGGAGGATCTCATCAATATCCGTTTCATTTCTGTTCCTTAATTTTTATTTCTTTTTTCCGGTTGCCTTTTTATGTGCTGCCGGCCAGTACTTTTCTGCTGCTTTTTTCATTCCAAGAGTAAACCAGCATGTAAATGCCAGAAATGCAGCAATGACAGCCAGATACCACATACCAAGAAGTCCGGTCTGTGTTTCCAGTATACCAAATCCGCCACAGATCAGAATTGCAATCCCATATAACAGTACTTTATTCCCTACTTCACTGATATAGCCTTCTTTATCTGTACATTTCTTTATATTAGTCCCCTTCGGAAGAAGAATTCCTTCTTTTATTTCTCCTTTAAACTTCAAAAGATAATAGCAGTACAGCACGTAAGCCCCTGATCCCAGGATAATCAGGTCCATTAATGAAAACATAGAATCCATCTTCTTTTCCCCCTATTTTACCCCAAGAATTTTCTTTACTGTATTCTTCATCTCTGATGTCTCTACCACCGTATCATGTAAAACAGGCGCCGTACGGATCTCCTCTATAGCTGCAGGCACCTTCACTTTGGAAAGGCGGGACAATTCATCTACCAGTTCAAAATCTGTCATACTGCCACTGTCCTTATGCAATGCTTCCATAACACTTCTGGTGAATTTATAAGGACTTGCAGTAGATGCGATCACTGTCTTTGTCTGATCATTGCTCTCTGCCTGATACTTATGATATACACAGGAAGCAACTGCCGTATGGGTATCCATTACGTAACCGGTATCCTGATATACTCTTGCAATCTCATCAGCCACTTCTTTTTCTGTAGCATAGCCACCTGCAAAATCCTGCAGTTTTTCTCTCATTTCCGGTGTAATCCGGTACTTTCCTTCTGTAATCAGAGAATTCATCATTTCTTCATTCTTTACAGCATCCTCTCCGGCAATCTTATAAATCAGACGCTCCAGATTACTGGAAATCAGAATATCCATAGAAGGTGATGTTGTAAGAATAAACTCTCTGTTACGGTTGTATTCTCCTGTCTGGAAGAAATCATACAATACTTTATTGTCATTGGAGGCACAGATCAGCTTTGCAATCGGCACACCCATATTCTTTGCATAATAAGCAGCCAGAATGTTACCGAAATTACCTGTCGGAACCACAACATTCATTGGTTCATTCTCCTGCAGTTCTCCTGCTGCTCTCAGCTTTGCATAAGCATATACATAATAAACTACCTGAGGAACCAGACGGCCGATATTGATCGAATTTGCAGAAGAGAACTGGAATCCGCACGCCTGCATCTCTTTTGCCAGCTCTTTATCACCAAATATCTTCTTGACTCCTGTCTGAGCATCATCGAAATTTCCCTGAATCGCTACTACATAGGTATTCTTTCCTTTCTGAGTCACCATCTGCTTTTCCTGAATCGGACTCACACCGTTCTTCGGATAAAATACAATGATTCTGGTGCCTGGAACATCTGCAAACCCAGCCAGTGCTGCTTTTCCTGTATCACCAGATGTGGCAGTCAGAATTACGATCTCATTTTCCACATGATTCTTCTTTGCGGAAGTGGTCAGCAGATGTGGCAAAATAGAAAGTGCCATATCTTTAAATGCAATCGTTGCGCCATGGAACAGTTCCAGATAAAATACACCATCTTCTTTTTTCAGCGGTGCAATCTCTCTGGTATCAAACTTCTCATCATAAGCTCTGGCAATACAGGTCTTCAGTTCCTCTTCTGTAAAATCTGTGAAAAACAGCTTCATTACTTCATATGCAGTCTCCTGATAACTCATGCCTGCAAGCTGCTCCATTGTCACATCCAGTTGCGGAATCTGCTGCGGTACGAATAACCCACCATCGTCTGCCAGACCCTTTAAAATTGCTTCTGATGCTGTTACAGTGCCTTTTGGACTTCTTGTACTTCTATATAATACTTCCATCTCTTCACCTGTTCCTTTTCCAATTTCTTATCTGTTTTCAAACATTTTTACCAAGTATAGCACACCTTTTTTTGTCGCGCAACCCTGGTCTGAAGCTTAACAATGCCCGTCATCTGCGATTCCAGATCCCTATTTACATAGAAAAAGCAGTCTTTCGACTGCTTTTTCTATGATACCTGTTGATTCTGGGATAATGTATAATATTCGTGTCCGCCATGCGTAAACAGCGGAATCAGATTCGTCTCAAACCAGCCGATACTGGATGAATCAGAACCATTTCTCGCCATAAAGAACAACGCTCCCTGAGACTGATCTTCTCCTGCCAATACCCGGTCAACTGCCTGAATCGTAGAATCTGTAATCTCTACACTGCCGATTCTTCCGTCAATCGTTGGCTGAAACTGTGCAGATCCATCAATGGTCTGCCATACTACTTCCTCGATCGTCGCCGGGAAACGCGAATCCTTTACCCGGTTTAAAATCACATTTGCAATCAGCATCTTGCCTTCCAGATCTTCTCCGGTAGCTTCCGCCTCCACAATCTGTAACAATGTATAATACTCACTCTCAGGCATCTGATTACTCTCTACCACCTGTCTGGCATAGCTGAACACATTACGAGCCGACTGCGTACTTTTTTCCATGTTAGTCCGACGACGCTCCGTACGGCTTGCTCTTGCTGCGCCTACCAGTATGTTCTCATTTGCACTCGCAGTGTCTATCTCACTCGCTGCCTGGGAATATGCGTTCATGGATAATGCTCCACTTACCACTCCCATCAGTCCCGCCTGAAGTCCTTCTGTCTCTACTGTCTCGGCAGCCAGAACTTCTCCTGTTCCTGCGTGCAATCCTGTTCCCTTTCCAATCTCTATGGAAATGAGATCCCCGCTTACCCCGCTTACCCCCATAGCGCACAGGAAAACGATTGCCAGCAGAAATACGGTGCGGACAACAGCAACGTGTTTCCGATATACACGACTGGTCAAACGTCTCGTACGATACATTATCCCCAGAAGTATACTTTCTACTTCCATATGCTGTTTTTCCTTCCTTTCTTGCTGATAGTTATACTCCCATCTTGTTCTATTTTATTTCAGTTCTGTTAATATGTCAATTATTATTTCATACTTTTGTAATACTTTTGTAGTTATTTTTCAATTTATTACGACAAAAGACGGCGAAATCCCTGTCAGAAAAGGGATTTCGCCGTCTTTTTTAAACGATTCTGATTTTTTATTCTACATCAGAAAGCATATTATTGATCGCTGTAAGCAGCGCATTGTAAGATGCACGGATAATATCCTGATCCACACCTGCACCCCAATATCGTTTTTCCTGTGCATCACGAATACCTACATAGGCAATCGCTCTGGAACTGGAACTCTGTTCCAGCGCATGTTCCTGATAAGTTTCCAGACGGTACTTCAGGCGGAACTGCTTCTGCAGTGCATTGCTGATTGCATCCAGACGTCCGTTTCCGGAAGCTACTGCCACTTTCTTTTCGCCTTCGTGTTCCACTGTTACTTCCGCAATAATACCGTTATGCTGTTTAAAGTGTACCTCTGTAATATTGAATGGAGAAGTAATACCCTCATATCTGGACTTGAACAGTTCAAAGATCTCATCCGGATGCAGTTCTTTTTCTTTCACATCCGATGCTGCTTTTGCTGCATAGCCCATAGCCTCTCGCATCTTAGCCGGCAGATTCAGTCCATAGTACTGTTCCAGAATGTAGCCTACACCGCCCTTACCTGACTGGCTGTTGATACGGATGACATCCGCCTCATAATGTCTTCCAATATCTGCCGGGTCAATCGGCAGATAAGGTACTGTCCACTGTTCACAGTTATGGGTTTCTCTGTATTTCATGCCCTTTGCAATCGCATCCTGATGCGAACCTGAGAAAGCGGCAAATACCAGTGCTCCGCTGTACGGGCTTCTCATATCAATCTTCATACCGGTAAACTTTTCATACTGTTCACAGATTTCCATCATATCTGTAAAGTCCAGCTTTGGATCTACACCCTGCGCATACATATTCATCGCAAGTGTCACAATATCTACATTTCCGGTACGCTCACCGTTTCCAAATAAAGTGCCTTCAATACGATCTGCACCTGCCAGAATACCCATCTCGGCATCGCTGACTCCTGATCCCCTGTCATTATGCGGATGCAGGGAAAGTATGACGTTTTCACGGTACTTCATATTCTTGCTCATATATTCGATCTGGCTTGCATATACATGTGGCATGGAATGCTGTACCGTACTTGGCAGATTAATGATCACTTTATTTTCCGGTGTCGGCTGCCATACATCCAGCACTGCATTGACTACCTCCAGAGCATATTCCGGTTCTGTTCCGGTAAAGCTCTCCGGGCTGTATTCGAAAGAAAAATTACCTTCTGTCTCATCGGCCAGTTTCTTTAATAATGCCGCACCATCAACTGCAATCTTTAAAATTTCTTCTTTGGACTTTTTAAATACCTGCTCTCTCTGAGATAACGATGTAGAGTTGTATACATGCACTACAGCCTGCTTTGCCCCTTCCAACGCTTCAAAAGTCTTACGGATAATATGCTCTCTTGCCTGAGTCAGTACCTGAATAGTCACATCATCCGGAATCAGATCCTGTTCAATCAGTGCACGAAGGAAATGATATTCTGTCTCGGATGCTGCCGGAAAACCAACTTCTATTTCTTTGAAACCTATTTTTACCAACAATTGAAAGAAATCGATTTTCTGCTGCAGATTCATCGGAACAATCAGTGCCTGATTTCCGTCACGCAGATCCACGCTACACCAGATCGGAGCTTTATCAATATACTCTTTTTTTGTCCAGTCCATGCATTCCACTGGTGGCATAAAATACTGTCTGGTATACTTCTTATAATTTTTCATGTGTCTCTTCCTCCATTTTCACTGTTTTCTGTGTTTCCTTTTCTGAGTAAAAAAAAATCCTTCATCCCATGACTGACTACTGTCACCAGAGACGAAAGACGTTCCATGTCCTACGCGGTACCACTCTACTTTTTATGAAATAACTTCATACACTCATTCGATACGGATCTGTAAAGATCTTATATCTTACCCGGATAACGGTCAGGACTCCGTCTGTATCTACTCACCAACATACCTGCTATCGGCTTTCAAACAGCTGCTCTGAGGTCAGTTCCCCCTACTCTCTCGACTGTCTCGCATCATCCGGCAGCTTTCTGTAACCAAGAATAAAAGTACTACTCCTCTTCATAGCTTTTTTCTTTTTGACGTAGGTTTAAAATAACACTTTTAACGGCAAATGTCAACGGGCAGAATTATTTTTTTGATCTTAGGACTTTCTTAATTTTTTCCATTTCCTCTTTTTTTATGGATTTTTTTTTACATTTATGTTAACATAGTTGTAACATTTTCATAATGAAAGGAGAGGGGTAGTATGCACAAAAAACATACACTATTTGCAAAATGCGCTTCCGGACTCTTATCATTCTCACTGATTATGAGTATGATCCCTTCTGTTCCTGCGTGGGCAGAAGATGATTTTTCTGAAGATATTTCAGCGGAAGAAGCCGCACCGGATGTAGCGGAAGAAACAGTCGCTTCTGTCTTCTACATTACCAGATTCCCTGGATTCGAAAAAGATGAAGAGGGACATTTCACAGATGAACAGACCAAAGAAAAATACGGTGACCTGAAGGCCACACCAGGTACTTCTATAGATGACTTAAAGCTTCCGGAAGATCTGGATCTGGAAGGCTACTGGGAAGCAGAAGGACCGGATGTTCCTTCTACGCTCACACTGGAAGATATCGACTGGAAACTGAAAACCGATAATCCTGAGGAGACCTATTCTGAGAATTCTCCGGAAGGTACTTATACTTTTGTACCTGATTATGAGGCATATGTAGCGGATGAAGATACTCTGGATGATCTTCTTCTGGCTGACGGAGTGAAAGATCTGACCATCTCTGTCGTGATTGCACCAGAAGAAACGGAACCTGAAACCACTGCTGAAGAAGAAACTGCCGCACCGGCCGGGGAGGAACAGGATCCTGATTCTGATACACCGGGAATCGCAGATCCTTCCGTTGAAGCAGACGGCAGCGTTTCACCAGAAGGTGATGTGTCTGTTCCGGAGTTTTCTGAAGACACACCAAATACTCCTTCTGCTGACGTAAGTGAAGACATCAGCATTTTTGACAGTGTCGATGATTCTGCTATTGATACCGCCACACAGGAAGAATACAAGGGTTCTGATGAAAGCACCGGTTCTGACGAAGGAACCGTTCTTCTCCCTGAGAATTCCGAACAACAGCCAGTTGCTGAGCAGCCTGAAACAACTGTTCAAAGTGAAGCTGCTGTCCAGGAAGAAACTGCTGTTCAGGAAGAAACCCAGGCACAGCCGGAAACTGCTGCCCCGGCTGAGACGGCTGCCGAATCTGGCGTCACACAACCAGAAACAACGGCAGATGCACAGCCTCAGGAAGCAGCACCGGAACAGCCTGCTCCGCAGACAGCGAGCACTTTAACAGGCGTACTGAAGTTCTACAACCCGAATGCTACAGACGCATTCTATACCTGGCCGGCAGACAATACAAAGCTCACACTTACTGCTGATGACACAAATGCAAATGTAATATCCGAGATCACGCTGCCTTGTAATGCGATTCTGACAAACCCTGTTATAAAATTTACCGCTGATGGTGTAGCTGATCCATATACTCTGACCACTGCTGATTTTAGCAGCAATCCGGTACAGACAGTGACATTTACGGATGCTTCTAATCATGTATATACGCTTCATCTTACTTTAAAACAGGCCGCACATCAGTTTGATGCTGCTACCTGCAGCCATCTGGCTACCTGTACTGTATGTGGTGCAACCACAGGTGACTATGCTCCGCATACCAATGCCGGAAATGCCACCTGTACCAAAAACGCTACCTGTTCTGTCTGCAGTGCAGAACTGGAAGGCACCGCTCTGGGACATGACTGGAAAGATGCTACCTGTACCACACCAAAGACCTGTTCACGCTGCCAGGCCACCGAAGGCAAAGCTCTGGGACATGATCTTCACGATGACTGGGAAACCATGGAAGAATCCACTTATTCTTCTCACGGTTATCAGGAACGCTTCTGCCACCGCGATAACTGTGATTACACAGAAGAACGTACTCTGAACATCATTGGCAATCCAAACGATAATGCCATTCAGAACCTGTCAGAGGGGGCTACTTACGATATCAATACCCGCCTGACCTTCACAGCATATGGTGCGGCAAGTGAGAACAGCAAGCCTATCGCCAATGACGTCCGTTATATTCCTTCTACCTGGTCTATCCAGGGTACTTCCGGAACATGGCTGGACAACTTCAGCGGAGCTTTCTCCATTTCCAAAACCGGCACCTATACTGTCACAGCTACGTTCCAGAAGCAGGTATACGGAGACGGAACCTGGCAGAACACCGACATCGCAGACAGCAGAACAGTGACTTTCTCCATTGGAGGCAACTCTTCTGACGGATCTGATGATGCAGTACGTATCAATCCGCAGACCGGAGATCAGACACCAATTCTTCCGTTTGTAATCATACTGGCAGCAGCAGCTGTTGTGATTATCGTAGTTCTGATAATTCGCAGAAAAAAACAGGATAACTAGTAAAAAATCAGGATAAACATTTATCACGTTTATCCTGATTTTTTTATCTCAAAATATCTATCTGTCTTTCATGGCAGCTTATTTATTATTTATATAATGAATCAATCCTTCTGCCTGAATGATTTTCTGCATAAATTCCGGGAATGCCTGTCCTTTGAACTCTGTACCCCTGGTACGATTGTAGATCATGCCGCTGTCAAAATCCACTTCTACTTCGTCTCCGTCTTCGATCCCTTTCGCTGCTGCTGGACATTCAATAATCGGAAGACCGATGTTGATCGCATTACGATAAAAAATTCTTGCAAAGGTCTCTGCAATCACACAGCTGACGCCAGCTGCCTTAATTGCAATTGGTGCATGCTCTCTGGAAGAGCCACAGCCAAAGTTCTTGTCTGCTACAATGATATCTCCCTTATGTACTTTATTGACAAACTCTTTATCAATATCTTCCATACAATGAGTAGCCAGTTCTGCAGGATCTGAGGAATTCAGATATCTTGCCGGAATGATGACATCCGTATCTACGTTGTCTCCATATTTGAATACTTTTCCGTGTGCTTTCATCTTTCTCCTCCTTATAATCCCAGTTCATCCGGTGTGGAAATCTTTCCTGTTACCGCACTTGCTGCTGCAACTGCCGGGCTGGCCAGATATACTTCTGATTTTACGTGTCCCATACGTCCTACAAAGTTACGGTTGGTAGTAGAGATACAACGTTCTCCTTCTGCCAGAATACCCATATAACCTCCAAGGCATGGACCACAGGTCGGTGTGCTGACTACTGCTCCTGCCTCGATAAAGATCTTCAGCAGGCCCTCTTCCATTGCCTGAAGGTAGATCTTCTGCGTAGCTGGGATCACGATACAGCGTACACCCTTTTTCACCTTACGGCCTTTTAAGATCTCTGCTGCACATCTCAGATCTTCGATACGGCCATTGGTACAGGAACCGATCACTGACTGATCGATCACAACATCTTCGGTAATCTCATCCATGGTCTTTGTATTCTCCGGCAAATGCGGGAATGCGATCGTTGGCTTCAGTTCACTTAAATCAATCGTGTATTCTTCATCATATACTGCATCCTCATCTGCTTCAAAAATCTTATATGGGCGTTTGGAGTGCTCTTTCATATAAGCAATTGCCAGATCATCTACCGGGAAGATTCCATTCTTTCCGCCAGCTTCAATAGCCATGTTCGCAATTGTAAAACGATCATCCATAGACAGATTCCGGATGCCTTCGCCGGTAAATTCCATAGAGCGGTACAGTGCTCCATCTACTCCAATCATACCAATGATATGAAGGATCACGTCTTTTCCGCTTACCCATTTGGATGGCTTGCCCACCAGATTAAATTTCATTGCTGACGGTACTTTAAACCATGCTTTTCCTGTAGCCATACCTGCTGCCATGTCCGTACTTCCCACACCGGTAGAAAAAGCTCCCAGTGCTCCATAGGTACAGGTATGAGAGTCCGCTCCGATGATGACATCTCCGGCCACTGTCAGTCCGCTTTCCGGAAGCAGTGCATGCTCAATTCCCATCTGTCCCACATCAAAATAATTGGTAATATCATGCTTTGCTGCAAACTGACGCACACATTTACAATGCTCCGCAGACTTAATATCCTTATTTGGAATAAAGTGATCCATAACCAGCGCAATTTTATCTTTGTGAAATACGCCTTTTTTTGTAAACTTATCCATCTCATGAATCGCCACCGGTGATGTAATATCATTTCCCAGTACCAGATCCAGATCTGCCTCGATCAGCTGTCCTGCTTCCACAGAAGGAAGTCCTGCAGCAGCAGCCAGAATCTTCTGAGTCATAGTCATTCCCATGCTTCTTTTTCTCCTTATCTGTTCTTTTCCAAAAGACTAAAATCCGGAACAACCTGTAGATGCTGTTCCGGATTTCTCATACACTATTATACTGTCTGATTAGTTGTTAATCAGCTTGTCTTCGCCATTCCAGCTATACAGTTTACGGATTTCTTCGCCAACCTTCTCTGATGGATGTTCAGAAGCCAGCTTTCTCATAGCTTTAAAGTGTACCTGTGAACCTGCACTGGACATATCTAATAAGAAATCCTTTGCAAAGGTACCATCCTGGATATCAGAAAGAATCTTCTTCATTGCTTTCTTGGTATCTTCTGTGATGATCTTAGGTCCTGTAACGTAATCGCCATATTCAGCAGTATTGGAAATAGAATATCTCATTCCGGCAAATCCTGACTGATAGATCAGATCTACGATCAGCTTCATCTCATGGATACATTCAAAATATGCATTTCTCGGGTCATATCCGGCTTCTACCAGAGTCTCGAAACCTGCCTGCATCAGCGCACAAACACCACCGCAAAGTACTGCCTGCTCTCCGAAAAGGTCTGTCTCTGTCTCTGTTCTGAATGTGGTTTCCAGAACACCAGCTCTTGCTCCACCGATTGCAAGTGCATAAGCAAGTGCCATCTCAAGTGCTTTACCTGTAGCATCCTGATGTACAGCTACCAGACAAGGAACACCTTTTCCTGCCTGATATTCGCTTCTTACTGTATGTCCAGGTCCTTTAGGTGCGATCATGGTAACATCTACGTTTGCAGGTGGTACGATACATCCGAAATGAATATTGAATCCGTGAGCAAACATCAGCATATTGCCTTCTTCCAGGTTTGGCTCAATATCTTTTTTGTAAAGAGCTGCCTGTTTTTCATCATTGATCAGGATCATGATGATATCCGCTTTCTTTGCAGCTTCTGCTGCTGTATAAACTTCAAATCCCTGAGCTTCTGCTTTTGCCCATGATTTGCTTCCTTCATAAAGACCGATAATTACATTACATCCGGACTCTTTTGCATTTAATGCATGCGCATGTCCCTGGCTTCCGTAACCGATAATTGCAATCGTCTTTCCCTCCAGCATGGAAAGGTTACAGTCTTCCTGATAATAAATTTTTGCTGTTTCTGACATTTTTTCATTCCTCCATAGAAAATATACTCTCCGGTATTTCACGTACCGTATATGTTAAAGGCTATGCCCTTAGCAATCTTTATAAATATCTGACGTCTTCTGCACCACGGGATAACCCTGTCATACCTGTTCTGGCCAGTTCCAGAATCTCGTAGTCACTGATCAGCTCTAAAAATGCGGATAACTTGCCCTGATCTCCGGTCAGTTCAATAATCATAGATGCCTTTGCCACATCCACCACCTTGGCACGGAAAATATCACAAATCGCATTAATGCCCTGGCGATCTCCTGCATCTGCACGAACCTTCACCATAATCAATTCTCTGTTCACGCTGTCACCAGGCTTCAGGGTCTTCACATCCGCCACATCCACCAGCTTACGTACCTGCTTTTCAATCTGATCCAGAATCTGTTCTTCTCCATTTACCACTACTGTCATTCTGGAATACCTCGGATCTGCTGTTTCACCTACTGTGAGGCTGTCGATATTATAACCACGACGGCTGAACAGACCAGCTACACGACTTAAAACACCTGACGTATTATCTACCAGCATGGATAACACTCTCTGATTCATTCTTTCACCCCTTTTGCGTAAACTTTCCGTATCTGTTTCTCACCACAAAAAACAAAACTCTTTCTGTGACGAACATATACGAAATTTTCCTCTATTCTACCAACTATATTTTTGTTTGTCAACTTTAATCGCTTTAACGTGCTCAAGTGAATATTTTGAACCTGTATCACTGCACATCCTCACGGAGCGTTTTTTCATAGCAATACTGTATAATATCCCGTCTGGTCACAATGCCGATAAATATCTTCTTATCATCTATCACCGGCACAAAATTCTGATTCATAGAAGTCGTGATCAGATCTTCAATCTTACAGTCGATATTCACCGGCTCGTTATGCCAGTACCGTTTGATTTTGGTCATGGGAACATCTTCCATTTCCTTCAATTCGTGAAAGCCGGTAGACTTCAGGTGCCACAACAGATCGCCTTCTGTCAGTGTTCCCACATAATTGCCGTTCCTGTTGATCACCGGAACAGCACTGTATCGATGCTTTTCCATCTTTTCCAGAACCTGGCGAAGCGTAAAATCATCGTACAGATACACCACTTCGCTTTTCGGTTTCAAATAAAATAATATGTTCATCCTTTTGCCTCACATCATTTCTGTTCTTCTGATGTATCTTTTACTACAACTGCGTACTTTCCTACCGTATCATAAATGGACTTAAACTCTTCGTAATCCCTGGTCACAATTCCCTCCAGCGGATCATTGATCTGCAGTGTCCCATGATCCAGATCGTAACCGGAAAGTACCACACAATGTTCCTGATAATACCAGCGGTAAACTTCCCCTTCATATTCCGTAGTATCCTCGGTAAATTCTGGTTCTGCCATATACATGGTCGTCCAGAGTACTACCGGTGTACCGGCCTCCACATAACTGAGCAGTTCCTCCATCTCAGTCCCGGAAATATTATATGCTCTGTAATCATATCCCTGATCTTCAAAAAAATTCTCCGCTGTAGCTGCAATCGCCGGTGCAAAGCATCCAGCACCATCTTTGCTGAACGGATCCCCGATGTAACCGATCGCCATATTGTCCGTCTCCTGATTATAAATCAAAAACTCTCTGGCAATGGTCGTCTTATACAGCATAAACCCTTCATACTCCAGTGCCATCGTAAGTGCCACCGACTCACATCCGGTAGGCAGTTCAGGCAGCTGGCGTACTTCCGGCACCTCCAGACTGACAGCCCGAGGCAGATCCTCATAGCTTAACAACTCAAAATCCTTTTCCGCATCTTCCCTGGTGAGGATCTCAAAATCCTCTGTACTTTTTATCGTATCAGACTTACGGATGGAAATATATGGCTCATCTTTGTAATAATGTTCTGTCTCAGTCTCTGTCTCCTCGGAGGAAGAATCCTCTGGCAGTATATCACTGTTATAAGATTCTGTATATTCCGGTGTCCATTCTTCACTGCTGCTTTCATAATATCCGGTCTCAGGCTGTGGCAGATACTCCGGTTCTGAATAAGGCGCACCTTGCTCGCTCTGCTCATATTCTCCCTGGTATGGATTCTCCCAATAGCCTTCTCCTGTATCATAATATTCCATTTCTCCGCCTGACTGCTCTGCAAAAACCGCCGCACTAAAAGAACTTCCGGCGCCGATACAGCCCGCAAGCATCCAGACTGAAAACTGTTTTTTTGTCATCCCTTACTCCTTTATTTTGAATTCCTTCCAATGCTGCGGAATTCTTTTTTTGTCTGATTTTACTCCCCGACTTTGTTTATTATACCTAAAATACGGCAGAATTTCAACACTGGCGGGGCGTTTCACAAAAACTTCAGAATTGTATCCTTCTTTCAGCGAAAAAATCCGAAGCCTCTGTTCGAAACTTCGGATTTACGTTTATATGATTCTTTGGTCTGATCCTCTTCTGTCGAAACTCGCAAAGCGTGTTTCTTATAGTTCATCATCACTTCCGATGGATGCTGTCTCAATGATAAACTTCACATTGCCTTTACCATCCTCGTTTCCGCTGGAGTAAAGCTGATATGCATCACCTGCATCACGAATATCTTTCAGTCTGTCGATCATGTCCTGCAGATCTTCATCCGCAAAATCTACGATCTTCTGGATTGCTTTTTCATCAAATTCTTCCATGCCATCTCTCAGCTCATTTGCGCCATCCAGCAGTTCATCTACACCAGAATCCAGATCCTGACCGCCATCCTTCAGCTGTGAGGTACCATCCTTCAGCTGTGAGCTGCCGTCTGCCAGCTGCTGTACACCGTCTGCCAGTGTTGCGCCGCCTTTCTTCAGCTGCTTTCCACCGTTTGCCAGCTGCTGTACACCATTTGCCAGTGCACCTGCTCCATTCTGAAGCGTCTTTGTGCCAGCTGCCAGTGTTCCAGTGCCATCTTTCAGCGTATTCACCCCTGCCTGAAGCTGTACAGAACCGTCTGCAAGTCCTTTGATACCATCATTTAAAGCCGGAAGTTTAAGTGCCAGCGTGTTGAATCCAACGTTCAGTGCATCGATACCATCATAGAGAGCTGTTACACCATCTGCCAAAGCATTGGCTCCTGTCATAAGGCTGACTGACTCTTCTGTGTCAGTAGATACTGCCTTTTCTATTTCTTTGACTCCCGCCTGAAGCTGTACGAGCAGACCCGTTTTTTCATTACCATCTATATAAGTACAGAGCATGGTATCAAATGTGGATAATCCATCTTTCACATCATTCAGTCCATCTATGATTGCATCAATACTGCCAACCAGTCCCGGATTCTCTGATGTATTATCTCCCTTTGCCAGCCCCTGTAAGTATTCGCCTGTACCAATCAGTTTCTTCAATGTTTCTGCCTGTGTCGGCTGTGACGGCTGTGGCTGTTCTGTCGGTTCATCATTTTGCGTTACCGTACTATCTGCTGCCTGCATCTCTACCTGCTGTGTCTGAGTCACAGTCTGTGCCTTCTGCATGGCTGCCAGTGCCGCCTTCTGATTTGCAAGATCAGATTCCAGCTGTGCAATGCAGTTCGCCAGCTGACCGGTGTAGGTACTGTATGCACCGGAATATTCTTTTAATAATTTGTCCGGAACAGAGCTTTCTTTAGACTGTACATCCTTCAGGCTCTCCAGAACAGCTTCATTCCCTGCAATGGCTGCCTGCAGACTGGCAATTGCTTCCGGACTGGTCTCTGCAAAGGAAACATCCACACTCACCTCAACCGGCGCTGAATAGGTGGTAATCTCTCCGCCTGTACTTTCCTGTCCTGCCGTCTCTGACTGGCTTGAGCCGCCCTGAGATAATGCACTCAGGTTCTGCTGCATCACTGCATTTGCTCCGTTTACATACTGGTCAAATCCTTGAACAAACTTTTCTACCTCACCTTTTTTCTTCGTAACAAGAGCAATAAACTTA
The DNA here is from genome assembly GCA_934394985.1 of uncultured Marvinbryantia sp. GTDB lineage: Bacteria > Bacillota > Clostridia > Lachnospirales > Lachnospiraceae > Marvinbryantia. The sequence goes on from CAKRRF010000001.1 coordinate 209,628, forward strand.
TCCAGTTCTGTTATTTTGTCCTGGATTCCAGTATGCACACTTTCTATTAGCTTTGTCAGTTTGCCATCCAGTCCAAGCAATGCCTGATCCAGTGTATTCACTCCTGCTGCCAGATTCTTTGCTCCACCGGTCAGATCTTCTTTTTTTGTCTCCATCTGACCCACACCACTCATAAGCTGCTGCAAACCGCCCATCAGTGCCGGCCGATTCTGATCCAGTGTGGTGACGCCTGCTGCCAGCTGATCCATTCCAGCCTTCAGTGATGAAGCTCCGGTATCCAGTGATGCAGCTCCGCCTGCCAGCTTATTTACCCCTTTGACCAGATCACCTTTTTTACTGTTTAACTGATCCAGTCCGTCAGATAACTGGTTAATTCCGTCAATCAGATCTCCCTTTTTGTTGTTCAGTGTCTGCACACCATCATTCAGTTCACCTGCACCATCATCCAGCTTATTTATACCGTCAACCAGATCAACACAGCCGTCTTTTAATTCCTGCACACCGTCTGCCAGATCACTGGTTCCGTCTACCAGCTTTGTCGCTGCATCTGCGATTTCATCAATCTTATCCTTCAGTTCATCTTCATCATCGATATCATCCAGTTCCAAATCATCCAGACTCAGCGGAGTCGCTACCGTCATAGACATGGAAAGATTAAAATCTGTCACATCTGCTTCTACTTCAAAGCTGTCCGGAATATTCAGATCAATATCCAGATCATCCAGCACATCGGATCCTTTGATCTTCAGACTGTCTTCCAACCCCGGAAGTCCTACGCCAATTACGATATTTTTATCTCCGTCAGAAATAGTTTTTCCGTTGTCTACCTTTACATTGGAAAAATTTTCTCCCGGAAGAACCATTCCGGTAAACAGTACAAACGGTGTATAGATTTCTCCCTTTTTCATATGGTTGGTATATTGATATACCATCTTCACATGACCACTTTTACCTGCCAGATCATCCGGAGATATTTCCTTTCCATCCAGATAATAGGTAACCTTCAGAGAAACCGGAAGATCCTTGGTGCTGGTTCCCTGATAGTAAATATCGCTTCCATTGGCATCCCAGGTAATCGTATCGCCATCCTGTGAAAAAGTCTCGTCACCCTTGACATTTTTGATATCTGTCAGATCACTCTTATCAGACAGTGCTGCGGAACCATCCGTATTTTTCAGCCAGTCACTGACGATGATCTCCTGTGTTTCTCCTGAAGGAGATGCCTGCACATAGACGGTTTCTTCCTTAGATGTCTCTTTTTTCTCTTTTTCTGTTTCCTTCTCTGTTTCCTTTTCTGTAACTGCTTCTGTCATGTTTTCGGTTTCTTTTTCTACGGAAGCAGGCTGATCTGCCGCATAGACACTTCCCATACCTGCATTTGCAATCATAATACCTGTCATAGCCAGAGCC
>CAKRRF010000002.1 GCA_934394985.1 uncultured Marvinbryantia sp.
GTGTTCCAATCTGTCAGGATACAGGAATGGCATGTGTCTTTCTGGAAATCGGACAGGACGTACATCTGACAGGAGGCGATCTGACCGATGCAGTCAACGAAGGTGTCCGCCGTGGATACGACAAAGGATATTTGAGAAAATCCGTCGTAAAAGATCCTGTCCGCCGTGGAAATACAGGAGATAATACACCGGCCATGATTTATACAGAAATCGTTCCGGGAGAACAGGTCAAAATCACAGTCGGCCCAAAAGGGTTCGGAAGTGAAAATATGAGCCAGATCCGTATGTTCAAGCCATCAGCAGGATTACAGGGAATCAAGGACTTTATTCTGGAAGTAGTAGAGACTGCAGGACCGAATCCGTGCCCACCGATGGTAGTCGGTGTGGGAATCGGCGGAACATTCGATAAAGCAGCACTGCTGGCCAAGAAAGCATTGATGAGATCTGTGGATTCTTCGAATCCGGATCCGTTCTATGCAGATCTGGAGAAAGAAATGCTGGAAAAAGTAAATGAACTCGGTATTGGTCCACAGGGCTTTGGCGGAAAGACGACGGCAATCGGACTGAACATTGAGACTATGCCGACTCATATTGCAGGCATGCCATGTGCAGTAAATATCAACTGTCATGTAACCCGCCATAAATCGGAGGTGATCTAACGATGGAAAAAAGAAAAATTACACTCCCTCTGACAAGGGAACTGGCCAGAACACTTCATGCAGGAGATCAGGTATTATTAACAGGAACCATCTATACATCCCGTGATGCAGGACATAAAAGAATGTGCGAAGCACTGGAAAAAGGCGAAAAGCTTCCATTTGATCCTATGGATGCAACCATCTATTATGTGGGACCGACACCGGAAAAACCAGGAGCTGTCATAGGCTCCGCAGGACCGACAACCAGTGGACGTATGGATGCTTATGCACCGACAATGATGTCTGTCGGAGCCAGAGGAATGATTGGAAAAGGCGCACGCCTTCCGGAAGTAGTAGAAGCTATGAAACAATATGATGGCGTATACTTCGGAGCAATCGGAGGCGCCGGTGCACTTCTTGCAAAATGCATCAAAAAAGCAGAACTGATCGCATATGAAGATCTGGGGGCAGAGGCACTGAGAAAATTGTATGTAGAAGATATGCCGCTGGTAGTCATCATCGACAGCGAAGGAAACAATCTGTATGAAAGCGGGCGGGCAGAATATCTCAGACAGCATGATTAAGGTTGTAACCGGAATCAGAAGATGTGGAAAATCTTACTTACGAAAATGCAAATGGAAAAATGGGATTCCCCTTGACTTTAAAGGATTCCTGGGGTACTATAATTATCGTAAAACCAAAATTATGGTAAAAACCATGACGAAGACAGTACATTTGTTGTGAAAGGTACAGCGAGCCGGAGTGGGTGCAAGTCCGGACCGAGTAAGGCAGATGGAACATCACTTCTGAGTTTCAGAATCGAAATGAAAAGGCTGAGTGAGATATTTTGCCAGTCACAGCAGACTAGATTCTGACGGATTCCCCCGTTACAGGGAGCGGATATATAAGGTGAACGGTGCCGGAGTATCCAGAAGAGTAACAGGTGGTATAACGAGCTCTCGTCCTTTTACGGACGGGAGTTTTTTTTACACGAGCAACGAGCCAAAGTCCGTGCTTGCATGAGACCTTGGCAAGAAGATCATTGACGATGAAAAAGATATAGCTATGATTTATATAGAAAGGATGAAGAGTATGTACAAGAAAGTATCTACCGATCTCAATTTCGTTGAGAGAGAAAAAGATGTGGAAAAGTTCTGGAAAGAAAATCACATTTTTGAAAAAAGTATGGAAAATCGTAAAGAAGGCCCGACTTACACATTTTATGACGGACCGCCAACAGCAAATGGAAAGCCGCATATCGGTCATGTGCTGACTCGTGTTATCAAGGATATGATCCCACGTTACCATACCATGAAGGGAGAAATGGTTCCACGTAAAGCCGGATGGGATACACACGGTCTTCCGGTTGAACTGGAAGTGGAAAAGATGCTGGGACTGGATGGAAAAGAACAGATCGAAGAGTATGGTCTGGTGCCATTTATCAACAAATGTAAGGAAAGTGTCTGGAAATACAAAGGTATGTGGGAGGATTTCTCCGGCACAGTAGGTTTCTGGGCAGATATGGACAACCCATACGTTACGTATCATGATGACTATATCGAGTCTGAATGGTGGGCTTTAAAAGAAATCTGGAACAAAAAGCTTCTGTATAAGGGATTTAAGATTGTTCCTTACTGCCCTCGCTGCGGTACTCCGCTTTCTGCACAGGAAGTGGCACAGGGATATAAGACAGTAAAAGAACGTTCCGCGGTTGTTCGTTTTAAGGTAAAAGGGGAAGATGCTTATATTCTGGCATGGACCACCACACCTTGGACACTGCCATCGAACGTGGCACTTTGTGTAAATCCGGATGAGACTTACGTGAAAGTAAAAGCGGCAGATGGATATACTTATTATCTGGCAGAAGCTCTGGCAGATAAGATCCTCGGACCTCTGGGAACAGAAGAAACTCCGGCTTATGAAGTACTGGAAACATACAAAGGTACAGATCTGGAATACAAAGAATATGAACCGCTGTATCAGTGTGCAGCAGATGTGGCAGAAAAACAGCATAAAAAAGGTCATTTTGTTACCTGCGATACGTATGTAACACTGACAGATGGTACCGGTGTGGTTCATATCGCTCCTGCATTTGGTGAAGACGATGCCAAAGTAGGACGTCATTATGACCTGCCATTCGTACAGTTTGTAAACGGAAAAGGTGAGATGACAGAAGAAACACCGTTTGCCGGACTGTTTGTAAAGAAGGCTGATCCGGAGGTATTAAAAGATCTGGATGCAAGAAGCCTGCTGTTTGATGCTCCGAAATTTGAACATGAATATCCACACTGCTGGAGATGTGATACTCCGCTGATTTATTATGCGCGCGAATCCTGGTTTATCAAGATGACCGCAGTCAAAGATGACCTGATCCGCAATAACAATACCATCAACTGGATTCCGGAAAGTATCGGAAAAGGACGTTTCGGCGACTGGCTGGAGAACGTTCAGGACTGGGGTATTTCCCGTAACCGTTACTGGGGAACTCCACTGAATATCTGGGAATGCGAATGTGGTCATATGCATTCCATCGGAAGCCGCCAGGAACTCTTTGAAATGAGTGGAAATGAAGCAGCGAAGACCGTAGAGCTTCACAGACCGTATATTGATGAAATCACCATCAAGTGTCCGGAATGTGGAAAGGAAATGCATCGTGTACCGGAAGTAATTGACTGCTGGTTTGACTCAGGAGCAATGCCATTTGCACAGCACCATTATCCATTTGAAAACAAAGAAGTATTTGAAAAACAGTTCCCTGCCAAATTTATTTCAGAAGCAGTAGACCAGACCCGTGGATGGTTCTATTCTCTGCTGGCAGAGTCTACACTGCTGTTTAATAAGGCACCATATGAGAATGTTATCGTTCTGGGACATGTACAGGATGAAAACGGACAGAAGATGAGTAAATCCAAGGGAAATGCAGTAGATCCGTTTGATGCACTGGAAAAATACGGCGCTGATGCAATCCGCTGGTATTTCTATATCAACAGTGCGCCATGGCTGCCAAACCGTTTCCATGGAAAAGCGGTACAGGAAGGACAGCGTAAGTTCATGGGTACTCTGTGGAATACTTATGCATTCTTTGTTCTGTACGCCAATATTGATGAATTCGATGCAACGAAATATACATTGGACTATGAAAAACTGTCTGTTATGGATAAGTGGCTGCTGTCTAAGATGAACACCATGATCAAGACCGTAGATGCCAATCTTGCAGCATATAAGATTCCGGAAACAGCAAGAGCTCTTCAGGAATTTGTAGATGACTGCAGCAACTGGTATGTACGCCGCAGCCGTGAACGTTTCTGGGCTAAGGGAATGGAACAGGATAAGATCAATGCATATATGACCCTGTATACAGCACTGGTAAATGTGGCAAAAGCAGCAGCACCAATGATTCCGTTTATGGCAGAACAGATCTATCAGAATCTGGTATGCAGTATTGATCAGACAGCACCGGAAAGTGTACATCTCTGTGATTTCCCTGTCGCAGATGAAGCACATATTGATCCAGAGCTGGAAGCAAACATGGATGAAGTACTGAAAATCGTAGTACTTGGACGTGCGGCAAGAAATGCAGCCAATGTCAAGAACAGACAGCCGATTGCCAATATGTATGTAAAGGCACCGAAGGCTCTGTCAGAGTATTTTACAGACATCATTCGTGATGAGCTGAACAGCAAACAGGTTACTTTCACAGATGAAGTGGACGGATTTGTATCTTATACCTTTAAGCCACAGCTGAAGACCGTCGGACCAAAATACGGAAAGCTTCTTGGCGCAATTCGTCAGCAGTTATCTGCTCTGGACGGTCAGGCTGCCATGAAGGAGCTCAAAGAGACAGGTGCCCTTCACCTTGACATAGAAGGCGCCGATGATGTAGTATTAACAAGTGATGATCTGCTGATTGAAACAGCACAGTCTGAAGATTATGTAACGGAACAGGATAATGATGTGACCGTTGTTCTTGAGATTAAGCTGACTCCGGAACTGATTGAAGAAGGATTTGTCAATGAGCTGATCAGCAAAGTACAGACAATGAGAAAAGAAGCAGACTTCCAGGTGATGGACAGAATTGTTGTCTATGCGAAGGGAAATGAAAAGATTGAAAAGATCTTAAGCGCCCATAAAGAGGAGATCGAATCTGCAGTACTGGCAAACGACATCGTACTCGGCAGTACCGGTGGATATGAAAAAGACTGGAATATTAATGGTGAAAAAGTCACCATGGCTGTTGAAAAACAGTAATGCGAAGCGTGTCGTTGTGAATGTAGTGAACAGTAACGACAAACGAAGGGAGAAGCGAATGACAGCTAAGAAGTTTAATAAAAAAGAGTTTATCAGAGAGGTAAAAGCCAATGTAAAGGCTTTATATCGTAAGAATCTGGAAGAAGCAACACAGCAGCAGATCTTTCAGGCAGTATCCTATGCGGTAAAAGACGAGATCATTGAAAACTGGCTGGCAACTCAGGAACAGTATGAAAAAGATGATCCAAAGTATGTATATTACATGTCTATGGAATTTCTGATGGGTCGTGCACTGGGTAACAACATGATCAATCTGACCATTTATGATGAGGTAAAAGAAGCTCTGGAAGAGATCGGTCTGGATATCAATGTGATCGAAGATCAGGAGCCGGATGCCGCTCTTGGCAATGGTGGTCTGGGTCGTCTGGCAGCATGCTTTCTGGATTCACTGGCAACTCTGGGATATCCTGCATATGGATGCGGTATCCGTTACCGTTACGGTATGTTCAAGCAGAAAATCGAGGATGGTTATCAGGTAGAAGTTCCGGATAACTGGCTGAAAGATGGCAATCCATTCGAGCTGCGTCGTCCGGAATATGCAAAAGAAGTAAAATTTGGCGGATATGTTCGCGTAGAATATGATGAAAAGACAGGTCGCAACTACTACAAACAGGAAGGTTACCAGTCTGTACGTGCGGTTCCATATGATTTCCCGATCGTTGGTTATAATAACAATATTGTAAATACTTTACGTATCTGGGATGCAGAGGCAATCAGCGAATTCCAGCTGGATTCCTTTGACAAAGGTGATTACCGCAAGGCGGTAGAGCAGGAAAACCTGGCTCGTAATATCGTAGAGGTACTGTATCCGAATGATAACCACTATGCAGGAAAGGAACTGCGTCTGAAACAGCAGTATTTCTTCATTTCTGCAAGTGTACAGGAAGCAATCGCAAAATACAAAAAGAATCATGATGATGTGCGTAAATTCTATGAAAAAGCAACGTTCCAGTTGAATGATACCCATCCGACAGTAGCAGTAGCAGAGCTGATGCGTATCCTTCTGGATGAAGAAGGCCTGACATGGGATGAAGCATGGGAAGTTACCACAAAGACCTGTGCATACACCAACCACACCATCATGTCAGAAGCACTGGAAAAATGGCCAATCGAGCTGTTCTCCAGACTGCTTCCTCGTGTATACCAGATTATTGAAGAGATCAACCGCCGTTTTGTAGCACAGATCGAAGCAAAATATCCTGGTGATTTTGAAAAAGTCCGCAAGATGGCGATTATCTTCGACGGACAGGTGAAGATGGCACATCTTGCTATTGCAGCAGGTTATTCTGTAAACGGTGTGGCACGGCTTCATACAGAGATCCTGAAGCATCAGGAACTGAAAGATTTCTATGAGATGATGCCGGAGAAGTTTAATAACAAGACCAATGGTATTACTCAGAGACGTTTCCTGCTTCACGGCAATCCACTGCTGGCAGCCTGGGTAACGGATCATATCGGTAATGAATGGATTACAGATCTTCCTCAGATCGCAAAGCTGAAAGTATATGTGGATGATCCGAAGGCGCAGCAGGAATTCATGAACATCAAATACCAGAACAAGGTACGTCTGGCAAAATATATTCTGGAGCATAACGGTATCGAAGTAGATCCACGTTCCATCTTTGATGTACAGGTTAAGAGACTTCATGAATACAAACGTCAGCTGCTGAACATTCTTCATGTAATGTATCTGTATAATCAGATCAAAGATCATCCGGAGATGGATTTCTATCCAAGAACATTCATTTTTGGTGCAAAGGCGGCAGCTGGTTACAGACGTGCGAAGCTGACGATCAAGCTGATCAACTCTGTAGCAGATGTGATCAACAATGATGCATCCATCAAGAATAAACTGAAAGTAGTCTTCATTGAAGATTATCGTGTATCCAATGCAGAATGGATCTTTGCGGCAGCAGATGTATCTGAGCAGATTTCCACAGCTTCCAAGGAAGCATCCGGAACAGGTAACATGAAGTTCATGCTGAACGGTGCTCCGACACTGGGAACTATGGATGGTGCCAACGTAGAGATCGTAGAAGAAGTAGGAAAAGAAAATGCATTTATCTTTGGACTTTCTTCTGATGAAGTTATTAATTACGAGCAGAATGGCGGATATCATCCAGAAAATATCTTCAACAGCGATCAGGATATCAGACGTGTGCTGATGCAGCTGATCAATGGCGAGTATGCACCGGATGATCCGGAAAGATTCCGTGAAATCTATGATTCTCTGTTGAATACGAAGAGCAGTGACCGCGCAGATACTTACTTCATTCTGGCAGATTTCCGTTCTTACGCAGATGCACAGAAGCGTGTAGAAGAAGCTTACAGAGATGAAGCAGGATGGGCAAAGATGGCCATGATGAATACTGCATGTAGCGGTAAGTTCACATCTGACAGAACAATTCAGCAGTATGTGGATGAAATCTGGCATCTGGAAAAAGAAACAGTGAAAGTAAAATAAGGATTACGAAGATTCGCCTGATAAGACAGCGACATCCATGAAAACAGGGACTGTACACATGTTATGTGTGTATGGTCCTTGTTTTGTGTATAACTTTCTTTTTTCATTCATACAATATTCTGGGAGGGTTTGTGTATGAGACTGAAATATTATACAGAGCAGATTCTGACAGTTCTTCTGGTGGTGATTGTGCTGCCCTGTGCCATTACGTTATTGCTAAATGGAAGAATGAGCAAGATTTACCAGGCGATTCAGGATGAGACAAGATACATTTCCATAAAAAGCGGAGATGGAGATATGGAAGAAGAGATCAGCCTGGAAGAGTATGTGCTGGAAGTGACAGCTTTTGAGATGCCGGCAGATGCAGAAGAAGAGGCGGTAAAAGCACAGATGGTCTTGGAGCGTACCAACGCGTACAGACAACTGATAACTGGAAAAGTCCGGCCCAAAGAACGAAAGTCACTGACAGAGATCGAACTGACAGGGGAAGGAAAGAAATATCGGAAAGCACAGAAGGAAACAAAGGGGCAGATCCTGACCTGGAACGGGGCACCGATTCTGGCTTCCTTCCATCTGGTCAGCGCCGGGCAGACCAGGGATGCAAAAGAAGTGTTCCGTTCGGAAGAATATCCCTATCTGACGGAAAAAGCATGTCCGGGAGACAAAGAGGCACCACAGTATCGACAAAGTATACAGATTGATGACTCCTGGAGAAATATGGAAATAGAAGAAAAAGACAGCGCCGGATACGTTCTGCGCCTGAAGCTGGATGATACGGAGATGTCCGGGGAGGAATTTCGAATAAAGCTTGGATTACCTTCTTCTAACTTTCGAGTGGAAAAAAACGGAGATGGCATCTTTGTCACGACCAGGGGAGTAGGACATGGGCTCGGCATGAGTCAGTATACGGCGCAGCAGCTTGCAAAAAACGGTACCGGTTATCGGGAAATTCTTGCATATTTTTTTGATCATACCAGACTGGAAACGATTTCAGATCTTTCCTGATGATTGATAAACGTATAGTTCCATCAAAATTGGTAATACTGAAAACAGAAAGATATAGAATCTGTATTACGAGGTGAAAACGATGGAAAAAGGAAAGATATTTGAGTTTATCAGAAGAAGAGGTACACTGGGGATTTTGACACTGGTGCTGGTAGGGGCTGTAGCATTTGCTTCTTATCGGACAAGCTATCCGGTGACCCGGGAAACAGAAATGACAGAACAGGAAGAAAAGAAAGGAAAGATGGAAGACAGAGCTGTATCGACACCGGAAGTGGCAGTGCAGAGGCCAGCTGCAGAGAATGCAGACCCTGTGCCAGAAGAAGCGGCGTCTGCTGTGAGTGGCAGTCAGATTACTACAGACGGAAAAAAGACAGAAGCGGCAGACAGTGATCTTATTCATGGAACAGATGTGGAAAAATCGGGGGAAGAGCTGGCAGAAGAGACCGTGGAACAGGAGACAGAAAAAGCAGATCAGGTACTTTCGGGAAGTGTAATTTCTCCAACTGTTCAGTTCTCAGAAGATTCAGTTCTCAGCTGGCCGGCAGCGGGCTCTGTTTTGATGGATTACAGCATGGATGGAACGGTATATTTTCAGACTTTAAATGAATATAAGTATAATCCGGCGCTGATTATCCGCAGCGAAGAAGGCAATCCTGTTGTGGCTGCGGCAAAGGGCATTGTGGAACACATTGAGAGAAACGAAGAAACGGGGATGACACTTACAATGAATATCGGGGATAATTATGAACTGGTATATGGACAGTTAAAAGATCTGGCAGTAGCAGAGGGGGATGTGGCAGAACAGGGAGAATTGCTGGGGTATGTCAGTGAACCGACCAGATATTACTGCGAAGAAGGAAGCAATCTGTATTTTGCCATGAAGAAGGATGGTGAGATCGTAGATCCATGTCTTTATCTGGAATAAGAAGGATGCCTTAAAAAAAGGCATGAAAAAAGCGGGTGATGGGAATCGAACCCACGTATCCAGCTTGGAAGGCTGGTGTTCTACCATTGAACTACACCCGCAAATGCAAATAAATTGTACCGATTCATCCTGGATGAATCAAATGCCCAGAACCGGAATCGAACCAGTGACACGAGGATTTTCAGTCCTCTGCTCTACCAACTGAGCTATCTGGGCTTGGTGCTCTGCGTAATACGCTTGACACATCAAAGATTATAATAGATAAAAGCGAATATGTCAAGCAGAAAATTATCATAATTTACTTCATTTTTTTTGCGCATAACAGAAGCCAGAATTCTTGCATATGTGAAAGTAAATGTGCTATACTCCCTAGTAATGAGTATGTACGGGACTTGCGAAGGCGGGATCGTGCATACGGGTTGGATTGTGGGAGGACGTATGGACAGACTGGTAACATCAATATTGGAAAATTACAGAGAATATCCGATTATCAGTAATATTGATTCAGAGAATCATCTGAATCGGGAAGTGATCATTGAGATTCTGGGGAATATTCGTAAAGTCCTGTTTCCGGGCTATTTCAGTCCGAAGAAGCTCAGTGGGGACAGTGTAAAGTATTATGTGGGGGATTTGCTGGAAGATATTCAGTATAATCTGACCAAGCAGGTAAAGAAAGCGTTAAGATATGTGGCAGGAGACAGCCTTTCAGAAAAAGAAGCCAGAGAAAAGGCGGAGCATATCGTCACAGAGTTTCTGGAGCGTATTCCGGGGATACGCGGGATGCTGGCAAAGGATGTGCAGGCAGCCTACGATGGTGACCCGGCTGCTTATAATACGGACGAGGTCATATTCTCTTATCCCGGTGTGTTTGCCATCACGGTAAATCGGGTGGCACACGAGCTGTTTTTACTGAAGGTACCGATGATCCCGCGTATTATGACAGAGTATGCACATAATCTTACGGGAATTGATATTCATCCGGGCGCGACAATTGGTGAGTATTTCTTTATTGACCATGGAACCGGTGTGGTAGTTGGAGAGACAACGACCATTGGTAATAATGTGAAGATTTATCAGGGGGTAACGCTGGGCGCGTTATCAACAAGAGGCGGTCAGTCGCTGCGCAGCACGAAGCGTCATCCGACCCTGAAGGATAATGTAACGGTGTATTCCGGAGCTTCCATTCTGGGAGGCGAGACAGTGATCGGTGAGGGCGCCGTGATCGGAAGTAATGCGTTTATCACATCTTCTGTGCCGGATCAGACCAGGGTCAGCATTAAGAATCCGGAGTTGAAGTTCAGAGTAAAAGGAACCATGCAGACGCAGGAACTCGGTCAGGAAGGATTCTTCAACCGGCCGGAGAAAGATTAAGATTTCAGAACCCATACAGTGGTTTTGGGATAGATGTTTTACGAGGAGGATAAAAGATGTCTGGTTACAAGGAAATGAGCAAGGAACAGTTATTGCATGAAAAAGACATGCTGGAGCAGAAGTTTAAAGAGGTTCAGGAAAAGAACCTGAAGCTGGATATGTCCAGAGGAAAACCATCCACAGCACAGCTGAATCTGTCCAACGGGATGATGGATGTGCTGAACAGTGATTCCGATATGGTATGTGAGGCAGGAGTAGACTGCAGAAACTATGGTATTATGGATGGTATTCCGGAAGCCAGAAAGCTGCTGGCAGATATGTCAGAGGTTCCGGAAAAGAATATTCTGATTTATGGCAATTCCAGCCTGAATGTGATGTTTGATACGGTGGCGCGTGCTATGGTAATGGGTGTATGCGGACATACACCGTGGGGCAGACTGGACAGACCGGTGAAGTTCCTTTGTCCGGTTCCTGGATATGACAGACACTTTGGTATTACAGAATTTTTCGGTATCGAGATGATCAATGTACCGCTTCTTCCTACCGGCCCGGATATGGATATGGTGGAAAAGCTGGTATCTGAGGATCCATATATCAAAGGGATCTGGTGTGTACCGAAATACTCTAACCCTACAGGAAATTCCTATTCAGATGACACCGTACTGCGTTTTGCTCATCTGAAACCGGCTGCACCGGATTTCCGTATTTTCTGGGATAATGCATATTCTATCCATCATTTATATGAGGATGACCATGATGTGATCCTGGAACTGCTTTCTGAGTGTGAAAAAGCAGGCAACCCGGATCTGGTATACAAGTTTATTTCCACATCCAAGGTAAGCTTCCCGGGTTCCGGTATCGCAGCAATGGCTGCATCAGAAGCCAATCTTGCAGATGCGAGAAGATTTATGAATTACCAGACTATTGGTCACGACAAGCTGAATCAGCTGCGTCATGTCCGTTTCTTCAAAGATATGGACGGTATGAAGGAGCATATGAAAAAGCATGCCGATATTCTTCGTCCGAAGTTTGAAGCAGTACTGGATGTACTGGAAAGAGAACTGGGCGATCTGGAGATCGGAAGCTGGAGCAGACCAAAGGGTGGATACTTTATCTCCTTTGATTCACTTCCAGGATGTGCCAAAGCAATCGTGGCAAAGGCAAAAGAAGCAGGTGTGATTATGACAAAGGCCGGAGCTACTTATCCATATGGTAAGGATCCGCAGGACAGCAATATCCGTATTGCACCATCCTTCCCGACACCGGAAGAACTGGCTGCGGCAGCTGAAGTGTTTGTGCTGAGCGTGAAGCTGGTCAGCATTGAAAAAATTCTGAGCGCAAAATAAAAGAAAATCGTAAGTAAAAATTAAGAAGAAGGAAGTAATAATGCACTTGTGTTATTACTTCCTTTTAGGTATACTGAAGTGAGATAAAAAGAAAGTAACAGAGGTAGTGAAATGAAAATAATAGTTCTGGCAGGCGGAACCAGCACAGAAAGAGAAATTTCAATTGTATCAGGAAGCAAGGTATGTAAAGCATTAAGGAGCAAGGGGCATCAGGCAGTTTTATTGGATGTTTTTTGTGGAAAAGAAGATGCCTGTGTGGATACGATTTTTACAGACCCTTTTGATCTGGAGAAAGAGGTCGCATATATGAGCAGCTTTAACGACCAGATTACAGAGATGCAGAAGGAAAGAAAGTCTTTCTTCGGCCCGAAGGTATTGGAGCTTTGCGATGCGGCAGATGTGGTATTTCTGGCACTTCACGGAGCATGTGGAGAGGATGGACGTGTGCAGGCGACCTTTGATCTGATGGGTATTCCTTATACGGGAAGTGGGTATCTGGGAAGCGCTCTGGCTATGGATAAGAGTATTACCAAGCAGCTGTTTATGGAAAATGGTGTTCCGACTCCAAAGGGAACGATTCTTCATAAAAAAGAGGAACAGAAGAGTGCAAAAGAGATGGGTTTTGATTTCCCATGTGTGGTAAAGACTGCATGTGGAGGTTCCAGTGTAGGAGTCTATATTGTAAAAACAGAAGAAGAGTTTGCCCAGGCACTGAAGGATGGTTTTTCTTATGAAGAAAAGCTGGTTGTGGAAGAATATGTAAAGGGAAGAGAATTCTCCGTTGGTGTAGTGGACGGAAAGGCATATCCGATTATTGAGATTGCACCGATCGTCGGATTCTATGACTATAAGAATAAGTATCAGGCAGGCAGCACGATTGAGACCTGCCCGGCAGAGTTGTCAGAGGAGCTGACAGGAAAAATGCAGAGGATTGCAGAGAAGGGATATCAGGTACTGCGCCTGGAAAATTATGCGAGACTGGATTTTATGATGGATGAATCTCATAATATGTACTGCCTGGAGGCCAATACACTTCCGGGTATGACTCCGACCAGTCTGCTCCCACAGGAAGCAGCAGCGCTTGGTATTTCATTTGAAGATCTGTGCGACAAGCTGGTCAGTGTATCTCTGGAAAATAAGTAAAGCAGGAGCATATTCTATATGAAAAATATGACACTTGATAATATTGCAGCAGCCTGTGGCGGGATTTACCATGGTACAGAAGCTGCAAGAGAAAGGGTGATAGCAGATATCACCACGGACAGCCGTAAGGCAGGCAAAGACAGCCTGTTTGTGGCCATAAAAGGGGAACGGGTGGATGCCCACCGTTTTATTCCGTCTGTATTTGAACAGGGAGCACTGTGCGTCATCAGTGAACAGGAGCTGCAGAACCCGGCTGGTGCATACATACAGGTGAAATCCTCCCTGCAGGCGGTCAAAGATATTGCAGAGTTTTACAGAAAACAGTTGGATATTAAGGTAGTGGGGATTACCGGAAGCGTTGGAAAGACCAGTACCAAAGAGATGATCGCTTCTGTGTTATCTGAAAAGTATCAGGTGCTGAAAACTCTGGGGAATTTTAATAATGAACTGGGGCTGCCACTGACGATATTTCGTCTGCGAGATGAGGATGAGATTGCAGTTCTGGAGATGGGGATCAGCCATTTTGGAGAGATGCACCGTCTGAGTAAGGTGGCAAGACCGGATATCTGCGTGATGACCAACATTGGCCAGTGTCATCTGGAGTTCCTGGGAGACCGGGATGGTGTTCTGAAAGCAAAATCAGAGATTTTTGACTATCTGGCACCGGATGGGACGATCATTCTGAACGGAGACGATGATAAGCTGTCAACATTGCAGGTGGTAAAAGGGATACAGCCTGTATTTTTCGGAATTGACAGCGACAGAGTCATTTCTGCCACACAGATTCGTAGTCTGGGGCTGAAAGGGATTGCCTGCAGAATCTGCACCGGACAGGGAGCGTTTGATGTGACGATTCCGATTCCTGGCTATCACATGGTATATAATGCTCTGGCAGGTACAGCTGTGGGACTGGCACTTGGAATGACTACGGAGGAAATCAAAAGAGGAATCGAAAAGCTGGAGTCTTTAAGCGGAAGATTTCATATCATAGAGACAGATCACTATACGGTAGTAGATGACTGTTATAATGCGAACCCGGTATCCATGAAGGCTTCTTTGAAGGTGCTTGGTGACGCGTTGGGAAGAAAAGTGGCGATTCTTGGTGATATGGGAGAGCTTGGGGAGAATGAGAAGCAGCTTCATGAAGAAGTTGGCGTGGAAGCAGGACAGCTGGGAATTCAGCTGCTGATCTGTGTGGGAGCTTTGTCAGAGCATATGGCAAAGGCTGCAAAAGAGAGCAATCCACAGATGGAAGTGGTCTATAAGAAGACACTGGATGAAGCAATCGAAAGTCTTTCTCAGTATCTGAAGAAAGAAGATACGATTTTGGTAAAGGCATCTCATTTTATGCACTTTGAAAAAATAGTCGAAGTGCTGACAAAACAGGGAAAAGAATAGGAGGATAACAACATGAAAAAGAGAATTCTGAGCAGTATTGCACTGGGTCTTGCACTTGTTATTGGCTGTGCTGTGCCGGCTATGGCGGACAGCCGCAGAGTGGTAACACTGGGAGCAGACCTGACACAGGATCAGCAGAATACCATGATGAAGTATTTTGGTGTGAGCGCAGATACTGTGGATATCATTTATATCAATAATAATGATGAAAGAGAGCATCTGGGATCTTATGTTCCGTTGGAACAGATCGGAACAAAAACCTTCAGCTGTGCTCTGGTTGCACCGACAACCAAAGGTGGTATTCAGGTAAAGACAGCTAACTTAAGCTGGGTAACCTGTAATATGATCGCATCTACCCTGTCTACTTCAGGAGTGACCAATTGTCAGGTAGTGGCAGCATCTCCATTTGAAGTATCCGGAACAGGAGCACTGACCGGTGTCATTATGGCGTATGAGACAGCCAGCGATGTGACCCTGGATAAAGAAAAGAAAGACCTTGCCAACGAAGAACTGGTGACTACCGGTAATTTGGCAGATGAAGTAGGACAGAGTAAAGCTACAGCTGTCATCAATGAGACAAAGCTTCAGGTTATTGAGAATAATGTAACGGACATTGATGAGATCAATAATATTGTAAATAATGTTTCCAATAATTACAATGTAACCATGAGTCAGGATCAGAGTGATGAGATCGCAGCACTGATGCAGAAGATTGCACAGCAGGAATATGATATTACACAGCTGAAGGCTACCCTGGAACGTGTGCAGGCGAACGTAGCCGGTGATGCGGGAGCATCCGAAGAACAGCAGAAGGAAGCAGAAGCGGCAGCACAGGAAGCTGAGGCAGCGGCTGCTGAGCAGACACAGGAGACAGAAGCTGCTCAGGACAACGGGGATATCACCATTGAAGAAACACAGGAACAGACAGAAAATATTCTGGATAACACAGATATTTCCGCATTGGATCCAAATGGTACCAATGCATCCGAATCTACTACGACACAGACAGTACTGGAACAGACGGAGGCAGAGACGGAGAGTGACAACGGTACAGGTATTCCTGAGGCTACAGGTGACGGTACTGTGACAACAGAAGCAAACCAGACGGAAGCATCCACAGAAAATACGGTCGAAGCAACAACCGAAGGAGTGACGGAAGCACAGACAGAGAATACAGTGAAGGCAGAAGATCTGGATCCGGAAAAGAAAGCGATCTACGATGAAGTAAAATCAAATCTGGATGAAGCATATGTACAGCGTCAGGTTACCGGAGATGATGGTACCGTAGTATATCTGTCAGAAGATGCTGCAAAGAAGCTTCCGGAAGCAGTAGAAAAATATCTGCTGAAGGTACTGGCAGAAGGCGCAGAGAAAGTAGCACAGGAAGAAGCACTGGATACAGAGATTCCTCAGAATATTGTAGAAGAAACACAGGATCTGGCGGAAGATAAGCATTATGAAGATGCTACACTGGTTCAGATGGATAAATATGTCAGAAGACTGGTTCTGAAAGATTCGGAAAAGATTCTGGAAGATTCTCAGCTGGAAAATAATGATGCAGTGGTAGTGTACCGCAGCGTAATGACAATTCTGGAAGCAGGATTTGGTGTAGAACAGCCAGATCTGGAATCTGAAGCAGCAGTTGAAGAGACAGCACAGGAGATTCCGGAAGAAGAACAGTATGAAGAAAGCGGCGAAGACGAATTCGCAGATTTCCAGGAAGAAACAGGAAGCTTCTAAAAAATAATCATATCAAAGGGCAGGCTGAACGAAGGAATCGGACAGCCTGCCCTTTCTGATGCAGTAGTATAAACTGCGGTTCTTATTTGTTTTTCTGATACATTTCTGCGATCACATTCTGGGTATAAGTACTCAGGAACTTTCGCTCTTCTTTCGATAATTCCTTTGGATAAATCGGTTTTCCATATTCCAGTGTGACATTGGCAGGCCGTATCCACGGCATGTGTTTTTCCAGGATATCATCGCTGTGGCAGATAGCCATCGGAATGATGGCACATCCTGTTTTTTCTGCCATTTTCAGGCTTCCTGCCTTGAATGGGAGAAGCTCGTCTTCGTGATTACGTGTGCCTTCTGGGTAGATGCACATGGAAATGCCGGATTTCATCTGTTCGATACCGGTCAGAATGGTATTCATACCCTGACGGATATCGGAACGATTCAGGAACAGACAGTACAGACGCTTCATCCAGACAGATAAAAGCGGAATATTTTCCAGATTGTCTTTTGCAATAAAACCTGTCAGATCCGGGCACTGGATGTACGCTGCTACCACATCAAAATAACTTCTGTGATTTCCAACATAAAGAACGGTCTCTCCTTTCGGAATATTTTCTTCTCCGATAATGGTCAGATGAGAGCCGGTTTCCCAGAAAATCAGCTTGAATACTTTCTGCACAATGTGCAGGGAAGAAATATCTCTGGCACGGGGATTGAACTTTCCAATGATCCATTCCACAATCAGAACAGGAACAGACAGAATCAGAAACAGCACAATGGTCAGTGCAACAATGATCAGTCGTATCATAATGACTTCCTTTCTATTTTTTGATACAGTTATCAGTTTTCTTAATCGTGTCTGTACCAGTATACCTAAAATCCCGTCATCTTGCAATGGAAAAAGAATGTGATATTTCGCAGAATACATTCATACATATAGTAAAAAAGATGGGGAGAGGGTGTGTCTGAAATGCGAAGATATGGATTGGGGCTGTTGGTTCTTATTTTTTTGATTTTGCTTACCGGCTGCAGTATGACAGAACAGAAGCAGGAAAAACATAAGGATCTAGAATGTAGTGTAATGAAGGAAGATGAGATACCGCAGCCATTGATGGAAGTGATAGAAGAAAATAAGACAAAAGAAATGAAGCTGAGTTATGAGAAGGATGGAAACCTTTATATTGCCCGTGGATTTGGCGAGCAGAAGACCGGAGGATACAGCATAACGACCAGATACTGTTATCTGGCTGAGGATGGGATTCACGTTCGCTTTGAATTACTTGGACCGCCTGCAGGTGAAACGTTGCAGGAAGAAGTGACCTGTCCATATATTGTGGTGAAGGTTCAGGCCACAGGTGAAAATATTTTATTTGAATAACGGAAAAATCAGGGAGGTGACAAGATGGATCTGTTAAAGAAAAATATCAGACTGCTGATGGAGAATGGAAGTACAACGGATCAGATGACGCTGGAAGAGGATTGCATTGTACCGGACAGTCTGCCGGATGCCAGCAAGATCGTATGGAAAAAAGCAATGCTGCATGTGGAAGATGTGCAGACAGAGGATGGACGAATCAGTATAAATGGACAGTGGAAAGTACAGATTTTGTATAGTGATGATACTGCGGAGCATCAGATACACAGACTGGAGGAATCCATTCCATTTCAGGAGAGCAGGGCCATGGATGGAAATGCCGGAAGAGAACATACACAGATTGGATGGGAACTGGAAGATCTTACCGTTTCACTGATCAATTCCAGAAAAGTAAGTATCAGAGGCCTGATTACCTTCTTCTTTCGAATGGAGGAAAGCAGAGAGCTCCAGGCGGCAGTGGAGCTGCATGGAATTTCTGATGTGGGGGTGCGGAAAAAAGAACTGGAACTGCTGGAATTGAAAGTATGTAAAAAGGATATTTATCGTCTGAAGGAAAGTCTGACTCTGCCTTCCAGTAAACCGACGATTCAAACGATTCTCTGGAGCAGTATGCAGCTGCGTGGAACAGAAGTACGGCCGGAGAATGGAAAGTTGTCTGTCCGGGGCGAGTGTTTTTTATTTCTTCTATATAAGAGTGAAGAGGAGCAGACAAAAGTGCAGTGGATGGAATCAGCTCTGCCATTTCAGGGAAGTCTGGACTGTCCGGGTGCAGAAGCAGACCTGATCTCTCAGGTGGATGTACAGATGGAACATTATGGCATAACGGTGGAAGAAGACTATGATGGAGAAAAAAGGCAGATTTGTGCAGAAGCAGCGTTGGGAATGCAAATTCATCTTTATGAAGAAGAACGAACGGATATTTTGACGGATGTATATTCGCCTGTAAAGGAACTGGTACCGGTCAGAGAAGACAACAGATATGAAAGTCTGGTTATGAAAAAAAGTCTTCGGATAAAAGCCAGCGGGAAGGGAAAACTGACGGCGGTGCAGCCACGTATGCTGCAGATCTGCAGCAGTATGGGAACGGTAAAAATGGATGATATGCGTATGACAGAAAAAGGTCTGATGCTGGAGGGCGCAGTGCTGCTTCAGGTACTGTATCGATCTTCGGATGATAAAAATCCATATGCGGTGTTGGAAGATGCCATACCGTTTCAACAGCTGACAGCGATGGAAGAAGGTGAAGAAACATACAGATTTCATATACAAAATCATCTGGAACAACTGTCAGTCAGCATGTTGGACAGCGAAACGGTGGAACTGAAGGCAACCGTAGCCATGGAACTGTTTGTTGTGAAAGAACAACAGGAATCATTTATTACTGATATAGAAATAAAAGAGCTGGATTTGAAAAAAATACAGGAACTTCCGGGAATAGTGGGATATATAGTACAGCCCGGAGATACTCTGTGGAGTATTGCCAAGCAATATTATACGACGCCGGAAAAGATCTGTCAGCTGAATAAGATAGAGGAAAAAGAGGTGAAACCAGGGATTGGGCTGGTAATTGTAAAAACCGTTTTATCGAACTAACTAATCTGATTGACAATCGGGAAAAAAATGATAGAATAAAGGCATAACTGTATACAATGTACGAGGGGAATACATATGAGAGAAGTGAAACTGAAGGCAAGAGCCAAGATAAATCTTGGACTTGACGTAGTAAGAAAAAGAGAAGACGGGTATCATGAGGTACGAATGATTATGCAGATGATCAATCTGTATGATAAGATTACGCTTCGCAAGACAGCGAAGCCAGGTATTTCAGTGACTACGAATCTGGCTTATCTTCCGGTAAATGAGGACAATCTGGTGTACCGGGCTGCAAAACTGCTGATGGATGAATTTCAGGTGGCTAGCGGACTGGAGATTGAGCTGCAGAAGTACATCCCCGTAGCAGCCGGAATGGCGGGGGGCAGTACAGATGCCGCAGCAGTTCTGGTGGGGGTAAACCGTATGTTTCATCTGGGCCTGAGTAAAAAGCAACTGATGGAACGTGGAGTGAAAATCGGAGCAGATGTACCGTTTTGTATTATGAGAGGTACCGCTCTGGCAGAAGGAATCGGAGAAGAACTGACATCGCTTCCGGCAATGCCGCACTGTAGTCTGGTGATTGCAAAGCCGAAGATTCACGTATCTACGAAGTTTGTTTATGGTAATCTGAAAGTCGATGAGCTTACAGAGCATCCGGATATTGATGGGCAGGTACAGGCACTTCGGGATAACAATCTGGAAGCACTGGTATCCCGAATGGGCAATGTACTGGAGACTGTGACCATACCGGCATATCCTGTCATAGATGAGATTAAGCATACCATGATGAAGCATGGTGCTATGGGAGCTATGATGAGCGGAAGTGGGCCAACTGTGTTTGGAATATTTGAAAGAGAAGAAAAAGCACAGGAAGTCTGTCGTCTGCTGCGAAAAGAGAAAACGGCAAAACAGATTTATCTGGTACGGCAATAGAATGGAAAAGAAGATACGGAGGACAAAAGATGGATAATTTTCAGGTAAATATCAATGAATATCTCCCGCTTCGCGATGTAGTTTTTCAGACACTTCGAAATGCGATCCTTAAGGGAGAATTAAAACCGGGGGAGAGACTGATGGAGATTCAACTGGCTCAGAAGCTGGGAGTCAGCAGAACCCCTGTAAGAGAAGCACTCAGAAAATTGGAACTGGAAGGCCTGGTGATTATGATCCCGCGAAGAGGGGCTATTGTAGCAGATATCACGATTCAGGATTTGAATGATGTACTGGAGGTGCGTGGAGCACTGGAAGAACTGGCAGTAAAAAAAGCATGTGATTGCGCAACGGATGAACAGCTCAAGGCTCTGAAGCAGGCAGCGAATGATTTCAGACGCAGTGCAGATAGTGATAATCTGCTGGGGTGTGTGGAAGCTGATATGCAGTTTCATGAAATTATCTATGCAGCAACCAATAACAAGCGTCTGCAGCAGATGCTGTTGAATTTAAGAGAGCAGATGTACCGTTATCGTATGGAATATATGAAAGATAAAAGAATGTATAAGCTGCTGATTGACGAGCACGATGCGATTCGTAAAGCAATTAAAAAGAAAGATAAAGAAAAAGCAGGGCAGGTGATGAAGAATCACATCATCAATCAGCAGGCGGCGATTGAACGCAATCTGGTCAGTCCACAGTAAACAGGCAGAGGTGTGGATGGCCCACATTTTTGTTTGACAGTGTCAGACGAAGCTACTATAATGTATGAAGAAAAAATAGAGAAGAACGATGAGGAGAGTATTGATATGGGAGCATCAAAAGTATATTTTACTGATCTGCGTACCGGAACGAATACCAATCTGCAGCAGAAGCTGACCAGATTGGTAAAAAAAGCCGGTATTGAAAATATTGATTTTGATAACAAATATGTAGCAATTAAGATTCATTTTGGCGAACCTGGTAATCTGGCATTTCTTCGTCCGAATTATGCCAGAACGATTGCAGACATCGTAAAAGAACTGGGTGGAAAGCCATATCTGACAGATTGCAATACGCTGTATGTGGGCGGACGGAAAAATGCGCTGGATCATATTGAAAGTGCTTATCTGAATGGATTTACACCGTATACCACCGGATGTCATATTCTGATCGGAGACGGTCTGAAGGGAACTGATGATGTACTGGTTCCGGTAGAAGGCGGAGAATACGTAAAAGAAGCAAAGATCGGACGTGCCATTATGGATGCAGATGTATTTCTTACTCTGACACATTTTAAAGGGCATGAAGCAACCGGATTTGGAGGTACTCTGAAAAATATCGGTATGGGATGTGGTTCCCGTGCAGGCAAGATGGAAATGCACAGCGCAGGAAAGCCTCATGTCGATCAGGAGCTTTGTATCGGCTGTGGAGCATGTTCCAGAATCTGTGCACACAGTGCAGCAGTAGTGACAGATAAAAAAGCATCCATTAATCATGACAAATGTGTAGGATGTGGCCGTTGTATCGGTGTCTGTCCAAAGGATGCAGTTCTGGCAGCCAGTGACGAGGCAAACGATATTCTGAACTGTAAGATTGCAGAATATTCCAAAGCAGTGATCAACGATCGTCCGTCCTTTCATATCAGTCTGGTGGTGGATGTATCACCAAACTGTGACTGTCATGCAGAAAATGATCTTCCAATCGTACCGGATGTAGGTATGTTTGCTTCCTTTGATCCGGTAGCACTGGACAAGGCCTGTGCAGATGCAGTGAATGCTCAGCCGGTGATCCATGGAAGTGTACTGGATGAGCATGTAAAAGAACATGAAGAAGAAAGCAGACATCATGATCATTTTCACATGAGTCATCCGGATACCAACTGGGAAAGCTGTATTGAGCATGCAAAGAAGATTGGCCTGGGTACGGATGAATATGAACTGATCGAAGTGAAGTAATTACAAAAACGAAAAAACGGGAGTACTGCCATTGAACAGTGCTCCTTTTTCATGCTATACTGGTCACGTATCAGTATATGAAAATGGGGAAGTGCTATGTTAAAGATAGGAAATCACCTTTCTTCTTCCAAAGGATATGAAGCAATGGGAAAAATGGCAGTGAAACTGGGGGCCAATACCTTTGCTTTTTTTACCAGAAATCCCAGAGGAGGTAAGGCAAAAGACATCAATCCAAAGGACGTGGAAGCGTTCTTACAGTATGCAGAGGAGCATCAGATACAGCAGCTGGTGGCGCATGCACCGTATACACTGAATCCATGCTCTGCCGATCCGGCTTTACGGGAATTTGCAAAGGACACGTTTGCAGATGATCTGAAGCGCATGGAATATACGCCGGGAAATTTTTACAATTTTCATCCTGGCAGCCATGTGAAACAGGGCGCAGAGACCGGGATTGCCTATATCGCAGAAATGCTGAATGAAGTACTGACAGAAAACCAGACAACCACTGTTTTGCTGGAAACCATGGCCGGTAAGGGCAGTGAGGTAGGAAGAAACTTTGAAGAACTGAGAGCGATTCTGGATCATATCCATCTGCAGGAAAAGATGGGAGTCTGCCTGGATACCTGTCATGTGTGGGACGGCGGATATGATATTGTCGGAGATCTGGATGGGGTGTTAGCAGAATTCGACCGGGTGATCGGGCTGAAATGGCTGAAAGCAATTCATCTGAATGACAGTCTGAATGAACGCGGCAGTCACAAAGACCGGCATGCCAGAATAGGAGAAGGAAAAATCGGACTGGAAGCGCTGGTCAGAGTGATCAATCATCCGGTATTGCGGGAGCTTCCATTTATATTGGAAACACCAAATGATGATGCTGGCTATGCAGCAGAGATTGCGTTATTGAAATCGCATTATTGTGAATGAAATAGAAGAGAGAGAGTATAGATTGAAAACAATTGACATTTTACGAAGACTGGAAATGAAAGAACTGACAGTGGAAGAGGCAGAGCGGCTGCTGAAGGAAGGAACAGAGTCACAGGAACTGGACTATGCCAATATTGATTATAACAGAGAAAAACGCACCGGTGTACCGGAAGTGATCTACTGCGCAGGAAAGACAGCAGATCAGGTAAGGGGAATTGTGCAGAATATGCGCGAGCATGGACAAAAGCATATTCTGGGGACCAGATGTAGCAGGGAAAAGTATGAAGCAGCCAAAGAGATATGCCCGCAGCTGAAATATGAGGAATTATCCCGAATGATGATATATCAGCCGGAGCCGTTTCCGCTGAATAAGGGGAAAATTCTGATAGCCTGTGCGGGTACATCGGATCTTCCTGTGGCAAAAGAGGCGGCACTGACAGCAAGATTTCTTGGCAATGAGGTGAATGAAGTCTATGATGTAGGGGTTGCAGGCATCCACAGACTGTTTGCCAGAATGGATATGATAGAAAGTGCCAGTGTGATTGTGGCAGTGGCAGGAATGGAAGGCGCGCTGGCTTCTGTCATAGGAGGCCTGACCGATAAACCAGTGATTGCAGTACCTACATCTGTGGGATATGGCGCAAATTTTGGCGGCATAGCGCCACTTCTGGCCATGCTGAACAGCTGCGCCAGCGGAACCAGTGTAGTGAATATTGATAATGGGTTCGGCGCAGGATATATGGCGCACAGTATCAACTGTTTGACAGGAAAACGGGAGGAATATAAGTGAAAGAAAGAAGAAAAATATTATATTTCGACTGCAGTGCAGGGATCAGCGGGGATATGACGCTGGGAGCTTTGCTGGATCTGGGAGCTGACAAAGAGCAGTTTCTGAAAGAACTGGAGAAGCTTCATCTGGATGGATATGAGATTGCTTTTGAACAGGCTGTACGAAATGCAATTACGGCGACTCATGTGAATGTGATCCTGAATGAGCAGGTACAGAAAGAAAGGCAGGAGGAATGCCATACTCATATTCAGCATGGTGAGCATATGCATGACCATGATCATGAACATGGTCATTTTCATCGCAGTTTTCAAGACATTCGCAGGATGATCCAGGACAGCGAACTCTCAGAAGAGGTAAAAGATCTGGCTCTTCGTATATTTACCAGAGTAGCGAAAGCAGAGGCAAAGGTGCATCATAAGGATCTGGAAGAAGTACAGTTTCACGAAGTGGGAGCAGTAGACTCCATCGTGGATATTGTGGGAAGTGCGATTCTCATTTCTATGTTAAAGCCGGATCGTATCTGTGCATCGGTGGTGCAGGATGGACATGGGTTTGTACACTGTCAGCATGGTATGCTTTCCGTGCCGGTGCCGGCAGTGTGTGAAATTTTTGCAGATTCAGAAGTGGTTATCCGTCAAATCGATGTGGATACAGAACTGGTGACACCGACCGGAGCAGCTATTATAGCAGAACTGGCTGAAGGATTTGGACCGATGCCTGCCATGACAATTACAAAGATGGGATGGGGAGCCGGAACAAAGATTCTGAAGATTCCGAATCTCCTGAAGGTTACCATGGGATATGAAACAGCAGATACGGAGTATGGCATGATGCAGGATGAAATCATGGTTCTGGAAACGAATTTGGATGACTGTACCGGAGAGATGCTGGGAGCGGCCATGGAAATATTAATGGAAAATGGAGCGCTGGATGCCTTTTATACGCCGATTTTTATGAAAAAGAACCGGCCGGCATGGTGCCTGACGGTGCTTGCAAAACCGCAGGACAGTGCAAAAATGGAAAAACTGATCTTTTTACATACCACCACCATCGGTATTCGAAAACACCTGGATCAGAGAAGTATTCTGAAAAGAGAAAAAGCAGTGGTACAGACTGCATATGGAGATCTACAGGTAAAGCGGGTAGCTCTGGAGGATGGGTACCGGGATTATCCGGAATATGAAAGTGCAAAGAAACTGGCTGTGGAAAACGGGAAACCGTTATGGGAGATCTTAAAAAATGAGGGAAAATCTGGAGAGCTTATATAAGAAAGCAGTATGGATTGCACAGGAAGCACACAAAGGAC
Source organism: uncultured Marvinbryantia sp. (assembly GCA_934394985.1). Classification (GTDB taxonomy): domain Bacteria; phylum Bacillota; class Clostridia; order Lachnospirales; family Lachnospiraceae; genus Marvinbryantia. Next base: position 25,197 of record CAKRRF010000002.1, read on the forward strand.
AGACAGATAAAGGCGGAAATCCGTATATCGAACATCCGCTGCATGTGGCATCACAGGTAGAAACAATGGAACTGAAGATCATTGCGGTATTACATGATACTCTGGAAGACAGTGAGATGACGGCAGAAGACCTGCTTGAGGAAGGATTTCCGGAGCATATTGTGGAAGCGGTCAATGTACTTACCCATGCGGATGGAAATGAGGAGGCCTATCTGGAATATATTCGCAGAGTGTCCTGCAATCCTATGGCGGCTGCTGTAAAGCGAGCTGATTTGCTGCACAATATGGATATGTCCAGAATACAGAATCCCACAGAAAAGGATCGGAAAAGGCGCATGAAATATGAAAAAGCGCTGAATCTGCTGGAAGAACTTCTGGCAGAAAATTTACAATAGAAAGAACTGAAGTGATAAAACATGAAAAGAAGAAAAATCGGCAGATGGTTGTTTTGGCTGCTGTTGTTGACGGTAGTGCTGTTTGCGGCAGGCGTAACGATGGCTATGAATCTGGCAGAGAAAAAAACGGATACACAAAATGAAACAGAATGGGAAACAGAACAGGAAAATGAAACGGAGCAGAAGACTTACGGGGTTTTAAGACCGGATGTGTCAGAGCAGCTGCTTACGGTAAATGAGTATTCCAGACCGGGAAAAAAGACGGATGGGATCAAATACATAGTCGTTCATTATCTGGGTAATCCAAAGACATCAGCCCAGGAAAACCGGGATTATTTTGAGAGTCTGAAGGATCTGCAAAACTGCTATATGAGTGCCAATTATGTGGTAGGTCTGGAAGGCGAGATCATTCAGTGCGTGCCGGATGGAGAGATTGCTTATGCATCGAATCAGGAGAATCATGAATCAATTTCCATTGAGAACTGTCACATGGATGATACCGGAGAATTTATGAAAGCTACTTATATTTCACTGGTGAAGCTGACGGCTTATCTGGCGGAAACTTACAATCTGGATCGGGATCATATCATCCGACATCATGATGTGACAGGAAAAGACTGTCCGATTTATTATACGGAACATGAAGACTATTGGGAAGAATTTCGAGATGATGTGATGACCTATCGGGAACTCTGCAAAAAAAAGGTGGTAACGGATGAAGAACTGGAAACTCTTCTGAAGGGACTGGCACATACTTATAAAGATAAATCAGAAGCCAAAAAGGTGGAAGAAACAGAACGCCGAGAAGAAGATCAGAACGGAAAAGACGAATATTACGAAGAGGACTTTGTCAGTGATCTGCCAGTATCTTCTTATACGTCAGATACATCCTATACACCGGATACATCCTATACGCCGGATACGTCGTACACACCGGATACATCTTATACACCGGATACATCCTATACGCCGGATACGTCAGATACACCAGATACCTCTTATACACCGGATACCTCTTATACACCGGATACGTCCTATACGCCGGATACGTCGTACATACCGGATACATCTTATACACCGGATACTTCAGCACCGAATACGTCAGATACACCAGACACATCTGCGCCTGGTACGACTGATACACCGGATACCTCCGCAGCAGAGTCTGGCGGAGGCAGCAGTGGAGAGGGTGAAGTTGTTGCGACACCGGAGCCTTCTGCTGATATGGCAGCAGGAGAAGTGGATGAATAAAAAGAAAAGCAGGTACTTTTTTAAAGAAAGTACTTGCTTTTTTAGTATGCCTTGCGGCGCACACTGAGCAAAGCGGATGGTGAATATCTGCTTAACTTCTATGTGACAGTAATTGATTTGATCTCAGGGAGATGTAGTTTCGTTCTTCTGAAAAGCGGCTTCTCTTCGCGCCATATGTTTTCGGAACACCAACAGAAAGACGGTGATGGAGATGGCGGAAGCTGTGAGATCTGCAATCGGCTGGGCATAGAATACAGCCGTGGCTTTCTGACGGATCAAAGGAAGGAGAAAGACCAGCAGAACATAAAAGCTCTTTCGGAACATGGAGAGAGACAATGCCGTTTTAGTCCGCTCCATGGCAGTAAGGCCGTCCACCAGTACATACTGGAAACTCAAAGGAATGATGGCAAGGGTAAACACACCAATGCCCCAGACGGAAAGCCGGGAAATCTCCGCATTAGAAGTAAAGAGGCGGATGAAATGTACCGGCAGAAAGCGGGTCACGATAAACATAAAAGTAGTAAAGCCAAGGCACAGAAGCAGACTGTATTTTTCTGCCTCCCGAACCCTCCGAGTATTTGCGGCACCGTAGTTGAAGCTGATCAAAGCCTGTGTGCCACCGCTGATCCCCAGCATAGGAGAAGTGATGAGCAACATATAGCTTTGAACGATAGTGGCGGCGGTGATAAGAAAATCTCCCTGATTTCCGCCATATTTCTGCAGTACGGTATTGGTGGCAATAAGGAGTACATTATCTGAGGCCAGGATCAGGAACGGAGATAAACCAGTCGAAAGGATTTTTCCGATGACCTTCAGGTTATACTGACCAAAATTGATACCAATAGGAACCTTTTTGGAAAAACCAAGGAAAACCAGGGCAAAGCAGCAGGAAAGGAACTGGGAAATCACTGTGGCTACGGCTGCCCCTGCAATTCCAAGATTCAGACCGAAAATGAACACCGGATCCAGAATGATATTGCAGATAGTTCCGATCAGTACCGTGGTCATGCCGATGACCGGGAATCCCTGACAGTTGATAAAATAGTTCAGGCCTACTGCCATAAGGGCAAAAAAAGTACCCATGGTATAAATGGTAAGATAGGTATTTGCATAGGTAAAGGTCTGGTCACTGGCACCGAACCAGTGGAGCAGCTGCCCTTTTATCATAAGAAAGAGTATTGTGAGGACAGCAGAAAAAAAAGTCAGCAGAAGCAGTGAGTTGGATAGGATCTGTCTGGCTTTTTTTGTATTGTTTTCGCCCATACGGATAGCCATCTGGATAGAACCGCCCAGACCTACCAGCGTCCCAAAGGAGGAAAGGAGGGTAACGATAGGACCGCAGACCCCTGCTCCTGCCAGAGCCAGATCTCCGTAGCCCTGGATGTGGCCGATGTACATACGGTCGATGATGCTGTAGAGTACGTTTACAAACTGGGCAACCATAGTAGGAATGGCCAGCTTCAGTACCAGGGAAGGAACGCTGTCCCGTCCAAGGTCATTTCTTGTTTTCATGCATATATCCTTCTTTCTGTTCAGTAAAAATACCGGATGATTATGTAAAGACTACGTTATACAGGTACAAAGTCTTTTTTATCCGGCATCCTCACTATATCAGAAAAAGAAGAGAAAAACAATGATGATTCAGTTGCCCGATGAAACATGAAACACGAGTGAAGGTTGTTTCACCACAATCAGATCTTTTGACCATGGTAGCTTTATCATAAAAAAATACTTGCTTTTTTAAAATTTTGTGTTATAGTAGTTATAGAACAAATGATGAATGCAAGATTCTGGAGAGGAATGTCAGAATCTTGATTACAGAATATTCCAACAGCAGGAGGTGACAGTTATGAATATTAATAAATTTACACAGAAATCCTTACAGGCAGTGAATGATCTGGAGAAGATTGCGTATCAGTTTGGCAACCAGGAAGTAGAACAGGAGCATCTGCTGTATGCATTACTTAATCAGGAAGACAGTCTGATTAAGAAATTGATAGAGAAGATGGAGATTCAGCCACAGTATTTTTCCAATAGCGTGGAATCAGCTATTGAAAAAAGAACCAAGGTATCCGGTGGCAAGCCATATATTGGCAATGATCTGAATCAGGTACTGATTACAGCGGAAGATGAAGCAAAGAATATGGGAGATGAATATGTTTCCGTCGAGCATCTGTTTCTTGCGATGATTCAGCATCCGAGCAGAAGTATGAAAGAACTGTTCCGGGAATACGGTATCACCAGAGAACGTTTTCTTCAGGCATTGTCTACTGTGAGAGGGAATCAGAGAGTCACTTCGGATAATCCGGAAGCGACCTATGATACGTTGAGTAAGTATGGACAGGAACTGGTGGAGAAAGCCCGTCAGCAGAAGATGGATCCGGTTATCGGTCGTGATGCGGAGATCCGTAATGTGATTCGTATTCTTTCCAGAAAGACGAAAAACAACCCGGTACTGATCGGTGAACCTGGTGTTGGTAAAACTGCGGTAGTAGAGGGACTGGCACAGCGTATCGTCCGTGGGGATGTACCGGAAGGTCTGAAGAATAAAAAGATCTTTTCTCTGGATATGGGTGCACTGGTAGCAGGTGCAAAGTATCGTGGTGAGTTTGAGGAACGTCTGAAAGCAGTACTGGAGGATGTGAAGAACAGTGAAGGTGAGATCATTCTGTTTATCGATGAACTTCATCTGATCGTCGGAGCAGGTAAGACGGACGGCGCCATGGATGCGGGAAATATGTTAAAGCCGATGCTGGCTCGTGGTGAGCTACACTGTATCGGTGCAACGACTCTGGATGAATATCGAAAATACATCGAGAAAGATCCTGCTCTGGAACGGCGTTTCCAGCCTGTTATGGTAGATGAACCGACAGTGGAAGATACGATTTCCATTCTCCGTGGACTGAAGGAGCGTTATGAAGTATATCATGGAGTAAAGATCACAGATAGTGCTCTGGTAGCGGCTGCTACATTGTCGCACCGTTATATTTCTGACCGTTTTCTTCCGGATAAAGCGATCGATTTGGTTGATGAAGCCTGTGCACTGATTAAGACTGAGTTGGATTCCATGCCGACAGAGCTGGATGAACTGTCTCGTAAGATCATGCAGATGGAAATCGAAGAAGCAGCTTTGAAGAAAGAAACCGATCGTCTGAGTGCAGATCGTCTGGAGACTCTTCAGAAAGAGCTCGCAGAGCTGAAGGCTGAGTTTGCCAACATGAAGGCAAAATGGGACAATGAAAAGAACTCTGTAGAGAATCTCTCAAAACTGCGTGAGCAGATAGAGCAGATGAATAAGGATATTGAGCTTGCAAAGCGTAATTATGATCTGAATAAAGCAGCGGAGCTTCAGTATGGTGAGTTGCCAAAGTTGCAGCAGCAGTTGAAGATCGAGGAGGAGAAGGTAAAGAATAAAGATCTTTCTTTGGTACATGAAAGTGTAACAGAAGAAGAGATTAGCCGTATCATCTCCAGATGGACTGGTATTCCGGTAGCCAAGCTGACAGAGAGCGAGCGAAGCAAGATCCTGAATCTGGATAAGGAACTCCATAAGAGAGTAGTAGGACAGGATGACGGTGTACAAAAGGTGACAGATGCGATCCTCAGATCCAAGGCAGGTATCAAGGATCCAGGTAAACCAATCGGTTCGTTCCTGTTTATGGGACCTACCGGTGTTGGTAAAACAGAGCTTGCCAAAGCGTTGGCACAGAGTCTGTTTGATGATGAACAGAACATGGTGCGTATTGACATGAGTGAGTATATGGAGAAGTATTCTGTTTCCAGACTGATTGGAGCGCCTCCAGGATATGTAGGATATGAAGAGGGCGGTCAGCTGACCGAAGCAGTCCGTAGAAAGCCATATTCCGTAGTCCTGTTTGATGAGATCGAGAAAGCACATCCGGATGTATTTAATGTACTGCTTCAGGTACTGGATGATGGACGGATTACGGATTCCCAGGGTCGTACCGTAGACTTTAAGAATACGATTTTGATTATGACATCCAATATCGGATCGCAGTATCTTCTGGATGGTATCAATGAACAGGGCGAAATCTCTGCGGATGCAGAAAAGATGGTCATGAATGATCTGAGAGCGCATTTCAGACCGGAATTTCTGAATCGTCTGGATGAGATCATTATGTTCAAGCCATTGACAAAAGACAACATCGGTCATATCATTGATCTGATGATGGACGAGATCAATGGCAGACTGACCGAGCAGGAGATTTCCCTGAAGCTGACAGAGGCAGGTAAGAATTTTGTCATTGAAGGCGGTTATGAACCGATGTACGGTGCCCGCCCGTTGAAACGATTCCTTCAGAAAAATGTAGAAACACTGGCAGCCAGAGAGATTCTGTCCGGTGAAGTACGCAGTGGTGATGTGATTGTCATCGATGCGCAGGGCGGTACACTGATTACCAGAATTGAACATGGCGAGGAGCAGGCATGATACCAAAAGATCCAATGATATTATTAAGTTACGTAAATACGCAGCTGCGAGACTTTTATCCCAGTCTGGAGGCACTGGCAGAAGGACTGGAGCTCGACCAGGAAGAACTGATAAAAAAACTGGCAGACATCGACTACGAGTACGATGCGCAGAGAAATCAGTTTGTATAGAACGCGGATTCCTGTGAAGGTGTTTTATTATATAGACTGATACAAAAACAGCCCGGTCATTTCACGTTATCTTGTGAAATGACCGGGCTTATTTGTCAGGTACCTGTTTATGATTTACAAATACATTTGTAATCCATATTTTGCAATTGCATTTCGTGCTTCTGCAAGTGCTTTATTCAATTTTGCAGCATCCAATGGTGTATTATAGAATACTCTTCCTGCAATTCGTTCAGAAGACTGGAATGACTTTGCAGTTTCTGTCAAAAATTGCAGATGCTGAATACTTACCAGTAAAGTAGTGCCATCAATACAGGGAATATTATCCTTTTTTGCAGCCAGATTATAGGCCAGATTCAGGTAATATGGTACTTTATTTATATGGGAATTATAGATGGACTGTGTTCTGCAATGATCGACAGCGTAATCAACCTCATTCATGGCATTTGTCAGATATCCGTTCAGTGTCGTTAATTCTGAATTTGTCCACTTTTTAGAGGAAGCGTTGGAAGGAGCTTTTGGTGCTTTCTTAACGGTTACTTTGCATGTGTACTTTTTCTTTCCGATTTTTGCAGTAATTACTGCTTTTCCTGTTTTTTTAGCGGTTATTTTTCCCTTCTGGTTTACAGTGACAATGGCTTTTTTGTTGGATGACCATTTTGCTTTTTTCGTTGTTCCTTTGATCTTCAGTGTTGCCGTCTGTCCCACTTTCAATGATAAGCTTTTCTTATTGATTGCTACCTTTGCGCTTGCTGTCATTGGCAATGCGAGTATCATAATCATAATACTCAGCATAAGCAGCAAAGCTCTTTTTCTGTTGGATTTCATGTTTTTTCTCCTTTTTTGTTCATGGTCGTTCATGGTACCTGGCATGAACAGCTGTTGTTTCAGTATATCATAGACCAAAGGAAAAGTCATCTTGATATAATGTTACAAGGGTGGAAAAATATAAGTTCCCCCTGTCATTTCACATTGAATTCGTGAAATGACAGGGGGTGTTGTATAATACCCCGGAAGAAGGTAAAGCAAGTTGAATTTGTGGTAAATAATGGAAATCCGGCGGATATAGTACCCCGGAAGAAGCAAAAGCAAGCTGAATCCGTGGTAAATAATGGAAACTCGGTGGGTATACGACTCTGAAAAAGAAAAATCTACAGAATCCGGGAGGCGGAATTCTGTAGATCCGATCCTATGGAAATGGTACCAATATGACTTCATTCCCTGAGCGTGTCTTTTTCATGTCAATGATCCGCTGGTTTTCGGAACCGCGGAAATATAAAGAAAGATTCTTTTTCTCCTCTTCAAACCGGCCATCTACCAGAATATCGATGTGATCCAGAATGTTGTCTGTCACATCTGGGATATAACGACAGCCGCCCGGCACCAGATCCTGATGATAGGTATACCCAGTGTACATCCAGATATTTTTCTCAGGAAGTTCTTTCTTGACCCGGAGAATTAAAGCTAGAACATCTGGCTGGTTCTGGAGCTCAAAAGGTTCACCGCCCAGAATGGTCAGGCCTTCATAATAAGATTCGGAAAGCTCGTTTAGTACCATATCTTCCAGTTCCTGCGTAAATGGTATTCCGTAATGAAAGTCCCAGGTCTGTGGCTGGAAGCATCCCTTGCAATGATTCAGGCAGCCGGATACAAAGACAGACACCCTGGTGCCGGTTCCGTTTGCACAGTCTGCTTTCATGATCTCACCAACATACATACTTAAATACCTCCTTGTAAGTGAGTGTTAGATTTCATAAAAAAGGATCCGATCTGATCGAATCCTTTTTTGAATGTAATAAAAAGCTTTTAAAGAAAATTATTTTGTTCAAAAACCAAGAAACTTGCCATTTCTGATTTTCAAGAGTTTTTTCCAGAGTTTTAGGATCTTACTCGCATGTTCCACAGGACATGTGGAGTACTCGATCTTTGATTTCCTGTGTACGACCCTGATTCCAGAACTGTGTGCCGATATAACCGCAGGTTCTTCTTGCTACGAAAAGCTTTGCCTGATCACGGTTACCGCAATTTGGGCATTCCCATACCAGTTTGCCGGTCTCGTCGGTTACGATCTTGATTTCTCCATCATAGCCACAGTTCTCACAGTAATCACTCTTGGTATTCAGTTCTGCATACATGATATTTTCGTAAATAAATTTCATAACAGACAGCACTGCCGGAATATTTGTCTGCAGATTTGGAACTTCTACGTAGCTGATGGCTCCGCCAGGAGAAAGCTTCTGGAATTCAGCTTCAAACTTCAGTTTGCTGAATGCATCGATCTTTTCTGCGACATGAACATGGTAGCTGTTGGTAATATAGTTCTTATCGGTTACGCCAGGAATGATGCCGAAACGCTTCTGGAGACATTTGGCAAATTTATAAGTGGTGGACTCCAGAGGTGTGCCGTAAACAGAATAGCTGATATGTTCGGCAGCTTTCCATTCCTGACATTTGTCGTTCAATTTCTGCATAACTGCAAGGGCAAAGTCACGTCCCTCCGGGGAAGTGTGAGAATGACCGGTCATGCGTACACACATCTCATGAAGGCCGGCGTAGCCAAGAGAGATGGTGGAATATCCGTTATATAACAGTTTATCGATAGTCTCACCCTTTTTCAGACGGGCAAGGGCACCGTGCTGCCAGAGAATCGGAGCAACATCGGATACAGTGCCAAGAAGACGCTCATGACGACATCTCAGAGCACGGTGACAAAGCTCCAGACGTTCTTCCAGAATCTGCCAGAATTTATCCATATCACCTTCTGAAGAGCAGGCTGCATCAACCAGATTCAGTGTGACAACACCCTGATTAAAGCGACCATAGAACTTATGGCTGCCGTCTGGGTTGCGCTGAGAATCTTCAACAGTCAGGAAAGAACGACATCCCATACAGGTGTAAACATTGCCATTTTTCAGTTCACGCATAATTTTGGCAGAGATATAATCAGGAACCATACGTTTGGCAGTACATTTTGCTGCCAGTTCCGTCAGATGCCAGTATTTGGAATCTTCTGTAATATTGTCTTCGTCCAGAGTATAGATCAGTTTCGGGAATGCAGGGGTGATCCATACACCCTTTTCATTTTTGACACCCTGCATACGCTGAATCAGTACTTCCTCAATAATCATAGCCAGGTCATCTCTGGTCTGTCCCTCTGGTACTTCATCCAGATACATAAAAATGGTTACAAAAGGTGCCTGACCATTACAGGTCATCAGAGTAATCAACTGATACTGGATGGTCTGAATACCGCTCTTTACTTCTTCACGAAGGCGGCGTTCGGTGATTTTGCTGATAATTGCCTCATCCAGAGGTTCACCACATTCGGTACGTTCCGCAATGACTGCCCTGCGCAGCTTCTGACGGCTGATATCCACAAATGGAGCCAGATGGGACAGGGTAAACGACTGACCGCCATACTGATTACTGGCTACCTGGGCCACGATCTGGGTGGTAACATTGCAGGCTGTGAAAAAGCTGTGCGGCTTTTCAATCATAGTCTCGCTGATGACAGTTCCATTCTGAAGCATATCTTCCAGATTCAGCAAATCACAGTTATGCTCCTTCTGTGCAAAATAGTCGGAATCATGAAAATGAATAATGCCTTCTTCATGAGCTTTTACAATGTCTTCCGGAAGCAGCACACGACGAGTCAGATCCTTACTGACTTCACCGGCCATGTAATCTCGCTGTGTGGAGTTGATCACTGGATTTTTGTTGGAATTTTCCTGTTTTACTTCCTCGTTCATATGGTCAATCAGAGCAAGAATTCCGTTATCGGTGGTATTGCTCTTTCTGGAAAGCTCACGTTTGTAACGATAGCGCACATATTTCTGTGCAACCTCGTAACCACGCATCTCCATGATGCCGGTCTCCACCATATCCTGGATATCTTCTACGTTCACGGCATGAGTCATGCGGTGAATCTGCTGGGAGATGGTGTCGGCAATGGCCATAATCTGAAAATCATTTAACTGATGAAGACGGTCTACCTCTCTGTTCGCAGCTTTGATCGCGTTCACGATTTTGCTCAGATCAAAGTGGACTTCTTCTCCGTTTCGTTTGATAACATTTGTTGTGTTTGTTGTACTCATAATTACCCCTCAGATAGAAAAAAACTTAATAATTGGAATGATGTAGCTGCACAGAACTTACTCACCTGCAAGGTACGAAGATAATGTACAGATACGAAAATATTCTGTCAGCAATATGCCGGACAGAATATCATGTGTCAGATGAGGCAAAACCCAAATAGAAAAATGTTCTGCCATGGCAACCAGATATAGTTTTCTGGATATTATGTAAACACAATATCTGGTGTCCGAGTACTATGATAACTCATTATGCTGTAAATGAAAAGGGAAAATAATTACTAAAAATCAAGAGAAAAATTGGAGGGTTTTTCTACTTGACAGTCAGAAACCTTATATTTAAAGGGTTATGAGAAGGTGACATGAGAATGTTGGAACTTGTAAAGGAAAGTTTGTCTGTGATAGAATGGAGTTCGAAAAGAATGGTAAAACGAAATGAAGGGAAAGACATATGTGGATCAGTAAGTATTTTGTGTATTTTGTAATTTTCAGCTGTATGGGATGGATCTATGAAAGCATTTTCTGTACGGTGAAAAGTGGCTCATGGCAGAACAGAGGATTTCTGTACGGGCCGGTCTGCCCGATTTATGGTGTAGGTGCGGCAACGATTATGGCTCTGGTGGACTGGTTTACTGCGCAGAATCAGGGGCAGGTGAACTATACCTGGTGGCAGGTATTTCTGGTAGCATTTTTTGGAAGCATTGTATTGGAATATGTAACCTCCTGGGGACTGGAGAAGCTGTTTCATGCATATTGGTGGGATTACAGTGATGTGCCGCTGAATATCAACGGAAGAGTATGCTTCCCGGCATCAGTAGGTTTTGGTGTGGCAGGACTTCTGGTCATCTATGTGATTGCACCGGCGACCCGGGATGCCACTCAGTGGATTACTCCGATTTTGATGGAGCTGTTTTCCCTGATTTTTATGGCACTGCTTTCAGTGGATGCAACCCTGACAGTATCTGCGCTGACGGGATTTGAACGAAATGTTGCGGCGATGGAAGAAGCGCTGAATCAGCATATGGAGCAGTTTGTAAGTACGCTGCAGCAGAAGAGTCAGGCAGCAGGAGAAGCACTGGGAGAAAGAAAGCAGGCAGCCAGCGACCGTCTGGCAGAAGAACGTCTGCGTTTCACAAGAGAAAATCTGGAACGTCTGACAAAGCGTATGGGTGGTGGACATCGTGCAGCTCTGAACCGTGTCAAGGGATTTAAAGGTTACGGAACAGAACGAAGTGCAAAGATCCGCAGTATTTTCCATCAGACAGTAAAGAAATACAGAAAGAATGGTGATCAGGCGTGAAAAAATGTTACGAAGTAGTATGGGAAATTTTTAATGAGTGTGCCAATAATCAGATGAGAGATATTTTCATCGAAGAGATTGAGACGGAAGATACCGATGCTTGGATCCGTAATAAAGTGAAGGATCAGGAGCTGACATGGGAAAAGCAGATGCTGGAAGACGGTACACTTGTGTATGATGTAGATGCTACCGGCACAAAAGAACGGTTTTCTTTTACGGAAATATAGTCGAAAAGCAGATTGAAGAAAACAGATGCCTGTGCTACAATGGGGGCACAGAAAAAAAGTACATATTACGAACGGAGGAATGACCTATGTTTATTACAGATAGTATTTTCTATGTAGGAGTGAACGATCACCAGGTGGATCTGTTTGAGGGACAGTATGATGTGCCGAACGGTATGGCGTACAACTCCTATGTGATCATGGATGAGAAAATTGCGGTCATGGATACAGTAGATATCCATTTTAAGGAAGAATGGCTGGAAAATATTGCAAAAGTACTGGATGGAAAGAAGCCGGATTATCTGGTAATACAGCATATGGAACCTGACCATGCTGCTAATATCCAGAACTTTATGAAAGCTTATCCGGAGACTACAGTAGTGGCTAATGCAAAGACATTCGGCATGATGAAAAACTTTTTCCCGGAACTGGAACTGAATGAACAGAAGCTGGAAGTAAAGAATGGAGAAGCTCTGACGCTGGGTACACATACACTGAACTTTGTATTTGCACCGATGGTACATTGGCCGGAAGTAATGGTTACCTATGAAAGTACAGAAAAAGTACTCTTCTCAGCAGATGGATTTGGTAAGTTTGGTGCACTGGATGTGGAAGAAGACTGGGATTGTGAAGCACGCCGTTACTATATCGGCATTGTGGGAAAATATGGTGCTCCGGTACAGACGCTGTTAAAGAAAGCAGCAGCACTGGATATTCAGATTATCTGCCCGCTTCACGGACCTGTTCTGACAGAGAATCTGGGACATTACATTGAAAAATATGATATCTGGTCATCTTATAAGGTAGAATCTGAAGGGGTAGTGATTGCCTATGCATCTGTTTATGGCAATACAAAGAAAGCTGCTGAGATTCTGGCACAGAAGCTGGAAGAAAAGGGATGCCCAAAGGTATCACTGTTTGATCTGGCACGTTGCGATATGGCAGAGGCAGTAGAAGATTCTTTCCGCTATGGTAAGCTGGTGCTTGCATCTATGACATACAACGGAGAAGCATTTCCGTTTATGAGAACATTTGTAGAAGAATTGGTTGAGCGTAATTATCAGAATCGCACAATCGGTATAATTGAGAACGGCTCCTGGGCACCAATGGCAGGAAAAGTCATTCGTGCAAAATTTGAAAAGAGCAAAGATATCACATGGCTGGAAAACAGCTGCACCATTATGTCAGCGGTAAAAGAAGAAAATCTTCAGCAGCTGGATGCAATGGCAGAAGAACTCTGCAAATAAGAGAAAAAAGTAAGAAACGAAGCAGGCTCTGAAAAGATTCGGGGCTTGCTTTTTTGTGAGTACTATGTTATACTCACACACGTTGTAAGCCCACAAAAACAAGGTCGTACAGGGCTTGCAAGGCGGTCACCGCCTATAAATGTGCCGAGTGTTCGTGACCTTCCACTCGTAAAACAAAACTAAAGGAGAAAAGAGAATATGAAAAACAAAGGTACTTTATTTCTGGTACAGGCTGCAGCAATTGCAGCAGTGTATGTAGTGCTGACCACTGTATTTGCAGCATTCAGCTTCGGAGAGGTGCAGGTGCGCATTTCAGAAGCCCTGACGATTTTACCGGTATTTACGCCGGCAGCGATTCCGGGACTGTTTGTGGGATGCATCATTTCCAACTTTCTGGGAGGAGCGATTCTGATGGATGTGATCTTTGGAAGCATTGCGACACTGATTGGTGCTGTATTTACCTACAAGCTGCGAAATAGCAATAAGTGGCTGGCTCCGGTACCTCCGATTGTGGCAAATGCCCTGATCGTTCCGTTTACTCTTTATTATGGATATGGAGTAAACCTGCCGATCCCGTTTATGATGCTGACAGTCGGAATCGGTGAAGTGATTTCCTGCGGTGTGCTGGGAATGATTCTTTACGGAGCACTGAGCAAGTATCGTCATACCATATTCGGTGCGACAACAGCAGTCGAAAAGTAAAAAAGAGATCATGGTGTCTGTTTTCAGAACAGATGCTGTGATCTTTTTTCATGATGTTTTCCGGAAAAGGGTTTGACGAATGAAAACAGGTGTTGTAGGATAGAAATTAATGAATACGTGTCTGAAAACGAGAAAGCTGGAGGCGAAAGATTATGAATATTGTATGTTTGGATCTGGAAGGTGTTCTGGTACCGGAGATCTGGGTGGAATTTGCGAAGGAAAGCGGCATTGCAGAGCTGGAGAAAACGACCAGGGATGAGCCGGATTATGATAAACTGATGAAATACAGACTGGACATATTAAAGCAGCATGGTATGGGGCTGAAGGAGATTCAGAATACGATTGCAAGAATTGATCCGATGCCGGGCGCAAAGGAGTTTCTGGATGAGATACGTTCTATGTCTCAGGTGATTATTATCAGTGATACCTTTGAACAGTTTGCCGCACCACTAATGAAGAAGCTGGGCTGGCCGACGATTTTCTGCAACACACTTGAGGTGGCAGAAGATGGGGTGATTACCGGATTTCGTATGCGTGTGCATGATACGAAGCTGACAACGGTAAAGGCACTGCAGTCTATCGGGTTTGAGACAATTGCCAGCGGAGACAGCTACAACGATCTGGGGATGATCGGAGCAAGCAAAGCAGGATTTTTGTTCCGCAGTACACCGGAGATCAAGGCAGAGCATCCGGAACTGCAGGCTTATGAGACCTATGAGGAACTCATGAACGCCATCAAAAAAGCACTGTAAGAACATAAGATTAAGGAAGAACACTGCATGGTAGTAGAGAAATACTATGCAGTGTTTTTTTAAAAAAATTGTATCTAAGCATTGACAAATACCCCGTGGGGGTATATATTACAAACTGTAAAGAAAAATACCCCACAGGGGTATGATGATGCTACTGTGAAAAGCAATGATTTAACAGGAGATGAAAAATGGGAGAAGATAAAAAAGAAGAAGTCTGTTGCTGCTGTGAAAAACATAAAGAGCGGTCTGACAAAGAATATCGTGATTTGATGAATCGTTTAAAGCGGATCGAAGGGCAGGTGCGGGGCATTCAGGGAATGCTGGAGAAGGACGCTTACTGTATCGATATTCTGGTTCAGGTGTCAGCGATCAATGCAGCATTGAACAGTTTTAATAAAAAACTGCTGGCCAATCACATCGAGACCTGTGTGGCAGAGAATATCCGGGAAGGGCACGACGAAGTTATTCAGGAACTGGTAGATGTATTGCCGAAACTAATGAAGTAATACAAGGAAGGTGAAGAAAATGGAACAATATCAGGTAACGGGGATGAGCTGTGCAGCTTGCAGTTCCCGTGTGGAAAAGGCTGTTTCGGCGGTGCCGGGTGTGACCTCCTGCTCAGTCAGCCTGCTGACAAACTCCATGGGGGTAGAGGGAACGGCTGCGCCGGAGGCTATTATTCAGGCAGTGACCGATGCCGGTTATGGAGCATCCCTGAAAAAGAAAGAGAATGGAGCAGCGACAGCATCGGCTCCGAATTATGACGATATGCTAAAAGACACAGAGACACCGAAGATGAAGAAGCGACTGATTGCATCCCTGGTGCTTCTGATTCCACTGATGTATGTGTCGATGGGACATATGATGTGGAACTGGCCTCTGCCGTCTTTCTTTGATGGCAATCATGTGGCTATGGGGCTGGTACAATTGTTGTTTACCACAGCGATTATGGTGATCAATCAGAAGTTTTTTATCAATGGAATCAAGGGTGTCATTCATAAATCACCGAATATGGATACTCTGGTAGCGCTGGGATCAGGTGCGTCCTATATTTACAGTGTTTATGCATTGTTTGCCATGACAGGAGCGCAGGTGGCAGGAGATGCAGAGGCAGTGATGGGCTATATGCATGAGTTTTATTTTGAATCAGCGGCCATGATCCTGACATTGATTACGGTAGGAAAGATGCTGGAGGCCAGATCCAAGGGAAAGACTACAGATGCCTTAAAGAGTCTGATGAAGCTTGCACCAAAGATGGCTACTGTTCTGCGGGACGGTGTAGAGACTGAGGTAGGGATTGAGCAGGTACGCATCGGGGATCAGTTTGTAGTACGACCAGGAGAGAATATACCCGTAGATGGTATCGTACTGGAAGGAAGCAGTGCGGTGAATGAGTCTGCGTTGACGGGAGAAAGTATTCCGGTGGATAAGGAAAAAGGGGACAGCGTATCGGCTGCGACCCTGAATCAGTCCGGCTTCCTGCGCTGTGAAGCAACCAGAGTTGGAGAAGATACTACTTTATCTCAGATCATCCAGATGGTCAGTGATGCGGCAGCTACCAAGGCACCGATTGCCAAGGTAGCAGACCGGGTGTCAGGAGTCTTTGTTCCGGCTGTTATTACGATCGCAGTGGCTACGATCCTGATCTGTCTGCTGGCCGGACAGAGTATGGGATTTGCACTGGCAAGAGGTATTTCCGTTCTGGTAATCAGCTGCCCGTGTGCTCTGGGACTGGCCACTCCGGTGGCGATCATGGTAGGAAATGGCATGGGTGCCAAACATGGTATTATGTTTAAGACAGCCGTATCTCTGGAAGAAACCGGAAAAACCGATGTGGTAGCACTGGATAAGACAGGAACGATCACCAGTGGAGAACCGCAGGTAACGGATATGGTTCCGGTAGATGGACACAGCGAAGAAGAATTACTTCAGGTAGCATTTGATCTGGAACAGAAGAGTGAACATCCACTGGCCAGAGCCATTGTACAGAGAGGAAAAGAAAAGAATCTGACAGGCAGAACGGTGGACGAGTTTGAGGCAGTAGCCGGAAATGGTCTGACTGGAAAACTTCAGGGTACGAAGCTGACTGGTGGTAACCGGAAATTCATTGAAAGCCGTGTAAAGATCCCGGCTGATATTCAGGCAGAAGCAGACTGCCTGGCAGAGGAAGGCAAGACGCCTCTGTTCTTTGCAAGAGATGAGGAACTTCTGGGCATGATTGCTGTTGCAGATGTCATCAAGGAAGATAGCTGTCAGGCCATTCAGGAACTGAAGAATATGGGCATTCATGTAGTTATGCTGACTGGCGACAATGAGCGGACGGCAAAAGCAATTGGACGTCAGGCTGGTGTGGATGAAGTCATAGCAGGAGTCCTCCCGGATGGAAAAGAGGAAGTTGTTCGTAAGCTGAAGCAAAAAGGAAAAGTGGCCATGGTAGGTGACGGTATCAACGATGCACCGGCGTTGACCCGTGCAGATATCGGTATTGCCATTGGAGCAGGAACAGATATCGCTATTGATGCAGCGGATGTGGTGCTGATGAAGAGTCGTCTGCTGGATGTGCCGGCGGCTATCCGTCTGAGCCGTGCAACCTTACGCAACATCCATGAGAATTTGTTCTGGGCATTCTTTTATAACGTAATTGGTATTCCACTGGCAGCAGGTTTGTGGTATCCTATATTTGGCTGGAAGCTGAATCCGATGTTCGGAGCAGCAGCTATGAGCCTTTCCAGCTTCTGCGTGGTAAGTAATGCCCTGCGTCTGAACTTGTTTTCCATGTACGACGCAAGAAAAGACAAAAAGCACAGAAGTAAGAAGGGGAATGCCCATCAGGAAAAGTTACAGAATGATTCGAATATAGAGAGTATAGAAAAAGAAGAAAAGGAGAATGACAAAATGACAAAGACAATGGAAATCAAAGGTATGATGTGTGGACACTGCGAAGCAAGAGTAAAGAAGACTCTGGAAGCAATCGATGGTGTAACAGAAGCAGTGGTAAGTCATGAGAGCGGAACTGCTGTAGTGACCATGAGCAGTGAAGTGGCAGATGACGTACTGAAAAATGCAGTAGAAGCACAGGATTACGAAGTAACCGGAATTCACGCATAAAAGGAATAGAGAAGCAGGAGAAAAGCTGGCTGTGATTACGGCCGGCTTTTTGCCGTAGCTGGGATACAAAAGAGAAATCAGACTGAAAAAGTCTGGAAGGAAAGGAAGTAATAGAGTTGAAGCTTGGAAGAAATGATGCCTGCTGGTGTGGCAGCGGGAAAAAATATAAAAAGTGCCATGAAGCATTTGATGAGAAGATTGCACAGTTTGAGAGAGAAGGAGCAGAGGTGCCAGATCATTCCATGATCAAGACACCGGAACAGATTGCAGCGATCAAAGAAAGTGCGAAGATCAATATTGCAGTGCTGGACTATGTGGCAGAGCATATCAAGGCAGGGGTGACCACGGAAGAGATCGATCAGTGGGTATATGATGAGACTACAAAGCGGGGCGGTATTCCGGCACCGTTGAATTATGAAGGATTTCCAAAGAGCGTGTGTACTTCCATCAACGAAGTGGTATGCCACGGAATCCCATCTGATAAAGTGGTATTAAAAGAAGGCGATATCGTAAATGTGGATGTATCCACAATTCTGAATGGCTATTTTTCGGATTCTTCCAGAATGTTCTGTATCGGAGAAGTATCGGAAGAAAAGAGAAAACTGGTAGAGGTGACAAAAGAGAGCATTGAGGTTGGCCTGAAAGAAGTAAAACCATGGGGCTTTTTAGGTGACATGGGACAGGCTGTCAATGATTATGCACAGGCACATGGCTATTCAGTGGTACGTGAAATTGGTGGACATGGGGTAGGACTGGAGTTTCACGAAGATCCGTGGGTAAGCTACGTATCCAGACGAGGCGAAGAGATGCTGATGGTACCAGGTATGATGTTCACGATTGAGCCGATGATCAACATGGGAAGCGCTGCCATCTTCCAGGATGAAGAAGATGGCTGGACGGTCTATACCGAAGATGGCAAACCATCCGCGCAGTGGGAGATTCAGGTACTGGTTACCGAAGATGGATATGAGATCATCGCATATTAGAAAACTAATTTTTCTTCAAAAAATGATCAGGCATCGGAAAAAGGATGATAGATCCCTTTTCCGATGCCTGATTATTTGATATACTTTGTTCGATTTTCTTCTGTATTCTCATGCCATTCATCTGGAATATCTTCTCTTTTTACATCATTGGTATATTGTGCCAGTTCCTGCATGAATTCCTCTTCACTGATGATACCTGCCGCCTGGGCTTTCTCTGTAAATTCTTCAGCATGTCCTGGTTCATAAAATCCATACCATATATATCCGGCTTTTTCAATGTCATTATAGACCTGGATGTCATGTTTACGATAACCACCAATAGGAGTCACCATAGAGGAATAAAAATCAGAAAAAGAATGATCTTCGTATTGGGTACAGTCCGGCAAATAGTAATAAGTTTCATAGTCGTCATCATTCGCTACAACATAGACACCGGTGCCAGGATAATATCCTATGAGATTGGTTGCACTGTTCACATCATCTGCTCTGTATGCAGAATCGGTGTCTTTAAGCCAAAGAGAATAGCCCCATTCAGTTGCTGCTTCATCCCATGTTACTAGAGTAGGAATACCGTTAGGACAAATATCGAGCAACATAAATTTGACCTTAGGATGATCTTCCAATGCATACTGATAGGCAGTCATGGTGTCCTGATAATCCTCTGATTGTTTGGCAGTAACATGACCGTTGAGAGTAGGGGCTAGAGTCAGTACAAGATGGATGCATAATAATTTCTTTTTATTTTTTATCATAGCTGGTCTCCTTTTACTAATATTTATAGATCTGTTTCGGTATAGGCTTTATCGCTGCCATCTACATTATCGATTTGTAAATGATAGTCACCGCATAAATCACCTTCGGACCGCACACAGAAATAATAAGTTCCTTTTTCTAATTCTAAGGTAGCGGTAGGATCATAAATGGTATGGTCGATTTGCTGATAAGAGGAATCGTATATATCACACACAATAGCGGCATCTGGATCGATGGTTGTGAGTTTCATATCGTAAGTACCTTTTTCAGCTTCATATTTATAATAATCGGCCAGGTTTTGTGACTGCTCAGGAAGTCCTTCAGCCCAGAACTCACCATTATGACCAGAAGACAGGAATCCGGTGATATCTGTCAGCTGGTAAGGTACCGCTGTCTTCAGGCTGTCACCACCATCTGGATTTGGAGCTGATGAAGAAGTAAAATTTCCTTTGATTCGAAAAAGTCCCTGACAGTCATTCCACGATTCTACTCTGACGTAATATTCGCCTTCCGTCATATCATAAGAATAATTGATAGTTTCGGGCGATGCAGCACCTTTTCCGTATATACTTGCATAATTTACGGTGGCATAATCTTTATCAAGCAAATATACATAATGTGAACTGTCAAAAGACGTTTGAATACTGATATTCAGTCTTCCATTTGATGGCAGGACAAACGGACAGTATGCAAACTCATTTTTATCTAGATGATAGTCCTGCCATTCGTCATTTAACGTTACCGTATCACAGTCTACTCTTATGGCATCTTCTGCGGAAACTGTGAATCCACAGACTGAGATACTGCAAATAAGTGCTGCAGTGAAAAAGATGGATGTTTGAAAATGATGCATATGTGTATCCTCCTTTGGCATTGGTATATATAACAGTATAACGGATTTCTCCTTTTGGGGCAGTATGTGACGAAATACGTGCCAGAATACCAGACATGTTTGTCACACTTTTATATTCTGAAATGTGACAAATAATGATAAAACAAAAGCACTATTTTTGTCACAGATTGTAAATTACCAATAATTTACTTAAAATTATAAGAAAATGTAGTTACTATATTATCAGAGAGGGAGGTTTAACTATGAATGTCAGAAAGAAGAAATTATGTGCAGGTATGGTTCTGTTAAGTTCAGCATTTGCAGGTATTGTGCCAATGTCTGCTTATGCGTTAAACGGTCTTTCTGCACCACTTAACAAGCCGGTGGAAGTGGAGTCTGACTGGGAAAACTGGAAAAAATCATATGGAGGGGATTATTCAGATCTGATTGGCGTATATTATGCAGAAGGAACTGGTCTGGAAATAGAACTCACCTGCCAGATATTAAGAGGAACCGGCGGATTCACGGTGGACGAAAATGGTGATGTATATGTCTTAATGCGGCTGAAAAATTACAATGATGGTAAGGAACTCCTTTCCTATACGGATCTTCACAAAATCAGTGATTCGCAATATGCGACAGCCAATGGGGGCGTTACCCTGACGGTAGAAAATGATGAGACCATTTGGGCTGATTTTTCAGAAGAGCAGATAAAAGAATGGATGAATTCCGGCAGTCTGTTGTATCTGTCAGTCACATCAGCAGAATTTACAGACGCTGAAGTACTGGAGAAAAATGCGGTGGAAGATAACTGGAGTGGCACCTATTTAGATGACAGTAATGAAGTATCATCGGATACCACAACACTGTATTCATTGGAACAGATATATGGAACGAATGATTATCTGTGTTTCATGAATATCCTGCAATATGGCGAGGAGACTGGTACGAATAGTATATTTTATACGGAAAAAGGTACAAAACTTGTCCATGAATATGAGGCTGGTGATATTTACAGTGAACCGGTGTACGCCTGCTATGAAAAAAATAATCATGGAAGTCTGGGAACTTATCATTCTGTCATACCGGAAAGTCAGATGAACAATGCTCCTGAGCCAGATATATTTTATACACAGCTGTCACCTCGTCCGCAATGGGAAGATGATACAGATGGATATATTTACTAAAATATAGTTGCTCCTGGCTGCTTAAAAGAATTGAGTCATATCGGAATAGATGATAGAATGGAAGCATAGAAAAGCAGAAATTTGAGACCGAATGCAACGTGGAAACAGTAGGAAGCAGAACAGGAGGATATCAGCTATGAAGAAGAAAGTAACAGCAGCAATGACAGCTTTGGCCGTGATGGCCGTTCCAATGACAGCATTTGCAGGTGATTTTGAAGATTTTTATGATTATCAGGCAGAAAATGGAAAGTTTGTTTATTATTTTGAAAATGGCGTAAAATTAGAGATGCCAGAGGACTGGTATCAGAATGTAGCAGTCGAAGCAGAAGAAAGCTATGTTATCTTTTATCATAAGGACAGCTATGAGAAATATAAGAAAGACGGTTATGACGCAGGAGGAGAATTGCTGAAGATTGGCTGTTCAGTAAACACAGATTTTAAAGATAATCCGGGATATGAGTATATTGGATTTGATGAAGAAGAGGCATTGAATTTTTATTATTCCACGCCGACTGATTATCAGGCGTATACAAAGGATGCAGATGTAAAAGCGGAATTTGATCAGCTGCTGGGAGAACTGGATGAAGTATGCGACAGCATCACCTTGACAGCAAAACCGGATGATGAGTTTTATGAGCAGATGGAAGATAGTGCAGAAGCTGCCAGAATTGCCCAAAATGCAGTAGAAGGAAAGAAAGAAGATAAAGGTGGCACTATAGCCGGAAAAATTGGCGGTGACAGTCAGGAGAACTCGAAAGAAGCGGATAATGCTGTGGAAGAGTATACATTTGACGAAAGCAAGGCTGAATATGAGGGAACCTGGGTATCCTTTGAGGACGAATTTCAGATTTATCTTCCATCTTATTGGGATTATTACAATCTGACAGATGAGGAAACAGAGCAGGGAATTTTATATAAAGCAGAATGTGAACCAGAGGATGTATCTCTTATTGTCAATTATGCGCTGATTGATAAGACAAAGCTGGACAGTGATGCAATTGCAGAAAGCTATCGGGAAGCAGGTTACAGTGATGTGAAGCAGATGAAGATCAATGGTATTTTATGCGAGACCTGTACTGTTCCGGAGGAAGAAATCAGCCTGACATCTTTTATTGGAGGAAATGATGACAGACTCTACATGATTATGCTAAATACAGATGATGAAGGTTCGCTGCATTATATGGATTCTATACTTCGCTCAGTGAAGCCGGCAGAGAAATAATTAGAAGATGATGGAGAAGTGACATTTTACCATGTGCTTCTCCATTTTTTCTGGACATTTTTCTTCCTATATTTTATACTGAAAAATGTGCAAAAAGCACGTTTGAGTTTTTGAGGGAGGAATACAATAATGGGATACCTTTATCTGCTTGCAGTGGCCCTGATGTTCAGCTTTGGCGGCACCTGCAGTCGCATGATCAGTCCATATTTTGATGCGGCATTTGTAACATTTTTTCGATTCTTTTTCGGAGTTATTTTTTTGATTTTATTAAAATTAATTTTGAGACAGCCATTTCGCAAGGATTATAAGGTGGCTGTCAAAATATTTATTGGCTGGATACTGTTCGGAGCAGTCAGCAAATGGATGGCATATCTGCTGGAAAATACAGGATTTACCTTAGGACCATCCTACGGCAATATTATTACGCAGCCGGCTCAGACGGTTTTCCTGACCTTATCCAGTGTGATCCTGTTCAAGGATAAGATGACAGTGAAAAAGGTATTGTGTATCATCGTATGTATGATGGGTGTGCTGTGTATTTCCTGGAACGGAAAGGATCTGTCTGTATTCTTACATGAAAATATACTGGTTACTCTGATGTTTATCGTATCAGGTTTCTGCGCCGGAGCACATGTACTGGCTCAGAAGATGATCGGTGACAAGATGGATATTATCGACAGTAATCTGACGATTTTCCTATTTTCTGCCGTATTTGCCTTCTGCCCACTGGTACCAAAGATCGCAGACGGTGCACTTCAGGTTCACCCGAATGCAGCTTGCATCATTGCTATGATGGCCTTTGGTGTGATCACCGGACTGGGCTTCTATCTGAATGCCAAAGCGCTGCCACTGGTGCCGCTGTATATGGTGCCACTGATTCAGAGTACTATGGTGATCTTTGCGATCATGTGGGGTGTTCTGTTCTTCCATGAGAAGATCAGCGTCTACATCGTGGTAGGAACCATTTTATTCATGATCGGTCTGATCTGGCTGCAGATGCAGAATAATGCAGAACAGGCAAAATAATATTTAAAATATTGGGGACGAAGTTTTGTGGCTTAAAAAGCCACAAAACTTCGTCCTCAATGGTTTATGATTCACTTTTTTCGATGGATGCCTTCACAAATCCTCTGAATAAAGGATGTGGGCGGTTTGGTCTGGATTTCAGTTCCGGATGTGCCTGGGTGGCGATGAAGAATGGATGATCTTTGATCTCGATCATTTCTACAATTCTGCCGTCCGGTGACAGTCCGGAAAGAGTAAGACCGTGATCTGTCAGGATCTTACGGTAATCATTGTTGACTTCATAACGATGTCTGTGACGTTCTGCAATCTGATCGGTGCCGTAGAGCTCATAAGCTCTGGTAGACTTATCCAGTACGCATGGATAAGAACCGAGACGAAGTGTGCCACCGATGTCTTCGATATCCTCCTGATCCGGCATCAGTGCAATTACCGGATGGGTGGTAGCAGGATCCAGCTCGATGCTGTGGGCGTCTTTCAGACCTGCCACATTGCGGGCATATTCTACGATAGCCAGCTGCATACCAAGACAGAGACCAAGGAAAGGAATCTTGTGGGTACGTGCATAATGAATAGCAACAATCTTGCCATCAATACCACGGCCGCCGAATCCGCCAGGTACCAGAATACCACTGACATCTCCTAGCATTTCATCTACATTTTCTTCCGTTAACTGTTCGGAATCAATCCATTTAATATGAACAGTCGCATGTTCTGCGATACCACCATGTTTCAGAGCTTCTACCACACTGATGTAGGCATCATGCAGCTGAATATATTTACCTACCAGAGCAACGGTTACATCCTTAGTCGGATGACGAAGTGCCTCTACCATAGCTTTCCAGTCGTCCAGATCTGGTTCCGGGCAAGGCAGTTTCAGGCATTCACAGGCTACCTGAGCCAGATGTTCTTCTTCCATGGCCAGTGGTGCTTCATAGAGATATTCCACGTCCAGATTCTGAAGAACGTGGCTGACTGGTACATTACAGAACAGAGCAATCTTTTCCTTCAGGCCATCTTCCAGTGGATGTTCAGAACGGCATACCAGAATATCCGGCCAGATTCCCATGCCCTGCAGCTGTTTGACGCTGGTCTGGGTAGGCTTAGTCTTCATTTCTCCGGAAGCTTTCAGATAAGGAATCAGAGATACATGGATCAGGATGGCATTTTCCCGACCTACATCATGCTGAAACTGGCGAATAGCCTCCAGAAATGGCTGACTCTCGATATCACCGACAGTTCCGCCTACTTCGATGATGGCAATGTGAGTTTCATTTTCGTTGTAATTGCGGTAAAAACGACTCTTAATTTCATTCGTGATATGCGGAATGACCTGAACAGTACCTCCGCCGAAGTCACCGCGGCGCTCTTTGTGCAGCACAGACCAGTAAATTTTACCGGTGGTGACATTGGAATTTTTAGTCAGACTTTCATCGATAAAACGTTCGTAATGTCCCAGATCCAGGTCTGTCTCCGCACCGTCATCTGTGACAAAAACTTCACCATGTTGGATTGGGTTCATAGTTCCGGGGTCAATATTGATATAAGGGTCAAATTTTTGCATGGTTACTTTATATCCACGGGCTTTCAAGAGACGTCCGAGAGAAGCAGCAGTAATGCCCTTCCCAAGACCGGATACGACACCACCTGTTACAAATACGTATTTTACTGGCATAAAATGTTCCTCCTTAAATGACAAAGGCGTGTAATCCCCCTGAGAAGATTACACTCCCTTGTGCAACTAAACGAATCGAAAATTAAAATTGCATGGTATAGATTTATACCATGCAACTGATTATAAAATATTTTTTTTAAAAATGAAATGAAAAATTCAAATTTGCTTATGATTAGTTCTGATAAAAACAATTCATTTTATTAATGAAAGTTTCGCTTGCTTTCGTAAACCGGTTCCGATGTGAACTGGATAGAAAGGCGTTTGAATGTCTTAATGTCCACTGAAGAAAGCAGAACACTGGTGTGTACCTGACAGCCGGCCAGTTTCGGAAGCTGATCCAGAGCTGCCTGAGCATCTGGATTGTTTTCAGCGCTGGTGGAAAGGGCAATCAGCACTTCATCGGTATGCAGACGTGGATTGCGGCTTCCCAGGTATTCTGTTTTCAGCTTCTGAATCGGGTGGATCGCAGCAGGAGAAATGACCTTTCTCTTATGGTCGATTCCTGCAAGAAGCTTTAATGCATTCAGCAAAAGTGCTGCGGATGCACCGAGAAGCTCAGTAGTTTTTCCGGTAACAATGGTTCCATCAGCCAGTTCCATAGCAGCAGCAGGACCGTCTGTTTCTTCACTGCGTTTCAGAGCGGCATTTACTACCTGACGGTCTGTCTTACTGATACCAACCTGTTTCATAATCAATTCGATTTTCATGACCTCTTCTTCTGTGGAAGTACCGTATACCAGACCATTCAGTGCATTATAGTAACGACGGATAATTTCCTGGCGTGATGCTTCTCTGCAGGCTTCATCATCGCAGATGCAGTTTCCGGCCATATTTACACCCATATCAGTCGGAGACTTGTATGGGCTTTCACCGGAAATTTTTTCAAACATGGCATTTAATACCGGAAAGATCTCTACATCTCGATTATAGTTGACTGCAGTTTCTCCATAAGCTTCCAGATGGAACGGATCAATCATATTAACATCATTCAGATCGGCGGTAGCAGCTTCATATGCCAGATTCACCGGATGCTTCAGAGGAATATTCCAGATAGGGAAGGTCTCAAATTTGGCATATCCGGCATGGATGCCACGCTTGTGCTCATGATACAGCTGAGACAGACAGGTAGCCATCTTTCCGCTTCCCGGACCCGGTGCGGTGATGACAACCAGAGGTCTGGAAGTCTCAATATAGTCATTTTTTCCATAGCCTTCATCACTGACAATCAGCGGAATGTTGCTTGGATAACCCGGAATGACATAATGGGTATATACCTTGATGCCAAGCTTCTGCAGACGGCTGCGGAACAGATCAGCACTGTTCTGACCGGCATACTGAGTGATGACAACGCTTCCCACATATAATCCGCGTTCTTTAAATACATCAATAAGGCGAAGCACATCAGAATCATAAGTGATGCCCAGGTCTCCGCGAATTTTGTTTTTTTCAATATCTCCGGCGCTGATGACGATAACGATTTCTGCCTGGTCGGAAAGCTGCATCAACATACGCAGCTTGCTGTCTGGTGCAAATCCAGGGAGTACGCGGGAAGCGTGATAATCATCAAAAAGCTTGCCGCCAAATTCCAGATATAATTTATTCCCAAATTTGCTGATACGTTCTTTAATGTGTTCTGACTGCATTTTCAGATATTTGTCATTATCAAATCCTATTTTCATGTTCATCCTGTCCTTATATTTAAAATCCTGATTTTTTATAACGTATTTATAATATACTACCCTATTCCTTTTTACCAGACATTTTTACAGGAAATTTACGAAAGTTCGAAAAACAATTGACAAATGTGTAAGTTGAAACTAACATAAGATTAGTTACAAGTAACATTTGTTAGTGACAAAATCTGAAGCGGAAAGACCGTAAGGAGAAGGAATATGTTTTTACAAATTCTGGGAATAAAAAAATCTTTTGGATCAGGAGACAGTCGTGTGGAGGTACTAAAAGGGCTGGATCTGGAAATTGAAAAAGGAGAATTCTGTGTTTTACTGGGACCATCTGGTTCCGGAAAATCTACATTGTTAAATATTATAGGAGGAATCGACAGTGCAGATGAAGGCAGACTGATGATAGACGGAGAATTTCTGGCCGAAATGTCAGAAAAAAAGCTTTCAATATATAGAAGAAAACATTTGGGATATATTTTTCAGATGTACAATCTGATCCCGAATCTTACCGTTCGTGAAAATATAGAAGTGGGTGCCTATTTAAGTGATCATCCGTTGGATGTGGAGGAACTTCTTCATACCCTTGGACTCTATGAGCATCAGAGAAAACTGCCGAACCAGTTGTCGGGAGGACAGCAGCAACGTTGCGCGATCGGGCGTGCGATTGTAAAAAATCCGGATATTCTGCTTTGTGATGAACCAACAGGAGCATTAGACTATCATACATCAAAAGAAATTCTGCGGTTGATTGAAACGGTCAATCAAAAATATGGCAATACGATTGTTATGGTTACACATAATGATGCTATTAAAGACATGGCAGACCGGGTAGTAAAACTGCGAGATGGTATGATACGTAAAAATTACCGGAATGAACATAAAATTCCTGCTGATGAGCTGGACTGGTAAGGAGGCTGGAATATGAAAAATCCTTTGCGAAAACGTCTGCCGAGAGAGATCAGAAGCGAATGTGGAAAATATATAGTGGTATTTTTGCTTATGGTAACAACGATTGGGTTTGTGTCCGGATTTCTGGTGGCAGATAACAGCATGTTGAAAGCCTATAGGGAAAGCTTTGCAAAATATCATATTGAAGATGGCAATTTTCGCACAGCAGAGCGGGTATATCGAAGTCAGCGGGAAGATATTGAGAAACTGGGAGTGAAATTGTATGAAAATTATTACATAGAAACTGAAATGGATAACGAAAGTACCCTGCGGTTTTTCAAAAACAGAAAAGAGGTGAATCTGGTCTGCCTGATGAAAGGAGAATTTCCACAAAAGACGGGAGAAATTGCTATTGACCGGATGTATGCAGATAATAACCAGCTGTCAGTAGGTGACAGTATGACCAGTGGAGAACGCTCCTGGAAAATTACCGGACTTGTAGCATTATCAGATTACAGTTGTCTGTTCCAGAATAATCACGATTCTATGTTTGATGCGGTAAAATTTGGTGTTGCCGTAGTAACGCCGGAGGAATTTGATACCCTGAATCAGGATAAGCTGCAGTACAGCTATTCCTGGAAGTACGATCAGGAGCCGGCAACAGAAGAAGCGGAAAAAGAGAAATCAGAAGATTTGATGGAAGAAACAGGGAAAATTGTCAGTCTGGAAGATTTTGTCCCGCGTTACACAAATCAGGCCATTCAGTTTACAGGAGAAGATATGGGCAGTGACAGAGCCATGATGATTGTGCTGTTATATATTGTAATTGTGATCATGGCATTTGTATTTGGAATCACGATCAGCA
This sequence comes from uncultured Marvinbryantia sp., assembly GCA_934394985.1. GTDB lineage: Bacteria > Bacillota > Clostridia > Lachnospirales > Lachnospiraceae > Marvinbryantia. The sequence continues at coordinate 53,997 of CAKRRF010000002.1, forward strand.
ATACGATTCGAAAAGAAGCAGGAGTCATCGGGACATTGCGGGCATCAGGGTACACCAGATGGGAACTGGTCCGTTATTATATGACTCTTCCGGTGCTGGTGACTCTGGCAGGAGCGCTGGTTGGAAATCTCCTGGGCTATACGGTTCTGAAAAATGTGTGTGCGGATATGTATTATGGAAGCTACAGTCTTCCTGTTTACAGAACAGTGTGGAATGCAGAAGCATTTCTTCTGACAACTATAGTACCGGTTCTGATTATGCTGGTGGTGAATTTCTTTGTGTTACGACACAAGCTGCAACTCTCTCCACTGCAGTTTTTGCGTCGGGATCTGTCTGGCAGAAAACGCAGACGTGCAGTAAGACTCAGTCCGCATATTAATATTTTTTCCCGATTTCGTCTGCGGGTTATTTTTCAGAACATGAGTAATTATATGGTACTGTTTATTGGAATTTTATTTGCAAATCTGTTGTTAATGTTTGGACTGCTGCTTCCATCCGTATTGGATCATTATCAGGAAGAAATTCAGGAAAATATGCTGGCAAAATATCAGTATATGCTTCAGGTTCCGGTCAGTGCCATGACAGGAAGTAAGCTGGAAGAATTGCTGAATCTGCTGACTTTTTATGCAGAAGTACGGACGGATAACGAAACAGCAGAAAAATTTTCTGCCTACGCTTTGAATACTATGCCAGGTAAATATAAGTCAGAAGAGGTGTTACTGTATGGAGTGGAAAAGGACAGCCAATATGTAAAGGCAGATTTTGGAGAGGGGGTGTACATATCCAGTGCGTATGCAGAGAAATTCCTGATCAGACCGGGAGATACCATTACATTGAAGGAAAAATATGAGAAGAATGAGTACACCTTTCAGGTAGATGGCATTTATGATTATTCAGCGGGACTCTGTGTATTTATGCCAAAAGACAGGCTGAATAAAATCTTTGATCTGGAGGATGATTATTTCAGTGGATATTTTTCTGAGACCAAAATCACGGATATCCGGAAAAAATATATCGGTTCAGTGATTGATCTGGATGCATTGACTAAGATTTCCAGACAGCTGGATGTGTCCATGGGAAGTATGATGGGACTGGTCAACGGATTTGCATTGATGATTTATATGATCCTGATTTATCTGCTGTCCAAGATTATTATAGAAAAAAATGCGCAGTCTATTTCGATGGTAAAGATTCTGGGCTACACCAACGGAGAAATCAGTCGGCTGTATATTTTATCGACCACGATGGTAGTAGTGATCTGTCTGCTGATCAGTCTGCCGGTGGAACGTGTGGTAATGGAGGTGTTGTTTCGGGAAATGATGCTGTCCAGTATCTCTGGATGGATCAGTATGTGGGTGGATCCGATGATCTATGTACAGATGGTTATGGCAGGACTGCTTACCTATGCAGCGGTAGCCCTTCTGGAATTTTGGAAAATCAGAAAGGTGCCGATGGATGAAGCGCTGAAAAATGTGGAATAAAAGAAATGGCCGTCGATGCATAAGCTGTTCGACGGCATTTTTATAGTTTTTTAATGAAATAAAGAAATCTTTTTCGAAAGTGTATATTGATTTCTGACCGGATAATCCTTATACTTAAATATGAGTGTTTTTACACTTAAGGAGGAATGAAATGGACAATAACCAAAATGGTTCAAACAATGGACCAGGCAATCGAAAGGGACCGAAAAACGGTCAGACGATTATTATATTTTTGATTGTGACGGTAATCACACTGATTGTGATGGCATTGTTTAACAGCATGATGAATGGTACGACCAATCAGGAAATTACGTACAACAAGTTCATGGAGATGCTGGACAATGACGAAGTGGAAAATGTTGTGATAGAATCCAACCAGTATGTGATCACCCCGAAGCAGCAGCCTTACGGATTTTCTTCCCTGAAGGGGATGAAGTTTACCTATTATACAGGTCTGGTGAATGATCCAAATTTGTCAGAGAAGCTGCTGAAAGCAGGAGTGGATTTTAAGAAAGAGATCCCGGATATGTCATCCGAGCTTCTGTACAGTATATTATCCTTTGTATTACCATTGATTCTGATCTGGGTAATTATGGGATTCGCCATGAGAAAAATGGGTGGCGGCGGAGGCGGTGTCATGGGCATTGGCAAAAATAAGGCCAGAGTCTATGCACAGAAAGAAACCGGTGTTACCTTTAAAGATGTAGCAGGACAGGATGAGGCCAAGGAGTCTCTGCAGGAAGTGGTGGATTTCCTGGAGAATCCGGGCAAATATACCAAGATCGGAGCAAAGCTGCCAAAAGGTGCTCTTCTGGTAGGCCCTCCGGGTACCGGTAAGACACTCCTGGCCAAGGCAGTTGCCGGAGAAGCACATGCACCGTTCTTTTCCCTGTCAGGTTCTGAATTTGTAGAGATGTTTGTTGGCGTGGGAGCTTCCCGTGTGCGGGAGCTGTTTGAAGAGGCAAAGAAGAATGCACCATGTATTATCTTTATCGATGAGATTGATGCCATCGGTAAGAGCCGTGACAGCAGATTTGGCGGTGGCAATGATGAGCGTGAGCAGACACTGAATCAGCTTCTGGCGGAAATGGATGGATTTGACAGTGGTTCCGGACTCCTGATTCTGGCGGCAACGAACCGTCCGGAGGTACTGGATCAGGCACTTCTGCGTCCGGGACGTTTTGACCGTCGTGTGGTAGTAGACAAGCCGGATCTTCAGGGACGTATCGATGTCCTGAAGGTGCATTCCAAGAATGTGATGATGGATGAAACCGTGGATCTGGAAGCAATCGCACTGGCTACCTCTGGTGCAGTAGGTTCCGATCTGGCAAATATGATCAACGAAGCTGCCATTTTGGCTGTTAAGAAGGGAAGAAATGCAGTTTGCCAGCAGGATCTGTTCGAGTCAGTGGAAGTGGTACTGGTAGGTAAGGAGAAGAAGAATAAGATTCTCAGTAAAGAAGAAAGACGGATCGTTTCTTATCATGAAGTCGGTCATGCTCTGGTCAGTGCACTTCAGAAGGACTCTGAACCGGTACAGAAGATCACTATCGTACCAAGAACTATGGGGGCACTTGGCTATGTCATGAATGTGCCGGAGGAAGAAAAATATCTGAATACCAAGGCGGAGATTCAGGCACGTATTGTAGAATGTGTGGGCGGACGTGCAGCAGAAGAGATTGTGTTCAACAGTATTACGACAGGTGCAGCCAATGATATAGAGCAGGCAACCAAGATGGCAAGAGCCATGATTACGCAGTATGGTATGTCTGAGAAGTTTGGTATGGTTGGTCTGGAGTCTCCGGAAAATCAGTATCTGAGCGGAAGAAATGTGTTGAACTGCAGTGATCAGACGGCAACTGAGATCGACCGTGAAGTGATGAAGACGATCAAAGAAGCTTATGCAGAGGCACTGAGACTTCTGAGCAGTCACAGAAAGGCTCTGGATGAGATCGCAGCTTTCCTGATCGAAAAAGAAACGATCACCGGAAAAGAATTTATGGAGATTTTCCATGAAGTGGAAAGAAGGGAAGAGGAAGCAGCGGAAGCATCTGAAAATGCAGAAGCAACAGAAGGCACAGACGCAGAAGAAACATCAGAAAATACAGAATCTGCAGAGGCAGTGGAAGGATCAGGAAGCGTGGAACAGACAGAACATATAGAGTCTGGAAAAAGTACGCAGGAAGATACGCAGGAAGATGTACAGGCAGACTGTGAGCAGCCGGAAGTATAAGAATAGATAACAAAAAAGGGTGTATCGCAAATAACTGTTTTATCAGTTATGAGGCGATGCACCCTTTTTGAACGCAGATAAGCATTCCCCCGCTTCAAATGCGCGGAGCACTAAGCGGCGGATTGCGAATGTCCGCTTTACTGACAGAGTTGTCTGTGGCTATTGAATCACAACAGCCATTTTTCCCAGCTTGTTATAAATCCGTTCAAAGGAACGGGCTTTTCTCCATACCAGACCGCTGAGAGGATCATTGATCAGAACTTTTTTATTTTTTTTATCATAACCACACAGGACAACGCAGTGTTCAGAGCGGTAGAATTTCCAGGTTTTTCCGCCATAGCGATAAGAGTGTACCGCTACAGGGCTGCGCATATACATGGAGTTCCATACAATGACCGGTGTATCATTATCGATGTATCGATACAGATCGGAAAAGCGGATACCGGTCAGATCACAGGCACGTCTGGATGACTTGCGGGACGCCAGATATTTATTGGCCGTATTGGTCAGACCTGGAGCATAAATACCTCCACCGGAGCCGCTGAATGGATTTCCCCAGAATTTTGAGACGAAATTGGAACGACTTCTTGGAAGATATCTGGAAGCAATGGTTGTTTTGGATAATGGGAAACCGTAGTGCTTCAGGACAATAGTGAGAGCCACGGATTCACATCCGGTAGGAAGCTGAGGATTCTGCCGGATGTTTTTCATGGGAATCACTTTTTTCAGTGCTTTTTTCTGACCGGCGGGAAGAACAGGCGATGTAACTGCCTTTTTTGTGCGCTGTCCATTGCTGTTAAAGTAATAGCCATCGATCCAGGTATTTCTGGCAAGAGCGCCGCTGGCTTTTGCATGGTAGATATGTCCTTTATAAGAAAAGGTCCGGTTGCGGTACATCTGACCATTCTTATCAAAATAGTAGATATTTTTTTTGAAAGTGATCATACTGTTCCTGACGATTTTTCCTTTATGATTATAATAGTAGGAAATCCCCTGATCGGTTACCAGTTTATTATGGGGAGCTTTGGATGCCGCAGTGACAGTAAGCGGCAGAGAAATCGCAACAGCAAGAAACAGAAGCATTCCTAAAAGAGAAAAAATATGAGATTTTTCGGTATGTTTTCTGGTATTCATGTAAAAATCCTTCCAATAATAAAAGTATGATATCATCTTAACATGAGAGGATGCAGAAAAGCAATCCGTGTGGTATCATAAAATAAAAACGGGAGAGGTTTCTTATGGAAATGCAGGAAATTTCTTATGAATCTTATGCAATAGAAGATCATGAAATGGAAATAGAGAACCGTATCCGTAATCTGATGTGGACGGTAAGTGGAGATTATTCCCTGAATACCAGGCTGGATGTGGCTTCTTTTTCAAAGAGTAAATATATTTCCCTGTATGATGCGGTGAAACAGGGAGCATTTGCAAAGTATTTTGACACTAATGCGTTATCCATGTATATCGTGAAAAAGCTGTTTTATGGGGTAGAAGAACCGGCGCTTATGAATATTGCCCAGCTGTGCGCAGATCTGGCAGTATATCAGAAGATTTTGGCAGAACGCCCGGGTGTCTGCAATATTCGGCGAAAAGCTTTTGAGGCAATGTTGGATAAAGATTTTCGAAAAATGAGTGATTCTTTTATCGGCAGAGTAAAACTGGAACTGATTCGCCAGTTCTTAAACGGAAGAACAAGAGCTGAAAAAAGAATTCAGGAAGTGCTGGATGTACTGTACTCACTGGAAACGGCTTCTGATACGATGGAAATTATCAGGGCCGTGGATCAGATCTATAATTCAGTGGTTGACCGCGCCTTTGAGCGAAAACACGGAGATCTGGAATTTGTACTGAATACTTCAACAGAGGAACTGGCGGAGGCTACATGGCAGGACTTCCTGGATGAGGAAATGTACGAGTCAGTGCTGGAACAGCTGGTGGATCAGGTGAATCAGCAGGTAGTCAGTCTGGATGAAAAGGGGCAGAGTGAAGAGGAACAGCCAAAAGACAGACCAAAGAAAAAGAGTGTGGTCGTACTGGATGAAAAGGCTCTGGAAAAAATGAGCAGCTATATGCAGCTGAACTTTGGCGTGTCTTATCTGTCAGAGGCAGAGCAGAAAAAAACAGACCGGCGTCTGTGCAACGGAGCGCATGTTGACTGCAGCCTGTATTATACAGACGGGATCCTGGAGCATCCGGTACGGATCAATGCACAGTATGTAAATGCCAAAAAGCAGGCGGACCGGAATCTTCTGCTGATGCGTAACAGCAAGAATATGATCAGGCGAAACGTAGATATCATGACAGATAATCTGAAACGTTCTCTGGTGACCAGAACACAGCAGGAGGAGATGCTGGCTGATCATGGCAGTATCATTCCGTCCAGGCTCTGGAAGCTGGACAGAACGGAAGATACAAAGCTGTTCAGAAGGATTATCCGGCAAAATCAGACTGATTTTGTGGTGGAGATTCTTATGGATGCCAGTGGCTCACAGAGAGATCGGCAAAGTCAGGTGGCACTGCAGGCCTTTATCATCAGCGAAGCACTGAGCAATGTCCATATTCCACACCGGGTCATGAGCTTTTGTACCTTTTGGGATTATACTGTGATGCAGCGCTTTCGTGAATATGATGCACCGAAAAGTGAAAACCGAAAGATTTTTCAGTATACCACATCATCAAGTAACCGTGACGGACTGGCAATCCGGGCAGCGGCAGATTCTTTGCTGCAGCGGGAAGAAGAAAACAAGATCTTGATTGTGCTCAGTGACGGACGGCCAAATGATGTAGTGGTAAACCGTCCGAACAGCAGGAATCCAAAGCCTTATTGTGGAGAGTATGCGGTAAGAGACACCGCACAGGAAGTGCGTAAGGCACGCAACAGGGGAGTGTATGTGCTGGGTGTCTTTGCCGGAAAAGAACAGGATCTGCAGGCAGAAAAAAAGATATTCGGAAAAGATTTTGCTTATATCAAAGATATCCGGAACTTTTCAAATGTGGTGGGACAATATTTGCAGAAGCTGCTTGATTTCTGATGAGTGCACAGAGAAAATATGACAGAAATATTACAAAAATAGCCGTTTTTTCTCATGAATTAAAAAAACCGTAAAACTTGTTGACAAATGAAACTCCATATGTTAAGATGTGAACGTAACAAATGTAACATTTATGTAATATTTGTGTATTGATTATGTATTGATTGAATCGTTTCGTATTTATTGATTGAGTATTTGGAGGATTGATTTTGATGAACAAGGGAATGAAGAAACATGTAATGAGAGCGGCGGCTTGTTTTGTGACAGGCAGTATGCTGGCAGGCAGCAGTTCCATGGCAGCACTTGCAGCAGGAACAAATCTGGTAGGAGTCAGCGCAACTGTTTCCGTAAAAGAGGCCACAGCTGAAGATACACAGAAGACAGAGGAGACAGAAGCAGCGGCTGAAGAGACTGCAGTTGAAGAGACAACGGAATCAGCAGATGCAGCACAGAGCAGTCTGATAGGAACGATTGCAGTAGCACAGCCGGGCGATGAGACATTTTTCAATATCAGAGCGAATGCCGATGCCAACTCAGATGTAGTTGGATATTTATATGATAATAACTGCGCAACCATCCTTGGTGAAGAAGGTGAGTGGTACTATATTCAGTCTGGTAACTGTACCGGATATGTGGCAAAATATCTGATGACGACAGGTGCAGATGCAGCCGCAGTCGTAGAGCAGACAGCAACACCGGTAGCACAGGTAAATGCAGAAGCACTGATGGTACGTTCTGAACCATCTGAGGATGCAGACGTAGTAGATACTGTGACAGCAGACCAGATCGTATATCTGGAAGAAGACCTGGGCGGATGGGCAAAGATTTCCACAGGATCTACGGAAGGATATGTAAGTGCAGATTATGTAAGCTATGCATCCTATCTTCCACAGGGTGAGACACACGAGGAAGCAGAAGCAAGAATTGCAGAAGAAGAGGCAGCATACCAGGCATGGCTGGATGAACAGGAAAGACTGTATCAGGAACAGTTAGCAGCTGAGCAGGCAGAATGGGAAGCACAGAATCAGGCATGGATCGAATACCTTCAGAGCCAGAGTGATTATGCAGATCAGGCACAGGCAGCAGCAGACCAGGCAGCAGCAGATCAGGCTTATGCAGAACAGGTAGCAGCGGATGCACAGGTAGCACTGGATGAAGCTTACAGTACAGGAGATGCAGATACAATTGCCAATGCAGAGGCTTATGCACAGCAGACAGCAGCAGATGCACAGACAGCGGCAAATCAGACTCAGGCAGCACAGGATGAAGCGGCAGCAGCAGATCAGACCGTTTATGATACAGTAGCAGGAGCGGGAATTGATACTTCAGAAGTGACAAATACAACTGACAGCAGTTCTTCTTCCCTGAGACAGCAGATTGTAGATTATGCATTACAGTTTGTAGGTAACCCGTATGTATACGGTGGTACTTCACTGACAAATGGAACAGACTGTTCCGGATTTACACAGTCTGTACTTGGAAACTTTGGTATCAACATCAGCAGAACAGCCGGAGCACAGTCTCAGGGCGGTAAATCCGTTGACTTAAGTCAGCTGGAGCCAGGCGATCTGTTATTCTACTCAGGAAGCGGAGATTATGGTATCGGACACGTTAGTATGTACATTGGTAATGGTCAGGTTGTACATGCAAGCAGTTCTACCACCGGTATTATTGTATCAGATGTAAACTACAGAACACCGACATCAGCTTCTGATTATATCGGTTAATGGGAAAATCCCATCTAAAAGAGCCAATCAGATAATCAATAAATACATAAAGAGAGGTCACTGTAATTCCCTTGCAGTGACCTCTTGCATTTTTGGAACAAATCGAGTATGATTTTTCATAGAAAAAACTGCGAACAAAGGTGTAAGGAGGATATATGGGCGAAATCATAAATGTACAGGAGTTATTTGGCGAAAATGTCTTTAATGACAAAGTGATGCTGGAGAAACTCCCGAAAAAAGTGTACAAGGAACTTCACAAAACCATTGATGACGGAAAAGAACTGGATCCTATGATTGCGGAAGTCGTTGCAGGAGCAATGAAAGAGTGGGCAATCGAAAAAGGAGCGACACATTTTACACATTGGTTCCAGCCGTTGACAGGATTTACCGCAGAGAAGCATGATGCTTTTATCACAGCACCCAAGGCAGACGGGTCTGTACAGCTGGAGTTTTCAGGAAAAGAGCTGATAAAAGGAGAACCAGATGCATCCTCATTCCCATCCGGAGGACTCCGTGCTACATTTGAAGCAAGAGGTTATACAGCCTGGGATTGTACCTCACCTGCGTTTGTCAGACAGGATGCAGCAGGGGCGATTCTCTGCATTCCGACTGCATTTTGCTCTTATACAGGAGAAGCACTGGATCAGAAGACTCCGCTGCTTCGTTCGATGGAAGCAATTCAGACTCAGACGTTGCGTCTGCTGAGACTTCTGGGTAATACCACATCACGTAAGGTAAAGCCATCTGTTGGTGTAGAACAGGAATATTTTATTGTAGACCGTGCCAAATATCTGAAAAGAAAAGACCTGATTTTTACCGGAAGAACTTTGTTTGGTGCTATGCCTCCAAAGGGTCAGGAGCTGGATGATCATTATTTTGGTGTTATCAGACCGCGTATTGCCGCCTTTATGAAAGATGTAAATAAAGAATTGTGGAAGCTTGGTGTTTCAGCCAGAACACAGCACAACGAAGTAGCACCGGCACAGCATGAGCTGGCTCCGATTTATGCAGAGTGCAATGTAGCGGCAGACCATAACCAGATTATTATGGAGACGCTGAAGCGTGTGGCTGAAGAACATGGACTGCAGTGTCTGCTTCATGAGAAACCATTTGCCGGAGTCAACGGATCAGGTAAACACAATAACTGGTCACTGACTACAGATGATGGAATTAATCTTCTGGATCCGGGAAAGACACCTCATGAAAATATTCAGTTTTTACTGCTTCTGACCTGTATTTTACGTGCTGTTGACAAGCATGCAGATCTGCTTCGTGAATCTGCGGCAGATGTGGGAAATGATCATCGTCTGGGGGCAAATGAAGCACCGCCGGCTATTATTTCCGTATTTCTTGGAGATCAGCTTCAGGATGTGCTGACACAGCTGATCGATACAGGGGAAGCAACCCACAGTATTAAGGGTGGTACATTACATACCGGTGTAAAGACTCTTCCGGATTTCACAAAAGATGCTACCGACCGCAATCGTACCTCACCATTTGCCTTTACCGGTAATAAATTTGAGTTCCGTATGGTTGGATCCAGAGATTCCGTAGCAGAATGTAATGTGGTGATCAATACTATCGTGGCAGAAGCATTTTCAGATGCATGTGATGTACTGGAAAAAGCAGATGATATTTCTGTTGCAGTACATGACCTGATTAAAAAATATGCCAGTGAACATCAGAGAATTGTCTTTAACGGTAATGGTTATTCGGATGAATGGGTGGCAGAGGCAGAACGTCGCGGCCTTCCAAATATAAAATCTATGGTAGATGCCATTCCGGCGCTGGTAACAGAAAAGGCAGTGGATCTTTTTGAAAAATTCCATGTCTTTACCAGAACAGAGCTGGAATCCCGTGCGGAGATCCAGTATGAAGGCTATTCCAAGGCTATCAATATTGAAGCAAGAGCCATGATTGATATTGCCAGCAAGCATATCATTCCGGCAGTGCTGCGTTTCAACAAGAGTCTGTCTGATACAGTGAATACAATGAATCAGACCGGTGTAGAGACAGATGTACCGATGGATATGCTCCGGGAGTCTGCACATCTTCTGAGTGAGACAAAGAAGAGACTTCAGAAGCTGGTGGAAGTGACCGACCGTGCGACAGTAATGGAAGCAGGCAGAGAGCAGGCTGTGTACTATTATGAAGAAGTATGCACAGCGATGGAAGCTTTGCGTGTTCCGGTGGATGAACTGGAAATGATCGTGGATAAGGAAGTATGGCCGATGCCATCTTACGGTGATTTGTTGTTTGAAGTGTAATATAATTCAAAAAATCGATCATTGTAATTTTGACGATTTGTTCTTTCGAACATGGGGAGAATTTCTCCAAACCAGACAAATCTGAAAAAAGTATAAAATCTGCATTGACTTTTCATATTCAGGGTGGTATCATGCAGTACATAAAAGCAAAGGCGCTATGGAAAACAAACCATAGTGCCTTTTGTTGTATGGTAGTGAGGAAGATGCACCAAGCCGGCAAAGCTGCATTTACCGAAGACCAATTCTATAGGAACAAGAGCGAAACAACGAGGTTTTGTAACGGAGAAAATCCGGTAAGGACTTTGAGGTTTCGCTCTTTTTTATAGGGAAAAGAGGAGGAGAAAATTATGACACAAGAAATTTTAAGTGCAATTTCCGGTGAAGTATACGGCGTCTGGTTCCTGATCGGTGCCGCACTGGTATTCTGGATGCAGGCAGGATTCGCCATGGTAGAAGCAGGTTTCACCAGAGCTAAGAATACAGGTAACATCCTGATGAAGAACCTGATGGACTTCTGTATCGGCACGGTTGTATTCATTCTGATTGGTTTTGGATTATTCCTCGGCGAGGACTGGATGGGAATTATCGGAAAACCTGGATTCGACATTTTTACAAATTATGCAGAATTTGACTGGTCCAATTTCGTATTCAATCTGGTTTTCTGTGCAACGACAGCAACGATCGTATCCGGTGCCATGGCAGAGAGAACAAAATTTATTTCTTATTGTGTATATTCCGCAATTATTTCCGCAGTGATCTATCCAATCGAAGCTCATTGGACATGGGGCGGCGGTTGGCTGGCACAGATTGGATTCCATGATTTTGCAGGTTCCAACTGTATCCACATGGTAGGTGGTATATCAGCCCTGATCGGTGCAGCAATGCTTGGACCTCGTATTGGTAAATTCACAAAAGATAAATCCGGAAAGATTACGAAAGTCAATGCGTTCCCTGGACATAACCTTCCGCTTGGATGCCTGGGTGTATTCATTCTCTGGCTTGGCTGGTATGGATTCAACGGTGCAGCAGCTACATCTGTAGCAGAACTGGGATCTATCTTCGTAACAACCACTATCGCACCGGCCATCGCAACCGTTGTTTGTATGATTTTTACCTGGATCAAATATGGAAAACCAGACGTATCCATGTGTCTGAATGCATCACTGGCAGGTCTGGTAGCGATCACAGCTCCTTGTGATGTATGTGATGCTTTTGGTGCCATCATCATTGGCGCTGTAGCAGGTGTTCTGGTTGTATTTGGTGTATGGCTTCTGGATTATGTACTTCGTATTGATGACCCGGTAGGTGCCGTAGCAGTACATTGTTTAAATGGTATCTGGGGAACCATCGCAGTTGGGTTATTTGCAACTGATACTGCTCCTGCATTTGCAAGAGGTTATGGTGATGGCGTGAATTTTGGTGCTAACCAGATTGCCGGAAAAGGTCTTTTCTATGGCGGCGGTTTTCATCAGCTTGGTTTACAGCTTGAAGGAATGCTGGCAACTGCGGCATGGACAGCAGTAACCATTACGATTGCTTATCTGATTATTAAAGCAGTATTTGGACTTCGTGTTTCGGAAGAAGAGGAGATCGTTGGTCTGGATGCAATGGAACATGGATTAACCAGTGCATATGCCGGATTCTCCATCATGGATGTTTCCAATACGATGATCATGGAAGTCAATGACCGTACTCAGATTGGTTCTGATGATTATGAGACAGCAACAAAAACACAGAAAGATGCAGCGGTCAAAGTGGTTCATACTGCACCGGTGGCAGATACGGGTATTCACAAAGTGGTTATTATTGCAAGACTGTCCCGTTACGATGCACTGAGAAAGGCAATGAATGATCTTGGAGTAACAGGAATGACTGTTACACAGGTTATGGGATGTGGTATTCAGAAAGGTGCAGGCGAGATGTATCGTGGTGCAGAAGTCGATGCAACCCTGCTTCCAAAGGTAAAAGTAGAAGTGATCGTAGCTTCTATTCCGGTAGAAGATGTCATCGAAGCAGCAAAGAAGACGCTGTATACCGGTCACATCGGAGATGGCAAGATCTTTGTATACAATGTTGACAGAGTTGTAAAGATTCGTACCGGTGAAGAAGACTTTGAAGCACTGGAAGACGTAGAATAAAAAAATATAAAATCATGACATTGGGGACGGTGTTTTGTGGCTTTATGACTGTCCCTTCTGGCAATAAAATTTCAGAAAAGACTGTAGGATTTTAGAAATGAGATCCTATGGTCTTTTGTTGCTGTGAACTTTTTTCTTAAGAAACTATTATTTTGATAATAAAACTACTTGACAAACAAAATATTTGCTTATATACTTTGAAAGTCAAATATATTTAAAATAAAAATATATGAGATTCAAACAACGAAAGGAGACTTTCATGAAAGCAGTAGTATGTGGAACCGGTTCTGCGGTTCCGGCAGAGGTCTGGGATAATGATGATCTGTCACAGATGGTGGAGACCAGCGATGAATGGATCCGGGAACGGACCGGCATTGCCAGAAGACATATTGCGAAAGAAGAGACTTGCGTATCTCTGGCGGTTCAGGCAGCCAGGGATGCACTGGAACAGGCCGGAATATCAGCCGGGGAAATTGAGCTTTTGATTGTATCGACGATTTCCTCAAATGTGGTACTTCCATGTACAGCATGCGAGGTACAAAAAGAAATCGGTGCAGTGAATGCAGTATGCTATGACTTAAGTGCCGCGTGTACCGGATTTGTGATGGCTTATCAGAATGTACAGGCTTTTTTTCAGGCAGGTATTTATAAGACAGCACTGATCATTGGAAGTGAGTGCCTTTCCCATCTGGTGAACTGGAAGGATCGGGGAACCTGTATTTTGTTTGGAGACGGAGCAGGTGCGACAGTGGTGAGAGCGCAGGAAGGCAGATGTTATCTGCCGGCAGCACATTCTGATGGCATGAAAGGGGAAGCACTGACCTGTAAAAGTTATTTTGACGGAGAAGAAGAACAGCACCATATTCATCCGGAAGAATATCATATGCAGATGGATGGGCAGGCCGTGTTCAAGTTTGCAGTGCGTCAGGTTCCGGCGGTGATCAGGGAAGTGCTGGAGAAGAACGAACTGACCCTGGATGACATCGACTGGATTATCTTACATCAGGCCAACAGCCGGATTGTGGAAGCAGTCAGCAGGTATCTGAAGCTGCCATGTGAAAAATTTCCGATGAATATGCAGGAGTATGGCAACACATCGTCGGCCAGCATACCGATTCTGCTGGATGAAATGAACCGGGAAAAGAAACTGAAAAGAGGACAAAAACTGATACTTGCAGGATTTGGCGCAGGGCTGACCTGGGGAGCAAGTATTGTAGAATGGTAAAAAAAGGAGAATGAGAATATGTTTGAAAAAATCAGAGAAATGATCGCAGAAAATTTAAATATTGATATTGAGACAATTACAGAGAATGCTTCCTTCAAGGAAGATCTGGGTGTGGATTCCCTGGATCTGTTTGAACTGGTAATGGCTCTGGAAGAGGAATTTGGAGTAGAGATTCCAACAGAAGATCTGGAAGAACTGACTACAGTTGGTGCAGTGGCAAACTATGTGGCAGAGCATCAGTAAATAATGTCGGCTGTTACTGAGATACAAGGGGATACCTGATAAATAAAAAGAGGTTTGTTTAATATGAAAACAGAGATTACGAAATTACTGGGAATAGAATATCCGATCATTCAGGGTGGTATGGCCTGGGTAGCGGAATATCATCTGGCAGCAGCAGTGTCAGAGGCAGGCGGCCTTGGTCTGATCGGTGCGGCGAGTGCACCGGCAGACTGGGTGAGAGAGCAGATTCAGAAAGCAAAAGAACTGACAAAAAAACCATTTGGAGTCAATATTATGCTGATGAGTCCTCATGCAGATGAGGTGGCAAAAGTAATCGTAGACGAAGGGGTGAAGGTGGTAACTACAGGAGCCGGAAACCCGGAAAAATATATGAAAATGTGGAAAGAGGCCGGAGTAAAGGTTATTCCGGTAGTAGCTTCCGTAGCTATGGCAAAGAGAATGCAGCGAGCCGGAGCAGATGCAGTGGTGGCTGAAGGATGTGAATCCGGTGGCCATGTGGGGGAAAGTACCACGATGACGCTGGTACCACAGGTGGCAGATGCTGTAGAAATTCCGGTAATCGCGGCCGGAGGAATCGGTGATGGCAGAGGTATTGCGGCAGCATTTATGCTGGGAGCAAGAGGTGTACAGATGGGTACACATTTTGTAGTGACAACAGAGTCTCAGGTACATGAAAATTACAAGGATATGATCATCCGTGCCAAAGACATCGATACCCGTGTCACAGGCCGTACTACCGGACATCCGGTACGTGCGCTGCGAAATGATATGACAAAGAAATATCTGGAGCTGGAAAACAGTGGAGCCGGATTTGAAGAACTGGAGCTTTTGACGCTGGGAGGGCTTCGAAAAGCAGTGGTAGAAGGCGATGTGAAAAACGGCAGCGTGATGTCAGGTCAGATTGCCGGACTGGTAAAAGAAAAAATGTCCTGTCAGGAGCTGATTCAAAAACTGGTAGCTGAGACAGATTCATTACTGAAAGGAACCGGGATGTATGAGTAAGACAGCTTTTCTTTTCCCTGGACAGGGTGTACAAAAATGTGGAATGGGAAAAGATTTCTATCAGAACAGTCCACAGGCTGCCGGTCTGTATACACAGGCAGGTGAAGCTCTGGGACTGGATATGACCGCACTTTGTTTTGAAGAAAATGACCGTCTGGATCTGACAGAATATACACAGGCAGCGCTGGTAACGACCTGTCTTGCTATGTGCCGGGAACTGGAAAATCATGGCATCAGACCGGATATGACAGCAGGTTTAAGTCTGGGAGAATATGCAGCCATCGCAGCAGCAGGAGCAATGGAGGATCTGGATGCCATTCGACTGGTACGTAAGAGAGGAATGCTGATGCAGAATACCGTACCGGCAGGTGAAGGCGCCATGTGTGCCATTCTGGCACTGGATGAAAAGAAAATCGAAGAGGTACTGGAAGAGATAGAGGACGTTACGATTGCCAATTATAACTGTCCGGGACAAATTGTAATTACCGGAAAAACAGAGGCAGTAGAGCTGGCGGCAGTGAAGTTAAAGGAAGCCGGCGCAAAACGAACTCTGATGCTGAATGTCAGTGGCCCATTTCATTCTCCAATGCTGAAACCAGCGGCAGATATTTTAAGAAGAGAACTGGAACAGGTAAGTTTTCATGCATTAAATATTCCATATGTGACCAATGTAAACGCTTCAGAAGTAACAGATCAAACGAATATCACAGAACTTCTGGTGCAGCAGATGTATTCTCCGGTGCGCTGGAAACAGAGCATGGAATATATGCTGGCAAACGGTGTGGATACTTTTGTGGAGATCGGACCTGGTAAAACATTGGAAGGCTTTTTAAAGAAACTGGACAGAAACGTGAAGGTACTTCATGTATCCTGTTGGGAAGACCTGGAAACAGTTTCCCAGGCTCTGAAATAAAAAAGATGGATGTCGGATTGCCACAGGCAGATGCCGACAGCAAAATCGGAAAGTGAGAGACAATGTCAGAACAGAAAGTTGCAGTGGTAACCGGTGCTTCCAGAGGAATTGGAAAAGCGATTGCCCTTCGTCTGGCAAAAGACGGATATAAAATAATCATTAATTATAACGGTTCAGAAAAAGCTGCGGAAGAAGTAAAAAACCAGATTGAGCAGATGGGCGGACTGGCAGATACCAAGCAGTGTAACGTGGCAGATTTTGAAAGCTGTCAGAAGTTTGTGGAAGAAATTATTTCAGAAAACGGAAGACTGGATGTGTTGGTAAATAATGCCGGAATTACAAAAGATGGACTGCTGATGCGGATGTCAGAGGATGATTTTGACCGGGTGCTAGACACGAATTTAAAGGGAACTTTTCATATGATCCGGTTTGCATCACGCTATATGCTGAAGCAGAAATGTGGACGTATGATCAATATGGCTTCGGTGGTCGGAGTATCCGGAAATGCAGGACAGGCCAATTATGCAGCTTCCAAAGCAGGAGTCATCGGGCTGACAAAAACGGCTGCAAGGGAGCTGGCATCCAGAGGAATTACGGTCAATGCCATTGCACCAGGCTTTATTGATACGGATATGACAGAGGTATTAAGTGATGCTGTGAAAGAAAACAGCAGAAAACAGATTCCGCTTGGCAGATTTGGAAAACCGGAAGATGTGGCAGCAGCAGTGGCATTTCTGGCATCTGATGATGCTGGCTATATCACAGGCCAGGTACTTCACGTAGATGGCGGAATGGTAATGTGAGGCAGCAGAAAGGAAAAAACATGAAAAGAAGAGTAGTGGTAACAGGCCTTGGAGCCGTGACTCCGATCGGAAATACAGTGAAGGAGTTCTGGAATTCCATCAAGGCGGGGATCGTCGGGATCGGAGAAATTACAAAATTTGATACAACCGGCTATAAAGTGAAGCTGGCAGCAGAAGTAAAGAATTTTGATCCAAAGGAACGCATGGATGCGAGAGCAGCCCGCAGAATGGAGACTTTTTCCCAGTTCGCTGTGGCAGCGGCAAAAGAAGCATTTGAAGATGCCGGTCTGGACATGGAGCAGGAAGATGCTTATCGTGCCGGTGTGATCATCGGTTCCGGAATCGGCTCGCTGAGTATCATTGAAAAAGAATATGAAAAAATTCTGACGAAAGGTCCTGCAAGAGTCAATCCTCTTCTGGTGCCATTGATGATTTCCAATATGGCAGCCGGAAATGTGTCCATTCAGCTGGGATTAAAGGGAAAATGTACCAATGTGGTAACCGCCTGTGCATCCGGTACCAACTGTATCGGAGATGCACTTCGTGCCATTCAGTACGGAGATGCGGAAATAATGCTGGCAGGTGGTACAGAAAGCAGTATTACGCCAACGGCGATTGCTGGCTTTACGAATCTGACAGCACTTACGACGTCAACGGATCCGATGCGGGCATCCATTCCGTTTGATAAGGAACGCAGCGGCTTTGTACTTGGGGAAGGTGCAGGTGTGGTAGTTCTGGAAGAACTGGAACATGCACTTGCCAGAAACGCTCATATTTATGCAGAACTGGTGGGATATGGAGCGACAGGTGATGCCTATCATATCACTTCTCCATGCGAGGACGGAAGCGGTGCGGCCAAAGCCATGGAATATGCCATGAAGGAAGCCGATGTAAAGCCTGAAGAAGTCGATTATATCAATGCTCACGGAACCAGCACCCATCACAATGATCTGTTTGAAACAAAAGCAGTGAAGCTGGCATTTGGAGGAGCGGCAGAACATCTGCATATAAATTCTACCAAATCCATGATCGGACATCTGTTGGGAGCAGCCGGCGGAGTAGAATTCGTCACCTGTGTAAAATCTATGGAAGAAGGTTATATTCATCCAACGGTGGGAACCACAGAAACAGATCCGGAGTGCGATCTGAATTATACCTTAGGTGCACCGGTGAAAAAAGAACTGAAGTATGTAATGACGAATTCACTGGGATTTGGCGGACACAATGCATCCTTATTATTAAAAAAATACGAGCAGTAACATAGATGATACAGACAGGAAAGGAATCAAGCATGGACATAGAACAGATGATTCGACTGGTCAATACTGTTTCAGCATCCAATCTGACAGAGTTTTCTTATGAAGAAAGCGGTATGACAGTCAGACTGGCAAAGAAGCAGGGAAAGACTGTAATTTATCAGAATGCACAAAATACAGATATGCCGGTTTCGGCCGTAAGTCCGGTATCTGTGCCGGTATCGACAAAAGCATCAGCCAGTGAAACGGAAGAACCGGCAACTGCCATAAATGAAAAAATTATCACATCACCGCTTGTCGGGGTTTTTTACGCAGCACCGGCGGAGGATGCAGATGCATTTGTACAGGTGGGAGATACGGTGAAAAAGGGACAGGTGCTGGCTATCGTTGAAGCCATGAAGCTTATGAATGAAATCGAGAGCGATTATGATGGTACCATAACAAAAATTTTTGCAGAAAACGGACAGGCAGTGGAATATGGCCAGCCATTATTTCAGTTAAAGTAGCATCTTACCGTAAATTTTACAGTGAAAACAACATGGAAGTGAGAACATAATAATATGAAACATTTGGGAATAAAAGAGATTCAGGAGATTATCCCTCACAGACATCCATTTTTACTTCTGGATTATGTAGAAGATTATGAACCGGGACAGTATGCCGTTGCTTACAAATGTGTATCTTACCGGGAAGAATTTTTTGCAGGGCATTTTCCGCAGGAACCGGTGATGCCGGGGGTACTTACTGTGGAAGCACTGGCACAGGCCGGTGCGGTGGCAATTCTGAGT
Organism: uncultured Marvinbryantia sp.; assembly: GCA_934394985.1. Lineage (GTDB taxonomy): Bacteria > Bacillota > Clostridia > Lachnospirales > Lachnospiraceae > Marvinbryantia. Next base: position 73,105 of record CAKRRF010000002.1, read on the forward strand.
CTGGATGAAAATAAAGGAAAAACAGCTTACTTTGGCGGTATTGACAAATGCAAGTTCCGTGGGAAGGTAGTGCCGGGAGATAAGCTTCGCCTGGAGACCAGAATCATCAAATCCAAAGGACCGGTAGGTGTGGGAGAAGCAGTGGCTTCTGTAGACGGAAAGGTAGTTGTCAGCGCACAGCTGACCTTTATGGTTGGATAGAAAGGATGACTACAATGAAGAAAATACTCATTGCCAATCGAGGGGAGATTGCGGTTCGCATCATACGTGCATGTCGGGAAATGGGAATTGAGACAGTGGCAGTCTATTCAGAGGCGGATAAAGAAGCACTGCATACCAAACTGGCAGATGAAGCCATCTGTATCGGACCGGCTGCTTCTTCGGAAAGCTATCTGAATATGGAACGTATCATCAGTGCTACGATTGTCAGCGGTGCAGATGCCATTCATCCGGGATTTGGTTTTTTATCTGAAAACAGCAGATTTGCAGAACTTTGCGAACAGTGTCATATCACATTTATCGGACCGGATTCCAGGACGATTGCAAGACTGGGAAACAAGCAGGAAGCAAGAAATACAATGATTGCGGCGGGAGTTCCGGTGATACCGGGAGGTCAGGACGCAGTGTACACTGCCGAAGAAGGAAAAAAGCTGGCGGCTGAAATAGGCTACCCGATTATGATTAAGGCTGCACTGGGTGGTGGAGGAAAAGGTATGCGTGAGGTGTATACACCGGAAGAATTTGACGCAGCCTTTCAGATGGCACAAAAAGAGACAGAAAATGCGTTTCATGACAACACGATGTATCTGGAACATCTGGTACTTCATCCCCGTCATATTGAATTTCAGATTCTGGCAGATCATTATGGCAATGTAGTGCATTTGGGAGAACGTGACTGTTCGATCCAGCGAAATCATCAGAAGCTGATAGAGGAATCACCATCCCCTGCATTATCCGCACAGTTAAGGGAAAAAATGGGCGAGGCAGCCGTAAAAGCGGCAAAGGCAGCAGGATATACCAATGCGGGAACGATAGAATTTCTGTTGGAAAAAAATGAGAATTTTTATTTTATGGAAATGAATACCCGTATTCAGGTGGAACATCCGGTGACGGAGTGTGTCACAGGAATTGACCTGATCAAGGCACAGATCCGCATTGCATCAGGTGAAAAACTGATGTTTACACAAAAGGATATTCACATTTCAGGACATGCCATTGAGTGCCGGATTAATGCGGAGAATCCAGAAAAGAATTTCCGCCCGTCACCTGGACGGATTCAGGATATGTATTTGCCTGGAGGAAAAGGGGTTCGTATAGACAGCGCCATATACAGTGGCTATACGATCACACCGTATTATGATTCCATGATAGCCAAGCTGATTGTCTGGGCCAACAGCCGTAAGGAGGCAATCGACAAGCTGCGCAGTGCGCTGGGAGAGGTCATTATTGAAGGAATTGATACCAATGTGGATTATCAGTATGGAATCGTAAATCATCCGGATTTTGCAGACGGAACCATTGACACAGACTTTATAAGGAATCGATTATGAAACTGGATAATATGTTTAAGAAAAACAGAAGCATTTCCATGAAACGTGCCGAAAACAGACAAAACCGGCCGGAAGTGCCGGAAGGCCTGATGCGCAAATGTAATCAGTGTGGAAAAGCTATTATAGCAGAAGAAGCGGAGCGGGGATATTATATCTGTCCGAAATGTGGCGGATATTTTCACGTTCCGGCCAGACAGCGACTGGAAATGATTGTGGATAAAGGAAGTTTTCAGGAGTGGGATGAAAGCATGCCGGTGCAAAATCCGATGGAATACCGTGGGTATCCGGAAAAGCTGGCGGCGGCAATGGAAAAGACTGGACTGAATGAGGCAATTGTGACCGGAAAAGGTACTGTTTGTGGAAAAGAAACGGTCATTGGAGTATGCGATGGCCGTTTTTTGATGGCCAGTATGGGAGAAAATGTGGGGGAGAAAATTGCCCGTGCAGTAGAGCGTGCTACCAGAGAACGACTTCCGGTTATATTGTTTTGTTGTTCCGGCGGTGCCAGAATGCAGGAGGGAATCACTTCCCTGATGCAGATGGCAAAGACATCTGCTGCTCTAAAACGCCACAGTGATGCGGGACTTTTATATATCAGTGTACTGACAGATCCGACCACAGGAGGTGTTACAGCCAGCTTTGCCATGTTGGGAGATATCATTCTGGCAGAACCGGGAGCACTGATTGGATTCGCCGGTCCAAGGGTCATTGAACAGACAATTCGTCAAAAGCTGCCAAAAGGATTTCAGCGTTCTGAATTTTTACTGGAGCACGGCTTTCTGGATGCAATCGTAGAGAGACCTCAGATGCGGGAAACTCTGGGAAGTCTGCTGGCCCTTCATGAAGAGAGGAATCTGACCGGGATACCAGAAATGGCGGGAAAAGAAACTCGAATGGTTTCAGAAAGGTATGGCAGACAGACAGGCAATAAGCAGATAACGCTTCAGAAAAAAGATGCCTGGGAACGTGTTCAGGTTTCCAGAAAGAAAGACCGTCCTGTGGGAAGTGATTATATTCAGGCATTGTTTACGGATTTTCGAGAATTCCACGGGGATCGCCTGTATGGAGATGACCCGGCTGTTATTGGAGGAATTGCAGCTTTTGGAGACAGAACGGTAACCGTGATTGTTCAGGAAAAAGGCAGCAGTACCAGGGAGAACATACAGCGTAACTTTGCCATGCCAAAGCCGGAAGGATATCGAAAGGCACTTCGTCTGATGAAGCAGGCAGAAAAATTTCACAGACCTGTCATCTGTTTTGTGGATACTCCGGGAGCTTTCTGTGGAATTGAAGCGGAAGAACGTGGACAGGGAGAGGCAATTGCCAGAAATATTTATGAGATGTCATCTTTGAAAGTGCCGGTACTGACGGTGATTATCGGAGAAGGCGGAAGCGGCGGAGCGTTGGCTATGGCAGTAGCAGATGAAGTGTGGATGCTGGAAAATGCGATTTATTCTATTTTATCGCCGGAAGGCTTTGCCAGTATTTTGTGGAAAGACAGTAGTAGGGCAAAAGAAGCGGCAAAAGTGATGAAACTCACATCAGATTGTTTAAAAGAACAGGGAATTGTGGATAACGTTATTTCAGAGCCGGAAGAATTTTCCAGAGAAAATCTGTATCTGGTGACTGGTGCCCTGGAAGAGGGCATAGATGATTTCCTGAACAGATACAATGAATGTTCGGCGGAAGAATTGCTGGAACATCGATACCGGAGATTTCGGGAGATGTAGAGACGGAGGAATACATGAGAAAAGAATTACAGATTGGAGAGCTGACAGTGAAAAAGCCGATTCTTCAGGGGGGAATGGGGATCGGCATCAGCCTTGGAAATCTGGCAGGTGCAGTAGCTGCAAATGGTGGCGTGGGAATCATTTCTGCAGCACAGACAGGGTTTCGAGAACCGGATTTTGACAGTAATACGGTAGAAGCAAATGTAAGAGCGATGCACAGTGAATACCAAAAGGCCAGAAAGAAAGCCCCGAACGGTGTAATTGGATTTAACATCATGGTAGCCATGCAGCATTATGAGCGCTATGTAAAAGAGGCTATAGCAGCCGGTGCAGATCTGATCGTATCGGGGGCAGGTCTTCCCATGGATCTTCCGGCTATTGCAGGAAGGGCCAGAACAGCACTGGCACCGATTGTATCCTCTGAACGTTCCGCACGTCTGATTTTGAAATACTGGGAGAAAAAATATCAGCGTCTGCCGGATCTGGTTGTGATAGAAGGACCTCTGGCCGGTGGACATCTGGGATTTTCCAGAGAGCAGCTGGCAGAATATGTGCAGGAGAAAAAGAAAAGCTTTCATGAAGAAGCGGAGAAAATCATTGCTGCGGTAAAAGAGTATGCAGAGAAAGCACAAAGGTATATACCGGTTGCGCTGGCTGGCGGAATCGAGAACAGAGAACAGGCGGAGCGCGCCTTTGAACTGGGGGCAGATGCCATTCAGGTGGCAACCAGATTTGTTACCACAGAAGAATGTGACGCGGATATCCGTTATAAACAGGCGTATATTCAGGCGGAAGAAAAAGACATTGTTATTACCAAGAGTCCGGTAGGGATGCCGGGACGGGCAATTTTGAATCCATTTTTGAAAAAAGTGCAGGCCGGAGAACAGATTCGGCCGAAAAAATGTCATGGTTGTCTGAAGAAGTGTAAACCGGCGGAAATCCCATATTGTATCACAGAAGCTCTGATTCATGCTGCAAACGGTGAAGTGGATGAGGCATTGCTGTTCTGTGGTGCCAATGCCTGGAAAGCACAGAAAATCGAAACGGTATCTGAGGTAATACAGGAATTATTGCCTGAGAAATGACAGAAAAGTATTGCCTGAAATCGGAAAAAGAGGATATAATAATTGCAAATGGAATTTCAGAAAGATGTGATGAGTGATACATGGGAGAGAGAATGGATAACGCGGCAGAAAAGATCAATAATATACTGGTGAATCTGATTAACGAAGTGTGGGTACTGGAAGAAAAGGCTATCATTACTGATGAATTCAAAGATATCACCAACAATGATATGCATGTGATTGAGGCAATCGGTCTGGGAGACGGGAGCAATATGTCATCAGTAGCCAGAAAGCTGAGTATTACGGTAGGTTCTCTTACAACTGCGATCAATCATCTGGTGAGAAAGAACTATGTAGAACGCCACAGAAGTGAAAAGGATCGAAGGGTAGTTTTTATAAAGCTGACAGAGAAGGGTGTTGCCGCTTACGAACATCATGCAGACTATCATCACCAGATGACCAGTGCAGTGATGGAGAAGCTGACAGATGAAGAGGTTCCGGTACTGGTCAAGACATTGGATGCGCTGTCGGATTTCTTCAAAGGATATGGAAAAGGAAGTAAATAAGCTATGAAGACTGGTTTGATACTGGAAGGCGGTGCCATGCGAGGCATGTACACAGCCGGTGTACTGGATGTTATGATGGAGAATCATATCTGGGTGGACGCAGCAGTGGGTGTTTCTGCCGGAGCAGTATTTGGCTGTAATTACAAATCCAGACAGATTGGCAGAACCATTCGTTATAATAAAAAATATGGAAGGGATCCACGTTATGCCGGATTTCATTCTTTGCTTAAAACCGGAGATTATTTTGGTACAGAATTTTGCTACCATGAAATTCCGGAACGACTGGATCCTTTTGACAGCGAGACCTTTCAGAGCAATCCGATGGATTTTTACGTGGTTGGCACGGATGTGACCACCGGAAAAGCAGTCTATCATAAATGTACAGATGGAAAAGGAAAAGACCTGGAATGGTTTCGGGCTTCCGCATCGATGCCGTTATTGTCTAATATTGTAGAAGTGGACGGATACCGGCTTCTGGATGGAGGGATTGCAGATTCGATTCCGCTTGAATGGTTTTGCAGTATCGGATATGAGAGAAACATTGTCATACTGACCAGAGACAGGAGTTATCAGAAAAAGAAAAATAAGATGATTCCGTTGTTTAAGACACTTCTTCGTCAGTATCCGGAGGTGGCAAAGGCCATGGCAAGGCGTCATACCATGTATAATCACGAGCTGAAGCTGGTAGAAGAACAGGAAAAAGAAGGAAAAGCGCTGGTGATCCGGCCAAGTGAACCAATTACTATTTCCAGGACAGAAAATGCACCAGAAAAACTGGAAGAGGTATATCAGCTGGGCAGAAAAGACGGACAGAGTAATCTGGAAAAAATGAGACTGTTTTTGAGAACATCAAGGGCAGGCGTATGAAATTCAAGAATGCCTTGGCATGCTCAGTGCCCCTTGACGGAAAAGAAAATAGGCTTTATAATCGAACTCGACAGTGTTTTGTCGAATAGCACGATGACAGAATGCGGAAGCGTAAATATCATCATACCAGGAGGGAATAGGAATGGCAAAAGTAAATAAAGATATGCTGATTGGTGAAATCCTTCAGTTAGATCCAAATATGGCAGGTGTATTAATGGCAAGCGGAATGCACTGTGTAGGATGCCCTTCTTCTCAGGGAGAGTCTCTGGAAGAAGCAGCTATGGTACACGGACTTCCAGTAGATCTTGTAGTAGCAAGACTGAATGCTTATCTGGAAAGTGTAGAAAAATAAGAGAATGAAAAACAAAAGGGGCTGTGAAAAAAGTACAGTTCCGAAAAAAGAAAGACCAAGAGTTTATAATGAACTCAAGGTCTTTCTTTCTTTCTTTTATAATGATATTGTTTTGATGATTCGACAGAGCTCGACTTGAATTGATGCTGTCTTATGGCATAGAAGAAAAATGAAAATCAGGAAATACAAAATTCTGAGTTTCATCAAGGATTTTGCGTATCTTCTTGACAGAGCTGGGCAGTTTGAAATAAAATACTAATACTATTAGATAAATATCAGGCTGGAAAGCAGACAACAAGGGGAGATAAAGATGATATCGAAGTTTAGTGTAAAGAAGCCGTATACCGTTCTGGTAGGAGTAGTTCTGATTCTGGTGCTTGGTTATGTATCCTTTACTAGCATGCAGACAGATCTCCTGCCGGATATGAATCTGCCGTATGCGATTGTGTATACCACTTACATCGGGGCAAGTCCGGAGGAAGTAGAGAGTACGGTAACCAGACCGGTGGAACAGGCGATGGCAACCATCAGCAACATTGAAAATATCAGTTCTACATCCGCAGAGAATCTGTCTATGGTGGTCCTGGAATTTGCTCAGACAGCAGATATGGATTCCATTACGGTAGATATGCGGGAGAAGCTGAATCAGATCGAGGGAACCTGGAGTGATTCGGTGGGCAATCCGATTATTATGAAGCTGAATCCGGATATGATGCCGGTTATGGTGGCGGCATTGGAAGGCGGCGACCTGAGTCAGAGTGAATTGACTGATCTGGTAGAAAATAATATCCTGCCGGAGCTGGAAAGCATAGAGGGTGTAGCTTCTGTTTCTTCCACCGGAACCATTGAGGAACAGGTGCAGGTTGTCCTTAGAGAGGACAAAATCAAAGAAGTCAATCAAAAAGTCCGTAAAGCACTGGATAAGAAGTTCGATGATGCACAGGCAGAGCTGGGCGAAAATAAGGCGAAGCTGGAGAGCGGGGAAAGCGCTTTAAAGAGTGGACAGGAACAGCTGAAAGAGCAGACAGGAAAGGCGCAGGAGCAGATCAGTTCCGGTTCCACTCAGATGATTACAGGAAGTGTCCAGTTAAGTGAGAAACAGAAAGAGGTAGAGTCCGCCTTAAGTGAACTGGATAAATCGGAAACAGAATTAAACAATCAGGAAAAACAGTTGGAAGACGGAGAAAAAGCACTTTTGGCACTTCCGGCTCAGAAGACAGCACTGGAGACGCAGAAGGATTCCGTAGATCAGGCACTGGCAGCGGTAAGCACTCTGACTGCCGGACAGGTAGAACAGTTGAATCAGGCGATTGCACAATTGGAGCAGGTGCTGGGGCTTGGTCAGGTCCAGGAAGATGTTCCAGATACAGAAGTGACAGAAGCAGATCAGACACAGGATGAGACAGCGGGTCTGATCGAAAATCAGCAGAATCTGACGAAGGCAGCTCAGGACAGCGCACAGGAGGCAGATGTGCAGATGCCAGATTCGGTGGATACCCAGCCAGAGATTGCAGATGGAGAAGTGCTGGCGGGGATGGGAAGCAGTCAGAGTACCGGCGCGGAACAGGTTCTGGATGAATCAGGAAGTGTGAATGTGCCGGATTATGGAGGGCTGGCAGGGGATGCCAGTCAGATGGCCCAGAGCATGGAAGCGGTCAAAGCACAGTACGATCAGCTGGTGGAACAGAGAAATCAGCTGATTGCCCTTGGAATCGATATTACGTTATCTGGTGAAGAACTGGAGGCCAATATTTCCAGTGTAAAGGCAACCTTGCAGGATACTGATAAGCAGCTTTCAGACGGCATTGCCACAATTCAGGAGCAGATTGACAAGACTCCGGAACAGATGGAGACCATTCAGAAGGGAAAAGACGCTGTTACACAGGGCAAAGCCCAGATTACAGAGGGCAGAGCCCAGTTAAATGCGGCAAAAGAGCAGCTGGCTGCAGCTCAGAAAAAGATGACCGATGGACAGAGCCAGCTGTCCGGTGCACAGAGTAAAATAGATGGTGCAAAGATCGATGCTACTATTGAGATGGCAGTGGGAAAAGCCCAGCTGCAGTCCGGAAAGCAGCAGATTGAAGCAGCGCTGGATCAGATCGAGGAGCAGAAGGAATCCGCCTATGATCAGGCAGATGTGACGGAACTGGTAACTACAGATCTGATCAGGAATATCCTGGCAGCCCAGAACTTTATGATGCCGGCAGGATATGTGACAGAAGATGGCATTGATTTCCTGGTGCGAGTGGGAAATAAGTTTGGCAGTATGGAAGACATGAATGATCTCGTGGTGCTGGATCTGCATATGGATGAACTGGATCCGATTACGCTTTCTGATGTGGCAGATGTGGTGATGACGGATAACAGTAATGAGATCTATGCAACGGTCAATGACCATCCGGGTGTGATGCTGACGATGCAGAAGCAGTCGGGCTATTCCACCGGAACGGTGTCGAATAAGATCAAAGACAAGTTCGCAGAACTGGAAGAAAATAACGGAGATGTTCGTTTTATCAAGATGATGGATCAGGGTGTCTACATCGATATGGTAGTAGATTCTGTCATCCAGAACATGCTGTCCGGAGCAGTGCTTGCAATCCTGGTACTGCTGATATTCCTGGGAAGCTTTCGGCCGACACTGGTGATTGCATGCTCTATCCCAATCAGTATTATGACGGCGATTGTCTGTATGTATTTCAGCCATATTACCTTAAATATTATTTCCCTGTCCGGTTTGGCGCTGGGAATCGGTATGCTGGTAGACAACTCCATTGTAGTAATCGAGAATATCTATCGTCTGCGAAGCGAAGGATATTCCGTGAAAAAAGCAGCTGTAGAGGGGGCCAGCCAGGTGGCAGGCGCAATTGTGGCATCTACTTTGACAACCATATGTGTATTTGCACCGATTTTGTTTACAGAAGGAATCACAAGACAGCTGTTTGTGGATATGGGACTTACCATTGCATATTCACTGATAGCCAGTCTGGTCGTAGCACTGACACTGGTGCCGGCTATGGCGGCGGGGCTTCTGAAAAAAGGAACGGATAAGAAACACCGTATTTTTGATAAAATTCAAAATGCTTATGCATGGACATTGAAGGGTGCTTTGAAGGTGAAGCCTCTGGTTATTCTCCTGGCAGTAGGAATCCTGGTATTGTCTGCCAGACTGGCGGTTTCCAAGGGAACCGAATTTATGGGTGATATGGAAAGTACCCAGATGTCTGTTACCCTGACAGCACCGGAGGGCAGCTCTCTGGCAGATACATCAAAAGTGGCCGATGAGGCGATTGAGCGGATTCGTACGATTGAGGACGTGGAAGATGTGGGAGCCATGGTATCCGGAAACAGTATGATGAGTATGATGGGCTCTGGATCGGAAAGTAACCGGGAAGTATCTATGTACATTATGCTGAAAGAGGATAAGAAGCAGAGTGATGCGGAAGTGGCCAGTCAGATTATGGAAAAAACAAAAGATCTGGACTGTGAAATAAATGTACAGACTTCGAATATGGATATGTCATCCCTGGGTGGTTCTGGTATCAGCGTCATGATCAAAGGCCGGGAACTGGATACCTTAAAACAGATTGCAGGAGATGTGGCAGAGATTCTTTCTTCTGTGGATGGAACGAAAAATGTATCAGATGGTATTGAAGAAAAGACGGTGGAAATGCGTCTGGTTGTGGACAAAAATAAAGCCATGAGCTATCAGCTGACCACCGCACAGATCTATCAGTTCCTCCAGCAGAAGCTGGCGGAAGCAAGCAGTGCCACAACGTTAAGTACCGAGTCTTCCGATTATGACGTCCTGGTAATCAGTGATGCAGATGAGACACTGACCAGAGATAAGATAAAAGATCTGACGATAGAAGGAACCAATGCAGATCAGAAAAAAGAAGACATTCCATTATCTGACCTGGTGAAATTCGTAGATACAGAAGGATTTTCATCCATTAAGCGTGATGCACAGAACCGTTACGTCAGTGCAACAGCAGAGCTGGAAGATGGCTATAATATTGGTCTGGTTTCCGCAGAAGTAGAAAAGAAGCTGGCAGAATATGAGGTGCCGAAGGGATATCGTGTATCCATGCAGGGAGAAGATGAGACCATCAATGAGGCAATGGGGCAGGTAGTTAAAATGCTGATTCTGGCAATTGTATTCATGTACCTGATTATGGTGGCCCAGTTCCAGTCCCTGTTGTCACCGTTTATCATTATTTTTACGATTCCATTGGCCTTTACCGGTGGATTCCTGGCATTATATCTGACCGATAAGCCGGTCAGTGTTATTGCCATGATCGGCTTTGTTATGCTGGCAGGTATTATTGTAAATAATGGTATTGTTCTGGTGGATTATATCAACCAGCTGCGAAGAGGCGGAATGGAAAAGAAACCTGCCATTGTGGAGGCTGGACGTTCCAGACTGCGGCCGGTTATCATGACAGCACTGACCACCATTTTGGGATTGTGTACAATGGCAGCCGGAAATGGTATGGGGGCAGATATGGTGCAGCCAATGGCGATTGTAACGATTGGTGGTCTGACCTATGGTACGCTGATGACCTTGTTTGTCATTCCATGTGTATATGACATTTTTAATCGGAAAAAAGATCTGACAGAACGGGAAGAATAGGAAATATAAAAAGGGTCTGTCCTGAAATAGACAGTTCTAAGAGAGAGGCTGTGAAAAAGCACCGTTCCCAAAAAAGAAAGACCAAGAGTTTAGAATGAACTCAAGGTCTTTCTTTTTGTTATTTCAGATCACGCTGAGCTTCTGAAGAGCATCTTCCAGAATAATGGCTTTGCCATGTTCTATCAGATAATTTTCTGTTCCGGCAGAATACTTCAGACCGATACCGTATTCAGAAATAATATTGCAGATACGGTTAAATTCTTCCGGTGAATGGGAAGATTTATTCAGAACCAGATGGTAGGAACCATCGGATGTATCCTTATAAAGCGAGTTGCTTCCGGTATAACTGCCCTGCAGAATATGTGCGGCCCGGATCACATCATCCAGCTGCTGGAAAGCAAAGATCTTTTTCAGCTCCACATAGAGAGATTCCTCCTGTGCATCTGGGGTATCCGCAGGTGTATCTTCGTTTTCCGGTCTGGCTGATAATGCCTTATGTGCATCACGAAGCTTCTGAAACAGATTCAGAATATCGTCAGCGCCTTCCGGCTTTATGGAAGAGAGTGCACCAGGGATGTCAATGCTGTCGGTGGCTGCAGTACTCTGTGAAAATTTGGCAAAGCGGGTATCCAGTTCTTCCGGATCCTCCACTTTGGTAATAATCAGGATAATGGAATCGGCAGACAGTGGAATCGCTTCGATCATAAGTGGAATGTCATTTGCTTCAAATCCAAATTCGTAAGCGGCCTGCTGCATCATCTCCCGGAAAAGGGATTTCGCTTTTTCTGTACCATAAGCCAGTTCGCTGAGCTTCAGCTTCCGGTCAGCCAGATCTTCTCGAGTCAGTGTACAGCGTATCTGATTTTCATTCAGTTTTTCAATTTTCATGAAATCACTTCCTTGCCTGATATCTGGAAAGGTTACTGATATCAGCCACCTTTCTAGTTACAGTATATCCTACTTCATGTAAAAATGTAAAGTGGAATGCTGTCAGAGCCTTATAAAATTATTATAAAAAAACTTGCAAAACAAGAATGTGTGTTATATAATCAATAATAAGAGAGGACACATATTATAAAAATGGAAAGGAGGAACATTTTCAAACATCAGCAGATTCTTCTGCACACTATTTCTTGAATGCGATTGTCTTCGCATTGATTCAGATCATTGATTACAACTATACAACTGAATACATCTATATAACTGAATAATCTATACACAGTCTTCTCTGAAGAAAAGCTCTTTTTTCATATTGCCTGGGAAAGGAACTGCCATGCTCTGATTTTACTGTGGCATCTCCGAAATATATCACATGTACCTCCACAGGCAGATTTGGACAGGAGAAAGAAAGAAGTGAGAAACATCGAATACAGAAAACCGTATTATACAAAAGAGATGTTCGAACAACGCAGGGAAAAGGTAATGGAAAGCAAACTGTATAAGGAGCTGGAAGGCTATCAGAGCGCCGGAATTTCCTTATGGCTGAACGGAAAACCGAGTACCAGTTATGGCATTGCAAATTACGTAAGAGAAGAGTCAGACTATATGAGAGATTATCGTCTGGATGACAATCAGGAAATATGTGGAATAGCATTTGACAGGATCAGGAGGAGAAGACCGGGAGGAAGAAGATAGACAGCGAGTTTCCCTGAACAAAAAACTTAAGTTTCTGTGAACTTTTTCTGAAAAAGTCGAAAACTGTTAGATGTATGCCGCAAAGTATGCTATACTTTTGACCAGAAAGGTATTGAAGTATGGAGGAGCAGTAGCATGAAGAAAAAGGCGGCACCGATTCTGGCAGTGGTTCTTTTGATTGCAGTAGTAGCAGGAATTGGTTTCCTTACCAAAGTGATAAAAAAATACACACCTTCTTCCGAAGTAATGAGCAGTCAGGAATATTTTGGACTGAATAATGAGCAGGAAGCAGCGATTGTGGTAGGAAGTGAAATACTTCCTTATAAAGGAGAGATTCTCAATGAAGTGGCCTATGTGGATTATCAGGCAGTGAAAGAGGTACTGAATGATTACTTCTACTGGGATTCCGAGAACAATACGATGTTATACACCATGCCGACGGATGTTATACAGATTCCGGCTGGCAGCAGCAGTTACACAGCAGATGGAAAGACACAGAGCCTGAACTACAACATCGTGCTGATTGATGGCACAGAAACCTACATCGCATTGGATTTTGTAAAACAGTATACGAATATTTCCTATGAGATATTTCATGATCCTGATCGTATTGTGATTAATAATACATGGGGGGATGTGACTGTGGCCAGTATCCGAAAGGCGGGAAAAGTACGAAGCCTTGGAGGAATTAAGAGTCCGATTCTCAGGGAAGTGGAGAAAAATGAAGTAGTACGCATTCTGGAACCGATGGAAGACTGGACGAAGATCCTCACACAGGATGGATATATCGGCTATATAAAGAATGATCGTCTGGTAAAGGAACGAACTGAGACACTGACCAGTGATTTTGTGGCACCGGAATATACCAATATTCAGAAAGACTATAAGATCAATCTGGTATGGCATCAGATTACCAGTATGGATGCCAATTACAACATTATTTATGATATTGCCAGTGTAAAGAAGGTGAATACGATTTCACCGACCTGGTTCAGCATAGCATCCAATGACGGTACACTGGATTCGTTGGCACTGGCAGATTATGTGAATACCGCACACAGCAACAATATGGAAGTATGGCCACTGATTGACAATTTCAGCGAAAATATTGATTTTGCAGCGGTTATGAACAGTACGTCTGCAAGAAATAAAATCGAAAATCAGCTGATTGCGGCAGCAATTGAATATAGTTTTGATGGAATTAATGTGGATTTTGAAAATATTTCAGAAGCTGCTGCTGACGGTTTTATTCAGTTTGTAAGAGAACTGTCAGTGATGTGCCGGAAGAATGGTATCGTGTTGTCTGTGGACGTGCCGGTGCCGATGGACTTTACAGCACATTACAATCGAAAAGCACTGGGTGAAGTCTGCGATTATATGATGATTATGGGATATGATGAGCATTATTCCGGATCAGAAGAAGCAGGTTCTGTCGCCAGTCTGACTTTTGAAGAAGAGGGCATTCAGAATACACTTCAGGAGGTGGCTGCTGAGAAGATCATCAGTGGTATTCCGTTTTATACCAGGTTATGGTGTACTATGACAAATGAAGATGGAACGGCAACGGTAACCAGTGAGGCCATGGGGATGAATGAAGCACAGCAGACGCTGGAAAATAATCAGGCGGAAAGCTCCTGGGATGAAACTACGGGGCAGAATTATGCACAGTTTGAGGGAACTGACGGAGCGTTATATCAGATCTGGCTGGAGGACACAGCTTCTCTGACGAAAAAGCTGGAGCTGATCAAGAAGTATGACCTCGGTGGTGTTGCTGAGTGGAAGCTGGGTCTGGAAGATGATTCTGTATGGGATCTGATTGCCAAATATATCAGCTAAACAACATACGTAAAAAGAAATCCTGCTGCATACATTAATAAAAAATGATGCGGCGGGATTTTTTATGGGAAAAAAACAACTGGAACTGCTGATGGCAGTACTGATTCTGGCAGGAGCTTTTTGTGTGGGACGGCTGGGCGCGCAGATGAGACAGATGCGCAGGGAAATTACGACAGCAATATCCCGGAATACAGGAGAACAGATGGTTGTGATTGATGCAGGACATGGTGGATTTGATTCCGGAAAGGTTGGGATCAATGGTGTTATGGAAAAAGATATCAATTTGCTGATAGCAAAAAAAGTACAGAAAAATCTGGAACAGGCAGGAATCCGGACGCTTATGACCAGAGAAGAAGATCATGGACTGTATGACAATGACGAAGAAAACAAAAAGCAGCAGGATATGAAACGCCGTTGCAGCAAAATCAATGAGTCCGGAGCGGATCTGGCAGTGAGTATTCATCAGAACAGTTATACACAGGAATACGTCTGCGGACCACAGGTATTTTATTATGAAACTTCTTTGCAGGGACGAAAGCTGGCAGAGATGTTGCAGGAAACGTTGAATCAGCGTCTGGAGATCGTCCGGCCAAGAGTATGCAAGGCGAATGAGACCTATTATATATTGAGAAAAACAAAGATTCCCACAGTCATTGTAGAGTGTGGATTTTTAAGTAATACAGAAGAGGCAGAAAAGCTGATGAATGAGAATTATCAGGAAAAAACAGCCCGGGCAGTCTGTGATGGGATACAGAAATTTTTGCAGGAAAACCTCTATTGCGTTACGTTGTTGTAAATGGTATACTCAGATGTAACCAGAAAAAGAAAGAATATGCATCAGTGGCAGGGATAAGGAAGCGAATATTTATGCAGACGATCATAGCAGATATGACGAATCAGACAGATGAAAAAGAGATGGAACGGGCAGGAAAAATTCTGCAGGAGGGAGGTCTGGTGGCATTCCCGACAGAGACAGTATACGGACTGGGAGCCAATGCGCTGGATGAGCAGGCTGCATTCAGGATCTATGCGGCCAAGGGAAGACCTTCTGACAATCCTCTTATTGTACATATAGCCAGGATAGAAGATTTATATAAAATAGTCCAAAGCGTTCCGGAAGAGGCGGTGAAGCTGGCGGAAAAATTCTGGCCGGGACCGTTGACGATGATTTTTCAGAAAAAAGAGATTGTGCCTTATGGAACAACAGGTGGTCTGGAGACGGTAGCGGTACGTATGCCGAATCATCCGGTCGCATTGAAGATGATAGAAGCCGGAGGCGGTTATATTGCAGCACCAAGTGCCAATACATCCGGAAGACCGAGTCCGACCACTGCGCAGCATGTGGCAGATGATATGAGTGGGAAAATTGATATGATTCTGGATGGTGGAAGCGTGGGAATCGGAGTAGAATCCACCATTGTGGATCTAAGCTGCGGTGTGCCGACCATTCTGCGGCCCGGATATATCAATAAGGCAATGCTGGAAGAAGTGATTGGTCATGTAGAGGTGGATCCGACATTGTTGTCAGCGGACTGCAGACAGCGCCCGAAGGCACCGGGGATGCGTTATAAGCACTATGCACCGAAGGCAGATATGGTGATTGTAGAGGGAGATGAGGACAAGGTTATTACCTATATAAATGAACGTATCTGTGAAGAATTAAAGAAGGGAAACTGCCCGGGCGTAATCGCATCGGATGAAACCAGACACCGTTATTGCGGTGGAACGGTAAAATCCATGGGAAGCCGTAAGGATGAACTGAGTATATCCAGACATTTATACGCGGTCTTAAGAGAATTTGATGAGCAGCAGGTCAGCTGCATATTTTCAGAGGCTTTTGAGACACCCAATCTGGGTCAGGCGATTATGAATCGTATGGTAAAGGCTGCCGGTCATCAGATTATCCGGGTATAGTAATGAAGGAAAGATAAATGAAGAAGTATGATAAAGTGTTATTTGTAAGTCACAGCGATACCTGCCGGGGGCCGATGGCGGAGGCGATCTTACAGCACAAGCTGCTGCTGGAGGATATTCTGGTGGATTCAAAGGGGATGATTGTTTTATTTCCGGAACCGGTGAACCCAAAAGCCAGAGATGTTCTGATGCAGCATAATCTGGAACTGAATGAGCATGAAGCGGTACAGTTTTCTGCTGATGATTTTGATGAGCGGACACTGATCCTGACCATGGAACAGTCCCAGAAGGAAAAAATACAGGAAGAGTATGGAGATCAGGTATGCAATCTGTACACCCTTTCTGAATATAGCCAGACAGAGGAAGAGGATATTTATGATCCTCACGGAAAAGCACTGGAAGAATACGGACATTGCTTTGATGTACTGGAGATTATTATTTCAAAATTAACAAATGTATTATTGCAGGAGGATGAAGAACATGATAGCAGTAGCATGTGATCACGGCGGATACGCCTTAAAAAAAGAGATTTTAAAGCATCTGGAAGGAAGAGGTCTGGAATATAAAGATTTTGGATGTGACAGTGAAGAGGCAGTCGATTATCCGATCTATGCAAGAAAGGTGACAGCAGCCATCAAGTCCGGCGAATGTGACAGAGGAATCCTGATCTGTGGAACTGGTATTGGTATTTCTATTACTGCCAACAGAGAAAAAGGAATTCGTGCAGCACTGTGTACGGACTGTTTTAGCGCAGAAGCAACCAGACAGCACAACGATGCCAATATTCTTGCACTTGGTGGAAGAGTGGTAGGACCTGGTCTGGCACTGAAGATTGTGGATACATTTCTGGACACTCCATTCTCTAATGCAGAACGTCATCAGAGAAGAATTGACCTGATTGATCAGGATTAAAAGCGGGTGAACAGTATGTCAGACAAGCGAAAAGATTATATTACATGGGATGAATACTTTATGGGAGTAGCGATTCTGGCCAGTATGCGTTCCAAAGATCCCAATACACAGGTAGGAGCCTGTATCGTCAGTCAGGACAATAAGATCCTGTCTATGGGATATAATGGATTTCCGATGGGGTGTTCGGATGATGAATATCCGTGGAGCCGTGAAGCACAGGGGCTGGACAGCAAATATCTGTATACGACACATTCAGAGCTGAATGCGATTCTGAATTACCGGGGAGGTAGTCTGGAGGGTGCCACCTTGTACGTAACATTATTTCCATGCAATGAATGTGCTAAGGCAATCATTCAGTCAGGAATTAAAAAACTGGTATATGATTCAGATAAATATGCAGACCAGACGAATGTACTGGCATCTAAACGGATGTTGAAATCAGCCGGTGTGGAGATGGTGCCATACCAAAGATCAGGAAGAACCATCACGTTGAAAGTATAGCAATTTTGTGGGAGGAGTTTAGCATTACTAAACTCCTCCCACAACTGGTTCTATTTCATTTTCAATTGCTTCTATATAAGACTGGTATTCATAAAATCTTCCGCTATAGATATGAGATAACAGGGTATTTAACTGACGAAGTGCAGTAAGAAGCATATCATGTGAAATCAGATGCTGTTCTACCGCATCAGCCAGTTCATCCAGATCCACTACTTTTACCTGACCATCCGGATAAACCAGTACATCTGCCAGAAGATCAATGGTGATATAAGTATTGGTTTGTGGATGATATTCGTATGTGATGATATCGCAGTACCAGCAGATCAGCTGGTTCTGATGATTATAAAATTTACTGACCTTTACTCCCTGTTTCCAGAAAAAGGCGGAGATACCATGGCTCAGTTCTTTTTTGGGACGTATGGTATTCCAGGTAGTAATCAGATAATCATCTGTACACCGGACTACTTTATCTTTGTCCAGGAGAATACATTCAGCAGGGATCAGACGTTTTCGATAAAGAACAGGAGAGTTCATAAAAGCCCCTTTCTGCGATACCGCTTTTTCCTTTAATTTACCATAATGTATGGGAAAAAGCCAGAAAAAGATAGGAGATTCTTGACGAAATCCCGTGTTTGCAATAAAATGGGGATATGATGTTGCTGGACATAAAGTGGACAGTGACAGGAATGTGTTCGGGAAGAGGAATCTGCCTGTGGACATATTGGACAAAAAGTTTGAAAATAAAAAATGAGGAGACAGGAAATGGCAAAGGAAAAGAAACTTGTGGAATCCATTACTTCCATGGAAGAGGATTTTGCACAATGGTACACAGACGTTGTAAAAAAAGCTGAGCTGACAGACTATACAAGTGTAAAAGGATGTATGGTGATCAAGCCTGCGGGATACGCGATCTGGGAAAACATTCAGCATGAACTGGACAGAAGATTTAAAGAGACAGGGGTAGAAAATGTATATCTGCCGATGCTGATTCCGGAAAGTCTTCTTGAGAAAGAAAAGGATCATGTAGAAGGATTTGCACCGGAAGTTGCGTGGGTGACTCACGGAGGACTTGAGCCGCTTCAGGAGAGAATGTGCGTACGTCCGACATCTGAGACCTTATTCTGTGATTTTTATGCAAATGATATTCATTCCTATCGTGATCTGCCAAAGGTATATAATCAGTGGTGTTCTGTTATGAGATGGGAAAAGACTACAAGACCATTCCTGCGTTCCAGAGAATTCCTGTGGCAGGAAGGGCATACAGCTCATGCGACAGCGGAAGAGGCAGAAGCACGTACGATTCAGATGCTGAATGTTTATGCTGATTTCTGCGAAGAAGTGCTGGCAATTCCGGTTATAAAAGGACGCAAAACAGATAAAGAAAAATTCGCAGGTGCGGAAGCTACCTATACGATAGAATCTCTGATGCATGATGGCAAGGCACTGCAGTCCGGTACCAGCCACAACTTTGGAGACGGATTCGCAAAAGCATTCGATATCCAGTATACAGATAAAGACAATACCTTAAAATATGTGCATCAGACATCCTGGGGTATGACTACTCGTATGATTGGTGCGATTATTATGGTACACGGGGATAACAGCGGACTGGTTCTGCCTCCGAGAATTGCACCGGTGCAGGCTATGGTGATTCCGATTCAGCAGAAGAAGGAAGGGGTTCTGGAGAAGGCAGCAGAAGTAAAAGAAGTATTGCTCAAAGCAGGCATCCGTGCCAGAATGGATGATTCTGACAAGAGTCCTGGATGGAAGTTCTCTGAGAGTGAAATGCGTGGTATTCCGGTACGTATTGAATTGGGACCAAAGGATATCGAGGCAGGTCAGGCAGTGATCGTTCGCCGTGATACCAGAGAAAAGATCACAGTATCACTGGAAGAACTGACTGCAAGAGTAGCAGAGGTTCTGGAAACTATGCAGAAAGATATGCTGGAGCGGGCAAGAACACACAGAGAGACCCATACTTATACGGCAAAGACTCTGGATGAATTCAAAGAGATTGCTGATCATAAACCTGGATTTATTAAAGCTATGTGGTGTGGAGATCAGGCATGTGAAGATGCATTAAAGGAAGAAGCAGGAGTGACATCCCGTTGCATTCCATTTGAACAGGAAGAGATTACCTGTGAATGTATTTACTGTAAGAAACCGGCCAAAGCTATGGTATACTGGGGTAAGGCATACTAAAAGGCGTATTGAACAAAAAAATAAAAGAAATCAGTAAAAAATAATAGAAAGCACACAATACTGTTGAATTAAAAGACAGACATTGTGTGCTTTTTTACTATTTTCAGATATAAATATGACAAATGTCATATGAAAAATATTACAATGGACAGGTGAAAAAAGTTTAGAAAAACTTTATAGTAGAGATAACAAAAAATTACTTGGGAGGTAATTGAAAATGAAAAGAAAAGTGGTTACAGCATTAATGTGCACAGCAGCTCTGGGAAGCATGATGGCTATGAGCGCAAGCGCAGAAGGAAAACTGATCGGTTACACCTGTATGGATGGTACAAACCCATTCTTCGTTGCTCTTCAGGGTGCTATTGAAGAAGTAGTAGAAGAAAACGGTGATGAACTGGTAGCTATGGACCCGGCAAATGATTCCAACAAACAGATTGACCAGATCGAAGACCTGATTTCCAGAGGAATTGAACTGATGTTTGTAAACCCAGTAGATGCTGATGGTATCATTCCTGGACTGGATATGTTAAAAGAAGCAGAGATTCCAATGTTTGGTTTTGATACACAGGTTGGCGATATGAGCTATCTGGTATCTTACGCTGGATCCGATAACTACAACGCAGGTTTTGTTTGTGGTGAAGACCTGGCTAAGAAGCTTCCTGACGGAGGAGATATCCTGGTACTTGATTCTCCTACTATGCAGTCTGTAACAGACAGAACAAACGGATTTATGGATGCAATCAAAGAATCTGGTGTAGAATTTAACGTAGTTGGACAGCAGGATGCTCAGGGTAACCAGCAGGTTGCTAACGAAAAAGCTACTGACCTTCTGACAGCTAACCCAGATGTAGTTGCTATCTTTGGCGGAAATGACCCGACAGCTCTTGGTGCATACGCAGCAGCCGATGCAGCAGGTGTTACCCCTCTGATCTATGGTGTTGACGGATCACCGGACGTAAAAGCTCTTCTGAAAGATACTATGATTGAAGGTACCGGAGCACAGTCCCCAATTACAATTGGTAAGACAATTGCTGAAACAGCTTACAAATGGTTAGATGGCGAAGAAGTAGAAGAATTTATTCCAATCGAAACTTTCCTTGTAACAGCTGATAATGTAGATGATTACGGTACAGACGGATGGCAGTAAGCCGACAGGCATTTTCGAAAATCTGATAACGAGGTGACAAAGGGCTTTGCTCCTTAAGCGGGCAGAGCCTTTTCCATGACACGAAAGAATTTCGTGTCATGGAAAGTATGAAAAAAGACAGGTGGTGGCGATTAGTGAGTGAAAAATACTTACTGGAAATGAAGGGTATTAGCAAATCCTTCCCTGGAGTTAAGGCTCTGCAGAATGTAAACCTTCAGCTGAAAGCGGGAGAAGTACATGCACTTCTTGGAGAAAACGGAGCAGGCAAATCAACGCTGATAAAAGTATTGGGTGGTATTTATCATGCGGAAGAGGGCGAGATTTTCATTGATGATCAGAAAGTAGAGATCAATGATGTAGTGACAGCCCGTCAGGCAGGTGTTTCCATTGTGCATCAGGAACTGGTACTGGTGCCATATATGACTGTTGCAGAAAATATTTTCCTCGGACGTGAACCGGGTACAAAGATGAATGTAGACCGTGTTAAGATGTCCAGAGATGCACAGGAACTGTTGGATGCTTATGAGATGAATATCAATGCTGATACATTGGTTGAAAAGCTGACAATCGCCCAGCAGCAGATGGTCGAGATCGTAAAAGCTATTTCATTTAATTCCAAAATTCTGGTTATGGATGAACCGACATCATCCATATCTGATAAAGAAGTCGGTTTCTTATTTGAGACAATGCGTACTCTGACAGCAAAAGGAGTAGGTATTATTTATATTTCTCATAAGATGAGTGAACTGGAAGAAATCTGTGACCGCGTTACTGTTATGCGAGACGGACAGACAGTAGGTACCAGAGTGGTAAAGGAGACGAATAAAGATGCTCTGATTGCCCTGATGGTAGGACGTGAGTTGACAAATTATTATACAAGAGATTTCCTGGAGCCTGGAGAAGTGGTGCTGAAATGTGAGCACATCTCTGATGGAAAGATGGCGCAGGATGCCAGCTTTGAGCTCCGTAAGGGAGAAATCGTCGGTTTTGCCGGCCTGGTAGGTGCAGGACGAAGCGAAACGATGAAGGCAGTCTTCGGACTGGCCGAACATATGACCGGAGATGTGTATGTAAAAGGAAAGAAAGTAAAGATCAAATCTCCGGTAGATGCATTAAAATATGGAATTGCACTGGTTCCGGAAAGTCGAAAGGAAGAAGGACTTTATAAGGTACAGAGTGTAAAATTTAATTCTACGATTGAAGTACTGGGAGAATTTATCCGTCATCTTCATGTAGACAATAAAAAAGAAGAAGAGATTACTCAGAAATATATTGATATGATGGCAACTAAGACTCCGAGTCAGGAACAGGTGATCGGAAATCTGTCTGGTGGAAATCAGCAGAAAGTAATGATCGGACGCTGGCTGGCGACAAATCCGGAGATTCTGATTCTGGATGAGCCGACCCGTGGAGTAGACGTTGGTGCAAAAGCAGAGATTTATTCTATCATGAATGATCTGGTGAAAGAAGGTATGTCTATTATCATGATTTCCTCCGAACTTCCGGAAATCATCAACATGAGTGACCGTGTTTATGTCATGAACGAAGGACGTGTTACAGGCTGCCTGAATCATGAGGAAGCAGAGCAGGAAGCAATCATGCAGCTGGCGGCAAAATAAAATAGTAAATCATACGTATTTTAAGGAGGAAACATTATGGCATCCAGAGCAAAAAATGGAATCGTCAAATATTTTAAAGACAATATTGGTATTATCATTGCATTGATTGCAATGTGCGTATTTATGGTAGTTTATCCAAAGACAAGAACAACATTTATGACACCAAAGAACTTATTCAATATTCTTCGTCAGAATGCATCGAATATGTTCCTGGCAACCGGTATGACTATGGTCATCATCCTTGGTGGAATCGAACTTTCTGTTGGTTCAGTTATCGCTCTTTCCGGATGTGTGGCAGCAGGATCAGTAGTATACTTCCATCTTCCGATCGTAGTGGGATTTATTCTTGCTGTTCTGGTAGGTGCACTGGTAGGTGTATTTAACGGATTTGTAATCTGTAAAACAGATATTCCGCCTTTCATCGTAACGCTGGCATCTATGAACATTGCAAAAGGTATTGCACTGGTTATCACAGGCGGTGCTCCGATTCGTTGTATGGAGCCACTGTTTAAATGGCCGGGTGCCGGTTATATCGGACCGTTTCCAGTGCCGGCAGTACTGATGATTATTATTTTCATCATTGCAGTATTTATGGTAAACAAAACACAGCTTGGACGTCATATCTATGCAGTAGGTGGTAACGCACAGGCAGCGAAATTCTCAGGTATCAATGTAGAAAAAGTAAAATTCATTGTGTATACATACACAGGAATCATGGCTGGTATCGCAGGTGTTATCATTGCATCCCGTCTGTATTCCGGACAGCCGACTGCCGGTGATGGCGCAGAAATGGATGCCATCGCAGCCGTAGTAGTAGGTGGTACATCCATGAGTGGTGGTTCCGGTACACTGGGCGGTACACTGATCGGTGTACTGATCATCGGTATCCTGAACAACGGTCTGAACCTGATGGGTGTAGACTCCAACTGGCAGTATATTGTAAAAGGTCTTGTAATTCTGCTCGCAGTATACGTAGACTGGATAAGAAATAAAAAAGCAGGAAGATAAATCAGGCAGCCAATGGCAGCCAACGGGTCGGTACAAACTCCGGCTCCGTTGGCTGTTTTTCTTTCTTTTTTGAAAAAAATTGATTATAATAGCATTGAAATATACAGATGGTTTATTCAGGGAGTGTATATGAACAGAAAAATGATAATCGCAGCAGGGCTGGCAGCGTTGTCTGTCTCGCTGACAGGCTGCAACGCAGCAGAGGTCGCAGAAGAAGAACATGATCCGAGAATATTCGGTGCTACTTATATGACAAGAAATAATCCATATTTTGATGTGCTGCATGAGGCAATTGAAAATGTAGTGGAAGGAAATGGGGATATTGTGATCTCCAGAGATCCATGTCAGGATCAGGAAAAGCAGAATGGACAGATCATGGAGATGCTGGACGAAGGAATTGAAGTGTTGTTTTTGAATCCGGTGGACTGGGAAACAGTAGAACCGGCACTGGAAGCATGCAGGGAGAAGAATGTCATTGTTATCAACATGGATACAGTAGTAAAGAAGCGGGATTACGTAGCGTCTATCATTGAGACAGATAACTATGAAGCCGGACGGCAGTGTGCGCAGGATATGATGCAAAGAAAAGAGGAAGCGCGGATTGTGGTATTGGATAATCCAACGCAGACATCCATATCAGACCGTGTAAAGGGATTTATAGATACGATTGCTGTATCGGAACATTCGGAAAAATACAGAGTAGTGGCGCGAAAATGCGGACAGGGAGAATTTGAGGTTGGAGCAGAAGCCATGGCATCAATACTGGAGAGAGGTGTGCAGCCGGATGTGGTGCTGGGCGGAAATGATCCTTCGGCATTGGGTGCATTGGCCGCACTGCAGCAGTATCATAAAGAAGGGGTACTGATTTATGGAATTGACGGCTCTCCTGACTTTAAATCCATGCTGGATCTGGGGTATGTGACCGGAACCAGCGGACAGGATCCCAAACAGATCGGAGAAGTGGCAGTTCAAACCGCCTATGACTGTCTGGAAGGGAAAGAAGTGGAAAAATATATCAGCATTGAACCTTATATGATTACT
The DNA here is from genome assembly GCA_934394985.1 of uncultured Marvinbryantia sp. Lineage (GTDB taxonomy): Bacteria > Bacillota > Clostridia > Lachnospirales > Lachnospiraceae > Marvinbryantia. Next base: position 97,679 of record CAKRRF010000002.1, read on the forward strand.
CAGGAAAATCTGAGTGACTACGAGATCAGCAGCTGGGGCAGATAGAAAAGAGGGGACAGACATGAATGAAGAAAAAGATAAAACAGCCATATTGCTTCAGGGAGCCATGCTGGCTTTGAATGTACTGGCAGTATCCTTTCTGTCTGTTTTTATCTATATGACAACCAGAAAAATTATTGCCCACTATGATGCCAGAAGCTTTCTGGATGGAGTGGCGACAATTCCACAAAGTCCGATAAAAGTGATGTATACCTGTCTGATCGGAATGGGGCTTCTGATGCTGTCGTTTCTGTTACGGCAGATGGTAAAAAAATATCAGCTTCTGATCTGCTTTCTGTTATTTGATCTGCTGATTTGCTTTATGATTATTTATACATTGAATTTTAATTATAACGGATTGCTGCTGTTTTTGTTTGCTACGATGATTTCCATGGTAAAAGGCGGAAGGCTGAAGGTTGTCTTGGTGGCACTGGCCATAGGAGGCTATCTTCTGGCGGATTATGAACTTCTTTCTATTTATACGCCGTTATATCATTTTGGCTCCTATGTACAGTATTATCCGGCCAATACGCAGCAGCTGATTTATGGAATCTATAATATTCTGGTTTCTTTTAATATGGTATTATTTATTGTTTACTGCGTTTATGTCATCAATGCACAGCGTGGTACCATTGAACAGATTAATGAACTGTATCATGAGATTCAGACTGCCAATGAACAGCTTCAGGAATATGCCAGTATGACTGAAAAAATGACTCAGACAAGAGAACGAAACAGGCTGGCGCGGGAGATACATGACACGCTGGGACACACGCTGACAGGGATTGCCACTGGACTGGATGCCTGTCTTGCGTTGATTGATATCAGTCCGGAGCAGACAAAAAAACAGCTGCAGCTCCTGTCAGAGGTCAGCAGGGAAGGAATCAAGGATGTGCGCCGTTCTGTGAATGAACTGCGTCCGGATGCACTGGAACGGTTGAGTCTGGATGCGGCAATTCGCAAAATGATCATAGATATGAGTCAGGCCTCGGATGTACAGATTTATTTTTCCACAGAGGAAAAGCATCTGAAATTTGATGAAGATGAGGAGAATGCGATTTATCGTGTCATACAGGAAAGTATTACCAATGCGGTGAGACATGGAAAAGCCGGTAAAATCTGGATTACCATGAAGCGGCAGGACGGAGAAATTCTGTTGTCCATTAAGGATAATGGTATTGGTGCAAAAGAAATCAAGAGTGGATTCGGAACCAAACATATAAAAGAAAGAATAGAGATGCTTCATGGAACGGTGTCATTTGACGGAAATGACGGTTTTACTGTGACGGCACAGATACCGATACGATGGGGGGAGAATTATGATTAAAGTATTGATAGCGGATGATCAGGAACTGATTCGGCAGAGTCTGCAGATTGTATTAAACAGTAAGCCGGATATTACGGTGAGTGATGTGGCTGAGGATGGGCAGGCGGTGATTCGCTGTGTGCGCAGGGAAAAACCGGATATTATCCTGATGGATGTACGGATGCCGAAGATGGATGGCGTGCAGTGCACAAAGATCATTAAAGAAAATTATCCTGAGGTAAAAATCATTATTCTGACCACATTTGATGATGATGAATATGTATATAATGCGCTGAAGTTCGGAGCCAGCGGATATCTGTTAAAGGGCGTATCCATGGATGAACTGGAAAGTGCCATAAAAACGGTTTACAGCGGAAAAGCTATGATCAATCCAGATATTGCAGCAAAGGTACTTCGCCTTTTTTCACAGATGGCACAGACCGATTATACCATACCGGTAGGAAGAAAAGGGGTAGAGGAACTGACCAGAACGGAATGGAAGATTATAGCGCAGGTAGGAACCGGTGCGTCCAACAAAGAGATTGCAGATGCTCTGAACCTGTCAGATGGTACAGTGAGAAATTATCTCAGTAATATCCTGAATAAGCTGGATCTGCGCGACCGGACACAGCTGGCGATCTGGGCTGTGCAGACCAATGCTGCCAAGCACCTTGCAACAGAGGAAAAATAGGGTGGATAAAAAAGAATGAGACATAAATGGAAAATAGTGATGGCAGCAGCAGGCGTCCTTCTGACCGGACTGGCAGTACACGAGATCTGTCAGATGCGGAAACAACAGAATATCGTTCTGGAATTTGGCATGTTTACCGGAAGCAACTGGGATGTGGCTCAGGCCAACAGCTTTGTTATTATAGATAAGGCGATAGAAAAATTTGAAGAGACACATCCTGGGGTGACGGTGCATTATTACAGCGGAATCCGAAAAGACGATTATTCAGAATGGTTTTCCAGAAAACTGCTGGCAGGAGAAGAACCGGATATTTTTATGGTGTTGGGAAAAGATTTCAACCAGTTTGCATCCATGGGTGTGATGAAAGAACTGGGGGATCTGATGGAAGAGGATACGGACTTTGATTCGCAGAAGTATTTTACCAGTGCGTTTGCCAGCGGTCAGTACGAATCGACGCAGTATGCACTTCCTTATGAAACAGTGCCGACCTTGATGTTTGTGAATAAGACACTTTTGATTCAGGAAGGAATTGATATGCCGGAAGAGGACTGGACCTGGGAGGAATTATATGAGATCTGCAAAAAGGTGACCAGAGATACCGATGGGGACGGGCTTCTGGATCAGTTCGGAACTTATAATTATGACTGGATGGATGCTCTGTGCTCTAATGGAGGCTGTGTCTTTAATACAAAGGGAACAGAAGCGGCTCTGACAGATTCTAAAGTAACGGAAGCAGTAAAATATGTGAGAAACATCAATGAGCTGTATAATGGAGAAAAGATCTCACAGGAAGATTTTAACGGGGGCAGAGTGGCATTTATGCCACTGACTTTTGCGGAATATCGCACTTATAAGACGTATCCGTATAAAATTCGAAAATATGCCAATTTTCAATGGGATTGTGTGACCATGCCGGCAGGAAAACAGGGCGGGAATATCTCACAGGTGGATTCACTGCTTATGGGAATCAGCGCCAATACGAAAAAAGAAAAACTGGCATGGGAGTTTTTAAAGCTGCTGACTTATGACGAAGAAATGCAGATGAATATTTTTTACGATTCCCAGGGGGCGTCCGTGCTGAAGAATGTGACAGAATCTAAGCAGATGGAGCAAACCGTACAGCGAGATATGGAAGAAGGCGATACTGTTATCAACGGGAAACTTCTGGGGCGTGTCATAGAAGATGGTCATGTAGAGCCGCAGTTTAAAAAATATGAACAGGCAATGGCTCTGACAGACAGTGAAATAAACAAGATTCTGGAAGAGGATAAAGATGTGGACAGCAGTCTGAAAATTCTGCAGCGTACGATAAATGGCTACCTGATTCAGTAGTTTTACTTCTTTAGCACGGTAATGCAAGAAATTGATAGTGGTAATGCAAGATATCCTTTACAGAACGGCAAAAAGCTATTGACAAACGGAAAATGAGAAGGGTATTATAATTGCAATAACTACGAAGCAATTCGTAAAAGTCGATAAGGCAGAAGGAGAGAGGTATTATGAGTAAGTTCACAAAAGCAGTCAGCGTGGCAGCAGCAGTAGCTATGGCCGCAACATGTTTTTCCACCACAGCATTTGCAGAGGATACATTTAAGATTGGTGGAATCGGACCGATTACCGGTGGTGCTGCAGTATATGGACAGGCAGTTATGAATGCTTCCCAGATGGCAGCAGATGAGATCAATGAAGCAGGTGGTATCAACGGATACCAGGTTGAGTTTAATTTCCAGGATGATGAGCATGACGCTGAAAAATCAGTCAATGCTTACAATACTTTAAAAGACTGGGGTATGCAGATGCTCCTCGGTACGGTAACATCTACACCTTGTACAGCAGTAGAAGGAGAAGCAGCGAATGACAATATGTTCCTGCTGACACCTTCAGGATCCGCAGTAGACAGTATTTCCGGAGACAATGCATTCCGTGTATGTTTCTCCGATCCGAACCAGGGTACAGCTTCCGCACAGTACATTGGTGAGAATAAGCTGGCAGAAAAGGTAGCAGTTATTTACAACAGTTCTGATGTTTATTCATCAGGTATTTATAACACATTTGCAACAGAAGCAGCAAATCAGCCATTTGAAATTGTTTCCGCAGAAGCTTTCACAGAAGACAGTAAGACAGATTTCTCTGTACAGCTTCAGAAAGCAAAGGATGCAGGAGCTGATATGGTATTTCTTCCAATTTACTATACAGAAGCTTCTCTGATCCTGACACAGGCAGCAGCTATGGATTATGCACCTACATTCTTTGGATGTGATGGCCTGGACGGACTTCTTGCAGTAGAAGGTTTTGATACAAGCCTTGCAGAAGGTGTTATGCTTCTTACCCCATTTGCAGCAGATGCAGATGATGAACAGACACAGGCATTCGTTGCTTCTTACAAAGAGAAATTTGGCGATACACCAATCCAGTTCGCAGCAGACGCTTATGATGGTATGTACATTATCAAGGAAGCAGCAGAAAAAGCCGGACTGACACCTGATATGGATGCTTCCGCAATCTGCGATGCCATGAAGACTGCGATGACAGAGATCACATATGATGGTCTTACAGGATCAGGCATGACATGGAGTGCTGAGGGTGAACCAAACAAGGAGCCAAAAGCAGTTGTAATTAAGGATGGTGCTTACACAGCCATGTAGTGATGCAAGGGTTAGAAGCCGGAAATCACGCAGTGCTCGCACTGGCATCACGTAATTTTTATAGGCAGTAAAACAGGGGTTGCCGTTAAGGTGGCAACCCCTTCTTTTCTTATCTAGAGTAGAGAGGTGTATTATGAGTTTTCTGAACTATCTGATCAGTGGAATCAGTCTCGGAAGTGTATATGCAATCATAGCACTTGGATATACCATGGTGTATGGAATTGCCAAGATGTTGAATTTCGCTCATGGTGATGTAATTATGGTGGGTGCGTATGTAGTATTTTATGCGACCTCTTCCGCAGGCATGCCGGCGATCCCGGCAGTTATTTTATCTGTAGTGATCTGTACGGTTTTGGGTATGGCGATCGAAGCAGTTGCGTATCGTCCATTGCGTAATGCCGCATCCCCTCTGGCAGTTCTGATTACAGCAATTGGTGTCAGCTATCTGTTACAGAACCTGGCATTATTATTCTGGAGTTCCAATACCAAGTCTTTTAAATCAGTGGTAACAGTTCCTGCGCTGAAGCTGGCAGGCGGAGCACTCAATATCAGTGGTGAAACCATGGTAACGATTGTCGCATGTATTCTGATTGTCGCAGGTCTGACTTTGTTTATTAACAAGACAAAACCGGGACAGGCGATGCTGGCAGTATCGGAAGATAAAGGTGCGGCTCAGCTGATGGGTATCAATGTGAACGCAACGATTGCACTGACTTTTGCCATTGGTTCAGGTCTGGCTGCGATCGCAGGTGTATTGCTCTGTTCGGCATATCCGTCTTTGACGCCATATACCGGATCTATGCCAGGTATCAAAGCGTTTGTGGCAGCGGTATTTGGAGGAATCGGTTCTATTCCTGGTGCGATGATCGGAGGAATCCTTCTTGGTGTAATTGAGATTTTCGGTAAGGCATATATTTCTTCCCAGATGGCAGATGCGATCGTATTTGCAGTATTGATCGTCGTACTGCTGGTAAAACCAACAGGTATCCTGGGCAAACAGATTCAGGAAAAGGTATAAGGGGGAAATTGGCATGAAAAAGATGATGACGAAAACAGCAAAACAAAATGCGATTACCTATGGCATTGTAATCCTTGGTTTTCTGATTATGCAGAGTCTGTCTGCGACCGGCCATATGTCCAGTTCGTTATCCGGACTTCTGATCCCGTTTTGTTACTATGTAATCCTTGCAGTTTCTCTGAACCTGGTGGTAGGTATTCTTGGGGAACTGAGTCTGGGACATGCAGGATTCATGTGTGTGGGAGCATTTAGTAGTGTATTCTTTACCAAATGTATGGAGAATGTGATCACTAACAGCCTGATTCGTTTTATTCTGGCTCTGATCATCGGTGCACTGATTGCTGCCGCATTCGGAGTGCTGATCGGTATTCCGGTACTTCGCCTGAAGGGGGATTATCTGGCGATTGTGACACTGGCATTTGGAGAAATTATCAAGAACCTGGTCAATGTACTTTATATTGGAAGAGACAGCAACGGGTTTCATTTTTCCATGAAGGATGCACTGTCTCTTGGTATGGAGCCGGATGGACAGGTACTGGTCAATGGCCCGCAGGGTATCAATGGAATTCCAAAGGATTCGACCTTTTTCATTGGTGTGATTCTGGTTCTGATTACGCTGTTTATAGTTTTACGTCTGATCAGTTCCAGAGACGGACGGGCAATTCAGTCTATCAGAGACAACCGTATTGCAGCAGAATCTATTGGTATCAATGTGACAAAATATAAACTGATGGCTTTTTCCGTATCAGCAGGTCTGGCAGGTATCGGTGGTGCTCTGTATGCACATAACCTGTCTACCTTAAGTGCCACACCGAAGAATTTTGGTTATAATATGTCGATTATGATCCTGGTATATGTAGTGCTTGGTGGTATCGGAAATATCCGCGGATCTGTGATTGCACCGATTGTACTGAACCTGGTGCTGGATTATTTCCTGAGAAAGATGCAGATGCTTGGCAACAGTGCAGTATTGCAGTTCATCAGTGATAACCGTATGCTGGTATATGCGATTGTGCTGATTGTGATCATGCTCTTTAGCTGGAGCCCGAAGATGATTGAATGGCGGAAACGTGTATTCCACAAAAACGCAAAGGAGGAAGCTTAATTATGGCAATGCTGGAAGTGAAAAATCTGGGAATCTCCTTTGGCGGTCTGCGTGCCGTAAATGGATTTCATATTACAATTGAAAAAAATCAGCTGTATGGACTGATCGGACCGAATGGTGCCGGAAAAACAACCGTGTTTAATATGTTGACTGGTGTATATAAGCCAACAGACGGAAGCATTCTTCTGGATGGAAAAGATATTACCGGAGAAAAGAATATCGAGATCAGTAAGGCAGGAATTGCCCGTACATTTCAGAATATTCGTCTTTTCTCCAATATGAGTGTACTTGATAACGTAAAGGCAGGAATGCATAATCATCATGAGTATTCTGCACTGGCAGGTATCTTTCATACACCAAAATATAAAAAAGAAGAAGCTGTGATGGATGAAAAAGCCATGGAGCTTCTGAAGGTATTTGATCTGGCTGATACAGCAGAGACGAATGCCTCCAATCTCCCTTATGGAAAACAGCGAAGACTGGAAATTGCCCGAGCACTTGCAACTGATCCGAAGCTGTTGCTGCTGGATGAGCCGGCTGCCGGTATGAATCCAAAAGAAACAGGGGAACTGATGGATATGATTCGTTTTGTGAGAGATCATTTTGATATGACCATTCTTTTGATTGAACATGATATGAAGCTGGTTTCCGGTATCTGTGAAAAACTGACCATGTTGAATTTCGGTGAAGTTCTGGCAGAAGGTACGACCTCAGAAGTACTGAATAATCCACAGGTTATCACAGCATATCTTGGTGAATAGGAGGAATGAGAGAATGGCAATGCTGGAAGTAAAAGACTTACAGGTATATTATGGGATGATCCATGCGATTAAAGGAGTCTCCTTTCACGTAAACGAAGGGGAAATCATTGCTCTGATCGGAGCAAACGGAGCCGGAAAGACAACCATCCTTCATACGATTACCGGATTGCTGGCGCCAAAGGGTGGTCATGTCAGCTTTGAAGGAAAAGACATTACAAAGACACCTGCACATAAAATCGTAGAACTGGGAATGGCACATGTACCGGAAGGAAGACGTGTATTTGCGCAGCTTTCTGTATATCAGAATCTGAAGATGGGTGCTTATACCAGATCTGACAAAAATGAGATAGAAGAGTCAATGGAGATGGTATATAAGCGTTTCCCACGACTGGAGGAACGTAAGAACCAGATGGCGGGAACGCTGTCCGGTGGTGAGCAGCAGATGCTGGCCATGGGGCGTGCACTGATGAGTAAACCGAGAATTATCCTGATGGATGAACCATCCATGGGGTTATCACCGATTCTGGTAAATGAAATTTTTGATATCATCCAGAGCGTCAGTGCCAGTGGCACAACGGTACTTCTGGTAGAACAGAATGCGAAAAAAGCTTTGTCGATTGCAGATCGGGCATATGTGCTGGAAACCGGAAAAATCTCTCTGGAAGGCGATGCCAAAGATCTTTTGAATGATGATTCCATTAAGAAAGCATATCTTGGTGAATAAGCCATGAGTCATTGGGAACGGTGTTTTGTGGCTTTAAGGTCAGAAAACACCGTCCCCAATGGCGCCTGAATGTGGTAAAATGGTATTAAGTAAATAAAAGAATGCAAGGAGGAGATCCTATGAAGAATGTAGTTGTTACAATTGCAAGACAGTATGGAAGTGGCGGTAAGACCATTGCTCAGATGTTTGCAGAGAAACATGGTATCCCGTGTCATGAGAGAGATATTTTAAGACTGGCAGCAGATGACAGTGGTATCAACGAAGCGTTATTTGGTGAAGTTGACGAGCGACTGAAAAGTGGAAGTCTGTTTGGTATTTCCAAGAAGATCTATACCATAGGAGATCTGATTCCACCATCCAGCCCGGACTTTACTTCTACACAGAACCTGTTTAATTATCAGGCAAAGGTGATCCGAGAACTGGCAGAGCAGGGACCTTGTGTATTTATTGGGCGCTGTGCAGATTTTGTGCTGGCAGATAAGCCAAATGTGGTCAGTGTATTCGTGCATGCACCGGAAGATTACCTGTTGGAGCAGGCGAGAGAACGAACTGCAAAGAATGTGGGAGATTTATCGAAGTTTATTGCCAGAACAGATAAATTCCGTGGAGACTATTATCGATATCATACCGGACATGAGTGGAATGATGCAAGAAACTACGATCTTTGTCTGGACAGCAGCAAGCTGGGATTTGATGGCTGCGTAGAGGCAATTGAGAAGTATATTGAGGTCAGATTTAAATAGGACAAGAAAAGAACAGATTGATACAGAGATGTACCAGTCTGTTTTTGCTCTACAGGAAAGAACATTGATTTGGAAAGGATTTATAAATGATGGAAGAAAAGATATTGTCAAAAGAAATGATTGAAGATCTGGTGCATCAGGCATTTGAAGCCCAGACCAAAGCCTATGTCCCATATTCCGGGTTTGCGGTAGGTGCAGCATTACTTGCCAGAGATGGGAAAATCTATCAGGGCTGCAATATTGAAAATGCATCCTATACACCTACTAACTGTGCGGAACGTACTGCTGTTTTTAAAGCAGTATCCGAGGGCATCACAGAATTTGATGCCATTGCCATTGTAGGAAATAAAAAGTCGGTATCCAAAGGTGAAGGAAATTATTGTCCACCATGCGGCGTATGCAGACAGGTTCTAAGAGAATTTTGTAATCCGAAGACATTTCAGATCATTCTGGCAAAGTCTGAGACAGAATATCGTATTTTTAAATTAGAAGAATTACTTCCAATGGGATTTGGCCCGGATGATCTGAGTTAGTTCAATGAATTTTTCTTGCAACAATCTCCGCATTACCATATAATGACGATAGACTGGGCGGTTTATGCCTGAAGGAAATCAGAGGTAATATAGGTGAGAGTATTGAACCGGAAAGAAAAAAGAAATAAAGGATATACGTTGGCAGAGGTTTTGCTGGCCGTGGCGATCATCTTGATCCTCATGGCAATTGCTGTCCCTGCCTTTTTTGCGATCAGAAAAAATCTGCGTCAGAAAGCACTGGATCATAAGGCGGAGATTATTTATATGGCGGTACAGAATAATCTGACAAAGCTGCGCAGTAACGGAAGCAGTGCACAATACGGAGTGGATAAGGCAACGAAGATGAATGTGATTCCCATGGACTCGGATGGGGAGAAGACATTGTATTATGTGACCGCAGACCAGAAGAATGCTCAGACCAGTGCAGCCAGCGTGATTGTGACAGAAGATACCGTAGATGCAGAATTGTATCAGCATTACTGGGTAGCAGAGTATGACCCGACAAGTGCCAGTGTCTATGCTGTATTTTACAGTGAAAAAAGAAAGGACTACGAACCGGCAGCTTACAATTCACTGCGCTATAAGAAGAACCGTTTAAAAGATGGTGCTCGTGTTGGTTACTACGGAGGAGATTCTGTTGAGTCCGGAAACACGTCTGCACTGGCGCCAAAGATCACGGTAAAGAATGAAGAAAAGCTTCAGGTGATCATTAACAGTAAGCGTCCGGATGATAATCCGCTTTCTTTTGATGTTCGGATGACGGATACTGCAGGCCATACGCTGACGCTGAAATATGGAACAGACAGCAGTGGAAAAAATCTGACTCATAAAACAGATGATCTGCATCTGGCAGATACGTCAGGACTGGATAGAAATAATGAAACAGGAACCATACGTGGAAATAATTATACACTGACTTTGACACTGGATGCATTGCAGCCGTTGGGCAGTGATGAAAATGCGGCATCCAGATTTGCAGAACTGTATGGAAAAAATACACAAAATGCAAAATTAAAGACACTGCCGGACAGTCAGCTGACACCGGGAACCGGTCTGCATATTGAGGTGACAGTTCACAGTGACAGTTCTATGGTAGAGGGGCTGTCAGCAGTGGCAGATACCAATAGTCTGTTTGGAGATAACAGTACACAAGATCAGGCAGATATTCTGTATGGCAGACATCTGCAGAATCTGGATCAGGAGACATCTGGTGTAACAGATGCTATTACATCAGCAGTTCAGAAAAGTGATATTCATTTTGAAAAAAGGGATGATCTGGAAGAAGATCAGACAGATATCGATTCATGGTATAGCTGCTACGGTGAACTGGCCTTTCATCCGATTACAAATCAGCAGCTGATCAGTTATCAAACGCAGATCTCTTCCTTACGGATCAGTCATCTGACGACAGAAGCAGCAGAAAAAGCCGGGCTGTTTGCAGTCACACCGGCGAATATGATGATCAGTGGCGTACACCTGGAAAGCAGCAAAATCATCAGCAATCACAGTGAACATACTTATGCCGGTGCGCTGGTGGCCTATGCAGGCGGTGCAATTACTGTGGATGACTGTCAGATCTGGCTGAATCCAACGGATCTGGAAGGAAAAACGGAAAAAGATCTGTGGATAGACGGTGCAGCTGTGCAGGGCGGTCTGGTTGGCTGCGCAAGGGGGCTGGCAACGATTACCAATTCTCTGGCTGCAACAGTGATGGGAACAGAAGACTCGATTTATACAGGTGGTCTGATCGGACAGGCGCAGGGCGGAGCGGTGCTTACCGGCTCTTATGCGGATTCCTATCTTAGCGGTCAGACGACAGGAGGGTTGATTGCACAGTTATCCGGTCAGACAACGATACAGTCCTGCTACGTGGCAGGATATCAGAAAGCTGTAAAAGTGGCAGGAGGATTTCTGGCAGAAGCATCAGCACAGACGAAGGTCAGCAACAGTTATACAGCAGTTACCTGGCTGAAAGCAGATCAGGAAGGCGCAGATACCGTCAGACGTTATTCTGTCATGCCAAAAAAATATGCTTCTGTTACGGATTCTACCTATTTTCTGGATGGCGGTACGGACTATACAGCAGATGAAAAAACAAACGAGGCTGTTGGCAAGAAGGTTAGCTATCCGGAACTGAGCAATCTCACCCGCATGGCAGAAAAACTGAATATGGGAGGCATTGTGAAGTTTGGAAGTGCAGCAGCGACTACACCATATAACCTGAAAAATCAGGGCCTTTCCTCGTATTCCTATCCGGCCCTGGCAGAACTGCCACATTATGGAGACTGGCAGGCATCCTTTGAAGCAGGCAGTCTGGTGTATTATGAAATATATCAGGAAGATGGCAGTTGCGGATTTTTTGGAGGTAATATCACTCCTTCCTTAAGAACAGATCAGACAGTAGTCGGGGATGGATATGGGATTGTATACAGTGAAGAGCAAAAACCAGACGATGTATTTACGGTAACATATCAGAAGCTGACTCAAACTGGTACGCCGGAGGATCAGATTCTGACGATTGATCCGACGAAAAAAGAGGTTGTTTCTTATTCGGTAACGGTGGATGAAACAGACTATATCATTTATCCACTGCCATCAGAAATCGTGAATGCCGCATCGCAAAAGGATGCTTTCTATCAAAAACTGGTAATCAGTGGAGAGGCGGCAACAGGAGATAGTCAGGAGCAAACCGGAGAAGAAGATACGGTCACCGGAAATATCTTTTATTATAATCCACATTTTGCGAAAACGGTTATTACTACCGGAGATGATGTACAGAAGCTGACGGTTCCAAACACGATCAGCATCCGGACAGCAAGACAGCTGTATGCACTGAGCAGTTATTATGCGAAATATGCTGGTGTACTGACGAATAAGAAAACATTTATCCAGGAGCTGGATATTGATTATGCAGCATATGAATGGACAACGTATGCAGATACCAGAGATGCCGTAACCGTTCAGAAGCCGATCGGAGAAAAAGAAGCATTTACGGCAAACTACGACGGACAGTATCATAAGGTGCAGAATATCAGTTTTGCCAGTGATGAGAACAGGGTAGGGTTTATCGGAGAAAATGCCGGAACGGTTCAGAATCTGTTTCTGGTATCTGATTATCAGATGGATAAAAGGAATTCGTATCTGAAGTATGAGAAGGAAATCACTGGCAACCAGACCGTTTATATGGGAGTGCTGGCCGGAGTGAACAGTGGACAGATTCAGAACTGTGCAGTCAGTGGTTATTGCACAGAAGGAAACAAGGCAACACTTTACATCCGGCAGAACGGAACACTGTATTTTGGAGGACTGACTGGTAAAAATGCAGGAGTTATAAGAAACTGCGAGGCAGATACACCATTGGTAAATGCGAACATTCTATATGGAAAAGCGTATATCAGCGGATTTTCCGGTGAAAATGCATCGACCGGAAAGATTACCGGAAGCTATGCCATCGGTAAAGTAAAGGTGGAGTATTCCAAAGGCGAAAAATCCATGATCAGTGGTTTTACGGCAAAAAATGCAGGTTATCTGAATAACAATTACTGTGCAGTAGCACTGACAGCTGCCGGAAGTACCGATACCTGTGGTTTTTCTCCAAAGGGCGGAAATATCAGAAACTGCGATTATCTCAGTGGCGGAACCTTCCGCTATCTGGGAAATATGGAATCCTATGAGAATACCAGCGGAAGCGGAACCGCCAGAAGCTATGACGAATTGAAGCAGAAGGAATATACCAGAGCAGAGTGCCACAGTGCCACATCTTCGCAGGAAGGTTATCCGTTCAGTGCAGTGGTTAAAAATGCTTCAAAAGAAAAAGTGCATTTTGGCAACTGGCAGTTAGATTCCGATTTGGGAAGCTTTGGTGTCATTTACTGGGAAAAAGAAGAACAGGGATCCAATAACGGATATCATTTCTCTTACATCGGATACACGGAAGATGCCACGAGCCCGGAGGATACCCTGTATCGGATCAGTGGCGATACCCTGTGTCAGGAACATGATGACGGTGGTATCGTCACCAGGTATGGATATGGATATTATTACAGAGCAGGACTGGATGAAACAGAAAAACCGATACCGCAGGCCCGGGGATTCCAGACCGGAACAGAAAATAAAGAAGTATCAGAAGAACTGAGCAAACGTCTGGACGGATTTGAAGTCAGGGCATTTACGACAGCAGCTTCTGTCGGAACAACAAAAAAAGATACGGACAGTTATATGAAGATGACTTCGGGCGCAGTCAACGGAGTGTGGTCCATACAGGATCCGAAGAGTGGAAAGAGCTATGATTTCACCATCAGTCCATTTTTTGCCAATGCGATGCAGTATGGTGTAGAAGATACCGGGGAAATACTGGCGCAGGAACTGACGGTGCTGGCGGAAGACGGAAGTGTGGTAACCGGAAAAGAGCCACTGGCAATGCCGGGAACAGACAGCAACCCATATGAGATTCGTTCCGCAGCACAGCTGCAATATCTGAACTGGAACAGTAAAACCGGTGATGCAATTACCATGCTGGATGCAGAAAATTATCTGAAAACAGTGAATTATTACACCTATCTTGGACAGATGCTGGGTGCAGAAGGCAGTCAGGCAGATGGAGAAAAAGAATATCGCTGGACAGGGAAGGAGGTACCAAAGCAGCAGAGATATGTATTAAATTCGGAAGAAAAATGCCGTCAGAATAAATACAAAGACTATTATATAAATGTCAAAGATAACTGCAATCAGGGATATTGGGAATTTGTCAGAGACGCATCGGGAAAATCCTGTCAGGTAAAGGAATGGGAGATCAACCGTGATCATGTGAATTCCTGGCTATATGGTCATATGCATTATAAGTGCAAAGAAACGACTGACACCGGCTACTGGAAATGGATCGGATCCGGGGAACCGTCTGATGGTACGACCAGCTGGATTCAGGTGGGAGAAATAACAGATGGCAAAATCAGTGTGCTTCAGACACATGATGTAAATGCAAATAGGATGCCGGATAAAAATGGAACGGACAAAACACATTTTACGCAGATTGGTTCCCTGTTTGATACAGAGGCGGCAAATCATACGGCAAATGCCAATGCATATATTGCGTATTTTGCGGGAAAATTTGATGGAAATACGTACAGTATCAAAAATGTAGAGATCCACAGCACCAATGCCCTGGTAGGTCTGTTCGGTGCAGTAATCGGAGCCAAGGTACAAAACATCACCTTATATTCTGATAAGGGGAATTATATTCAGAGAAGTGCACAGAGCCCGAAAAGCTGGTATGCCATCGGCGGCATGTGTGGTCTGGCAGGTGTCGGAAAGGGAAACCAGGATGCAGATACCACGATTGTGAATTGTACCGTATCCGGCTATACCATTCGTGATAACAGTACGAGAAGTGCCTGGGGAGATGGTAATGTGGGAGGTATGTTTGGAATCAGTACGATGAACATACAGCAGTGTACTGCAGTCAATACCATAGAATTAAACTGTAATTTTATGGGAAACGGGAAAAATGACGGAGTATCGGTACGAACAGGAGGGCTGGCCGGAAGTATGCGTGGAGAGCTGACCATGTGTTATACCGGCGGAGAGATTCGCTGCACAGAGGAATGCTATGCGAATGCAAGAACCAAAAAGGATACGGATTATACCAGATATAAAGAAGGTGCCAAGATATTTATGGGTGGTCTTACAGGAGGAATCTATCTGAAAGACGGAGGAAATCTTGGAACATTACTGGGAGATCATATCCTCGGTTTCTCGGATTATCCGGGAAATACAGGAAAACATAATGGAAAAGTGTGTAATACTCCTACAACGATCATATCCAACTGTTATACTTACATAGAATTGCCAGGCAGCAAGGAACAGGTGGATAAGATCTACTCTATCCAGCCGATTGGAAGTAACGGAGAAACACCAAACGAAAATGATAATAACCGTCATACCCGTGTGAAGATTCAAAATTGTTATTATTATGGAAATAATATTACGCATATAGAGAAATTTACAGCGAAAAATGCAGGCAGCGGACCAGATGATACGAATATTGATGAAACAGCAATAAGTATCAGCTGGGATCAGATGAGTGGAAAGGAGCAGATAAACGGTCAGGATTTTCTGGACTGCATCAATACCGGTATCCGGGGAAAAGGATTCGGAACTGTGACAACGAAAGATGCGAATGGAAAGCAGATAAACGGTAAATATACCTTCCCGGGAAGCCGGACCGATCTGGACGGAATGAACTATCCATTTCCGACGATTCTGGAACAGGGTGCAGGAAGTGAAAGCGTGAATGTACATTATGGTGAATGGCAGTTGAAGGGGCTCTACTGGGAAGAAAGCCGTGCGGATATGGATATTTTTGAATCTCTGAATCCTGATGGAGGAGAAGAGAAGAAAAAAGCAGTAAAGACCTTTATACTGAAGGATGCATCCGGGATTATCGTCAGCAGCAAGGAATGGGATGATTTTGAGTTTGTGTATGGGTATGAGGAAGATACTGTCATTCAGAATATCTCGGAAGAAGCTGCACAGACAGATCACAAGGAGAGCAGTATTTTGAAAGCGCAGGATTCAGTTGCAGAAGTCCTGGATATCCATTATGATAGTACAGTGGGTGGTTATATTGCTGCTGTATGGGCACATAAGACAGGAACCGAAGTGATTACGGCGGTGACGACCGGCACAGACGGACAGACCTACCGTGCATCCTTCACGCTGACGGTGACCGCAGATCTTACCGCTTATGCAGACAGTGCGTCAGTGAGTATGAAAAATAAAGATACGGTTATTCTGACACTGCATGCGGTGCCAATGACGATGTACACAGGCAGTGACGCAGATCAGCTGATTACAGCAGATCAGCAGAATGATATGGAATATGCGGAAACAGTGCTTATGCAGAACGGGGAAGTGATCACCGGCGTGGACAGTACAGTCGGCAGTGGGCAGTCAGAATCTTTAGCAATGTCAGAAGAATCAACGTGGAATGCAGATGAGGAGCCTGAGACCGCAGAGGATGTGGACAGAGACGACGAAAGTGAAGAGGTTTCTGACAGTGAGATTCAGCTTCAGGATCAGGCAGAAAAAACAGAAATATCAGAAGCAATCATTATGCCATATGCAGAATCAGATCATGCAGAGACAGAGTCACAAACGGATCTGGCACCCTATATGGACTGGAAAGTAGAACTGGAAGACGGCGGAGAAGATTATCTGTCAGTGTCGGAGGTAAAAGCCCTGGCAGACAGTCAGCAGATGCAGTTTACGATCAGCTGTCATGCAGATCTGGAAGCGGATACTGTCATTACCCTGACGATTACCGGTACATATATATATGAAGATGTGGACTATACGGTGACGACCTGGGTGGAAGTGATACCGCAGGTGACAAGTGTACAGATCGTGGATGATGCAGGCAACCTGATATCAGCAGATACTGCACAGGAGCGAGATACTGTCCTGGATGGAAGTACAGCAGATGACAGTGATGTTACAGAAGATACCGAATCTGCAAATGATGTAAAAGAGCCGGATGTGGAAGAAGCAGATACAGAGATTGCTTCGGATGAGACAAAAGTCGAATCAGATGCAGTGGCAGATAATCCGGATAGTATACCCGATGAGACTGACAGCAGTGTAATTCTGGAACATAACAGTGATGACACAATAACAGAGAGTGGCACAGTCATCGGAATAGAATAAACACAACAGGATAAAAGAAAGGAGGTACCCCTATGAAGGAAGATAGAACGTTACAAAAACTAAGATCCACACAGGGTACCTCCATCTTTTTTGGTATCCTGTTTTTTCTGATTGCATCGATTCTCAGTATTGTGATGTTAAACGGTGCGGTGACAGCAGTAAAAAATGTACAGTCTGACCGCAAAAATGAGCAGAGCTTTCTGACCTGTTCCAGTGCTGCAAAAACGCTGAGAGACCTGATTACAGAAACAAAGGTGATCTGCACCAGGCAGACAGAAATACAGGCAGATGGACAGAAAACAGAAAAAGATCCAAACTGGACATCGGATCCGGGAATGGGAGAAACATACCTTATAAAATGGTTGCAGGCGCTGGCAGATCATTCAGTGGCAGGCAGCAGTCTGAATAAACAACTGACGATACAGCTTCAGAGCGCACAGGCAGAACATGTGGATCCGGTAAGGGCAGATATTACGATAACAGAAGACAGAGAAAATACCTGGAATGATCAATATCATCCATATGATATTACCATGGTGTTATCGGTCGGAACAGGACTGGATGCCTGCCAGATGACCCTGACACTGAACGGTGATATAAAAGGGGAGCAGCAAGAAAGCGGGAATGTCAGAACGGATACCATCACTTATACCTGGACGGCAAAGAGGATTATTTTTGGTACAACACCAGTTTCGGAGGATACAGTCCAATGAAAAAAGAACAGAGAAAGAAACAGTTTAGAGATATCAGACAAAGAGCAGTTAACAGGCTGCGCAGCAATGCAGGAGAAAGTATGGTGGAGACGCTGGTCACGATGATAATTCTGTCACTGGCAGTGCTGATGCTGTCAGGAGCAGTGGTGACTTCTGCAAAGGTGACGAAAAAAGCCGATAATACCGATACGGCTTTTGTAACCACAGACCAGCACCAGGAAACGGGTATCATGATGATTACAGATGACAGCGAAATTGCCACGCATGGCGTTTTTCTAAATGTCAATGTATATAAGACTCAAAATAATTATCTATATTACGAACCTCAGTTACAGGGGATAAATTAAATGAGAAAAAAAATCAAACATAAGATCAGAAAGAAGCTGAGCGGCAGCAGAGGATTTTCTTTGGGAGAACTGCTGGCAGCTACGATCATTCTTCTTCTTGCCAGTCAGGTGATGGCGGAAGGAGTCACCTTTGCGGTGCGCATGTACAATCAGGTGCTGACCCGTTCGCAGGGGAAACAGCTATGTTCTACGCTGACAGGCAGTATTGAGACGGAACTGCGTTATGCCACCAGCATTACATACGATGAAAACAATGGAGAACTGCTTAATTATTTCAGTCCGATTTATGGACAGACGCAGAGCAGCTTCCTTTCTATAGACGATGCAGAGAAAGAAGTAACAGGCGGAGAACTTGCAATCAGGGTAAAAGATGCGGATGGCAGAGTAGCATACCAGAAGCTGATATCCGGATCTGCATACAGTTCTTTTGGCCTGAAGGCAAAAGCAGAAACCAGATATGACAAAAGCAGCAATATATTTACCGTAACGCTGACCATACTGGATAAGAACAATCAGGAACAGACAGAAAACAGGTTCCATGTGATCCCTGTGAATGTACTGAAAATCCATCAGAGTAACAGCTAAGGAATAAAAGGAGATAAAAGATATGGCATATAAACGTCTTGGTGATCTGCTGGTATCAGCGGGAGCCATTACACCGGAACAGTTGGAGCAGGGGCTGGAGCGTCAGAAAACAACAAAAGAGCGACTGGGGACGGCCCTGATCTCATCCGGAGTCATTACAGAAGCACAGCTGATCGAAGTGCTGCGTCTTCAGCTGGGAATTGAATATATTGATCTTTCCAAAACGAATATTCCGATTTCTATGGCGCAGGCAGTGCCGAAAAATATCGCAAAGCAGTTTCAGGTAGTACCGGTTCATATGACGAAGGATGAACTGTATCTGGCCATGTGTGATCCAATGAACTTTTATGCACTGGAGGAAGTAAAAAAGGCAGTGCGTAAGCGTATCATTCCGATGATTGCCACAACAGAGGGTGTGGAACATGCCATTGCGGTGCTGTATGGAAATGAAGGCGCAGCAAAAGCAATCGAAGCTATGAAGCGGGAAATATCTGCGGCCAGAGAAGAGGAAGAGCCGGATCAGTTTTCCGGAAATATCATCGATGATAATATCAATGATGCACCAACGATCCGTCTGGTGAATTCTGTTATTGATCGTGCGATACATGAAAATGCCAGTGATATTCATATAGAACCAAAGGAAAAAGAACTTCAGGTCCGCATGCGTATTGACGGTATGCTGCGAAAGACGCTGACGATACCGAAGAATCTGCAGAATTCCGTAATTTCCCGTATCAAGATCATGAGTGGCATGGATATTGCAGAACGACGGATTCCACAGGATGGAAGATTTCATGTAAAAAATAATCAGAAAGAATACGATCTGCGAGTTTCTTCCCTGCCGACTGTTTACGGAGAGAAGCTGGTAGCCCGTCTGTTGGATAAGTCAGCAGGTTATCTGACCCCGGAGTCTGTAGGATTGTCCGGAAAAAATCTGGAAAAATATCATAGAACGATACATTGTCGAAGTGGAGTGATTTTGCTTGCCGGACCGACCGGAAGTGGTAAGTCATCGACAATGAATACCATGATTACAGAACTGAATACAGAAGAGGTAAACCTGGTTACGCTGGAAGATCCGGTGGAGTATAATCTTGATGGAGTGAATCAGGTACAGATCAATGAAAAAACAGGTATGACCTTTGCTAATGGTCTGCGTGCCATTCTGCGTCAGGATCCGGATATCATTGCGGTAGGTGAAATCCGTGACGGTGAAACCGCACAGATCTGTATGCGATCAGCGATTACCGGACATGTGGTATTATCCACGATTCACACGAATGATGCGGTGGGAACGATTGAACGTCTGGAAGATATCGGCGTGGAACCGTACCTGATTGCTACAGCGCTTCGTGGGGTGGTGTCCCAGCGGCTGGTGCGCAGAATTTGTCCGAAGTGCCGGGAGAGCTATGAAGCGGATGAAGAAGAAATCCGTACATTGGGACTGGATGAGCAGAAGCATTATACCTTTTATCGTGGAAAAGGCTGTGCAGACTGTTTTCATACAGGATACCGGGGACGAATCGGTGTCTTCGAGATACTGGAGATCGATCATAAGCTTCAGCGTCTGATTGCCGAAAAAGCAGACCGTAGTGTCATCGAAGCGGCTTTACATAACGGAAACAGTGAATTCACGACTTTGCGGGAGAATGCACTTGACCTGGTGGAACAGGGAATTACAACGGCTGAGGAGATACGCAGAGTGATTTATGAAACAGGAGATACGAAATAATATGTACAATATGGAAGAACTGGTGTTGCAGGCTAAAAATCATCATGCATCGGATATTCATCTGGTGTACGGACTGCCGCCAAAGTACCGGGTAGACGGGCAACTGGAGAATATGGCAGAAGTGCCGCTGACAGAGGAAGATTGTACCAGTCTGGGAAAATGGCTGGCGCAGGAACAGTTCCTTTCTCTGACTCATAGTGGAGAACTGGATTTTTCCAGAGAAATCAGCGGAATCCGCTGCAGATGCCATATTTTTAAACAACAGGGCAGACTTTCGGCAGCGGTCAGGCTTCTTAGTGAGACGATTCCGGAACTGCACAGTCTGGGGCTTCCTCCGTCTGTACCGGAATTTACAAAGCTTCACAAGGGGATCGTGCTGGTAACCGGCGAGACAGGCTCCGGCAAATCGACTACGCTGGCAGCATTATTAAATGAGATAAATCATACCAGAAAAGATCATATAGTGACACTGGAAGATCCGATTGAATATATCTATACACCGGATCAATGCGTGATCAATCAGAGAGAGATTGGCAGAGATACAGCCAGTTTTTCAGAAGGTCTGAGGGCCAGCCTCCGGGAAGATCCGGATGTCATTCTTATTGGTGAAATGAGAGACCGTGATACCATTGAGACTGCGATCACAGCAGCAGAGACAGGACATCTGGTATTTGGAACTTTACATACAGACTGTGCCTCTGATGCTGTTGACCGTATCGTACAGGTATTCCCGGAAGGAATGCAAAACCAGATTCGACTGCAGCTTTCTATGACATTGGCGGCGGTGATCGCCCAGCAGCTGTTACCGAAAAAGAACGGAGGCCGGGTATTGGCCAGTGAGGTCATGGTAGTGACAGATGCGATTCGCAATCTGATTCGCACCGGGAATACACCTCAGATTGCAAATGCTGTTTCCACAAGTGCAGCGATTGGCGGACAGACCATGGATCAGTCGCTGGCAGCCCTGGTACGTTCCAGACAGATAGACAGAGATCTGGCACTGGAATATGGAAAAGATAAAGATTTCATTAGAAAAAACGGTTGAGGGAGCAGATAAAAGATGGCAAAATATAAATATTCGGCCATATCCAGAAGTGGTGCGAAAGTTTCAGGTATCATGGAAGGCTATGATCAGTTTGATGCGGTAGACAAGATCAGGCAGGACTGTGATATCATCCTGAAAATTACAGAGATCGAAGAGAAAAAACCGGGGCTTCTGA
Organism: uncultured Marvinbryantia sp.; assembly: GCA_934394985.1. Taxonomy (GTDB): domain Bacteria; phylum Bacillota; class Clostridia; order Lachnospirales; family Lachnospiraceae; genus Marvinbryantia. The sequence continues at coordinate 119,542 of CAKRRF010000002.1, forward strand.
ACCGGGAGATTGGCGGCAATAAGCTGAATCCAAAGGCATTTTCTCTGATGTGTGCACAGTTTTCAATTATTTTGAAATCCGGAATTCCAATCGGAAGAGCAGTGCGGCTGATCTCAGATAAAATTACGGATAAAAAGCTAAAGAATATTCTCAGGCAGGTAGGAGAAGATGTGGAAGCAGGACGAAGCATCTCTGCCAGCTTCAAGGAACGGGGCGGCAGTCTGATGCCTCCGGTCTTTGTTGAGACGATTCATGCCGGTGAAGAATCCGGCAATCTGGCAAAGGCTTTTGATACCATGTATCAGCATTATGACAAACAGGTAAAGATGCGTGCCAAAGTGCGGAGCGCTCTGATTTATCCGATTTTTGTACTGACACTGGCAGTAGTGGTAGTCATTGTATTGATGGTAAAGGTAGTTCCGACGTTTATCAGCATTTTTGAATCTTATGATGCAGAACTGCCGTTGCTCACCCGGTCACTGATTGTGATATCTAATTTTTTCCGGCATTATATTCTATTGATAATTATGGTGATTGCAGTGTTTGTGCTGGTATTTAAGCTTTATGGAAATATGGAAAAGGGCCGGCTGAAGCTTGCGCAGATTTCCCTGAAGCTGCCGGTTCTGGGAAAAGTGAACGTATTAAGTGCAGCCAGTGAATTTGCAGGCAATATGACGACACTGATCGGCGCAGGACTTCAGCTGACGACAGCAGTCAGCATTTCTGCCAGAGCTATCAGCAATTACTATGTCAGTCAGAGTGTGGGAAAAATCACATCCCGTCTGGAAGAGGGACATATGTTAGGTGAATGTATGCGAGAGATCGACTGTCTGCCGGACATTCTGGTAGATATGACGGCTGTTGGGGAAGAAACCGGTGAACTGGAATCTACTCTGCATACAGTAGCCGGATACTATGAATCAGAGCTGGATATGGCTGTGCAGGATGTCCTGAAAAAACTTGAGCCGGCTTTGCTGATTTTTATGGCAGTGGTAGCGGGATATATTGTACTGGCAGTGTATATTGCAATGTTCCAGATGTACAGTGTGATGTGACAGAGAAAGCAGGAAATCAGGTGAAAGTATGTTGTTTTCAATTTTTGATAATCTCTATATAGGTCTTTACTTCGGTATACTGGCCTTCCTTCTTGGTGCGGTGTTTGGATCTTTTCTGAACTGTGCAGCATGGCGCATTGCTCACGGAGAATCCTTTCTTCACGGGCGTAGTCATTGTACTGCCTGCGGACATATTTTGTCGGCGCCTGATCTGGTGCCGATCGTTTCCTGGATATTTCTTGGCGGAAAATGCCGTTACTGCAAGACAAAGATCAGTGCGAGATATATGTTGACAGAATTGTTTTTTGCAGTTATCAGTGTGCTCAGCTTGCTGAAATGGGATTTGTCAGTGACCTGTCTGAGAAATATGATATTTGCAGGATGTCTTTTCTGCCTGTCACTGGTGGATCTGGAAAGCTTTGAGATCCCGGACGGATGTCTGATGATTTCAATGGCAGCCTGGCTGGCAGCTTTGCCGTTTACCGGAATGGAAAAAATGACGATACTGGCACATGTGCTGACCGGAATCGGTTATGGGGCGATCATGCTGGGGATGACGTTATTGTTTGATAAACTATTGGGAAAAGAAACAATGGGAGGCGGCGACATCAAGCTGTTTGCAGTGACCGGACTTTATCTGGGGGCAGTGTCCTCTCTGTTTGCATTATTCTTTTCCTGTATACTTGGGCTGCTTATGGGAGCAGTCAGAAACAGAAATCAAAAAGGAGCACCCATTCCTTTTGGCCCGTCCATTGCGATGGCATCCTATATGATGCTGCTATATGGAGACCGGCTAGTGAACTGGTATCTGGGCCTGCTTTGATGGAAAATAAATGAATGGGAGAACAACAAAATGGCAAAAACATGTCTTGGAATTGACATAGGGCGGGAACAGCTGAAGCTGGTTCTTATAAAGGGTGAGAAGATTCAGAAGTGTGCAGTGGTGCAGATGCCGGAAGGGCTGTTCAAAGATGGAAGAATCGTTTCGGTCGAAAGTGCCGGAGAACTGATTCGTCAGACGATGAAAGAGCATAAAATGCACTGTAAAGATGCAGCAGTACTGATTCCCCACTCTGCCGGCTATCTGCGGAATGTTACGATGCCGAAGATGACACCGGAACAGATGAAATATAATCTTCCTTATGAATTCAGAGATTATATCAGTGATGAATTAAAAAAATATGCCTTTGATTATGTGCAGTACGCAAAAGCAGAAAAGGAAAATGAAGTATTGGCGCTTGCAGTGCCTCTGGAAGTGATTGAAGATCTGCGGATAGCCGTGCGAAAGGCCGGACTGAAGCTGGTTCTGGCTGCTCCGGAAGTATCTGCATGTGAAGCACTGCTTTATCGGCATTTGCTGAAGCATCCGGAAGCAGATCAGGAAAAAGAATACGGAATTCTGGATCTGGGAAGCGATTCCAGTCGTCTGATGATCTTTAAGGGATACCGGCATCAGGTAATCCGTTCGATCGATCAGGGGATGGATCGAGTAGAAGAATTGCTGGCAGATCATTATCATATGGATGTGCATCTGGCACATACCTGGTTGATGACCAATCATGAAGATTGTGTAAACAGCGAAGTGTGTCAGGAGGCATTCACTCAGATCAGTGTGGAGATCATGCGGGCGTTGAATTTTTATCAGTTCAGCAATCCGGAAAGCAGTCTGGAGGATATCTGGATCTGTGGAGGTAATGTGGCTTCTGAGGTCATGAGGGAAAAACTGAGAGAAAATGTAGCGGTCAATATCAGGGATGCATCGGAACTGATGGAAGATATACAGGAAAAATCCAGGCAGAATACAGTGTGCCTCCAGGCAGCGGGAATTGCATTGCAGCAAAATGCAGCGCTCCGGGATAAATGTATCAATCTGGCCAGTGCCGGAATGGTGAAAAAGCATTATGCACTGGCAGTACCTGCGCTGGCTCTGATTCTGACAGGGGCAGTGGCAATTGCAAAGTTTGGTGTGGCGGATCGTCTGACAGAAGTCAGCAGACAGCAGAATACCGTATCCACATTGCAGCAGCAGGTGGATGCCGCCAATGCTTATATAGAAAGTCTGGGAGGGCTGCAGGATACCTATGCACATTATACATATCAGGGCTTTGGCACAGATGAGATGAGCTATATGAACCGACCGGACGTGCTGAAGCTTTTGCAAGATGTAGTATTTCCAAAGGTAAAAGTGTCCAGCTGGTCTTTGGAGGGCAGTCAGTTGATACTTCCTGTGACAGGTACTACATTGGCTGACATCAATAAACTGGCTCAGGAACTGAATGCACAGGATCTGGTAGATTACTGTACGGTTACTACAGCCACCACAGACAACAGTGATGGAGAAAGTGGGTCAGTTACAGGTCAGATTACGATCTTTCTGAAAACAGTTCTGCCTGATGATCTGCAGCAGATTTTTGGAGGTAGCAGTGATGAAATTAATGAGCCGTGATTTTACAACAAAAGAAAAAATACTTTTGATTCTGCTGACTGTGATGTTACTTGGAGCAGTTTATTATCTGGCAGTCGATCAGCCTGTCAGAAATGCATTGGCAGAGGCAGCCGATGCACAGGAAAATCTGACTACAGAGCTGATGGTACTGCAGCAGAAAACAGCGGTTCTGTCAAAAATGCAGAAGGAACTGAATACCATCCAGAATCATGAAGGCTATGGTGAGATGGGAAGCTACAATCACTCCAAAGCAGAACTGGATGAGCTGAATCAGCTGCTTCAGGATGCTGACAGTTATGATATCAGTTTTAGTAATGTGACAAGAAACGGGGATCTGATTCGGAGAAACTTCAGTCTGACATTTTCGGCATCCGATTATGAAAAAGCGGAAGAACTGATACAGAGACTCTGCAAGGGATCGTGGAGATGTCTGATCAGTGGGATCAATATTGTGTCGCAGGAGGACAGTCTGGAACAGGGTGGTGTGAATGTGGGACTTTCCGCTACTTTTTATGAAACGATGACAGGCGGTACACCGGACAGTGGACTTCCGGCTGATACATCAGCAGTACAGGGCGCGCAGTAGGGATGGCAGAAAACCGGACGGGACAGGAAAAGATTCTGCAAAGAAAAAGAAATACTGGGAGGAAGAAGTTATGCTGCGGGCAGCAATTGTGGAAAAATCCAGAGAACACCGGGAGTATATCCGGGCAGGTCTTCAGGGACTGAATATGGATATACAGATAAGTGAGTTTGGTAATGAATATGATTATCTGGAAAATGCAGGTGAAGATGCATCGGCGTTTGATCTATTGTTATTGAATACGACAATCCGGCATGAAGGGGATGGAATTCGCCTGGCAGGAGAGATACGCAGCCGGAATCGGAAGGCTATGATTTGTTTTATTACAGATTCTCAGAGGTATTATGCGGAAGCATTTTCTGTATTCGCCACCGGTTATCTTCTTTACCCATTTGATATCAGTGAGCTGCACAACTGTATCAGCTTCTTCTATCAGAAGACCAGCAAAGAGCGCCGTGCATCTGTCATGGTGAAAGAAGCAGGAGGCAGCTATCGGCGCGTATATTGTCGAAATATCTGTTACATCGAAAGCGTCAGTCGTAAAGTGATCCTTCATCTGGAAAATGGGGATTCCATTGAAAGCTATGCAAAACTGGGAGAATTAGAAGAAATGCTGCCGGACAAGCTGTTTTTTCGATGCCATCAGAGCTATCTGATCAATCTGTATTTTGTCGAAAAAATGGAAGCAGGGAAATTTCTTCTGCCAGAAGCAGAGATTCCGATTTCCAGAAAATATCAGAAAGAAGTCAGAGAACATTATTACGATTATATGTTTGAAAAAATGTAAATGTCAAATTTTACAAAAAATAGTTCAGATTTGACAACCTGCGTACATATCACAGCTGCCATGCTATACTTAATCCAACTTAAGAGAAAGGAGCGAAACGGATGGCGGTGATGCGAAAGCAGGATTCCATTGAGGATGAAGAAACTCAGAAGCCGTACAGAAGATTTTACACATCTTATTCAGAGATGAACGAAATACTGAACCGATTTGTAAAAGAGGCAGAAAAATCCGATATCTGGGTATCTGTGGAGACGGCAGATCTGAAAGAAAATCGAATGGGTCAGGGGCTTTGCGAACTGGTCAGGATGGCGCTTGATACAGCCAGAAAGAATTGTATCGAGACAACACCCCCAAGAGGGCGGTACATCAGAATCCGAAGCAGGGAAATGCAGCAGCAGATGCTGATTCGAATAGAATTTGCCTGTGAGGACCGTATGATCCGGGAATTTGACAAGGACATCGTGAAAATGCGTGAACTGACAGAATCAGCAGGTGGATACCTGAAGATCCGACTGATCGATGACACCGGTAATATCAGGATCGCAATTCCGGATGAGATTACATAATACGGATGCTTCAGACTCAGAAAGAAAACAGGAGGAACAGAGATGTTAAACAGAGCTATTAAGAAAGTAAAAGAAAATAAGAAAGGTTTTACACTTGCTGAATTACTGATTGTAGTGGCAATTATCGCAGTGCTGGTGGCAATTGCGATTCCGATTTTTAACAGCCAGCTGGAGAAATCAAGAGATGCGGTAGATGCAGCAAATGTCAGATCAGCATATGCGGAAGCAGCAGCAGCTTATTTGACAGAAACCGATGGAACTGCTGCAACATATGCATATAAATTAGAAGGAAAAAGTACAGATGCTAAGTGGTCACAGACAGATAAAACTACAATGGAAATTGCAGGTGTAAATGTCACAATGATAAAAGATGCAAAATCTGTTAAGGTGGCATTTGCTACTGATGGTACTTATACGATTACCATGGATACTACAGCGATTACCAGCGAAGGTAAACAGCAGGCATAGATGGTAAAGAACAAATCGGGGTTGTTGCTCCATAGAGTAAGCTATGGTGTGACAGCTCCTTTTTGTATTATTAGTCACATTGTTTTCCTTTTTTTTTGAATGTCCCAACTGGTTTTGTCAGTAATATAAAAAATTTGTCGATCAATTTCATTTGAAAAAGAGATGTATTTGTGGTAAGGTAAAAACACATTTCAGGGATTTCAAGATCTTGCCATTCGGCATTTATTCCACAAATGTAAAAAAGTGAAAAAGGAGAGTCTGTTTATGACAGAAAAAGAAGCCAGAGAACTGGAAGAGGAAAAAGATAATGCGATTTTAAGGAAAATCAATGGAGAGGAAAAGGTGCGGTATGGTTTGACAAATGATTATATGTTCCGGTCGGTATTTCAGACATCAGAAGAGGCTTTGAAAGGACTGCTCAGTGCATTGCTGTACATACCCAAGAAGGAGATGATTTCCTGTGAAATATGTAATCCAATGATACTGGGAGATGCAATGGATGAAAAAAATTGTATCCTGGATATTCGTATATTGTTAAATGGAAATCGACAAATAAATCTGGAAATGCAGATGGGATCTGTTGCAAACTGGACAGACCGTTCCCTGTTTTATCTATGTAAGATGTTTACGGATCTGAAACAGGGGCAGGATTACACCCAGACAAAGCCATCAGTACACATAGGAATTATGATGGAAGCACCAGTACCGGAAGACCAGGCGTTTTATAATGAATATGTCCTGAAGAATCGAAAAAGCGGATATGAATACACTGGAAAATTTGCCCTTCACGTGTTAGACTTATCTTGTCTGGAGCAGGTATCGGAAGAAGAACGAAACAGTGAATTATACGATTGGGCCTGTGCGTTTAAAGCAAAGACGTGGAAGGAGATTCTTGCAATGGCAGAACAATCAGAATCTATTAAGAAAGCAGTGGTGACTTTACGGGAACTGTCAGAAGATGAGAAGATTCGTTTGCAGTGTGAGGCCAGAGAGCGTTATCAGATGGACTGGCAGAGTTCTATGAGAACCAGCCGGGAAGAAGGACGAAAAGAAGGAGAGGCTGTCGGAAGAGCGTCAGGTCGCAGAGAAGGCGAACAGGCGATGGCAGAACTGATGGCGAAACTGCTGTCAGACGGTCGGCAGGAGGATATGAAAAGAGTCATCGTGGACGAAGAATACAGAAGAAAACTGATGGAAGAATGGAGCTGTTAAAATAAAGCTGAAAAATACCGTCTCCACAGGTCTGGGAGAGTGAAAGATGGAAGCGTATTATTATCAGAAAATGAATAAATTGCAGCAGGCTGCTTATCACAGTATGCTAAAAGGAGCAAAGGATTTTGCGGATGAGATCCAGCTTCCGCAGATGGATGGAGACATGCTGTATCAGGTATTTTTTCAACTGCGGCTTGATCATCCGGAGATATTTTGGCTGACCGGTTATAAATACCGCTATTATAAAGGATCCCCTAATTTGATTTTTGTACCGGAATATTTGTTTGAAAAAGATAAAATCCGAGAGCATCAGAAAGCGATGCAGGCAAGGGTGGAAAAGCTGGTTCGACCGGCAAAAGCTTTTTCTGATTTTGAAAAAGAAAAATATGTGCATGATTTTATTTGTGATAATGTACGATATGATAAGCTGAAGAAAGCCTATTCTCATGAAATTATCGGTCCGTTGGGGCAGGGAGTAGGAGTTTGTGAAGGAATTGCAAAGTCAGTAAAGGTATTACTGGATGAGCTGGGAGTATGGTGTATGATTGCCATATGCGGAAACAACCCGGAAAAAGGAATCAAGTACCGACATACCTGGAATATTGTGAGAATAGATGGTGTGTATTATCATCTGGATGTTACTTTTGACAATACACTGGGGAAATCTGGGGATGAAAAAAGATATGATTATTTTAACCTGGATGATCAGATGATTTTTCGGGATCATGAGCCATTGATTGCTCCGGCGCCGGTCTGTACCAATCATGATCATTTTTATTATAAAGAAAAAAAGCTTTCATTTACCAGGCAGGAAGACGTATACAAACGGGTTCTTCAGGCTGCCAAAAAGGGAAAGGCTTTGACATTCCACTGGCGTGGCGGATACTTTACCAGAGAAGTTTTTCAGGAACTGTTGGGACTGATCCGAAAAGCCGGAGCAGAAAAAAGCAAGACAGCACTGTTACAGGTCAACTGGCCACAGGCGGTGATGAGGCTCCATTATGAAGATGCACAGGTTGCAGAAGAAATCTGGATGGAAGATGCGAATGAGGGAGAGAAAGAATAACGCAACAGCTCCGGTAGCGAGGACTATCGGAGCTGTTATTTGTAAAATGGATTTTTTTATCTGTAACTTTTATAAACATTCATTCATACATTTGGGAAGTTGGTGTTGCATACACATCCGTAGAATTGGATGTATTATTGAGAAAGGTATAGGTATAATCTCCGGCAGCCCAAACAAAATAATGATTGTCGTAAGAAACAACCTGACCGGATTGTAAATGAATGTCACATTTTGTATTTTCTACATCAGGTGGCCAGCTGCCACTGTTGAAATCTTTAAGAGCAGAAGCGGAACTATTGTTGCTGCTGTTTCCGGTGTTGCCCTGATTGATATCACTTCCTCCTATGTTGCCACCAGTTAGGTTGTCCCCAGATCCGGAAGCAGATCCGCCACCTGGATTTGGTGCAGGTGTACTGTTGCCACCGGAAGAATTGCCATTGTTTTCGGTGCTGTTGTTTGAATTGTTTCCGGCTTTCCCGCTCCAACGCAATATTACGGAATCATTTTGCGGCTGATAACTTACTTCACAGGATCCTTTTGCGGCTGGCGTACCAATCCAGTGAGTTGTATCAGCAGAGGATATACCTCCGATATTCAATTCAGCAGAAGTTTGCCAGTTATCCTGTTCCTGATGAAGCGGAGAAACAAGAACGGAGTAAATACCATTGGATTTATGAATGATTTGTGTCGAATCTTTCGAATAAGAAACGGTTGTATCTTCTGTCAGGGCTGCCAGCATGACTTCCGCGTAAGCCGTGCGGACATCAGACAAATCGGTTGCCTCTCGCGTCTTTTCCAACTGAGAATGGAAGATTGGGATAGAGATAGCTACCAGCACTGAGATGATGGCTACGACAATCAATAATTCTGCAAGCGTAAAGCCTGTGGATGCAGATATGCTGGAAAAGCCATTGAGGACGGAGTTTGTGTCTTTCCTTTTTAGGGAGACATATAATAAAAAAAGATTTCGGGCATGGAATTATGAATAATCAGGTACTGGATACGCAGCTAAATCTGGCATTTGATGCCACATCGGAGGAACTGGAGAAGTCACTGGAACTGGATGTAGGATATGACAGAGAAAATCGTCAGTGGGAAGTCATTGTACGATATGTCGGTGACAGATGGCCGGTGAATGGGGAGAATGTGACCTTGTCTGCGGATGTCGGTCAGGAACATCGACGAGAACTCAGGCTGTCTGATCTGATGCTGACCAGCTTGTCAGGAGGATATGGGATTGCCCGTGGCACAAAAGAAGCGATCGATACACTTAGTGAAGATCCATTTATAGAATATATTGAGAAACCGAAACGGTTGTATTTTGCCACAGAGCAGGGAAAGCTGGCTTCCTGTGTGGAGCCATTACAGACCGGTTTCGGTTTTTCTTTATATGGAAAAGGCATTTTAATTGCTGTGTTAGACTCTGGGATTGATTATATGCATCCGGAATTTCAAAATGCAGATGGAACTACCAGAATTTTGGCCATCTGGGATCAGACCGGAAAGGAAAATCCACCAAAAGGATTTTCTCTTGGGCGGGAATATAGTCGGGAGGAGATAAATGAATTGCTGATGAAAAAAAGAGGAGAGTCAGAAAAATATCCGGATAAAACGAGTTTGTCAGAAACACGGAAGGAACAAACCCAAACGGACAGTCTGTCTGTCAGAGATCTCAGCGGACATGGAACCGCGGTAGCAGCGATTGCGGCAGGAAACAGCGGCGTGGCATCTCAGGCACAGCTATTGATAGTTAAGCTTGGAAATTCGCTGCCAGACTCGTTTCCAAAGACGACGGAATTGATGATGGCTGTGGAATATGCTTACAGAAAAGCACAGGAAGTAAAAATGCCACTGGTGGTGAATCTCAGTTTTGGAACGGTATATGGACCGCATAATGGTACCGGATTGCTGGAAACATATCTGGATGAAATGATGGGACGTTGGAAATCTGTGATTGTGGCAGGAACCGGAAATGAAGGAAATGCTGCCGGTCATACATCGGTTGTGCTTCAGGAAGGAGAGCAGAAAGAAGTGCAGTTTGCAGTAGCTGCGGGGGAAACGGGACTGAATCTGCAATTATGGAAAAGCTATGTGGATCGGATGGATGTCTATCTGCGTGCACCGGATGGGGCACAGATCGGACCGTTATACGAGAATTCTGGCCCACAGAGATATCGGATGAATGATACGAATTTGTTGATTTATTATGGAAAACCATCACCATTTATGATTTCTCAGGAGATTTTCTTTGATTTCATACCAGCAAATACTTATCTTACTCCGGGGGTATGGACTTTGATTTTAAGACCTCAAAAATTGACGGAAGGCACAGTAGAACTGTGGCTTCCACCTTCCGGAAGTCTGAATCCTGCAACCCGTTTTTTACGTCCAACAGCAGAAAATACACTGACAGTGCCATCTACAGCAAGAAAGGTGATCTCTGTGGGAGCTTATGATTCCCAAAGCCAAACCTATGCATCTTTTTCCGGAAGGGGAATTTCACCGGGAAACTATCCGCTGCCATCAATCTGTCAGATAAAACCAGATCTGGTAGCTCCCGGAGCAGATATTCGAACAGCAGCTGTCGGAGGCGGATATATTACTGTGACGGGTACGTCATTTGCCACGCCTTTTGTATCCGGTGGAGCAGCACTGCTGATGGAATGGGGGATTGTAGAAGGAAATGACGAATATCTGTATGGAGAAAAAGTAAGAGCATATCTTCAGAGAGGGGCACAGAGACTGCCAGGATATCGGCAATGGCCAAATACAAGTGTGGGGTATGGGGAGGACGTTATAATAAGGTTACATTGAAGAAAGTCAGTAAAATCAAGTGTTTCCGTTCATTTTC
>CAKRRF010000003.1 GCA_934394985.1 uncultured Marvinbryantia sp.
ACGGCTTCTTGCTCATGTATGGCATACGCCATATAGCTTTGTCAAACTATTCTTCATCAGGCAAGCCTGATCAGAATGTTTTTCATTCTGCATTGCTTTTCCGCAATGCTTCATTCGCAATTCGCCTTACGGCTTCTTGCTCATGTATGGCATACGCCATATAGCTTTGTCAAACTATTCTTCATCAGGCAAGCCTGATCAGAATAGTTTTTCCAAATCTGCATTGCTTTATGTTGATAACATACTAAACTACTAGGTTAAATATGTCAATAACTTTTTTCTGATAATCTGTTATTGATTCAATCTATAACCTTGTGTCTGACCTGTTTGAATGTAAAAACATTCAGGAACTGTTTTGCCCTTTCTGTCTTTGGATGGTCAAAGAACGTATCCGGATCAGAATCTTCTACAATTTTCCCGCCTTCCAGAAAAATAACGCGATCTGCTATGGCCCGGGCAAACTGCATCTCATGCGTCACGATAATCATGGTCTTTCCCTGCCCGGCCAGTTGAAGCATAACATCCAACACTTCACGCACCATTTCCGGATCCAGTGCTGCTGTCACTTCATCAAACAGTAATATCTCAGGATGCATGCAAAGCGCACGTACGATGGCCACACGCTGCTTCTGGCCTCCCGACAGCTGCCGTGGAAAGCTGTCAGCTTTATCCTTCAGCCCCACACGATCCAGAAGCTCCAGAGCCTCTTTTTTCACTTCTTCTTTATCACGCTTCTGTACCTTCGTCGGTGCCAGAAGAATGTTATTTAGTACTGTAAGGTGTGGAAACAATTCATAACTCTGGAACACCATACCAATTTTCTGACGAAGTTCGGTCAGATTTTTTGAGTTCTGGCTGATCTGCTCACCCTCTATTGCAATGGTGCCTCCCTGAATTGGCTCCAACGCATTGATACAGCGCAGCATCGTACTTTTTCCACAACCACTTGGTCCTACGATAACAATGACTTCTCCTTTATGTACAGTCAAACTCACATCATCCAGAATTGTGTTCCCTTCAAATTTTTTTGTCAAATGTTCTATTTTCAATAATTCTTCTGCCATGTTTTATTTCCACCTCTTTTCCAGATATTTCGCCAACAGACTGATTGGCCAGCAGGCCAGAAAATATAACAGAAATACTGCCAGATAAATGCCAAAGGCAGCATTCGGACTGGCCATACGGTTTGCCTCTATAATCTGCTGAGCCACCTTCAGTACTTCTACCACACCAATCATCAGAATCAGACTGGTAGTTTTAATCATACGCGTAATGAGATTGATAGACAGCGGAATCAGTCTTCGCAATGTCTGTGGAATGATAATATACAGGTACGTCTGTATTTTACTCAGGCCAAGCGCCTCACTGCTCTCATACTGATGCTTCGGAATACTGGAAAGAGCTCCTCTGACCAGATCGCTCATTTCTGCTGTACCCCATAAGATAAATACTATAATGGCTGCTGTCTCACCAGGCAGATCCCATCCAAATGCTCTGGTACTTCCAAAATAAACCAGAAACAAAAGTACCATCTGAGGCATGATCCGGATAAACTCCAGATACACACGTAACACAGTCTTTATGATCGGATTTTTCCAGGTCATTAATGCCCCAAGAAGGATCCCCAGTGGAATGCTGACCAAAACCGATATCAAACTGATTCGCAGAGCCACTCCAAGCCCTCCGAGCAGTCTGACCATATTTTTCCCTTTTAATAATACTTCAAGCCCCAAATCCGGCATAACGCAGTCTCCTTTCCAGAATGCTGCCCACAATTGATACCGGGAGCAAAATAATCAGATAACATACAACCAACAGAAACAAACTCTCCGTTGTCTTATAATACAGACCAATCAGATCCTTTGCCGTAAACATCAGATCCATCAGACTGATTGCACTGAATACACTGGTTTCTTTCAATAAAAAAATAACATTGGCAATAAATGCCGGCATACTGATCGACATAGCCTGTGGCAAGATCACATAGCGCATCATCTGATAGCGATTCATCCCCAGACTCATAGCGCTCTCTGCCTGAATCGGTTCAATTGCTTCCAGACCACTTCGAAATGCTTCTGCCATATAACTGCCACCTAAAAATGCCAGTCCCGCCACACCACAGATATCCGCCTGTGTACGGATACCAATCTTTGGCAATCCATAATAAATAAAAAACAACTGCACCAGAAGAGGTGTATTTCTGCTCAGTTCTATATAGATACCCACGATATGTCTCAATATCGGTATCTTATAATATTGAATAGCTGCACAGATCAGACCAACTATTATGGCAAGTACCACACCTGCAGCACCGATCTGTATGGTGAGCCCTGCTGCCTTCTCATACAACGGCAGATATTTCATAATAAATTCCCAGTTCATAACCATTTAACCTTATGAAATACTTCACATTTCCTTTCCCATTTTTGCTTCCCCTTGTTACCGCTTTACCGCATAGAAGCATAATAGCATCACAATCCTACCATGTCAATAGGATTGTGATGCTATTCCCAAATGGCTCACAGTTTGTTATATTTCATCTTAAAGTCTCTTGTTGCACAAAAAGAGGCATCCACCGGATGCCCCTTTTTGTGTAAAACAAAAGCGCGAGACGGGACTCGAACCCGCGGCCTCGACCTTGGCAAGGTCGCGCTCCACCAACTGAGCCACTCGCGCATTTCTTATGTTGTCGCTCACCTCAGCGACAAGTAATACTATACATGATGTTTTCTGATTTGTCAACACTTTTTAAAAAAAATTTGAGACACTTTTCTTTTTCGAAAAATGCCTCAAATCATCGTTTTACTAATGTGTACTCAGATATTTTTCAATATCATCAATTGCCGCCTGTTCGTCTGCTCCATCGGCTTCTACCATGATCTCTTCGCCTGCTTCCAGACCCAGCGTCATCATACCCATAATGCTCTTTGCGTTTACACGTTTCTGCTCAACTTCTACATGAATCTTGCTTTCATACTGACTTGCTACCTGTACAAGTAATGCAACAGGCCGTGCCTCCAATCCACTAGGTAATTCAATTTTGATAGATTTTTTAATCATAATGCTTCTCCTCCTTACAGCCTCTTAATTCATCCGCTATTTCGCTCAATTTTCTTAAGCGGTGGTTCACACCAGACTTTCCCACCTGTGGGTTCAATAACATTCCTAACTCTTTCAATGTTGCATCCGGATTGTCAAGTCTGACTTCTGCCATATTGGCCAGACCTTCGGATAACTCCCCAAAGCCTATTGTATCTCGGATATAAGTAATATCCTCGATCTGCTTTACAGCCGCATTCACAGTTTTATAGATATTCGCAGCTTCACAGTTTACCTTACGGTTCAGTGAGTTTCTCATATCTTTCAGAATACGGATATTCTCCAGTTCCATAAGTGCCTGATGTGCCTCCATGATGTTCAGCACATCTACGATGCCGTCTCCTTCCTTGATATAAACGACATGATACTTTTTCCGCTGTACCATGCGGGCATCAATCTGAAAAGAATGCAGCACCTGCTGTATCTGTCTCGCTCTGTACTCTGAAGTACAGGCAAATTCCAGATGATAGAACTTTTCAGGATTACTGATAGAACCGGTTACAAGAAATGCCCCTCTTATGTAAGCTCTCTTGCAGCAAGTCCTTCGAATCAGTTCACTGTCCGCCAGTTCAAAATCATCTGCCAGATCCATATAACTTTCTCCGTCAGGCTTCATCAACCCGGTTGCGCGTAAAATCTGCAGTACATCCTCCTGTTTTTTTACATACAAATAATACATGCGACCATTTTTACTACCATGATGTTGTCTGATTGAGAGTTCAATTTCTATATTAAATGTTTTTATCAATAATGTAAAGTACTTTCTTGCCACAAACAGATTCTCAGTCTGAATTTTCAATAAAAACCTGTCATTTCTTGATACAGATATCCCTCCACACATGCTGATAATGGCTGTGATCTCCGCGATCTGGCAGTGCCTGGCTCCCAGTTTATTTCGGGCCAGTTCTTCTTTTACCGTTCCAGAAAACGACATAATGGCTCCTTTACCTTCTTTTTTCAATATCTCTGTGTTCAATCTTTACTTTATATTCCCTGTTTTCTTTTAAAATTTCATACAGTCTGTTGGCAATCGTCACTGAACGGTGCTTTCCACCGGTACAGCCAATCGCTACTACCAGCTGATTTTTTCCTTCTGTGACATAATTCGGAATCAGAAACTGTATCATATCACTTAACTTGTCCAGGAACACTTTTGCTGTAGTGCAATTCATAACAAAATCCTGTACTTCTTTCTCATTCCCTGTTTTCGTTTTCAGTTCATCCACATAATATGGATTTGGCAGAAAACGAACATCAAATACCAGATCCGCGTCTGAGGGTATACCATGTTTAAATCCAAAAGACAGTACCGTAACCACCATGTTTTTAAACTCCCGGTTCTGCTGAAAAATCTCATTCATATTCTGAACCAGTTCCCGAACCAGAAGCTGACTGGTGTCTATAATATAATCTGCCTCTTTTTTCAAAAAAGCCAGTTTCGCCCGTTCTTCCATCAGACCGGTTTCTATTCGTCCGTCCACTGCCATTGGATGCTGGCGTCTGGTTTCTTTATAACGTTTGATCAATGTCTTGTCTGAGGCATCCATAAACAAAATTTCATAGTGGAACCCGGCATCCTTCATATCCGCCAGCTGACCATCCATTTTGTCCAGTTCTTTTCCATTTCGTATATCAATTCCCACCGCAGCCCTGGTAATATCAGGGTTATCATTCATCAGCTGCGCAAACATGGGAAGCAAAGAAATCGGAAGATTATCCGCACAATAATATCCGCAGTCTTCCAGTATCTTCAATGCTGTCGATCTCCCTGCCCCTGACATTCCCGTTACAATTACAAATCTCATGTACTCTTTCCTCAACTAATCTCAGAACTGCCCCAGTCTCTTAACTTCCGGTTCCAGAGCAACTCCAAATTTCTCCATTACCACTTTTTTTGTCTCTTCCATTAAATCTGTTACATCTTTTGCAGTTGCGCCGCCTTTGTTAATTACAAAGCCACAGTGCTTTTCAGAAATCTGGGCTCCACCGACTGTGAATCCACGTAATCCTGCATCCATAATCAGCTTTCCGGCAAAATATCCCTCCGGTCTCTTAAATGTGCTTCCGGCACTTGGATATTCCAGCGGCTGTTTGGTAACTCTTTTCTCCTTCAGTTCATCCATCACCGCCCTGATTTCCTGTGGATCACCAGGTTTTAATTCAATCAGCGCCTCCAGCACAAGATATCCTTTTCTGGCAATGATGCTGGTGCGATATCCCAGCTCCAGTTCCTCTTCCGGAATCCTTTGGATCATACCTCCCTGATCCAGCACTGTCACTTCCTTCAAAATATCTTTCATTTCTCCGCCGTAGGCTCCTGCATTCATCACCACGGCACCACCGATGGTTCCCGGAATCCCTGCTGCAAATTCAAATCCTGTCAGAGATGCTTCCAGTGCCTGTCTGGCCACTGCCGCATTCTGTGCTCCCGCCTGAATACGTATCTGACTACCTTCTACCTGAATCTGATTAAAATTGCGCAGAAGCTGAATCACTACACCGCGTACCCCGGCATCTGCCACCAGCAGATTGCTGCCATTTCCCATAATATACCACGGCATTTCTTCCTGTCTGCACAGTTTTACGATATCTGCAATCTCTTCCACTGTCTGTGGTAAAACCAGATAATCAGCCGGTCCGCCAATGCGGAAGGTTGTATGCTTCTTCATCGGCTCCTGAAGCAAAATCTGTTCTTCTCCTGTTATCTTACTTAACTTCTCATAAAATTCCTGATTCACGCTGTTCCCCTTTCCATTTGAGATATCAGAGATGTCTGCTTTATCCAAACATATACATTTCATCGTCTGACTCTCCGTCTGTCTGTTCCTGTCGCTTCTGCTCTTTCTTTTTCTGAATGTACTGCTCCAGCAGTGCGCTGAAAAGATAAAGGATGATGCAGACTACACTGATCAGACTTCCCGGTTCCAGTCCGGATGGTACAAAATTCATTTCAATGCTGTGGTGTCCTTCTGTCAGATCCACACCGGTCAGTGCATCTCCCACACGATAGGAAGATACCGGTTCACCATCTACTTTTACCGTCCATCCTTCATCATAAGGAATCGTCAGCAGCAATGTTCCTGCCTGGTCTGCCTGAATATCTCCGCTGATATGATTTCCCTCTTCCACCACATGCTCCAGCTGATTCGCTGCCAGTTTCTGAAAAACTTCATTATATTCTTCATCACTGCAGGTATATACACGTACCGGAACCGGGTTACTCTGGTTATCTTTATAGGTAATCGTAATATTCGCTTTACTGTTTTCTCCTTCTTCTGTTACCGTGCCCAGATTAAACAGATTCTTTGTATAATTATTTACCGTCTTTTCTCCCTGCGGAGTCTTGATTGTCACACTCTTTACGTTTTCTGTGAATTCGATGTAAGTCTGTTCTCCCGGATGAAGACGAATGATATAAGTTGGTCCCTCTTCCAGTGAATATGCTTCTCTTAACGTATAGGCAAATGGCACTCCCGCAGCCAGCTGTGCAAACTGATCCTGAATCTCCATAGCTGTCTGATTGCTGTAAATATCCCAGTTTTTAATAGCGGAAGAGACCATAAATCCAAGTGACAATGCCTGATCATTCTTATAAAGATATAAAGGCTCTTCATATCCTTCTTGTGTCATCTGATACAGTGTATCTGATCCTTTTCTGGATACTACATAACGCACGCCAAATACATCATTGAACAGCTTTGTTACACCATTGTATCCATCCTTGTTGGTTCTTGCCTCCATACCGATACTGCGGCAAAGATTAACTGTGGCCTCCGGCATCGTAGAGGAAAAGAGTACCACACCATTTGCGCCCATAAACATATTCTCATTTCGCATTCTCTGGCTGTCAATTTCGCTGCGGTAAAAATCCTCTGTCTGGTCGTATGCTTCAATTAATTTCTTATAGGCAATCTGTTCATCCACATAGGTACTTCGTCCTACCGTTCCGTTCATGCAGACACCATAAATGCCTGTAACAACCATCTCAGCAGTCAGTACAACTGTCAGGATGCTTTTTGCAAGATGAATTCTTCGCCCACTCTCCTGATACCAGAGCAGCAAAATGCCATACAGCACCAGAAGCAACAGTGTCACCATATATACATACCACTCCCGTTCTCCCTCCTGCTTCACCATACAGTACGCAGTGAAGAGAATCGCCAGAAGCCAAGACAACAGTATCTTCCATGACTTCATCTTTTGGATATGCCTTATGGCATCAAACCCCATAGTCAGAAGCAGTGCAATATATAAAAATGCAAATCGATTTGGCAGACCATTCTGTACGTGAAATCCATGCCAAATATAGTTTAGCATATTAAAATTCATACTTAATGCCAGCAGTCCCAGCAGCAGCAGCTTTGCTACCCGTTCAGAAAGCCGCAGTTCCTGATCCAGCAGATACAGCACTACCAAAATCATTACCACTACGCCACAGTAAATATTTACTCCCGACTGGTCATCATAGATATTGATCGGCTCTACCAGTGCAAAATGTCCGGTCAGCTGCGCAACCCCATCTGTATAAAACTTGATTTTTTGAGGGAAACTGCTGTCTGCAGATTCAGTGACTGCCAGATTCAGATATGCCGGCAGCAGCACCAGTGCTGCCATACCACCTGCCAGCAGTGAAAACCAGGTAAACTTTAACCCGGAGCCAAAAAATTTTTTTATCTCAAACTTTCTGGCACCAATCCATAATACCAGAAAATACAGGCACGCAAACAGGCAAAGCATATAGCCGATATAATAGTTACAGTACAGGCCATACAGCAGAGCCAGTGCATACATGCTGCCCTTTTCTCCTGACACAATTTTTTCAATTCCCAGCATCACCAGTGGCAGCACCATGATGCTGTCCAGCCACATCACATTAAAATAATATCCGATCATAAATGCGGACAATGCATACATACAGGCAAACGCAACCGGAAAATAGTCCTGATCTTCCTCTCTCTGAGAAAGGTACCATCCGAAAATTCCTCCCGTAAGTGCAATCTTCAGCAAAATCAGATATGCCATGAAATCCATTACATGTTCAGAAGATACCGCTGTAATCAGCAGATTCAGCGGGCTGGCCAGATAATAGGCAAATACTGCCCACATATTATATCCGAGACCTCCTCCAAATGACCAGGTCAGCGACTGGCTGGCTGCCAGCTTATCATGAAAATCAGTAAAAAATGGAAGATACTGGTGAAGGGAATCGATAATCAGGACCCCATGGTCTCCAAATGGATATACACCATTTATGATGTAGGCAACAAGCATCGTCAATGCCGGAATGGCAAATCCCAGCCCGGTACACCATTTCCGTACTTTTTTTCTCTGATACTCTTCCAGTGTAAAAGTTTTCTCTTTTGTCTTAAATACGATCAGTTTACTGAAAACAAAATTCAGAATCAGCACAACCACCTGGATGATCAGTTTGGCGATCATATCCTGCATATTCCATACACAGCAAAACATCACAACACCAAAAATCTCAATAAACATGGTCAGCAGACGCATGCCGATGAACTGTCCCATCTCTCTGAGCAGTGCCCAACCCCCGATGGTTCTGCTTTCAAATACAAACTGCTTATTTACCACATAGGCAAATAAAATCGATAACGCAATAGCAAAAAAGTTTGCCCTTGTTACATCCATGTGAATCAGATTACGTAACAGCCAGTAGCTCACCAGATTCACCATTGTAGTACATCCGCCGAAAAAGATATAGCGGATTCCCTGATTATGCATCAGTTTCTTTACATAAGTTTCCATTCTTTTCACTTCCTGTCAGCTCACGGTTCAGGCAGAAGGAATAGATCAGCATCTCCTTTACCGGATAATCCGTCAGCGATTCTAACGCTTTTTTATAACAGCCTAATTGTACTCTATATTTTTCATAGAGGGAAGAGGCTTCTTGAAATTTCACAAAATCAGTTTTATAGTCTACCAGAACAATCTGTCCTTCTTCTATAAAATAAGCATCAATAATTCCCTGCATCAGAATCCGTTCCCCTTCATGCCATTCCGGTCGGATATCCGAAGCCGCCACTTCCATGACAAACTGCTGCTCCCGGTACAGACAGCCCTTTTTCTGTGCCTGTGCCATCCGTCTGCCCAGATCGGATCTCTGAAATCGTATCAGCTTCTCTGTATCTATACATTCCAGATCTTTTTCCGTCAGAATTCCCTTCTTTAGCATACGTAAAAGTTCCTCCCGGATATCACATTCCAGGTTCACTGCTTCCATGATTTTATGATAAACGGTTCCTCTTCCGGCACCGGTGACTGGCGTCTCCTCCTTTAGAAACTGTGGTATAATGGTCTCTTCCTGTTCTTTTTTAGGCATGTCTTCCCCAGGTTCATACAATGCCAGACTCTCCTCCAATTCCTCCATACTCTTTTTCTTCACTTCTGAAACACTGACTTTTCCCGGAATCTGTGCAGACTCTTCATAAGCATACCGAAATGTCAGCTGCTCTTCCAGTGCTCTCCATGTCTGCACATCCGGATGTTCTTCTGTAGAAAGCTGCAACAGCTCCTGCTCCCGGATCATCGACTCAGTCTGACTCTGTGCTTCCTGCTCCAGCAGATTGGAAATGGTATAAATCTGCAGTCGAAAGCTGTGCGCTCCTTCACTGCATAAAACCGGCATTATCCAGTCGCAGTCATTTCTGGCCTGAACTCTGTCTGTAAATGAGAGTTTTTCCTGACCAGCCTGCATGGCATCTTCCCATTTTCTCATTTTTTTATTCAGGCTTTCTACTGCACCCGTTACAATCAGTTTTTCTTTTGCTCTTGTAAGCGCAACATACAGAACCCGCATTTCTTCTCCGAGATTCTCATTGCGAATCTGCATTTTTACGAAGTTCTTAAATAATGTACTTCCACTGACACGCAGAACCGGATTCGTGACATCACAGCCAATTCCAAGCTCCATATGGGTCACAAAGGCACTTCTGGAATCACTCTGGTTCATATTCTTTCCCATTCCGGATACAAATACGATCGGGAATTCCAGTCCTTTGCTTTTATGAATACTCATAATCCGCACCATATGAGACTCTTCACCTCCGATTGCCGCTTCTCCGAAATCCACTTCATATTTATGAAGATTTTCCATATACCGTACAAAGTGATACAATCCATGATAGCTGCCCTTCTCATAAGCCGCTGCCTTTTCCAGCAGCATTTCCAGATTTGCCTTTCTCTGTTTTCCGGCAGGCATAGCTGACACGTAAGTCAGATAGCCGGTTTCGTCCAAAAGCTCCCACAAAAGTTCCTGCATCGGCGTATAGGCTGCCTTCTTTCGGAAACAATCTAACATGGAAAAGAATTCTTTCAGTTCTTCTGACTCCCTGCAGATCTGATAGAATGGCTTTTCCAGACTTCGGCTTTTCAATTCTGCCAGCTGCTGTGCCGTCAGGCCGCCTATCGGGGAATACAATACAGCTGTCAGTGGAATATCCTGACAGGGATTATCAATGATTTTTAACAACGCAAGAACCGTCTGTACCTCAGGCGCAGAAAAATATCCGTTCCTCGCCCCTGCAAAAACAGGAATTCCCATTTTACTCAGTATTTTTGCAAAATCTTCTGCCCACCCGGAAATGGTACGCAACAGAATAACAATATCACCATATTGTGCCGGACGGTACGCCTGTAATGTTTTGTCCCAGACCGGCTGTTTCCCCACAAGCTCCCGGATACGGTTTCCCACCATGCGGGCTTCCAGTTCCCTCGCAGTTTCTTCCGGATCCACGTCCTCTTCTTCCATCAGATCCAGCAGCATTACTTCTGATGTAAAATCCTCTTCTTTTGGTCCGTCCTGAAAAACTGCACCTGCGTAAAGCCTTGCAGCATCATCATAGGCTACTTTACCCAGATCTGTATCCATGATTTTTTCAAATATTTCATTTACACTGTCAAGTACCTGCGATCTGCTTCGAAAATTCTTATGCAGGTCCACTCTTCGACTGCTTCCCTCTGTCAGTGAATAAGCCGCGTATTTTTCCATAAACAGTTCCGGCCTTGCCAGTCGAAACCGGTAAATACTCTGTTTGACATCTCCTACCATGAACAGATTATGCCTTCCCTCCGGTTCTCCTGAAATACCGGTAAGAATCATCTCCTGTACCAGATTGCTGTCCTGGTATTCATCAATCATAATATGTTGATAATGCTCTGACAGATCTATGGCTGCCTGCGTACGTTCACATACTCCATCTTTTCTGTCTGACAGAATTTTCAGAGCCATATGTTCCAAATCATAAAAATCACAGAGTCCTCTCCTGCGTTTTTCAGCCTCATACCGCCTGGAAAATTCCTGCGTCAGATCCAGCAGCTGTTCCATCATCGGTGCACAATCTCGCATTTGCTGATACATCTGCTCCGGTGTGGCATAAAAGAATGTTTCATTTAGTTTCGTAATATTCTTTTTGTATTCATCACGCAGATTTTTTACTTTTTCCCGTAGAAGCGGATCCGTCTTTTCATCTTTTTTAGAAGAAAGTGTTTTCCATTTTCCCATCTGACCAGCCACACAGCCAAATTCCCGGTAATCTGTTATCCCAGCCAGTTTTTCCAGCCTGGCAAGATCCTGTTCGATCGCATCTTCATACATATACGGTCCATCTTCCAGATGACAAAGTCTCATGGCTTTCTGAGCCATATGCAGGCAGTCCTCTGTCTGCACCTGCAAGACCTTCATGAATTCCCTCATCCAGTCCATCTGCAAAAAGGTCTCCACACTGTCTGCCTCATAGACTCTGCGGCATTGATCCAACCATTCTTCCGGCCACGGAAAACTCATAGAAAAATGATACAGCTGCAACACGGTCTCTTCCAGTATTCTGTCATCCCGGCCGGTAGCAATACATTCTACCATATGAAGAAAACGTTCTGTTTTCTCTGCATACTGTTCCTCCAGCATTTGCTCCAGTACATCATTTTGCAGCAGCTTCTGTTCTCCTTCATCTGCAATACGAAAATCTGGATCCAGATCAATCGTATGAAAATAATTACGTATCACATACTGGCAAAAGCTGTGAATTGTGGAAATCTGAGCATTCTGAAGCAGTGACATCTGACGCTGAAGATGTTCGGCCTTTCTGGGATCCTTCTCCTCTTCCAGGCGTTCCTCCAGCCGTTCTCTGATTCGATCCCTCATTTCACCGGCTGCCGCATTAGTAAACGTCACAATCAGCATCCGGTCAATCTCAGCCGGGTGCTGTTCATCCGTCAACAGTGCCAGAATTCTTTCCACCAGCACTGCGGTTTTCCCGGAACCGGCTGCTGCCGACACTAAAATATTACAGTCTCTCAGATCAATGACTGTCCTCTGTTCACTGGTCCAGTTCGTTCCCATCTTTACGCATCTCCATTTGTTTCCATATCATTTCTTCTGAATACTCTTTCAGCCTCCGGTAATGTGTACCAGGCAGCTTTTTGTCCATTCTGCAGACCGACCGATAAATGCAGTAATCGCATCCGGTCTGGTTTTTCCTCTCAAACGGAACTGCCGCAATCTCACCATCCAGCATCCGTTTTCCCAGTTCTCTCATTTTTTCCTGCACAAATTCAGATAATACCTGAAACTGTTCTTTTTTCACAGTTTTCGATCTTTTTGATAATGTTCCGTCTTTATTTTCTGCCACCGGAATCAGGTCTGAACTGCCGGAAAAATACTGATCCATTTCCCTGTACACCTTCGCATCTTCATTTACCAGTCCGCTCAGTTTCAGTTCTTTCAGGATCTCCTGCTGAATTTGTTCCGGAGATGCCCCCTCTTTTTGACTGAGCATTGGATCTTTCACATGATAATAAAAGATACCTGCCGGAACAATCTCTTTGTCTCTGTGAATTCTTTTTTCCATTTCCGCTGCTGCATTCAGATAAACCACCAGCTGCAGCTGCAATCCATAGTAAAGAGCCACCAGATCAAATGCCTTATTTCCGGACTTGTAATCAATTACTTTTATATACACTTCCCGGTCTTTTTCGCATAGATCAATCCGGTCAATTTTTCCGGTCAGTCTCATCTTTTCCTCTTCCGACAACGTAATATTCACCGCGTCCAGATCTGCTACCTGCGAAAATGACACTTCATATCCCACCGGTCTGAAGTGTCCGCCCTGTATCTGCTTCTGCAGTGCCCAGACCGTCCTTCTCAAAATTCGCCGCAAACGTTCAATCATAAATTCATTTCTGGCGCTGCTGTGAAGGATCTGATGACCATATTCTTCTGCTGCCTGATCTACACATTCATCGATGAGACGATTTCTGATTTCCTCTGTCAGTCCTTCCCAGCCTCCTTCCTCCAGTTCCGCCTTTCTGGAAAAAAGTTCAATCATCCGATGCGTAATGGTTCCCACATCTACCGGATGAAATTCATACTCCTGACGTTCTTTTAGCTGAAGCCCATACTGCAAAAAATGGGCAAATGCACAGGAAGCAAATTTTTCCAGACGGCTGACACTGTTTTTCAGCATTTCTCCGTACAGCTTTCTGGCTGCGGCTTTTCCGATTCCGGTTTCTTCAAACCGTAAAAATGCGGCATGTACCAGTGCTTCACTTTGTTTCTTCCAATTTTCAGAAGAACGGTACCACTGATACAGCTCTATCCATTCTCCTGACGGATATTCTTCCCTGATATTCTGCAGTCCTTCTGCCAGCTTCGTGATTCCGGTCCTTGGGGTTACTGACCGTTCCAGAATACCATCCTCATAATCTTCATCTGTTATGGTCATACCCACAAACAGACGTTGTATACTTCTGATCACATAAGATGGCCGCATGGCAGCACCTTCTGCATTCCCTTTACAATAAGAAAGATATAATTTTTCCGATGGCTTCGTCAAATTCTGATACAGATAAAACTTCTGAATATAGCTCTCTTCTCTGGCTGTCGGAGCCAATTCCACACCGGATGCTTCCAGCGTCTCCCGCTCCATTTCTGAGAGAATACCGCCTCCGTTTCCGCTCTTTGGCACCCATCCGTCATTCAATCCCATAAAAAACAACACGCGAATATCCTTCAAACGGGTTCTCTCAATATCACCGACCTGTACCCTGTCCATCGTCGGTGGAATAATTCCCACTTTCAGTTCTTCGAAACCGGTTTCCAGAAGTTCCGTATATTCCTGAAGAGAAAGCACTTCTTCGCCCAGAAGTTCCACGATTTTATCATACAGATCCATCACCATCTGATATACCTGCGCATATTCTTTCTGTAAATCCTGACGTCCCTGTTTTTCAAACATCTCCTGATAATCAGACAGTTGCTTCTGGATCTGAAAGGTCACCCCAAGCTGATACAGCGCCTTCGTCTTTTCCTGTACCGTTGTTTTTCCTGATCTTAGTACTTTTCGTGTTTCTTCCACAGGCCCCATCAGCCGGCTGCGTATTTCTTCCAGTTGTTCCAGATCCTCGGATGAAAATCCTTCCGGTATCCAGTCAAAGCTTTTTGTCCAGCGGCTGTGTTTTCTGATTCCTGCTGCCAGTACGTAATTTTCCAGTAAATCTACTTCATCGAAAGACAGACCGCACAGTCCTGTGCGAAGCACCCGAAAGATTCCCGGCACCATAATATCCTGCCGTGCCAGGTCCAGTATGGCTCTGAGCAGTTCAATATAAGGGTTGGAACACACCGCCCTGCGGCTGTCCATGAATACCGGGATGTCATATTCCGCAAATATGTGGGGCAATACATCTTCATAGGCTGTCATATCTCCGGTAATAACAGCAATCTCCTGATAACGATATCCCTGTCGGATCAGGCTGCGTATCTTCCTGCCGGCATAATGTGCTTCCTCCATCGGACTGGTTGCCACATGCATACTGATATTTCCATTTTCTTCCGATACCTGTTTCCTGTTTTTCTGTCCATTTCTGAACAGATGTGCCTCCAGAAATCCCAGTTCGGGACTTTTCTGAAATCTTGGCAGCACTCTGCCCGTCAAAATCTCCGGTTCTAAAATCTCACATCCGCACTCTTCTGCCATATGACAGAGCGCGCGAATCGTCTTCTTACTTAAATAAAACAATTCATGTTCCCCATAGATTCGAAAAAAGTCCGCTTTCCCATCTATGGTCACAGTCACATATACCTGTTTTGCCAGAACCAGCAATTTTTTCAGAAGCTTTTGCTGAATCGGCGTAAATCCGGTAAATCCATCCAGTGCAATCACACAGTTCTTTAAAATCTCTGACTGGTCTGCTATCTGACACAGCGCCTCCAGTGTTTCTTCCGCCGTAATATATTTTCCGGCCAGTTCCTCCTGAAATCCTCTGTAAAGAATATCCAGATCCTTTAATTTATAATAAAGCTGCAGCCGTTCTTTTCCGGTCTCCAGCATCTTCTCCATTTTTTCCTGATCAATATCATACTGGGCAAATTCCGATATCTGTGACTTAATCTGAGCCAGATACCCTTTTTTATTTAAATTGCCTTTTAATACCCGCAGTTCTTCCCGGTGTCTGGTGGCTGTCCGGCGCAGCATCAGCGTTTTTCCCGTATCCTCCAATACCGTTCTGCGATCAGCGCCCACTTCTTCGAAAATACGATGCGCCAGTCTCTGAAAACTCAGAATCTCAATATTTAAAATTCCTTTTTTAGGATGCAGACGCACCAATTCCTTTTGTGTCTGCATAGTAAATTGCTCCGGCACAATCACCAGGAACCTTGTTCCTGGTGACTGCACCGAAGCTGTTATTATGTTCTTATACAATTTGCAGGATTTTCCACTTCCGGAATTTCCTAAAATTAGCTGAAGGGACATACCTTCCTCCTATATAATAATGCAGCTCTACGCTCTGTGACGATGCAAAAATATGCTTACTCATCGGACCGTAGAATAACGTCGGTGTTTAGGCGCTGTATTTTAGCGCCTTATGCACCGCTACGTTATGATAAGAGCGAGAGCGTGTCCGATGGTAACATATTTTGCATGACGTCCGTCAGACTATTTTGTAAGCTGTGCCAGTCTCTCCTTCACCTGTGTCATCATATCTGTATATTTTGCAAGCTTTCCTTTTTCTTCTTCAATCTTGGCTGCCGGAGCTTTGCTGACAAACTTCTCATTGCTGAGCATTCCGTTTACACGGGCAAGTTCTTTTGTCAGGCGCTGTTCTTCTTTTTTCAGACGTTCGATTTCTTTATCGATATCTACCAGCTCTGCAAATGGCATATAAATCACTGCTTCATGGATCACAGCAGAAACCGCATCATCTGCAATACCGGTCTTGTCCGCCTGAATCATTACCTCGCTGGCATAACCAAGTGTCGCAAAAAATACCTTACCATGTTCAAAAATGCTGCGTACTGCTTCATTTTCAGAAACAACGTATACTTTTGCTTTTTTGCTTGGCG
Organism: uncultured Marvinbryantia sp.; assembly: GCA_934394985.1. Lineage (GTDB taxonomy): Bacteria > Bacillota > Clostridia > Lachnospirales > Lachnospiraceae > Marvinbryantia. Next base: position 16,460 of record CAKRRF010000003.1, read on the forward strand.
GTACGTTCATACCGGTTCTGACATTACGAATCGCACGAACCGCTTCCTTAATGGTCTCTACTGCTGTTTCTTCTGCTGCAAAATTCCAGCTGTCAGTATATTCCGGCCATGCAGAGATCATGATAGACTCTTCCTGTGGATTTAAGGTACAGAAGATCTCTTCTGTAACAAATGGCATAAATGGATGCAGTAATTTCAGTGCATTTCCAAGTACCGTCTTCAATGTCCACAATGCGGCTGCCTTGGTAGTATCTTCATCATTGTACAGACGAGGTTTTACCATCTCAATATACCAGTCGCAGAATTCTTCCCAGATAAAATCGTATACTTTCTGTACAGCAATACCCAGTTCGAATTTATCCATATTTTCCGTTACATCTTTTGCCAGCGTATTCACCTTGGATAAAATCCATTTATCTGCCTGCGTCAGCTGATCAGCCGGCATTTCTCCCGGTACTTCTGCTTTTTCCAGATTCATCATAATAAATCTGGACGCATTCCAGATCTTATTTGCAAAGTTACGACTGGATTCTACTCTTTCCCAGTAGAAACGCATATCATTTCCAGGTGCATTTCCGGTCATCAGAGTCAGTCGCAGTGCATCTGCACCATATTTGTCAATCACTTCCAGCGGATCGATACCGTTTCCAAGAGACTTACTCATCTTACGTCCCTGAGAGTCTCTGACCAGACCATGGATCAGCACATGATGGAATGGTGACTTTCCGGTCTGTTCCAGTCCTGAGAATACCATACGGATTACCCAGAAAAAGATAATATCATATCCTGTTACCAGAACATCGGTCGGATAGAAATAATTCATCTCCGGTGTATTATGCGGCCATCCAAGTGTGGAGAACGGCCAAAGTGCAGAAGAAAACCAGGTATCCAGAGAATCTTCGTCCTGATGGAAATGTGTACATCCGCATTTCGGACATTTTTCCGGTGCTCCGCCTTTATTTACAACCATCTCCCCGCATTCTTCGCAGTAATATGCAGGAATTCTGTGTCCCCACCAGAGCTGTCTGGAAATACACCAGTCTTTGATATTTTCCAGCCAGTGTAAATAAGTCTTGTCAAATCGTTCCGGAACGAAGGTCAATTCACCGTCTTCCAGTGCCTTAATAGCTGCCTTTGCCATGTCTGACATCTTTACAAACCACTGTGGTTTTACCATTGGCTCTACGGTAGTGTGGCATCTGTCATGAGTTCCTACTGCATGGCTGTGCGGAACTACTTTTACCAGAAGACCTAATTCATCCAGATCTTTGACCATAGCTTTTCTTGCTTCATAACGATCCATGCCAGCATATTTGCCACCCAGTTCGTTAATGGTAGCATCATCATTCAGAATGTTGATCTCGGCCAGATTGTGACGTTTTCCGACCTCAAAGTCATTCGGGTCATGAGCCGGAGTAATCTTCACGCAGCCTGTTCCGAATTCTTTATCTACATATTCATCTGCAACAACCGGAATCTCTCTGTCTGTCAGTGGCAGCTTCAACATTTTTCCTACAATATCTGTATATCTTTCATCTGATGGATTGACTGCAACTGCAGTATCGCCCAGCAGAGTCTCCGGACGGGTAGTAGCAATCTCAACAAAACGTCCTTCTTCTCCGACAACCGGATAATTAATATGCCAGAAAAATCCATCCTGATCCTCATGCTCTACTTCTGCATCAGACAGGGAAGTCTGGCAGACCGGACACCAGTTGATGATACGGCTTCCTTTGTAAATCCATCCTTTTTTATAAAGCTTTACAAAGACTTCTTCTACTGCTTCGGAACAGCCTTCATCCATAGTAAAACGTTCTCTTTCCCAGTCTGCGGAAGCACCCAGCTTCTTTAACTGGTTGATAATACGGCTGCCGTATTCTTCTTTCCATTCCCAGGCATATTTCATGAATGCATCTCTTCCGATTTCATGTTTATCAATGCCTTTTTCTTTCAGCATATTCGTTACTTTTACTTCCGTTGCAATGGCCGCATGGTCTGTTCCCGGCTGCCATAATGCCTCATATCCCTGCATTCTCTTATAACGGATCAAAATATCCTGCATAGTGTTATCCAGCGCATGTCCCATATGCAGCTGACCTGTTACATTTGGCGGCGGCATAACAATGGTAAATGGTTTTTTGTCCGGATTTACTTTTGCATGGAAGTAACCATTGTCTACCCATTTCTGGTAAAGACGATCTTCCAGGCCCTTTGGGTCATAAGTCTTTGCTAATTCTTTGCTCATAAATACTCCTTCCTTTTGTTCCCTGCACGAGACTCTGGCTCGTTGCTCACATAAAAATACGCCCTCTGCATACGTTCATATGCAAAGGGCGAGTATATCGCGGTACCACCTTTGTTTACAGCCAAACTTCTCTCGCTGTATCTCCTGTGTATTCTGTAACGGGAATTCCCGGAATGGCTTACACACCGGTCCGTACACAGAATCTCTGCTCTCATCCGGCTTCGGTCATTCAGTTCCAAAGCTACCTTCTGCCTGTCTCATACATGGTGCCTTCCAGCCTGCGGGCATCCTTCTCTGACTGCGATAACAGACATACTCCTCTTTGTCACAACCTTTCGCTACGTTCCATGATAACGAACCGACTCCTGTTTGTCAAGATTCTTCTTCTATTTTTATGGTTGTTTTCCGATGTATGCCAGAATTCCACCATCTACATACAACACATGTCCATTCACAAAATCAGAGGCTTCAGATGCCAGGAACACTGCCGGTCCTTCCAGATCTCCCGGGGTTCCCCAGCGCTCTGCCGGGGTTTTACTGATAATAAACTGATCAAATGGATGTTTACTGCCATCCGGCTGTGTTTCTCTCAGTGGTGCTGTCTGTGGTGTGGCAATATAACCAGGTCCGATACCATTGCACTGAATGTTGTATTTTCCATATTCCGATGCAATATTTTTAGTCAGCATTTTCAGTCCGCCCTTTGCTGCCGCATAAGCAGACACAGTTTCTCTGCCCAATTCACTCATCATGGAGCAGACATTAATTATTTTTCCATGACCTTTCCTGATCATTCCCGGTATCACTGCCTTGGATACAATAAATGGCGCAATCAGATCAATATCTATCACCTGGGCAAACTCTGATACCTCCATCTCCGCCATTGGTATTCGTTTTATAATTCCGGCATTATTGACCAGAATGTCTATCGTCCCCAGTGATGCTTCTATATCAGCCACCATCCGGCCAACTTCCTCTTCTTTTGTCACATCACAGATATATCCTTTTGCTAAAATTCCAAGCTTTTCATATTCCTTTAATGCCGTCTGCAGATGTTCTTCGCTTCTGCAGTTAAATGCGATCCGGGCGCCGGCATCTGCCATAGCCTTTGCCATGGCAAAGCCAATTCCATAAGCAGCTCCTGTCACCAGTGCCACTTTACCTTCCAGTGAAAATAAATTCTTCATAACTGATGTTTCTCTTTCTGTCTTATTTTAGTCCTGCCATGAACAATTCATAAAAGTCATCTTCTCCATCCAGTAAAGGAGAATTTTCTCCGCCTCCATTTGTACTGCGCCGCATGGAAGCGTAAAACTCTTCCCCTGCATTGACCACTTCCATCTCATACAATTCATAGCCCATCCTGCGGCAGATACTGCAGAATTCCCGAAGGGGATCTGCTGCCATCTGAGTATCTAACAAGGTCTTTCTTAATACATCGTCTTTTCTTGCATCATGCTGAAGCTGTTCCAAAATCTCCACGGTATTCATCTTTTTTCCTCCTGATCCTTGTTTTCGCTCATATATCCTGTTGTTATCATATATCAGTGTCTATCTTCTCTGCAAGTACTAAATACCTTTTTCCAGTTCAGACAAATATTCTTCAAACACATCCAGAGCTTCTTCAACTGGCCGGGCGGAAGACATATCTACACCACACAGTTTTAGCAGATCAATCGGATCCATAGAACTTCCTCCACTTAAAAACTGTCTGTATTTTTCTACAATGCCTTCCTCTCCTTTCAAAATCTTACTGCTGATCGCAATGGCCGCTGCGAATCCGGTAGCGTACTGATACACATAAAACGGCGTGTAAAAATGAGGGATTCTCGCCCATTCATATGCGATCTCCGGATCTGATACCATTTCATCTCCAAAATATTTTTTATTCAGCGTCAGATATAATTCGCATAGCTGCTCTGCAGTCAGCACGCCACCCTGATTGACGATATCATGGGTCAGCATCTCAAATTCTGCAAACATAGTCTGACGATACATGGTTCCTCTGAACTGATCCAGGAAATAATTAATCAGATATTTTCGTTCCACAGAATCATCTGTACGTTTCAACAAATCTGAGATCAACAGTGCTTCGTTGCAGGTAGAAGCCACTTCTGCCACAAAGATCTTGTATCCTGCATACAGATAAGGCTGACTGTGATCGGAATGCCAGGAATGAAGTGCATGTCCCATTTCATGCGCCAGCGTAAATACATCATTCAGGCTGCCATGAAAATTCAGAAGCACATACGGATGCGTTCCGTATGCTCCCCAGGAATATGCACCGGTCCGCTTTCCTTCATTTTCATAAACATCGATCCACCTGTTATCAAATCCTTCCTGCAGAAGCGCCTGATACTCTTTGCCCAGTGGTGCCAATGCACGTTTTACCATTTCTTTTGCTTCTTCAAAGCTGTATTTTTTATCAGGTGTCTCTACCATCGGAACGTATACGTCGTACATATGCAGTTCTTCATAGCCCAGCAGCTTTTTTCGAAGAGTTACATAACGATACATAGCCGGCAAACGTTTCTTCATAGTTGCAATCAGATTCTGATATACTTCTACTGGAATACTGCTGGCATCTAATGCCTCTTCCATGGCGCTGCCATAGTGATGTTCCTTTGCGAAAAAATCCGCCTGCTTTGCGTTACCATAATAAGCCGCTGATAATGTATTGATATATTGCTTGTATTCACTGTACAATGCCTGAAAAGCCTGTTTTCTCAGTGTACGATCCCTGTTTTCCATATAGGAAATATAAGTTCCCACAGTCAGTTTCTTTTTCTCTTTGTTCTGATCTGTGATCTCCGGAAATGTGATATCTGCATTGTTGAACATGGCGAATACATTCGACGAAGTCTGTGCCAGTTCTCCCACTCTGGCTAGAAGCTCTTCCTTTTCATGATCCAGAATATGCGCCTTTTTTCTGATGATCTGCTGTAAAAACCAGGCATATTTCTGCAGTTCTGGCATCTGCTCCATACTTTGCGTTATTATTGCCACATCCAGTGCCAGGATCTCAGGCTCCAGCCAGGATGTCACCTGATTCAACTTTGCCGCTATAAGCTGTGTCTCTCCACTCATCTTCTGATACTTTGCATTAGCTGTATCTTCATGATTACGCTGATTGGCATAGACATACAGCTTCTCGAAGATCTGATTCATTTCTTCGTAAAGCTTCATTACTTTTATCAGCGCTTCTGCGCCTTCTTTCAATGTTCCCTGAAGTCCTGCAAACTGCTCCATCAGTTCGTCTAATCGCTCTGCATCTCTGGAAAAAAGGTCCTCATTCTCATAAAGATCCTCCAGACACCAGGTGTCTTCTTTGCGCTGTTCCTGTCGTTTCATGTTATCGCCCTCCTTTATATGGCAAAACACTCTATAAAAATATAGAGTGTTCGTCCGTCTTAAACATTATTTAACTCTGCACTTCCAGCCAGCTGTCAATGAGATTCCAGATCTCTTCCCGTCCCTGTTTTGTCTCTGCCGAAAATGGGATCACAATTCCATCGGACTTCATATTCAGTCCGGTCTTGATTGCCTTGACCTGCTTCTGAAGCTGGCTTCGCTTGATCTTATCCAGCTTGGTTGCAATGATAATTGGTTCATAACCATTATAAATAATCCAGTCATACATCATTTTGTCATTGGCTGACGGATCATGACGAATGTCTATCAACAGAAAGACTGCTTTCAGCATCTGTGACTTCTGCAGATAACGCTCAATCAGCTTGCCCCATTTTTCTTTTTCTGACTGGGATACCTTTGCATAGCCATATCCAGGCAAATCTACCAGATACATGGCATCGTTAATATTATAAAAGTTAATGGTCTGGGTCTTTCCAGGCTGTGCACTGGTACGGGCAAGTGACTTGCGGTTCATCAGTGCATTAATGAGAGAAGACTTTCCCACATTCGATTTTCCCGCAAAAGCAACCTCTATTTTTGTATTTTCCGGCAATACACTGGTAATGCCACATACTGTTTCTAATGCTACATTTTTTATAACCATTCGCTTCTCCTGTCTAGTTATAGTTCCAAATGCCCTGTTATTCTGCCTCTGCTTTTTTCTTATGCTTTCCCGCTTTTTTCTCCGGAAGCTTTCCGGTCAATGCCACCGGAAGAATATCTTCCATCGTCTCTGCATAGCGGATATCCAGCCCTTTTGTAATCTCAGCAGAGATTTCTTCTACATCCGGTCTGTTCTTTGCAGGTACAAATACAATCTTCATTCCTGCATTTTTCGCTGCCAGCAGTTTTTCCTTTAAGCCACCGATCGGCAGTACTCTGCCACGTAATGTAATCTCTCCGGTCATAGCCACATCTGCCCGCACAGGGATCTTTGTGACTGCAGATATGACAGCTGTCACCATGGTGACGCCGGCAGATGGACCGTCCTTTGGCACTGCCCCTTCCGGAATATGGATATGAATATCATGCTTCCGAAAATACTCATCGGATATATGATACTGACTGCTTACTGATCTTATGTAGCTGATACCTGCCTGAGCAGATTCTTTCATTACGTCCCCCAGCTGACCGGTCAGCTTAAATTCGCCTCTTCCCGGCATAGTATTGACTTCAATCTGAAGTGTATCGCCACCCACACTGGTCCATGCCAGTCCGCGGACAATACCGATCTCATCACTGTCATTCAGTGTCTGAATGGTAAACCGCACTTTTCCAAGATATTTTTCCAGATTTTCTTCTGTAATCTTAACAGACTTCTTTTTCTTTTCCAGAGTCTCTCTGGCTGCCTTCCTGCAGATTTCTCCCAGCTTCCGTTCCAGTCCGCGGACACCGGCTTCTCTTGTATAACCGGAAATCACGTTCTTTAACGCACTGTCTGTGATACTAATCTTTTCCTGATCCAGTCCATTTATCTCCACCTGCTTGCGCCAGAGATGCTCCTTGGCAATATGGAATTTTTCATTTTCCGTATAACTGGTAATCTCAATCAGCTCCATACGATCCAGAAGCGGTCTTGGTATACTCTGTACATCATTTGCAGTCGCAATAAACAGAACTTCTGATAAATCCAGCGGAATCTCAATATAATGATCTCTGAATTTTACATTCTGTTCCCCATCCAGGACTTCCAGCATGGCAGATGCTGTATCGCCCTTATAATCACTGCTCAGCTTATCGATCTCATCCAGCAGCATCAAAGGGTTTTTCACACCGGCTGTACGGATTCCATTGGCAATACGTCCAGGCATGGCTCCAATATAAGTCCTCCTGTGTCCGCGAATCTCTGCTTCATCCCGGACTCCGCCAAGACTGATACGGACATATTTTTTATCCAGTGCTCTGGCAATAGACTTTGCAATAGAGGTTTTTCCAGTTCCCGGAGGTCCCACCAGACAGAGAATCGGACTTTCGCCTTTCTTCGTCAAAATGCGGACAGATAAGAATTCCAGAATACGCTCCTTTACCTTTTCCAGTCCATAATGATCTGCTTCCAGAATCTCTCTTGCACGTTCAATGTCCTTGCTGTCCCTGGATGCCTTATCCCATGGCATTTCCAGAAGTGTCTCAATATAGCCGCGAATCACAGAGCTTTCGCCTGAATTCATGCCTACATTGCGATATCGCTGAATCTCTTTCTGAATCTTCTCTTTTACTTCCCTGGATGCTTTCAGCTTTTTCAGTTCTTCTTCAAACTGATCTGCCTCATTTACATTATCTTCTTTTAATTCTTCCCGAATCAGCTTCATCTGCTCACGCATAATGTATTCTCTCTGATTCTTGTCGATCCGTTCTTTTACTTTTTCCTGGATCTCGATTTTTATCTGAAGAATCTGAATCTCATTTTCCATAATAGAACAAAGCAGTTCACAGCGCTCCTTCAGATCAACTGCCTCCAGCACTTTCTGCTTCTGCTCATAATAAAGCGGGATATTCATGGCAATCTGAGCGGTAGCCTTTTCCAAATCATTCAGTTCCATAATCTGACTGATCAGCTCCCGGCTGATCTTACCATTCACGCCACAATACCTTTCAAAGGTTTCTTTCATGGAACGAAGCAATGCTTCTTTCGTAGTCGGATCCATTGTATCCTCTTCCACAAAGGTCAGAATATCTGCATCCAGATAATCTGGTTTATCGGAAATGTCTACCAGTTCTGCTCTCTGTATTCCCTCTGCCAGAACGCGGAGAATGTTTTTCGGCATCTTGATTACCTGCCTGATCTCCACGATCGTACCAATCCGATACAGATCATCCAGAACCGGCTCTGATACTTCCGGATCTTTCTGCGTCACTACAAACAGCTTCTGGTCACCCAGCATAGCCTGCTCCACGGCTTTTATCGACATCTCCCGGCTGATATCAAAATGTACGATCATCGCCGGCAGGATTGTCATGCCCCGCAGTGCTACTGCGGGGATATGTTTCATTTCTTCTGTCATGCTTACACCTATGCAGATTCCGGTGTCTGAACAATCTTTTTCTTGGTATTTTTTACCGGAATCAGTCTTTCTTCACTGTGAATCAACTGAGCTTCGCCAGTTCCATCCACCAGTTCTTTTGTAATAGTACACTCGGTAATCGTCTCATCAGACGGGATCGTATACATCAGATCCTGCATGGTCTTTTCCATAACGGATCTCAGACCTCTGGCTCCTGTCTTACGCTCCATAGACTGGTGTGCGATTTCTTTCACTGCATCCTCTTTGAAATCAAGCTGTACACCATCCAGCTCAAACAATTTCTTATACTGTTTGATAATAGAATTCTTCGGCTCTTTCAGAATACGTACCAATGTTTCTTCATCCAGTGCATCCAGAGACACTACCACCGGCACACGTCCCATAAATTCCGGAATCATTCCAAACTTCACAAAATCCTGCGGTACTACTTCTTTTAATACTTCACCCACATTTTTTTCTTCTTTATCACCCAGAGTACGGTTGAAGCCCATGGTCTTGGTATCCATTCTGGTTTCAATGATCTTGTCCAGTCCTTCAAAGGCACCACCACAGATAAACAGAATATTTGTGGTATCAATCTGAATCAATTCCTGCTGCGGATGCTTTCTTCCACCCTGAGGCGGCACGCTGGCAACCGTTCCTTCCAGAATCTTCAGAAGTGCCTGCTGCACTCCCTCACCGGATACATCTCTTGTAATGGATGCATTTTCTGATTTTCTAGTAATTTTATCTATTTCATCAATATAAATAATACCTGTCTGTGCACGCTCGATATCATATTCTGCTGCCTGAATCAGCTTCAGGAGGATATTTTCCACATCTTCGCCCACATAACCTGCCTCTGTCAATGTCGTTGCATCTGCAATGGCAAACGGTACATTCAACAGTCTGGCCAGGGTCTGTGCCAGGTAAGTTTTTCCGCTTCCGGTCGGACCAAGCATCAGAATATTACTTTTCTGAAGTTCTACACCCAGATCTTTTCCGGCCAAAATTCTCTTATAGTGATTGTAAACTGCTACAGCCAGCGCTTTTTTTGCATTATCCTGTCCGATTACATAATCATCCAGTACGCTTTTTATCTCTTCCGGCTTCAGCAGATTGATTTCCTGTTCTACATGATCACCATATTCATCTGCAAGTTCTTCTTCGATAATCTCACTGCAGATCTCAATACAGTCATCACAAATATATACATCATTCGGTCCGGCTATTAATTTACGCACCTGATCTTCACTTTTGTTACAAAATGAGCAGCGAATCTTCTGCTCTCCGATTCTTCCAGCCATTCCTGTTCTCCTCTTTTTCATTTCCAGCAATATCGTGAAAAAGCTTCTCATATGCATGTTCCACTTTCACACTATTCCTGTATTTTGAAAATGACGGCACAGTTCCAAACACTCCGCCGTCATTCTCCTCTTATCTGTTTGATATTACCATATCAATCAGACCATATGCTTTTGCTTCTTCTGCCGTCATGTAATTGTCACGTTCTGTATCGCGCGCAATCACTTCTACCGGCTGTCCTGTATTTGCTGCCAGATACTCATTTAATTTCTTTTTGGTCTTCAGGATCTCTTCTGCTACGATCTGAATCTCTGTAGCCTGTCCTCTTGCACCACCTGACGGCTGATGGATCATAATCTGTGCATTCGGCAATGCAATTCTTTTCCCTTTGGTACCGCCTGCCAGAAGGAATGCTCCCATGCTGGCTGCCATACCGATACAGATGGTAGATACATCACACTTGATATACTGCATGGTATCATAAATTGCCCATCCTGCACTTACAGATCCTCCCGGACTATTGATATACAGCTGAATATCTTTTCCCGGATCTTCTGCTTCCAGGAAAAGCAGCTGCGCAACAATCAGGTTGGCACTTACATCGTTTACTTCTTCACCCAAAAAGATGATTCTGTCTTTTAATAATCTGGAGTAAATATCATAGGATCTTTCCCCTCTGCTTGTCTGTTCAATGACATAAGGTACAAAACTCATGATAACACCTCCCGCCTTCCGGCATTCTTCCTGTCAGACTGAATTAGTCTTCTTTTTTCTCTTCTTCAGCTTTCTTTTCTACTTCTTTTGCTTTGTCTCTGATGAAGTCTACTGCTGCCTGAATCTTCAGGTCTGCTTTCATCTGATCCAGTCCGCTCTCTCCAAGAGCTTCTTTGATCTTGTCTACTTCCATCTTATAAGCTTCAGACATCTTCTTCAGTTCTTCTTCGATCTTTTCTTCTGCGATCTCGAAGTTTTCTTTTGCTGCGATTGCTTCCAGAACCAGGCTGTTCTTGATGCGCTTCAGAGCTTCTGGCTTCATCTGATCCATCAGCTTCTCTGCTGTCATTCCTGTAAACTGGAAGTACTGATCTACTGTAAGACCCTGGGACTGAATTCTTCTTGCGAAGTCATTTGCCATCTGTCTTACCTGTCCGTCTACCATAGCATCCGGAATATCCATCTCAGCGTTAGCAACTGCTGCTTCTACTGCTGCAGCTTCTTTTGCATTCTTTGCTGCTGTTTCTTTACGTTCTGTCAGTTTCTTCTTCAGATCTTCCTTATACTCAGCCAGTGTATCAAATTCAGATACATCCTGAGCGAATTCATCATTTGCTTCCGGAAGTTCTTTTACTTTGATTTCATTTACTTTGCATTTGAAGACTGCTTCTTTTCCAGCCAGATCTTTTGCATGGTAATCTTCTGGGAAAGTAACTTTTACTTCTTTTTCTTCACCGGCTTTTACACCTACTAACTGCTCTTCAAATCCCGGGATGAAGCTTCCTGATCCAACTGTCAGATCATAGTTTTCAGCTTTTCCGCCATCGAATGCTACACCGTCTACAGAACCGTCAAAGTCAAGTTTGATCATATCTCCATTTTCAACGCCTCTGTCTTCTACAGCGATAGTTCTGGAGTTCTTTTCTCTTTCTTTGTCAACTTCTGCATCTACTTCTTCATCTGTTACATTGATCTCTGTCTTCGGAACTTCTACACCTTCATATGCACCAAGGGTAACTTCCGGTTTTACAGCTACTTCTGCTGTGAAGATGAATGGTTTGCCTTTTTCGATCTGAACAACATCGATCTTTGGCTGGGAAACCAGATCCAGATCACAGTTCTCGATCTCTGCGTCATATGCCTTCGGGATCAGCTCGTTTGCTGCATCTTCATAGAAGATACCTGCGCCGTACATCTTTTCGATCATAGCCTGTGGAGCTTTTCCCTTACGGAAACCATGAATATTGATTTTGTTTTTATTCTTTACATATGCATGTTTGATTGCTTCTTCAAATTCCTCTGCGCTGACTTCGATGGTCAGTTTTACCATATTGTGCTCTAAATTTTCTACCTTTAAACTCATTTTAGATAGTTCCTCCTTGATATCTTACTTGTTGTCTTTCAAATCAACGGGAATGCGCACTTTCCCATGCTTACACTCATTTTAGTACTATAACACAAGTTGAAGTAAATGGCTAGTACTTTTTTACGCCTGATAAATAATTCCTTTTGCCAGTTCCTCCGCTTTTTCTCTGCTACACATACGGGTAATCAGCTCCAGGGCAAATGAGATAGCAGTTCCCATCCCTCGGCTGGTGGTGATATTGCCGTCTGTCACTACCGGCTCAGTAGATGTGACAGCACCTGTCAGTTTCTCTTCAAATCCCGGATAGCAGACTGCATGCTTCCCCTTCAGCAGCCCCAGTTCTCCCAGCACACTCGGAGCGGCACAGATAGCAGCAATGCCTTTTTTCTCCTGATCCGCCTTTTTCAGAAGCTCTGTCAGTCCTTTATGTGCTCCAAGATAACGGGTTCCCGGCATTCCGCCCGGAAGAACAAACATATCGCCATCTGAAAAATCACATTCTTCAAATAACGCATCTGCCTCTAACGTAATCTTGTGTGCTCCTGTAATGTTCTTTTTCCCCATAATAGAAACCATGGTGATTTCTACCCCGGCCCGTCTCAACAGATCCACTACGGTCAGTCCTTCTATTTCCTCAAATCCATCTGCAAGAAATATATATGATTTATTCATTTTTCCTTCCTCCCAAGTCACAGAAACGATCCTATTTTTTCTTTTTCTATTATACCCGCATTTTATCCACTCACGCAATGTATTTTTACATTCACAATCTTTCCTTGACATGTTTTTTTTGCCCCGCTACAATACAGTCAGAATTATGTGTCAGGAATCTGTTCCTGACGGAAAGGATCTTCTATGGAAATTGAACGTAAATTTTTAATTCCAGCATTGCCTGACAATCTGGATTCTTATTCTTTTCATCTGATTGAGCAGGGATATCTCTGTACTGACCCTGTGGTTCGCATCCGGCGTCAGGATGACGATTATATTTTGACTTACAAAGGTAAGGGTATGATGTGCCGTGAAGAGTATAATCTTCCCCTGAACAAAGAAGCTTACGAGCATTTAAAACAGAAAATCGACGGCAATCTGATCTCCAAAAAAAGATATCTGATTCCCACCGATCATGCTCTCACCATTGAACTGGACGTATTTTTCGCTCCTTTTGAAACTCTTTGCCTGGCTGAAGTGGAATTTCCAACCGAAGAGGATGCAAATACCTTTGTGCCACCTGGCTGGTTCGGCAAAGATGTGACCATGGATGGCCACTATCACAACAGTTATCTCAGCAAAATGCAGATATAGCAGGCGCTTTGCGCCTGCTATCGTTCTAATGCTCTATTCTTCTCCCGGATAACGGATCTCCACCAGCGTCAGCCCCTGAGGAGGTGCTGTTTCTCCGGCTGCCTGTCGATCTTTTAATTCCAGCAGTTCTTTCATATATTCCGGTTCATAATATCCACTGCCGATTCGAAGCAGTGTTCCCACAATAATCCGGATCATATTATATAAAAAACCATTTCCGCAGATACGGATTCGGATCAGATCTTCTTCTTTTGTAATATCTACAGAATAAATCGTCCGTACTGTATTCTCCACTTCCGGTTTCTGGGTGCACAGACTTTTGAAATCGTGTTCTCCCACCAGATACTCTGCTGCCTGTTTCATTTTTTCCAGATCCAGCGGATAATAATGAAATAATGCATACAGGCGTCTTGTCGGATCCGGGAACTTTCGGTTCAGGATGCAATACTCATATGTTTTTACTGTTTCACAAAATCTCGGATGAAAATCTGGTCTTACTTCTCTGGAATCCTGTATACGGATATCTGCCGGAAGACGGGTATTCAATGCATAGGATATCTTTTCTGCAGGCATTCTGGCATTTGTATCAAATACCGCAACATTTCCTCTGGCATGCACGCCCGCATCCGTTCTGCTGGCACCGATAATCTTAATCGGTTCTTGTAACAGTTCTGATAAGTGCTGATTTAACACTTCTTCTATGGTTACGCCATTTGGCTGAATCTGCCATCCATGATAATTGGTTCCGTCATAGGCAACAGTCAATTTTACTCGTTTCATACCTTATATTCCTATTATTTTCTTTGCAGCAAACATAGCGGCTAAATATACCGGTAATATTGCATAGGCAATCCGGTCATTTTTCTGATACACCAGCGGCCGCATCTTTGTTCTTCCTTCTCCGCCATAATATCCACGTGCTTCCATAGCCATAGCCAGATCATTGGCGCGTCGAAAAGCGGAAATAAACAGAGGAACCAGGAGAGGAATCATGTTTTTCGCTTTCGTGATCAGATTGCCAGACTCAAAATCTGCCCCTCTTGCCATCTGTGCCTTCATGATTTTATCTGTTTCTTCCAGCAATATCGGAATAAAACGCAATGCAATTGACATCATCATCGCCACATCATGTACCGGCACATGGATTTTGTTTAACGGTGCCAAACCTTTTTCCATTCCGTCTGTCAGCTGGTTCGGTGTGGTGGTCAGTGTCATCACTGACGAGCCGATGATCAGATAAGTCAGACGCAATGCCATAAATACCGCCGTATTTAATCCTTCATAAGTAATCCGCAGCTTCCATATCTGTATCAGTGTCGTCCCTGGTATCAGAAACAGATTAAACAGCACGGTGATTAACAGCAAAATCACCACCGCCTTCATTCCTTTTACCATAAATTTAAACGGTACTCTGGATGTCCGGATCACTGCGATTAACAGAATCGTAGCTACTGCATAGGATGCGAATGACCGGAATAAAAATAATGAAAAAATATATACCAGTGTCCACACCAGCTTGGTTCTCGGATCCAGACGGTGAATCACTGAATCAGTCGGATAATATTGTCCGATTGTGATATCTCTAATCATGACATTTCCTCCGATCTTCCATTCCAAATGCATGTAAAATGGACTGTTTTGCTTCTTCTACTGTGATCGCGTGAATGTCCACATCAAAGCCCTTTTCTTTTAACGACTGCATTACATACGTCACCTGCGGTGCCGCAAGTCCCATACTTTCCAGTTCTTTGTAATGTTCAAATACTTTTTTGGGTTCACCGTCAAACTTTGCGCTTCCGTGATCCATGACAATGATACGGTCTACGTATTTTGCCACATCTTCCATACTGTGGGATACCAGAATGACTGTAATACCACGTTCTTTATGAAGTCTGGCAATCTGATCCAGAATATCATCTCTTCCTTTTGGATCCAGTCCGGCCGTCGGCTCATCCAAAATCAACACTTCCGGGTGCATGGCAAGAATTCCTGCAATCGCTACCCGGCGCTTCTGCCCTCCCGATAAATCAAAAGGCGATTTATAGTAGTGCTTTTCCTTTAAGCCTACCTGATGCAGTGCCTCCAGACTCCTGGCTTTTACTTCCTCTTCGGAAAGTCCCAGATTCTTCGGTCCGAAACATACATCCGATAGCACATCTGTCTCAAACAACTGATATTCCGGATACTGGAAAACCAGTCCCACATGACTGCGTAATTGTTTCATGGAATAGCCCTCTGCATAGATGTTCTCTCCATTATAGTAAATTACTCCGTCCGTTGCTCTGATCAGTCCATTCAGATGCTGGATCAGCGTAGATTTTCCGGAACCGGTATGCCCAATGATTCCCAGAAACTGTCCATCCGGGATCTCGAGGCTGATATCCTTCAGTGCCTGTTTCTCATAGGCGGTTCCTTCTCCATAAAGATAATTCACATGTTCCAGTTTTATGGACATAAAGCACCTCCCTCTGACTGCTGTCTGCTTCGCAATCCTTCCAGTTCTTCAATCAGTTCTTCTCTGGTCAGTATTCCTTCCGGTATTGACAGTCCGCTCTTTCGCAGTTCATGGGCAAGCATGGTTACCTGCGGCACATCCAGACGATGTTCTTTTAGTTCCTCCACTCTGGAGAATACTTCTTTGGGTGTTCCCTGCATCAGAACCTTTCCCTGATCCATCACAATCACCTGATCTGCCGAAGTCACCTCTTCCATATAATGTGTGATCAGAATAATCGTCACCTTTTCCTCTTTATTCAGCTTCCACGCAGCCTGGATCACTTCTTTTCTTCCTACCGGATCCAGCATGGCCGTTGGTTCATCCAGTACAATGCACTTTGGATGCATCGCTACTACTCCGGCAATCGCTACCCTCTGCTTCTGTCCACCGGACAGTTTATTTGGGGAGTGGGAACGATATTCCCACATCTCCACTGTTTTCAGCCCCTCTTCTACTCTTTTTTTGATTTCTTCAGACGGGACTCCCATGTTTTCCGGTCCAAAAGCCACATCTTCATCTACTACCGTTCCAATGATCTGGTTGTCTGGATTCTGAAATACCATACCTGCAGTCTGACGAATCTCTTTTATCTTTTCCTCGTCTCTGGTATCCTTTCCATCAATGTAGACTGTTCCTTCAGTAGGAAGCAAAATGGCATTCAGATGCTTTGCCAGAGTCGATTTACCTGATCCGTTATGCCCCAGAATCGCAATAAACTGTCCCGGATGCACATCCAGACTGACTTCGTCTACTGCACGGTAGGTAGATTCCACCTGCCCGTCTTCGTTATATTTTTTATAATCGTGTATTAATTTTTTTATATTAATAATGTCTTTCATGTCACGCTGGCTCCTTTTGTTCCATGTATGCATCTATGACATTACAGTCTGCAGCTTAATTTTGTCAGGTGCAGAATCTCTTTTGCCAGTTTTTTTGTCATGTCTTCTTTTCCCACTCTCCACTTCCAGTTGTTTCCTGTCGTAGATGGGAAATTCATTCTTGCTTCCTGCCCCAGTCCCAGATAGTCCTGCATTGGCACAATACAGGTATCTGCTACGGAAAGCATGGCCAGACGAATAAAATCCCAGTGAATTTCTTCTCTGGATGAATGCGCATTGTTCAGATAATCTGTGGTAAATGCAAGTGTCTTTTTATCCATACCATCATACATCTGCATCAACGTCTCATTATCATGGGTACCTGTATAGCAGACACAGTTTTTCTCGTAATTATGTGGCAAATATTCACTGGTTCCTGTCGGGTCAAAAGCAAATCCCAATACTTTCATATTTGGATAACCACTGTCTTTTACCAGTTTACGCACAGTATCGGTCATCATACCCAGATCCTCTGCGATCACTTCTTTGTGTCCCAGACGCTGCTCCAGTGTACGGAACAGCTCCATGCCAGGTCCCTTTTCCCAGTGTCCGTTTACCGCAGTCTTATCCCCATAAGGAATCGAATAATACTCATCAAAGCCACGGAAATGATCAATTCTCACCACATCATATAGCTCATAGCAGTGCTTCATTCGACTGATCCACCAGTCATAATGCTGATGCTGATGGTACTCCCATCGATATAACGGATTTCCCCACAGCTGACCATCGTCAGAAAACGCATCTGGCGGGCAGCCTGCCACAGCCTTAGGCTTTCGGTCTTCGTCCATCTGGAACAGATCCGGATGTGCCCATGCATCTGCGCTGTCCATCGCCACATATATTGGAATATCACCAATAATCAGAATTCCTTTTTCATTGGCATAAGCTTTCAGCTTTTTCCACTGCTGGCTGAATTTGTACTGGATATATTCATAAAACTCTATTTCCTTCGGATATTCATTGTAGTAATAATCTACCGAATATCCCCATCTCAGACGTATATCATCTGCCCATTCCAGCCAGGATGCACCCTTGAAACATTTCTTTACAGTCATAAACAGAGCGTAGTCTTTTAACCACTCTCTGTTTGCTTCCACAAATTTCTGAAATTCCGGATCTTCGGAAATATGGCTGCGTTCATATGCTTTTTTCAGTAAATCAAAGCGCTTTTCGTATAATTCTCCATATTCCACATAATTCGGGTGATGGGTACAGTCTGCTGCCTTACACTCTGCTTTTGTCAGAACCTTTTCTTTTACCAGTTCATCCAGATCGATAAAGTAAGGATTTCCTGCAAAAGTAGAAAATGACTGATACGGAGAATCTCCGTAGCTGGTAGGTCCCAGCGGGAGAATCTGCCAGTAGGTCTGTCCTGCTTCTGCAAGAAAATCTACAAACTTATATGCTTCTTTCGAAAATGTTCCAATTCCATATGGTGATGGAAGGCTGCTGACCGGCAGCAAAATACCACTTGCTCTTTTCACTTGTTCTTCCTCGTTTTCTTTGTTTTTTAATCAATCCTTCTTCTGTCCATCTTTTTGGAAATCAGCATGCCGATACTCTGGAAGATCTGAACCAGAAGTACCAGAATAATCACAGTTACAATCATGATATCCACCTGATAACGATAATATCCATAACGAATCGCAATATCACCCAGTCCACCGCCTCCAACGGTACCTGCCATAGCTGAGTATCCCAGAATCGTTCCGGTCGCAATCGTCGCATTGATAATCAGAGAAGTTCTCGCTTCTTTTAAATAAACTTTCCACACAATCTCCCATGTGCTGGCTCCCATACTTTGTGCTGCTTCGATCACACCACGGTCTACCTCTTTCAGAGAAGACTCTACCATACGTGCAATATATGGTGCTGCTGCAAATGTCAGTGGCACAATCGTTGCTGTGGATCCATAGCTTTTACCTACCAGCTTTGCCGTCAGCGGCATTACCAGAATCAACAGAATCAAAAATGGTATGCTTCGAAAAATGTTGGAAATCAAATCAAATATTTTATATACAACTGCATTCGGACGAATACCGTCTCTGGCACAAATCACCAACAAAATTCCCATCGGAAGACCCAGTACATACCCAAGCAGTGTAGACGTCAGTGTCATATAAAGTGTCTCGCCAATTCCGCGGACAATCATCATAATTACAGTACTATCCCACATAATCTTCTAACACCTCCACTGCAAGCTTTGCTTTTTTCAGATACTCAATCATCTGGTCCCCGATCTTATCATCTTCCGGCAGCTGAAGAATCATTTCTCCTTTGGCTACCCCATCCAGGTCCGTCGTATGCGCATACAGAATATTAACCGGTGCCTTACACGCCAGCACCATGTTTCCGATTACCGGCTCAAATGAGGAATTCTCTGAAAATACGATTCGCACACATCGTTTTCCTTTCATTTCACTGACATGCTCATATCCCTGATAAATCAGTTTTTTTGCCTCTTTGGACTTCGGAGTGGTAAAGATATCGCTTACCAGTCCATGCTCTGCCAGTTTTCCATGATCCACGATTGCTACATGGCTGCAGATTTCCTGCACCACCGCCATCTCATGAGTGATAATCACAATCGTGATACCATATTTCTGATTTATTTCTTTTAACAGCTGCAAAATAGCCTTGGTCGTCTGCGGATCCAATGCACTGGTTGCCTCATCGCAAAGTAATATCTTGGGATCGCTGGCCAGCACTCTGGCAATAGCCACCCTCTGCTTCTGACCACCGGACAACTGCGCCGGATAAGCCTTTGCCTTTTCCTCGAGCCCTACAATCTGCAAATATTCCATTGCTTTTTTTCTTGCATCTTTTTTCTTTACTCCGGCAAGCTCCATTGGAAAGCATACATTATCCAGCACATTTCTCTGCATCAACAGATTAAAATGCTGAAAAATCATTCCGATATCTTTTCTTGTTTCACGAAGTTCTTTATTGGATAATTTTGCCAGATTCTTTCCATCTACAATCACATCACCAGATGTAGGACGTTCCAGGAAATTCAGGCATCGTACCAGAGTACTCTTACCTGCACCTGACATACCAATGATCCCGTATATTTCTCCCTTATAGATATCGAGAGATATATCATCCAGGGCATGCACATCCATGTCTTTTACTTTAAACCATTTATCCAGATGTTCTATTTTAATAATTGGTTCCATGAAATCTCCCTCCTGTCATTTATACACAACACGCTTTATTTTATCGTAAAAGTAGGGCAGTTGCAAGATAAAATCCCACATCTGCCCCAATAGGTTCTTATTTTGTTCCGTTTTACTGAGCTTCTGTTTCTGTCTCAGCAGCTTCTGTCGTTTCTTCTTCTGATGCTGCTTCTGTATCTTCTTCTGCTGCTTCTTCTGTAGCTTCCGGTTCGTAAGGAATCACTGCACCATTGTATGTTTCATTGATAAAATCTTTGATCTCATCAGACTTCAGTGCATCAACCAGTGCTACAATACCTTCGTTGTTTTCATTTCCTTCTTTCACTGCAATGATATTTACGTAAGTCTTTGCAGCTTCTGAATCAGATGCTTCATATGCAATTGCGTCATCTGCCACAGACAGTCCTGCTTCTACTGCATAGTTACCATTAATAACTGCAAATGCAACCTCTCCGAGTACTCTTGGTACCTGTGCTGCTTCCAGTTCCTGGATCTTGATGTCTTTGCTCTTGGATTCAATATCATTTACTGTAGCTGTCAGGCCTGCACCTTCTTTTAAGGTAAGTACTCCGTTATCCTGAAGAAGAAGGAGTGCTCTTGCTTCATTCGTTGTATCATTCGGTACAGCGATCACGTCTCCGTCTTCCAGTTCATCCAGACTCTTTTTTGTTCCAGGATAAATTCCAAATGGTTCGTAATGAATGTCTCCGGCATCTACCAGGTGTGTTCCTTTTTCTTCATTGAAGCTGTCCAGATATGGTACATGCTGGAAGTAGTTAGCGTCAAAGTCACCACTTTCTACTACCAGGTTTGGCTGCACGTAATCTTCAAATTCTGTGACTTCCAGATCCCATCCTTCTTCTGCTAAAATGCTTTTTGCTGCCTCCAGAATCTCCGCATGCGGTGTCGGTGATGCTGCCACTTTGATGGTTCCTTCTGCTGCTGCCGGTACGGCCAGTGCCAGTGTTAATGTTGCTGCTGCGATGGATGCAAGTACTCTTTTCATAATTCTAATCTCCTTTTTCTCTCTGAAATGTATTTGTTCTTTTCAGGATATCAAGGATTGCTGCGCGCCCTGCATTCCAGTGATATCGTCCTATTCGTCTGTCTGTTTTTGAATAGGTTTGGTATGGGTTACATGATATACTCTTACCTCTGAAAAGTCAATAAGCCGCAATATAGCAAATCTTTATACTCAGTTATAGATTCAACCTTTAACAGGTTAAGTTTTTCTGCCAGTTTCTGAGAAGGAAGATTCCCATTTGAAGTTCTTACATAGATTCTTTTCATCTCCAGTTCTTCCGCTGCGTAATGTAAGATCGCCTGGCAGGCTTCTGTGGCTATGCCTTTTCCACGGTACTCTTGTCCAATCAGATAAGATAATTCCGGTTCTCCGGCAAGGTTTTCATATTGCTCCGGAAGTTCTTCTATCCCCGCACGACCGATTACTGTGCCGGTTGATTTGTCCACAACGGACCACAAACCATACTCAAAAAGTGGATAGCGCGCAGCAATGTAACTGTAAAGCTGCTTTTCTCCCACGCCAAGAGCCTGTACATCCATATTACCAGCCTCTTCTTCATAATATTTCTGAAAATATGGCAGGTCTTCCATTACCGACTCTCGAATAAGCAAGTGTTCTGTCTCCGCAATCTTCCACGGGATGTGCATATGACGCTGCCAGATGCGATGAATATAGGATTCATCCGGCAGGTCGGTATCTTCTGTCATCTGCCAGATATAATCTGCTTCGTAACTGATCTGTCTGCCTTTTTTTTCCAGAAATATACAGGCACTGTCCATGATCTTTATATCACAGACGATCTCTGGTCTGTCTGTCAGGTACACTGCCCTTTTTCCATGTAGCTCCCATTCTTTTTTTAACTGATCTTTTGTACTTATAAAAATGCCGGGGATATTCTTATCCCCGACATACTGTTTCTGATTTAACATTTTTCCGGTTCTGGGTAATCTACACCAAAAGTCTCTACTGTCATAGACTTGATCTTCTGCTCATCCAGTGGTCTGTCGCTATAATCCGTATCTGTTTCTGCAATCTTATTGACCACATCCATGCCTTCTATCACTTTACCAAATGCTGCGTAAGAGCCATCCAGATGCGGAGCTGCCTTGTGCATGATAAAGAACTGGGATCCGCCTGAATTTGGATGCATAGCTCTTGCCATGGACAGTACCCCTGGAGTATGTGCCAGATCATTCTGGAATCTGTTGTCTGCAAATTCTCCTTTGATGCAGTAACCTGGGCCACCCATTCCATTTCCATTTGGGCATCCACCCTGAATCATAAAACCATTGATCACACGATGAAAAATCAGACCATCGTAGAAGCCCTTCTTCACCAGACTGATAAAATTATTTACCGTATTCGGTGCAATCTCCGGATACAGCTCTGCCTTCATGACATCACCGTTGTCCATAGTGATGGTAACAATTGGATTCTGTGCCATAATTGTTCTCCTTTTTTGTTTATTCTGGTGTTGATTATAGTGGGTTTTCTGAAAAATAGCAAGATAATTCACTACTGCCTGCACATTTCCAGCTTATTTCTCTGCTATCCATTCACGGATAATCCGTTCATCCATCCCCACAATCTGAGCAATCTCTTCCAAAGGCATTTTTCTTTCCATCAATGCCAGGGTTACTTTGCGTGCATTCTGCAATTTGCCGTCCCTGAGTCCAGATTCTCTGCCTTCTTTTCTGCCTTCTTTTCTGCCTTCTTTTCTGCCTTCTTCTCGTCCCTTTTCTCTGCTTGTTCTCATGGAACTCTGCCAGTCCATCTGGTAGCGTTCTCTGGCCTCACATTGCAGGCGGATTTTTTCATCTTCTGATAATTCACGTAAAGTGACAACCGCTTTTTTTATGGATTCTGACTGTTCTGCCATCGCAAGAACCTCCTTCCATGTTTTCGCTTTAAATACGCAGGCCCAGTAATACAACGCACTGTTTCTTTCTTCCTCAGGCACCTGTTCCAGACAAGATAAGTCTAACACGTGAAGCGCGATTTTTCCAGTGAATTCATATCCAGTTCTACGGTTTTTCAATGCATATTCATTGTAAAATGCAGCATCTTCCGGTATCGGAGATTTCATCATGATTCCGATATGAATGGATTGCTTTGTCTGAGTGTAATCCAGACCTTTTTTCATATCTGTGAACATCCTGCACAGATAGAACACGGAACGGTCTGTCCAGTTCTCTATCGAGCCCATCTGCATTTCCAGATTAATCTGCCTGTTATCATTCAGCAACACACGGATATCCAAAATACAGGTCTTCTCGTCAATGGCATCACCCAGTATGATTGGATTACAAATTACGCAGGATAATATCTCCTCTTCCGGTATGTACAGCAAAGCACTGAGCAGCCCTCTCAATGCATCTTCCGAAGTCTGGAATACTGCCCGAAACATATAATCATTGATCAGACCATATTCTACCTCTTCTTCTCCGTTAATCTCACGCAAAATCTCATTTTCCTGCTTCTGCTGTAATTCTTTGCTTTCTTTCTCTGTCATAAGCAAATGCTCCTTCTGAAATTATTTTTACATTTTGTGGAATAAATACCGAATGGCAAGATTTTGTGAATTCCTCGAAATGTACACTAACCTTAACACAGAAGCCCTGCTTTTACAAACAGAATCGTTCGACAGATTTTCCGTTATTTCGCCGCAATACCAGATGGGAAAATAAAAAAGCCGGAAAACACCGTCACCAATGGCTTTCTGTTATCAATATGTTAGATCTATCATTTCGTTCCTCTTTGCTTATAATTAAAATGTACTTTTTGAAAGCATAGATTCCTGAAATGTAGTGAGATCTCCAGATTGTGCATATGCCCTGCGAAATGAATATATGCTTTGTATTTACATTGTAAATCATTTCAGATTGTTTGTAAATACTCATTTGAATTATAATTGCATCTTTTTATTTATGTAAATAGTTTTTGAAATATAACAAATAAAATAAGAGGCATGTCCATTTATGTAAATGAATACGCCTCTCGCATTTCTACTTATTCTTTTTCAGTTCTCATACTGAATAGCTGAAATTCAAAACATATATACATCAGATTTCAAATAGAATATTACACTTTTAATAGATTAAGATGTCCTTTTCCGCAATTCCCTGTCTTTTTAATTCATCGCAAAATACTAAATTATCACCATAGGATTTCATTCATACTAACTCGCAAAAAGACCTGGACATTTACGTGTTGCCATAAATTCCAGATCTTCTTTCATTTACTTTATTTCATTTTCATAATTCAATATCCAGTTCCACCGGACAATGATCAGATCCAAACACTTCCGTATAAATGCCTTCCTGATCTGAGTAAAAATAACGATAGGTATCAATAAATCCGGCATTCACCACAGTTCTTATGCTGTGACACCAAACAGCTGTCATTCTGCAATTCGCCGTCCTTAAGTCCAGATTCTCTACCTTCTTTTAGAGATGCGCCTGGCCAATCAATACCCTTTTTCCACAAAAGGCAAATCCATAGTGTCTGATTTTTTCTTTTGGAATTCCTCTTGCCAGTAATTCTGCATCATAATTTTTTTCTTCTATCTGCCGCAGTGCATTTTCTACGGTATGCTCCAGTGTTTTTTCTCTTGCTGTGTTCTGTACTTTGAATTCCATTATGATCGCATCCAAATGCGCCTGCAAAGGTTCCATAATAACGTCATATCGTCCAAATCCGCTTTCCCGGTTTGATGTGATGCGGTATTTTCCCTCCAGATCCACAATCAGCCCTAATACAAATCCATGATAAAAACGCTCTGGCTCCGCTTCTTCTGACGGCTTATTTCCCACGTCAAAACTGCTCAATGTCCGAATAGCCACCTGATTCATGAACTGATTCATATATTCCAAATCACCGTCCAGCAGTGCCTCTTTAAAATTGCCATATGCGGATTCTTCCTCAGCAAACCAGCTTTCTACCATATCTTCAAACATCAGCATAGTTTCATGGTTGGTAATTTTCAGATAATACTGTCGTTTTCCTGTTCTGGCATCTGTCTCATATCTGTCCAGCTTCAGATAACCGCTGGCAAGAAGAAGACTCCAGATTGCTCCCCTTTTTCTTCCCAACTGCTCAAAAATCACCTGTTCATCCAGTTCTGTGCAGATTTCTCTGCCATTTAACAGATCTTCCATCTCTGATTTTAACTTCCCCGGACTCTGACGAATCAGATCTGATACCAGAGCATTGCCGCTTGTATCTGCCCAATAAGTTCCATATGCTCCAGTATCCAGATATTTTGTAATAGACCATGGATTATAAATATCCTTTCTGCTGCCGAAAGAAAAACCATCATACCAGTACCTGATATTCTTCTTTTCCTCCGACATTCCTGCACATTCCAGTGCCTGAAACACCTCTTTCTCCGTAAATCCAAAGGAGCTGCTGTATTTTTCTGAAGTGGTTGTCACTACTTCCAGATTATTCAAGTCAGAAAAAATAGATTCTTTGCTTACCCTGGTAATTCCTGTCAGTAATCCCCGCTCCATATACGGATTGGTCTTAAAA
Source organism: uncultured Marvinbryantia sp. (assembly GCA_934394985.1). Lineage (GTDB taxonomy): Bacteria > Bacillota > Clostridia > Lachnospirales > Lachnospiraceae > Marvinbryantia. Next base: position 41,916 of record CAKRRF010000003.1, read on the forward strand.
GTAGAATTAAACAGACTTCGAATAAATGCTGTCAGTGTATTCCAGTACCCATGAATGTACGCTTCCTGCAGTGGAGTATCATACTCATCCAGCAGTATTATTACCTTTTTTCCATAATATCTACTGAGATAATCTGATAAATAATTAATAGCCACTACTGTGGCATCATCTGACATCCCTTCGTCAATCGCATCAAAATAGGCCCGATCCTTTTCATTCAAGACTTTACTTGTACGAACAAAATCAAACTCACTGTACAGTCTTACAAGCTTACGGACAATTCCCATCCTGGCTGCCTCATAGGTTGTTGCCTTAATATCCGCAAAACTGAGTGCAATCACTGGATAAGTTCCCTGAAGACTGCGCATTGTTTCATTCTTCCACACAGCCAGTTCTTCAAAATACTGCCCCATGTCTGAATATTTTGCAGAGAAAAAATACTCTGTCATATTCATATTCAAAGTTTTCCCAAATCTTCTCGGGCGCGTAATCAGTGTCACACTATCCTGATTCTCCCACCATTCCCTGATAAAGTCTGTCTTATCAATATAAAAACAGTGGTTCTTCCGTATTGAGACAAAATCCTGATTTCCAATGGAGATGACTGCTTTCATTTTTCTTCCTTTCTTACACCTCGATATCCAGTTCCACCGGACAGTGATCGGATCCAAACACTTCCGTGTGAATGGATGCTCCTTTCAGCTTTTCTTTCAGACTTTCGGATACGCAGAAATAATCAATACGCCATCCTGCGTTCTTTTCTCTTGCTTTGAAGCGATAAGACCACCAGGAATAAATGCCTTCCTGATCTGGATAAAAATAACGGTAAGTATCGATGAATCCGGCGTTTACCACGTTGGTGAACTTTTCCCGTTCTTCATCCGTAAATCCCGCATTTTTCCGATTAGTCTTCGGATTCTTCAGATCAATTTCTTTATGAGCCACGTTCAGGTCGCCGCAGAAGATCACCGGTTTGCTTTTTTCCAGATTCTTCAGATAGGCCAGGAAGTCATCTTCCCATTTCATACGGTACGGCAGACGCGCCAGCTCGTTCTGGGAGTTCGGTGTATAGACCGTCACCATGTAGAAATTATCAAATTCCAGAGTGATGACGCGCCCCTCATGATCGTGTTCTTCGATTCCTATTCCATAAGCTGCGGATAATGGCTCTTCTTTTGTGAAAATTGCGGTTCCAGAGTAGCCCTTCTTTTCTGCATAATTCCAGTATGCATGATATCCCTCCGGTGCAAAATCAATCTGTCCTTCCTGTAATTTGCTCTCCTGGATGCAGAAAATATCCGCATCCATTTCCTCAAAATATTCGGTAAAGCCCTTCTGCACACAGGCACGCAGGCCATTCACATTCCATGATATTAATTTTTTCACTTTGTTTTCCTCTCACGTTTCTTATTTTCCTATTATATCATACTCTGCCCTTTCATAAAAGAAAGAAAAAAGAACCGGAATTCCCTTTCCGATTCTTTTCTTTATACTCATATCATTTCATCGTTTAAGAAAGGTACAAACCTTTGCGCCAGTACTTACATTGCGGCATTTGCTGCATATTCTTCCAGGCCCTGCTGCAGTGCAGCAGAGCTGCTGCTGTGAATATGAAGAATCGGAATCTCCATTCTCTTTGCTTCCTGTGTAGCGCTGTTGACCATCTTATGAGATACCGTATTGGTGAACAGCACCATCAGATCTGGACATCCCAGTTTCTTGCGAATGGCTCCCTTTTCTTTTGTAAACACCTTTGCCTTATATCCGTTCTTCTTGCAGATCTCACGATAACGACATTCCATACATTCATTTCCACCAATAATTACAATACTCATAGATTCCTCCTTCGATTAGTTGTGTCTAACTATTCATTTTTAAAAAACCTTCCAGTAGAACGGAGTACCCTGGGAAGGTTTTTGTAGTCATTTCTAACTTTTGTTAGTTATCTATTATAATATTGTATATTATTCTGACTGTCAAGCACTTTTACTGCATTTTTTCCAATTTCATTTTTCATACTGTATGGAGCAATTCCAATACGTTTCTCAGTTCTTCCACAGGAATCTGTCCGGGTGCAGAAGCTTTTCCCACCGTTCCAAAGGTAAGCGCTGAGCCAAATAATTCACCTGCTATTCTGCTGAGTACTCCTAGTTTTCCCATAGACATAGTAATCACCGGGGTCTGACTATGTTCTTCTTTCATCTTTGCAGTAGCATTCAGAAGAATATGCACATCTTTTTCACTCTGAGGCATCACTGCTATCTTTGCCACATCCATGCCCAATTCCTGCATACGGCACAATCTGGATAGTATTTCTTCTTCATCGGGTGTTTTCTGAAAATCATGATTGGATCCTATCACAGCCACCTGATGTGCTTTTGCTGATGCAATCAAAGTGTGCACGGTCTCTTCCGGCAGAAATAATTCTACATCTATAGCATCTGCACAGCCACTTTGTACAGCTCTTTCCGTAATTAACTGATAGGTATTGACGGGCATTTCCCTCTCGCCTCCTTCTGACAGGGTACGAAACGTACACAATAACGGAAGGTTTCCCAGTATCTCCCTTAATTTCTTCAATGCCTCACTCTGCACCGTTTCTTTTTCGATTCCATCCAGATAGTCCATTCTCCACTCTGCCATATCTGGCTGTACCCTTTTTACCTCTTCTGCCTGATGACAGATTTCATCTATATTTTTCCCAACAATCGGTACACAGATCTTTGGCATTCCTTCTCCTAATAAACAGGTTCCTATTTTTACGGCTTGACTCATGTCTCTTTCTCCTCATGTCATTTTACTCTCAAAATTCTTATGCTAAGTTTAGCATATTCGCTCTTTGATTGCTATAGACACTTTTCTTTCTGCGTGATAGACTGAACTACATCAAATTTATTTAGGAGGATTTTCGAATGACCATTACAGGTAAAACAAAATTGATCTGTCTGATCGGCAGTCCGGTTTCTCACAGCATTTCTCCTGCCATGCATAACGAGGCATTTCAGATGCTGAATCTGGACTATGCTTATCTGTGTTTTGATATTAAAGAATCTGAAATGAGTGAAGCTGTCAAAGCGCTTCGTCTGCTGAATGTCCGCGGTTTTAACTGCACTATGCCTGCCAAAGTGCCTATGTGTACTCTTGCCGATGAGCTTTCTCCGGCGGCTTCTATGATCGGAGCCGTCAATACTGTCGTCAATGATCACGGAAAACTCATCGGGCATAACACGGATGGCATTGGTTATATGCAGGCTGTCCGGGAAGCCGGTCACGATATTATTGGCAAAAAAATGATTCTTCTTGGTGCCGGTGGAGCCGCTACTGCCATTGCAGTTCAGGCTGCCCTGGATGGGGTGCGGGAGATTGTCATTTTCAACCGTCATGGACGTTCCTGGGAAAGAGGTCAGAAGCTTGTAGATACCATCAATGCCCAGACTCATTGCCAGGCTTCTCTGTACGATCTTGCCGATACTGTTGAAATGAAGCATCAGTTATCTGACAGTGCCATTCTGATCAATGGTACCTCTGTCGGTATGGCTCCAAATACCGACCTCTGTCCTCTTTCTGATCTGAGCGGACTCCATGAAGGTCTGATCGTATCTGATGTCATTTACAATCCAAGGGAGACACTTCTTCTGAAAGAAGCTGCTGCAAGAGGCTGTAGTACTTTTAACGGACTGTACATGCTGCTATATCAGGGTGCCGAAGCCTTTCGCCTCTGGACCGGTCAGGATATGCCGGTAGCGCATATCAAAGAAAAGTTCTTTTCTTAGACAGACAAAAAGTGGAATACCCTTTATCGGATATTCCACTTTTTCCTGTCGTTTTTATAATCGTATCGTTCACTGCCTCTTATGACTTCTCTGATTCTCTAAGTTTCTTTACCATTTCATCACAGATCTGCTGCTTATTTCTGTTATCCGTTGCAACCTGTATATCGGCTGCTGCCTCGTATTTTTCTCTTCGTTTTTCCATCAGTTCAGAAATATACGCTTCATTTTTTCTTCCTTCCAGAAGAGGGCGATCGTGATTGTTCCGTACCCTTTTCAGAATCGTCTCAGGTTTGGCAGTCAACAGTACTACTTTTCCATTTTTCTTCATCTCAGCCACATTCCGTTCTTTCATCGGGACACCTCCGCCACAGGATATGATCAGATTCTTTTTTTCCTGTAGCTCAATCAGCAGATTCGTCTCCAACTCCCGGAAGTATTCTTCTCCGTATGTTTCAAAGATTTTCGATATGGTCATTCCCTGACGCTGCGCGATGATCTGATCCATCTCGATTACTTCCATACCAAACTTCTGATTCATATATTCTGATATGGTAGATTTTCCGGTACCCATAAATCCGATCAGAACAATATTATAATCAAATGACTGATTCATTCTTTTACATTCTCCTGCTTTTTATTTTTTCTTCAGGCACACATTGGAAATATAACCTTTATAGGTTCTTCCCTTTGATGACTTGTAAGTACAGTAATACCATTTTCCATTGGTCATCTTCGTCACCTTTACCGTCCGTCCCTTTGGCACTACCAGAATATTCGTAGATGTTATAGAAGGCTTACGATGCATATAAACGTCATCGGTTGTGATATAATTCCCTTTCTTTGCGCCATTCTTTCTAAGATAATTCTGATGCGTATACCCTCTGTATACGTTTCCATTTGAAGCATAGTACACTGTCCGGTACCAGTCTCCTGTATAGGTATCTGTAATGAGAACCTTTGCTCCTTTTGGAATCGTTGTAACTTTTCCTGTATTCGTGCTGGTTCCTCTGCGAAGGTTCAAACCGGCAGATGTCTTATAGATATCTGCGGATTTCAGATAGCTTTTGGATATATATCCACGATATTTTTGCTGATAGTAATTCTGATATTCCACTTTGTACCAATACTTTGTGCTTCCAGTCACTTTCACAGCTTCTTTTTTCGGAAGCAACAGAACTCTCCGGTAATTGGTACCTGGACCGCTTCTGACATTGACCGTCGCCGTTGTCACATAATATTTTGCTGCTGCCAAACCCGTGACAGGAACCGCAATGACAAAGCTAACCAGTAGTGCCAGTGTGAGCAGCGCTTTCTTCCATTTCTTCATGATATCATCCTCCTGTTATGCCAACCTTGGTAATACTTTCATTATATGATACCGACTATCAAAGATCAACACCCATTCCAGAGAACTGAACCGTTACTTTCCACTCTGCCTGCGGCATTCCTTCTCTGCTGTTTTTCGCAGTCTTAGTAAAGCGGACATTCGCAATCCGCTTCGCTACTTGCTCATGAACGCAGTCGCTTCGCGATCTGTCATTGGGAGCCGAAGGCTCCCACTAACAGAAGCATCCCCCCTCACCCGCCGCTTAGTGCTCCGCGCACTTGAAGCGGGGGAATGCTTATCTGCGTTCAAACACAGACTCTATCAGTTTTTTTGTATATACTTCGCCAGGAGACTGAATGATCTCATCTGGTGTACCACTTTCGACTATTCTCCCCTCATATAATACCAGAACTCTGTCACAGAACATCTGCACCAGTGCCAGATTATGGCAGATAAAAATAAATGACAGACCATGTTGTTCCTTTAATTCCTGCAGCAGCTCCATGATCTGCTTTTGAATTGTCACATCCAGGGCGCTGGTGGCTTCATCGCAGATCAGTACTTTCGGTTCCACAGCCAGTGCTCTGGCTATAGCTGCCCTCTGGCATTGCCCGCCGCTGACCTCATGGGGATATCTGGACGCAAACCGGGGATCCAGCCCTGCCTGCTCCAGTACCTCTCCCACACGTTTCTGAATTTCTTCCTTTTTCATTCCCCGATTGCGCAGGCTCTCTCCAATCCCATCTCCCAGAGTACGTCTCGGATCAAATGAGCTCACCGGGTCCTGAAATACCATCTGCATGTTTCCATATAGTTCTCTCAGTCCATTGCCTTTTAACATGGTAATGTCTTTTCCTTCATATTTCAGGGTTCCTGATGTGGGATCTGTTAATCTTGTCAGCAATTTTGCCAGTGTACTTTTCCCAGATCCTGATTCTCCCACTATCCCAAGCGTTTCTCCCGCTTTTAACTGAAAACTGATATCATCTACAGCTTTTAATGGAGCACTTCCTTTTTTTCTGAAAATCTTAGTTAAATGTTCTGCTTCCAAAATGATACTCATGTATTGACTGACCTCCGTAATACCGGAACCGCAGATAATAATTTCTGTGTGTAGGCATCCTGCGGATCGTTCAGAACCTCCTCTGCTTTTCCATATTCCACTTTTTTTCCATCCTTCAGTACCAGAATTGTATCAGCCATCGCCTTTACCACTCCCAAATCATGTGTCACAATGATGATGGAAGTCCCGAACAATTCCCTCAGATGAAGCATTTCATTTATGACCTGTCTCTGTACGGTCACATCCAGTGCGCTGGTTGGTTCATCTGCAAACAGGATTGGTGGATTCATCAGCATGGCAATTGCGATTCCGGCCCTCTGATTCATTCCGCCGGACAATTCAAACGGATAACTATCCCACACCCGTTTTCCATCCTTAAAATGCAGCTTTTCAAATAATTCCATGGCATGGCTTTTCGCCTCGCCTTTGCTTATTTTTCTGTGCGCACGCATGCTTTCACAAATCTGTTCCCCGATGGTCCGAATCGGACACAGGGAAGCCCCTGCGTCCTGAAAAATCATGCCGATCTGAGCTCCCCTGATTCGCCTTTTTTCTTTTTCTGATATATCCAGAATATTCTGTCCTTTATACAAAATATCCCCTTTTGTTACCATCCCGTTTGTTCCAAGAAGTCCCATGGCAGCTTTGATCAGGGTACTTTTTCCGCTCCCTGATTCGCCCACCAGACCAAGGATCTCTCCCTGTCTCAGTGAAAAGCTGACATCTGACACCACGACTTTTCCGCCAAAAGACACTTCTACGGAATCGTATTTCAGTATTTCTTCACACATATTCTGCAACATACCCCGTCATTTCTAATTGATATCCAGATCTGCTGTCAGTTCATAATAATCACATGGATGAGCCACCAGTCCGGTCACATTAGACTGCATAATCATGCTCATTTTCAGATGAGAACAGAATACATAAGCATGATCATCCAGCACTGTCTGCTGCATCGCAATCCCCAGCTCACTTCTCTTGCCTGTATCAAATTCCTTTTCCATCTCAACTGCCAGTTCTTCCAGTTTATCACTATGATAATGACCATTATTAGATACTGAAGAATCCAGTGCACAGGAGGTAAAGAAATACTGTGGATCACCGGTAGGTGCAGTCACCATTGCACTTGCATACACATCCCACAGGGTTGGATCTTTACGAATCGTATTATTATCTGAAGTGCAGTTTACCTGAACATCTATACCAATCTCTTTCAGCGTTGCCTGCGCTGACTCTGCCAGCAGTGGCAGCTCCTGACGACTTGGATAAGTCAGCCAGCGGATCACCAGATTCTGTCCGTCTTTTTCTCTTATTCCATCTCCATCCGTATCTACCCATCCTGCGTCTTCCAGCACCTGCTTCGCACCTTCCGGGTCATAGCTTTCTGTGGTCAGATTCTGTCCGCCAAATGAAAATGTATCTGGGAATGCTCCCACTGCCGGATAACCGTAACCATTCAGCAATACAGATACAAAGCTGTCTTTATCAATTCCCATGGCAATGGCCTGTCGAACTGCCGGATCGGAAGTAACCGGACTTTCAAAGTTCATCCATGCATAAAAAGCCCGGCTGGTCGGTGTACTGGTAAAGGTAAAATCTTCATTTTCAAATAACGGATAGCTTGCATACGCCATACCGTAAGCTGCATTCACTTCTCCTGCCTGCAGCGCAAAAGCCAGCGTATCACCATCAGAAATCGTACGAACTGTGACTTCATCCACTTTTACATCACCATTCCAGTAATTTTCATTTTTTACCAGTTCCAGGTGATCATCTGTGACCAGTTCTGTTGCCACAAATGGACCTGTTCCGATCACAATCCCATCATCCGTAATTCCGGCTTCTACATCAATGATGCATCCATAAGGATCACAAAGATAATTGATCAGTGCCGGCTTTGGCTCTGTCGTCTTGATGGTAATCGTGTTTCCGTCTGCCTCAATCGAATCAATGCACAGATCTCCTGCTGCTCTTTCATGATTGGCAATCAGCTCTTCCAGGCTTTCCTTTACCGCTTCCCCGTCACAGGCACGACCATTGGAAAAAACAACACCGTCATTCAATGTAATCTTCCAGGTCAGTTCATCTACATTTTCAAATTCTTTCGCAATCCATGGTTCAATTTCCATATCATCAGAATACTTAAACAACGTTTCACCGATTCCATAACGGATACAGGCCCAGCCTGCATAAGTATTCTGCGGATTTACATCAGCCTCTTCATTTTCCGCATTAAATGTGGTGTCTCCGAATACAAATGTTTTTTTGTCTTCTGCTGATACAGCTCCCACAGACAGGCTGCATGCCAGCCCAAGCATCAGTGCCATTGCAATCACTTTTTTTGTCTTCATGTTTCTCTCTTCTCTCCTTTTTATTCATAAATTATGATCTTCCAAAATGACTGTTTTTCGGATCCAGATAATCACGCACAGTATCTCCCAGAAGATTAAAAATCACTACCGATAGAAAAATAGCAATTCCCGGGGAAAGTACTACCCAGGGATAGGTCTGAAGCATGCTTCTTCCCGTACTCATCATACTGCCCCATTCCGCTGTCGGGATCTGAGCACCGAGTCCCAGAAATGACAGCCCGGCCAGTTCCATCATCATCGTTCCTATATCCAGCATGGCAGTCACCAGCACCGGTCCCAGCATATTAGGCAAAATATGGCGGATAATCAGCTGACCGGCCGAATCCCCGGCCAGAATAGCCGCATGGATGTATGGCACATTTTTTAATGCCAGTGTCTGACTTCTGGCGATACGGGAATATTTTGGCCAACTGATCACAGCCAGGGCTATCACTGCATTCTGTATCCCACCGCCCAGGACTGCCGCAACTGCCATGGCAAAGACCAGTCCCGGAAATGCAAGACAGATATCCGATATCCGCATCATCAGCGAATCCACGATTCCGCCAAAATACCCACACAACACACCAACTGCGGTTCCAAACACAGAGATCACCGCCACCAGTATAAAGGTGGAAAAGATACTGGCCCGTGCACCACTGATCACTCTGGACAACATATCTCTTCCATAGGTATCCGTCCCCATCAGATGCGCCGGACCTGGTGGCTGCATGGCACTTGCCAGATCCTGTGCATTTGGATCATATGGACATAGCCGGTCGGAAAAAACAGCCGCCAGAATTAATAGTCCAGCCAGTACCAGGAAAAAAATCAGTTTCTGGCGAATATGATTCTTTCTGATCTTCTGTGTCCTGACTGTCACCTGTTTCTTTTCTGTATTTGTCATACTTCATCGCCTCCCAGTCGAATTCTCGGATCCAGAAAACGATAGGACAGATCTGTAAGCAGATTCACTGCCACGTAAATAATGGCCATCCACATCACATATGCCTGAATAATCGGATAATCACGCATGGATATGGCATCCACTGCCATTTTTCCCACACCATCCCACATAAAGATCGATTCTACAATCGCAGTACCGCCCAGCAGATTTCCCACTGAAAGCATCAACAGGGTAATGATGGTCACAAGTGAAGCTTTCATGACACTTCTCCATAACGTAACAGAAAATCTTATCCCTCTTGCTCTGGCACCTGCCACATAGTCTTTGCTCAGTTCATCCAGCACCGTTGCCCGTACCTGCCGAAGATATTTTGCTGACATCGCAATCGCCAGAGTGATCGCTGGCATGGCCACGCTTTTCAGACTGACATCTTTTGCGATTACAGGAAACCACCTCAGCCTGATTGCCAGTACATACATCAAAATCAGAGATACAAAAAAATTCGGCAGACTGTTTCCGATAAAACTGAAAAAACGGATCACATAATCTGTCACACAATTCTGTTTTACAGCTGCCAGAACTCCGAGTGGAACCGATATAATAATAGTCATAAAAATGGAAACAGCCGTCAACAGCAGCGTAGCCGGAAGCTTCGAAATAAAGGTAGCAAATACCGGCTTTCCTGACACATAACTGTTTCCCATATCACCTCTCAGTAATTTTCCCAGCCATACCGCATACTGAGTCAGGAAAGGCTTGTCCAGCCCCAACTGCTCTCTTGCCGCATTCAGTACTTCATCTGAAACAACCGTTCCCGTATTCTCCATTTTCTGTGTCACCACATCACTTCCGGCAATCCGCATCATCCCATAGGAAAGAAATGTGATGGCAAACAAAATCGGAATCAGTTGTATCATTCTTTTCAACACATAATGATTCATTTGTTTTCGCTCTTTCTTATATTTATTTTCGAATAAAAGTTTAGCAAAATTCATTTTTTTCTCCAACCCACCCAGGGGGATATTTTATGCATTCTTTTTTGGAATGAGATTATCTCCATATGGAATATCTTTCAAATATCTTTAAAAAATTCTTTTTCTCTTGCATAATCTTCCCTGTTGGATATAGAATAGGAAAATAAAATCAACTACATAACATCATACCAGGAAAGGAGATTTCTATTGTCCCACTTTATGAAACAACTTCCCCAGACCTTCAGAGTTCTGTGGTCATCCAACCTGTTCAAGGCGCTGCTTCTGGTAATTCTGATGCTTCTGACAATACGTATCGTAAATTTTTGCTTTGACTATTTTAAGAAGAAAAACAATCTGCATACCAATTTTCTGAAGGGTGTACTACAGGCTCTGATCATTATTTTCTTTCTGATTCAGATCGGAAGTCTGTCGGATGCCATGGCAAGTTTTTATAATTCGATCCTGATGTCCTCTTCTCTGCTGGTTGTTGTGCTGGGCTTTGTATTTCAGGAAGGTTTATCCAATATCGTACATGGCTTTATTCTTACCTTTTTCAAGCCTTTTGATATCGGTGACCGGGTAAATGTGACCATCGATGGTGTGCAGATTACCGGATATATTCAGTCCATCAATCTGCGTAATACGATTATCCGAAATGTTTATAATAACAGCAGTGTCATCGTACCAAATGCCAAAATGGATCTTTGTGTCATTGATAACAGCTATTTTGATGAGAATTCTGTGAATTCCAATTTTCTGGATATTGAGATCACCTATGAATCTGATCTGGATCATGCCTGCGAGGTTTTCTCTCAGATCATTGACTCACATCCTCTTGTAAAGGCAGCAAAAAAGCCCCAGGCTGAACCGACTAAGATCTTAGTCAGTGCGCTTGGAGCCAGTGGGATAACCCTGCGGGCCAGTGTGGTAACAGCTACTATCGAAGAAAACTTCACCGCCTGCAGTGATATCCGCAAAGAACTGATTCATCAGTTTCATGAAGATCCTGCTCTTGATTTTGCTTATCCACATACCGTGGTGGTGCCTTACACATCCGAATCCTGATCTGCTTTTTACAGATTACTTTCCTTGCGATTTGCCTGCTGTCTGCAGGCATTTCCTATATTTGTCAGACAAAGTACCGTCACCACCAGAAACAATCCCGGAATCAGTATGATCCACCAGGAACCTGTCATCAGAGCCTTTTCTGCCAGTGACAGCATACTTCCCCAGGTAATAATCTCTACCGGAAGCCCGATTCCCATAAAGCTTAAGGTGGCCTCTGACATCATGGCCGTTCTTACATTCATGATAACCATAAACATAATCGCTGAGAAGAAGTTTGGTGCCAGATGCTTCCATAAGATGTGGAAAAAACCGCCTCCCATACATCTGGATGCAATCACAAACTCACTGTTGCGAATCTGGCGCACCTCTGTACGTACCACTTTGGCAATACTGGTCCAGCTGGTCACTCCGATCACAAAGGAGAGACTGAGCACAGTCGCTTTTCCCATAATTGCCTGCAGCAGAATAATCAACAACAGCGATGGTACACTTAAGAAAATTTCTGTAAAACGCATGATCGCCTCATCAAGCCAGGCCGGTGCCATTCCACTGAATGCACCGACAATCACCGCTATCAACGTGGAAATCACGGTAGAAAGTCCACCTATGATCAGTGAAATTCGGCCTCCATACCAGATCATGGAAAAAATATCTCTTCCCATCGTATCCGTTCCAAATAAAAACTCTCTGTCCGGTGCTTTATTATAATTCAGCAGATCCATATAAGTAGGATCTTTCGTCATGATCCACTCTGCACATACACACCCCAATACAATAAGGAGCAGTATTGCCACGGAAACCATTGGTTTTCCCTGATACCATTTTTTCTTTTTCTCCGGAACTGTCTCCTGTATACTGCGAATACCGGTTAGTTCAAACGCTCTCTCTGTCATTGTTCCACCACCTCCGACTGCTCTGTGATTTCTTCTGCTCTCATGCGCGGATCAATCTGTTCATTGATGGTCTGGCTGACAATATTACAGAAAATAACCAGAATTCCTGACATCATACAAAGGAGCATCAACAGATTATAATCATGGTATCTGGCACTTTCATAAGACAGTGCTCCTATTCCCGGATAGGAAAATACACTTTCTACCACATAAGTTCCCCCAAGTACATGAGGTACTGCTATTGCCATGATGCTGAGGTATGCCGGCATCACGTTTCTTATACAGTGACGAAACATGATTTTTTTCTTGTTCAGCCCCTTTGCCTTTGCCAGCAGCACATAATCTGCCCTCACTTCTTCCAGAATCTTGTTGCGAATCATATAGGCATAGTACCACAGATGTTCCAGGATCACGATCGTCAGTGGCATCACCAGATGCAGTGCCCGGTCTCCGATGTTTCCTGCATTTCCAGTACTGTATGCACCGCTGCTCGGCAACAATTTCAGATTTACAGAAAAAATCAGAATCAGTACCAGCGCAATCCAGAATTCCGGGATACAGCTGGATATGGTCCCCAGCTTACAGAGAATCCTGTCTGCCATCTTATCTTCCTGCCAGGCACACACAATTCCCAGCAGCAAAGAACCTGCAAATATACACAAAAATCCAATTCCTCCCAACAGCAGGGTATTTCCGATCCTTCCCCCAATGACTTCTGTTACATCCTGCTTATATTTAAAAGAAATTCCAAAATCTCCGTGCAGGGCATTTTTTACCCATTTTACATATTGCACCGATATCGGCTCATTCAGCCCCAGCTTTTCCATAGCCCATTCCCGTTCTTCCGGACTCATTTTTTCTGATCGTTCCCCATAATAAGAAACCAGCGGATCTCCCGGTGCCAGACGGGCTACATAAAATACAGTGATGGACAATATCAGTACCGAAAAAAGAAAAATCAGAACTTTTTTTCCGTAATATGCCATTTTTTTCTGTTTCATGACTGCACTCCTTTCCCGGATCCGGTATGTGAGAGCAATGCAAAATGTCCCGGCGTGATTTCTGTCCATTCACTGTTTTCCAGGCTCTCTCCATCGAATGTCCGCAGCACACGTTTTCTTTCCCTGATCGGATCCGGAACAGGTATTGCCGATAATAACGTCTGTGTATAAGGATGTACCGGATTGGCAAATAATTCTTCTGCATCTGCCAGTTCTACCAGTCTTCCCTGATACATTACTCCCACCCTGTCGCAGAGATATTCTACCATGGCCAGATCATGGGCGATAAACAGGAAGGTAAACCCGTGTTCTTCCTGCAAATGGCGAAACAGGTTCACAATCTGTGCCTGTATCGATACGTCCAGGGAAGCAATCGGTTCATCTGCCACCAGAAATTCCGGCTCCATGCTTAAGGATCTGGCAATCGCTACACGCTGACGCTGTCCTCCTGACAATTCGGAAGGATAACGATCCAGAAAACTTTCATCCAGTCCTACATATTCCATCTGAAATGCCGCTTCTTTCCTCAGACTTCCTCTTATCGGAGTGATATGCTGAATTTTCAGAGGCTCTGTTATGATATCTGCCACTTTCATTTTCTGATTCAGGCTGGATGCAGAATCCTGAAAAATCATCTGGCGTCTGGTCTGCAGCATTTTCTTGTTTTTTCGTGCTTCTTTCTTATCACAGACATTTACATCTTTATACCAGATTTCTCCTTTTGTCGGCTGGTAAATATCCATAAGACATCTGGCTACCGTAGATTTTCCGGAACCGGATTCTCCTACCAGTCCGAAAATTTCTCCTTTATAAATCTGAAAAGAGACATCATCCACTGCACGTACTTTGATCTTTTTCGTCAGTTGAAACATATGGGTGAGATGTCTGACATCTATAAGTACTTCATTTTTCAAAGCTTTCGTCCCCCTATTGGAGTTTCTATCTGAGGCGCCCTCGGATCCAGCAGCCAGGTAGCCGCATAATGGGTATCTGTGATCTGGAACATAGGCGGCATTTCCTCATAATCAATATTTAAGGCATACTCATTCCTGCTGGCATATGCATCACCTTTTGGTGGATGGATCAAGGTCGGTGGCATTCCCGGAATGGTATACAGACTTTCTTTTCCTTTTGCAAAAGCCGGCAGAGACTTCATCAGTCCCCAGGTATATGGATGCCTTGGATCATAATATACTTCTTCCGCGGTTCCGATCTCTACGATTTTTCCCGCATACATCACAGCAACCCTGTCTGCTACCCTGGCTACTACGCCCAGATCATGGGATACCAGTATGGTCGCTGTCCCCAGCTTCCTTTGTATTTCCCGCAGAAGATCCAGAATCTGTGCCTGTATCGTCACATCCAACGCTGTTGTCGGCTCATCGGCAAACAGGATATCCGGATCTGCCGCCAGCGCAATTGCCATGACACATCTTTGGCGCATTCCACCGGAAAACTGCCACGGATACTGATGATATCGTTCTTTTGGATGAGAGATTCCCACCAGTTCCATAAGCTCCAGTACTTTCTGATACACTTCGTCTCTGGTGTATGTTTTATGATGAACCAGTACGGCTTCTGCGATCTGTTTTCCGATTTTTATGGTCGGATTTAATGCCGTCAGTGGATCCTGAAAGATCATGGAAAAGACCTTTCCTCTTAGATTCTGCATTTCTTTTTCCCGGCTGCATGTGATGTCCTGTCCGCAGACACTTATGCTTCCGTTTTTGATTCTGGCACTTGGCGGAAGCAGCTTCATGATGCTTTTACACAGCATGCTTTTTCCACATCCTGATTCTCCCACAATCGCCAGTACTTCTCCTTTTTGTAAAGAAAAAGACACATCCCTTACTGCCTGCACTTCTCCGGCAGGACTGTCAATACTGACGGAAAGATTTTTTACTTCTAATAATTGTTCCATTTCTATCCTTTTTCTGATCGTGCGAAAAAGGGGCACAATCTGTGCCCCTTCACACTTTCTGGTTATTATTCTTCAATTGTCCAGTCTGCAACATTCCAGAAAATACCAACTCCGTGATGACCCATAATAGTATCCGGATCAATTCCGTGAATGTCACTGTCTGCTACATAGTTGGCATCAATATAGCAGATAAATGCGTAAGCCGGATCATTTGCCAGTTCTACCTGGAACTTGTCATAAGCTTCTGTTCTGACTTCCGGATCGCTGGACTCTCTGGCTTCTGTCAGATATTCATCTACCTTTTCATTGGAATAGCTGGAGTAGTTTGCTCCCTTATCTGTACCAAATACTTTGTAGGTATGATCATCCGCATCAAATGGACTTCCCCATCCAATCAGGAATGCCATCTGTCCTGCCCAGTCTGTCTGTGCCGGAATCTCAACTGTTACGTCCATGCCGATTTCTTTCAGTTCCTGTGCTGCGATCTGTGCCATATCGATACGCACCTGATCTCCTGAACTTACACTGATGACAAAGCCGACTTTTTCTCCATCGCGGTAATAGAAACCGTCATCTCCCATTTCACATCCGGCAGCTTCCAGTACTTCTTTTGCCTTTTCCGGATTGTAGTCATAATGTTCTACGTCTTCATTGTTATAAATATTTCTCTGAAGCGGTCCGTAAGCTTCCATTCCCTGTCCTAACAGCACTGCATCGATGATAGCCTGACGATCCAGTCCATAACATACTGCCGGGATCAGATCTCTGTTTTTCTGCCAGTATTCATTTCCAAAGTTGAACATGATTCCACGATAATCAGCTGTCTTCATATCATAGCAGGTATATGCATCATCATCCACAAATGTAGCGGCATCCTTTGGAGTCAGCAGTGCCAGATCCAGTTCCTGGGATTTCAGCTGTAATGCTTTCGCATTATCATCCGGAACTACTTTAAATACAATGGTATCAATGTTTGGTTCACCCTTGAAGTAATCTTCATTTTTGGTCAGGGTAATTGCCTGTCCCTCTTCCCAGGATTCCAGTTTGTATGGGCCTGTTCCAACTGGATTACGGAAGAAATCAGAAGTCTGCATATCTTCGCCTTCCAGCAGATGCTTTGGAAGTACTGCCATTGTCATATAATCCAAAAATGCTACGTTCGGAGCATCCAGTTTAAATGCAATGGTATGATCATCGATCACTGTAATTTCCTGAATATCTTCATAGTTTGGTGCATTTTCAGAACCGTTTTCCGGATCCATAATTGCTTCGATGGTGAACTTCACGTCTTCTGCTGTCACAGGTTCTCCATCCTGCCACTTTGCATCTTCTACCATATGAAATGTGTAAGTATTTGTGTCTTCATCAAATTCCCAGCTTTCAGCCAGTGCCGGAACTACCTGGTTATCTCCATCATGTCCGGTCAGTCCGTTAAAAATCAGAATATTAATCTCACCATGTTCATCCATTGCAGGATTGATTCTGGTGTAATCACCACTACCGTAAACCAGTGTTTCGCCTTCCGCAGATACCGTCATTGCAGCTCCTGCACAGACCAGTGATAAGGCCATAAATAATCCCGCTATTTTAAGCATTCTCTTTTTCATTTCTTGTTTCCCCCGCATATTTTTAATTCGTTACGTAAGGACTATCATACCAGACAAGCCCATTGTCCGTAAGCCCCATAGGGGGATATCTGACCATTCCGTTTTTCACTACTATTATTCCTTTTTGGAATATCTGGAAAGTTCTTGCTTTCAGGGTCTACTTCCTGCTTTTGCCGATTCTTTACCACGGATTCCACTTGATTCTTCTTTTCCGGGGTAGCGATGATGTACCACCGCCTCAACAAGCTTAGTATTTAGATTTTTTTCTAAATACTTGTTGACTTCCTGGTATTTTCATCATATACTGTATTTAGAAACTTTTCTAAATACACCAAAACAAGAAAGGAGGAATGCTATGGCTTTTGCAGATACTTTTAAGGCTCTGTCCGATCCGGTACGGCGTGAGATCCTACTGCTTCTTAAGCATGGGAAGCTATCCGCCGGAGAAATCGGCAGCCACTTTGATATGACAGGAGCTACTGTTTCCTATCATTTGAAAATATTAAAAAAAGCTGATTTGATCTGGGAAACAAAAGTGAAAAATTTTATTTATTATGAACTCAATACTTCCGTTGTAGATGAACTTCTTCTGTGGCTGAAGGATCTGAAAGGAGATAACTCTTATGATAAAAATGATAAAACCTTATAAACGAACACTGCTAGCTACCAGTCTGCTTGCACTTTCTCCTGTTCTGGTGGGACTGCTCCTGTGGAATCGGCTTCCTGCACAGATTCCTACTCATTTCTCAGGGACAAATACACCAGATGACTGGAGCAGTAAGGCAACCGCAGTATTTGGAATGCCGCTTTTTCTGTTTGCTATGCAGTGGCTCTGCTTTCTGTGCACCAGTGCAGATCCAAAACGACAAAATATCAGTCCAAAGCTGATTCGGGTACTGCTATGGTTTCTGGCCATTCTTTCTCCGACTGTTATCTGCTCCTGCTATGCTGTCGCCCTTGGTGTAAATATCAATATCGGCATGCTTGTCAATCTGCTCGTCGGTATTATTTTTCTGATTCTTGGCAATTATCTGCACAAAGTAAAACAGAACTACACCATCGGCATCCGCATTCCATGGGCATTAAACAGTGAAGAAAACTGGAACCGCACCCATCGCCTCAGTGCCTGGATCTTTATCCTTGGGGGCATCGTTATGATTGCCAATGCATTTCTCCTCTCCGAGGCACTCCTGTTTTTTGTAATTTTCGCACTGCTTTTCATACCATGCGGATATTCTTTTCTGTTATACAAAAAAGGGATCTGAAAGAAAAAGACTTTATCGGCATCAGATTATCACATCTGGTCCTGATAAAGTCTTTGTTTCTAATTCCTGCTCCTTGCCCGGATGACATTCCTGTTTCTTACTTCTCATCCACCACCTGGAAAATGTAGAACTTCAGATAATAGGACTCGTCTGCCGACCACAAAATCGGATGGTCTGCTGCCTGTGTACGGAATTCTACCTGGCGCAGGCGCTTATGGGCACTGACTGCCGCCTGATGAATCACTTTGGTGAAGTTCTCATAGTCCATATAATGGGAACAGGAGCAGGTTGCCAGATAGCCGCCGTCTTTCACCAGTTTCATGCCACGGATGTTGATCTCCCGGTAGCCTTTCATGGCATTCTTGATGGTATTTTTTGCTTTGGTAAATGCCGGAGGATCCAGAATCACTACATCGTACTTCTCTCCTGCCACTTCCAGCTTCGGCAGTTCATCAAAGACATCCGCTGCCCGGAATTTTACCGTATCCTGCAGACCATTGCGAATGGCATTTTCTGTGGCCTGCTGTACTGCATATTCTGAAATATCCAGCCCGGTCACTTCTCTCGCTCCTGCAATTCCTGCATTTAAAGCAAAGGTTCCCATATGAGTAAAGCAGTCCAGCACTCGTTTTTCTTTACAAATACGCTGAATAGCCAGTCGGTTGTATTTCTGATCCAGGAAAAATCCGGTCTTCTGTCCATCTTTGACATCTACCAGATATTTTACTCCGTTTTCCACAATCTCCACATTGGTATCAAACTCCGGTCCGATAAATGCTTTCACCGGCTGCATGCCCTCTTTTTTCCGCTCTTTGGCATCACTGCGCTCATAGACGCCACGAATCTCAATACCATCTTCTGCCAGAACTTCTTTCAGAAGACTCACGATCGTTTCCTTCATCTGCTCCATGCCAAGTGCCAGACACTGCACCACCAGTACTGTTTCGTATTTATCTACTACCAGCCCCGGAAGAAAATCTGCCTCTCCGAAGATCAGCCGACAGCTGGATGTATCTACGGTATTCTTACGATATTCCCATGCATTTTTTACCCGCATACGCAGAAATGCTTCATCAATCTCCTGATCCGCCTTTCTGGTCATCATCCGGATGCGGATCTTTGAATTCTGATTGATAAATCCACGCCCCATCGGGTAACCGTCAAAATCATGCACCAGCACAATATCTCCGTTTTTAAAGCTTCCTGTAATCGTGGCAATCTCATTATCATAAATCCAGAGACCTCCGGATTTAATGGTGCGTCCTTCTCCTTTTTTAAGGGTTACAATTGTATGATTCATGCTTTTCTCCTACCTTCTTCGAATAGTCTCTTCCAGTGCACTCAGCTTGTCTGCCAAACAGACCAGCGCACTTTCTTTATATTTAGGCGGCTTCAGATTCAGTGGAAACATATGCTTCTGAATCACATCCTGTTCGATCTCTCCCAGCTGAAAATCTCTTCTTGCATTCTTCAATGCTGTTCCCGCATGGGAAAATCCATGCCACTTATGGCTGTCATCCTTTTCATGCCAGTCATAAAGAAAATAATCATGAAGCAGGGCTCCCCGCATCATTGCATCGCGGTTTACTTTTACCCGCAATAACTCTGCCAGGAACAAACTCAGTACCGCCACTCTCACAGAATGTGAATATACCGATACCTTTCCATGCTGCAAAAATTTTTTCTCTTTCTGCATATTATCTGACTTCAGAATATCGGCACCTTTACTGTGTACTATCGCATCCAGATGTTCCCGTCTTGCCTTCCAGTGTTTTAACATATGACACTTCCTTTTTTACTTGCTTTTTATCTGATATACCTGCAGATAACCTGCCTCTTTTACAGGTACCGCTTCCACATTTTTCTGATAATACTCTCTGATATATTTTACGGTCAGATCAATTTTATTGTCCACCAGATAGACATGCTGCCGATCTGTCAGATCTCTGTACGGATTTTTTATTCCATATTCCGCCATTTTTTTCTGCCACAATGGATTTCCCATTTCCCATCCACCATACCACACCACGTTTTCAAATCTGCCTTCCGGCACTGCATCCAGAATTCCATACCCAGTATAAGAAATCGTTCCGATTTTTGCAAGATACAATCCCTCCGGATCTGTACTGACCGCTTCCAGAAAAGAATCTCTGATATAGTCTCTGTCCGCTTCGCCCTGCTCTGTCAGAACTCTCCAGTTCTCTTTCCAGGTACTCTGACTGGCAAGCGTCAGGCATCCCAGTGCAATCAGCGCACTTTTCTGAGAAATTTTACATTTTCTGTTATCACAAAACCAGAGTACCGCCATGGAGATTGCAAACCACAGACCGACTTCTACCCGGTTTTCCAGATAACGTCCCTGATAATACAGATAAAAATCCATTGCTCCCATAGCGCAGATCTCATAACAGACCAGCAGCCAGATCTTCTTGTCTTTTTTTCTCCAGAACAGCCACAGAAAAGCCAGCAAAAGAAATCCATAAAATACCGGTATCTTCAGATAGCCAATCGGAAACTCTGACCAGAAGTTTTTCACCAGTACCCTGCTCAACTGATTTCTCGGGCGCATCTCATCAACTGCTTTTAATGTCTCAAGCGTAAATACATCCGGATCATAAAAATTCAGTCCGTTTCGGAAGATTCGATAAGCTGTTTTGCTGATTCCCAGCTTCTGATATTCCTCTTTATGCTCCTTATAAGCCGCCATACTGTAATCAGTCAGATTGCAGCGCAGATCATTGTACTTCATATATGCATCCCATTGGGGATCCGATGCGTAAATCTGATGATCCAGAACTTCTGCCCCAATCATCAGTGCTCCGGTCAGTCCGAATACCGAGAACAGCAGGAGCAGCTTCTTTTTCTGCTTTTCTTTCCATTCGGAAGATGTCAGCAGTACGTAAAATCCGATTCCCGCCAGCAGCACACAACAGATTGCCGCCTCTTCAAATCGGTACAAAGAACCGACCAACGAAAGAAACATCCCCCATATCATTCCGCTTCTTTTTGTTTTTTCTTTTTCGATCTCATAAAACAGCAGCAAAATCCCTGCTGTCAGCATCAGCCCTGCCGTCTTGGTATATTGCATTCTGATATAACACTCATATCCGAAATAGATCAGCAGGATCCCATTCACCAGCCAGGCCTGTGCTCTGCTCAGTTTCTGAAACCAGATCCATGTCACAGTCGTCAACGCTGAAAAGATCGCTGCGAACTGCAAAATCGCATACCAGGGAATAAGACCATGCCCAAGCTGATAAAACAGGCAGTATACGAGTCCAAGTAAATAGTTCTGGCAAATGACATGCGGATCGTGAAGCCCCCAGGCTCCGTTTACAATCATCGAAATACTGATATCATCATTTGTCTCAAATGCCGGTCGAAGCAACAACAGCATACCAGCCAGCACTGCTAAATTTAAAAGACAGGAAAACCAGACTTTTCCGGCCTTCCCGTCTAACCAATTCCTTACATTTTTCATTCCAGGCTCTCCGTCTCATACAATATTTTCTCGCCTATTTATCATACCTGTTTTATGGACGGATTACAATTCATTATTTTTCTTTTTCACAGATTTTCTTCTGTTCTTCTTTGCTTCATACAGTCTCTGATCAGCACTGATATTGGCCATCTGAAAATCCTCATAACTTCCCAGTTCAAAGCTCTGAACTCCCACAGAAAGTTCCACATAATATGGCTTTCTTGAATGTTCATTAAATTTTCTGCAAGACTGCGCGATCCTGTTCTTCAGAATCTCATCAAAGCTATCCCTATCAGAAAATGCCAGGCAGGAAAATTCATCGCCACCGATTCTGGCTATCATATCACTTCCCCGAATACAACTCTTCAGAATATCGGCACATGTTTTTATGGCAAAATTCCCCTCTGCATGTCCCCAGGTATCATTAATCTCCTTGAGATGATCCAAATCCCCATATAGCAGATATGCCCTGCGCCGTCTGCCGTCTTCGCAGATCTTTCTGGTTCGCTCTGTTAAGCCTCGCAGATTCAGAAGCCCCGTCAACTGATCATAGGCAGATTTCATATCCAGCTCCCTGTTTTCTTCCCGGATCCGCTCCATATCCTGAAACAGCTGCTGTCGATGCAATGCCTCAATTTTGTTCAACTCATAATTATGCAGTGCCAGTCCGATCTGAAGGCTGACCACGTAGAAAAAGGAAATATCCTTCACCGGTACTTCACAGATCAGCAGACCATACTGCCTTTCACTGGAAAAAAGCAGATATACCATATACTGATGCGGATGGCCATCATCTGTCATCTGTGCAATCCCCTGTTCCTTTGTCACCAGTGGGCGTTCCTCCAGCGAATAAGCATATGTTTCCCCATTCCGGCAATATGCCGCCATACGCAGCTGATCCGGACAGGTCCATTCACTTCCTTCGTAATAGGCAATCGGCTGATCCAGCAAAAACAAATAACTGCTGTCCACTCCCATCACCTTCATGGCATCCATAATACGCAGACAAAATCCTCTTGCATCATCCGCGCATTCATTCAATTCTCTTAACATCATCGGAAGCAGCCAGGATTTACGCTGAAATTCTATAAACTGCTGCTGTTTTTCCGTGATCTCATAACGCAGCCGCTCGATTTCTTCCGACATATCTTCTTCATTCTGAATCTGTTCTTTTTTCTGGCGCTTGCATCCGCAGGATTCCCGTATCACCAGCTTTGTCGGATAGCGGCAGAACGGAACCTGTTCGCCTCTCAGAATACTCATCATATTCCGGACAGCCAGTTCGCCCATGGCCCGTCCATCCTGATATACTGTCGTAAACGTAGTGTCTGCTCTTTTTGACAGCTCACTGTTGTCATAACCGGTAATCAAAATGTCTTTTCCCACCTTTAAACCGCGCCTGCTACAAACCCTGCATCCGGAATACGCCATCTCATCATTTGCAAACGCTATGGCATCCGCATCCGGATTGTGATTCAGAAGTTCTTCCACATTTTCATCTATAAACTCTGAATAATCTCCCTGCACAAGCATATGCGGCTCCACAGCCAGGCCGTGATCCTTCATTGCATCCAGATATCCCTGCAGACGCTCATTGGCATCTGTATTTCCAACCGGTCCCTTTACAAACAGAATTTTCTTACATCCATGCTCTGTTATCAAATGCTCCACCGCACTGTACAATCCCTGATAATTATCTGAAATAATCGAATAACAGTTTGGCACATCCACCTTTTCCGTCAGGAACACACACGGAAGATCGTTATAACGCAATGCGAAAGATGCTGCATGATTCTCATTCAGATACGTACCTACGGTACCATAATTAATCAGCAAGCCCTGAAGACCGCTGATTTTACTGTAATCATATATGGTATTGAACTGATAATCATAGTAAGCGTTGCTGTGTTCTCCCAGCGCCTGTTTCAGGAAAACCTTTGTCTGCATTCCGAGAAAATAAAAGACATTGATCTGCTTCCTGTCCGCTTCTTTGGAAATTCCGCGAATGAGTTCCTTGGGAAAATATGTGTGAACACCACCGATCAGAACTCCTAATGATGTATGTGCGCTGTCTGTCATAAAACCACCTCTGATTATTTATTTTCACACAGGGTACTTTTATCAGTCTATCACATTTGTACAATAGTTTCAATTTTTTTTGACATTTTTTATTATTCTGTCACAAAGAATCTTTCCATCCCATCCATAGGAAGCTCGCGTAACTAAAAAGACCCGGAAGTCTCCTTCCAGGTTTTTCTCAGTTTCTGCTGATTACAGATTTAATATCCAGATCAGCACCAGCAAACCACTGATCAGTGTAACCAGTGAAAGTATCGTATCTGCGTAGCACCACAGTCCAATCAGTGAAATGACTGCTGCCGTCACCAGCACCACACTGACTACCAGAAGCAACGCCGTCAGTAACGCTGCACTTTCTTTTGACATTTTTATTTTTTCCTGCATAAATTCATACATCATTCTCATATTCGCCTGCCATTCCCTTTAACTTTGCTTTTATTCTAGCAATGTCATGTAAAGTCCAGTACCATTTTTATGTAAAATGTATGTAAGTTTTTTCTAAAAATGTCCTGTTTTTTTCTTTACAGACTGGCAATATCCGGATGTTCACCGGTAATATAAAACAATACCCATTCTGCAATATTGGTCGCATGATCTCCGATGCGTTCCAGATATTTGATAATCATCAGCAAATCCGCTTCCTGTTCTCCGCCTTCACTGCTTTCATTGATCTGGCGGATGATTTCTTTTTTAATATTGGAAAAGTATTCGTCCACCACATCGTCCTGGTGAATGACTTTCACTGCTTTCTGTGCATCTTTTTCAATGTAGGCATCCAGACTGTCTTTCAGCATATGGGTCGTCTCTTCGGCCATTTTCTTTACCTTACTCAGGTCATGAGGGTAGCCTGACTGTACCAGCTGTAGAGTAATATCTGATATATCTGCTGCATGATCCCCGATACGTTCCATATCCGTAACCATCTTAATCGCAGATGAAATCTGTCTCAGATCCGTAGCAACCGGCTGCTGGGATAACAACAGCTGCATACAGAGATCCTCGATCTTTTTCTGCTGATGATCTACCTGTTCATCATTCTGAATGATCTGTTTTGCTTTTTCCTGATCTTTTTCCAGAAGCGCTGTCATCGCATCCTCAATGGCAGTTTCAATCATCTGTCCCATCTCACTCATCAATTGTTCCAGTTCTGACAATTGTCTGTTATAATAATCTCTCATATCAACCAAACCTTCCTGTGATATAATCTTCTGTTCTCTTATCAAATGGTTTGGAGAACAGTTTCTGGGTATTGCCATATTCTACCATTTCCCCTAACAGGAAAAATGCAGTATTATCTGAAATACGAACAGCCTGCTGCATATTGTGTGTGACAATAACAATCGTATAATCTTTCTTTAATTCCATCGCCAGATCTTCAATCTTTGAGGTCGAAATGGGATCCAGCGCAGAGGTCGGTTCATCCATCAGAAGGACTTCCGGCTGTACAGCCAGTGCCCTGGCAATACAAAGTCGCTGCTGCTGTCCGCCGGACATTCCCAGTGCGCTTTTTTTCAGGCGATCTTTTGTCTCATCCCAGATTGCCGCATCGCGCAGGGATTTTTCCACAATATCATCCAGCTTTTCTTTTGAACGAATACCGTGGGTACGTGGCCCGTAAGCAATATTATCATAAATGCTCATTGGAAACGGATTGGCTTTCTGAAATACCATTCCCACACGTTTTCTCAACAGGTTCACGTCCATATCTCCATAAATATCTTCGCCGTCCAGACGAATGTCCCCTTCGATGCGGCATCCTTCTACCAGATCATTCATACGATTCAGGGACTTCAGCAGTGTCGATTTTCCACATCCAGACGGTCCGATAAACGCTGTAATTTTATTTGGCTCAATATTCAGATTTACATCTTTCAGTGCATGGAAATCTGAATAATAGAGTTCCATATTTTTTATCTCAATTTTATTCATGATTCTAACTATTCCTCCACTAGCTCTTTGTCAGTTTTTTTGCCGCAAAACCGGACAGGCTGTTAATCAGCACTACTAAAATCAGAAGTATGACGGCTGTCGCATAGGATTCATCCACATGCAGCCCTTCGCTGGACAGATTATACATATGCACAGCCAGTGTTCGTCCGGATCCCATCAGACCTGACAGTCCATGTGGAATCTGTGCTACTGTTCCGGATGTATAAATCAGTGCTGCTGTTTCTCCGACGATTCGTCCGACTGCCAGAATTACACCGGCCAGAATACCAGGAATTGCCGTTGGTAATACCACACGAAATACCGTGCGGAGCTTTCCGGCTCCCAGTCCGAAGCTTCCTTCCCGATAAGAATCCGGTACAGATTTTAATGCTTCTTCTGTGGTTCGCATAATCAGTGGCAGAATCATAATTGCCAGAGTAAATGCTCCGGCCAGAATGGAATTTCCCCATTTCAGCCAGGTTACAAAAAACAGAAAACCGAACAGACCATATACAATCGAAGGTATTCCGGAAAGTGTTTCCGTTGTCAGACGGATGATTTTTATAAACTTATTTCCTCTTTTGGCATATTCCACCAGATAAATTGCTGAAAAAATGCCAAATGGTACTGCGATTATCAAAGATACCAGCGTCATAATCAGCGTATTGATAATTGCTGGCATCATGGATACATTATCTGAAGTATATTCCCAGGCAAACAGGGACGGTTTCAGATGAGGTACTCCCTTGATCAGAATATAAGCAATCAGAAATAACAGTACTACAAACGTGATGACTGCTGCCAGCATCACCAAAACCATCAGAATCAGTGAACCGGGATGACCTTTGTATTTCTTAAGATTCATGTTTAAGCATCCCCTTTCCGGTTATTCAGACAAGCAATGGTAAAGTTGATAATCAGAATGAAAATAAATAATACCACTGCGGTTGCAATCAGTGCTTCTCTGTGAAGCCCGGTCGCATAACCCATTTCCAGTACAATATTGGTTGTCAGGGTTCTCACTCCCTGCAGAATACTGTCTGGTACTCTGGCCTGGTTTCCTGCTACCATCATGACTGCCATGGTTTCTCCGATGGCACGTCCAACTCCCAGTACCACACCTGCCATAATACCGGACTTTGCAGCCGGAATCATGACTGTAAAAATACTTCGCTCCTTTGTTGCTCCCAGTGCCAGCGCACCTTCAAAATATTGTCTTGGAACGGTTCTCAGGGAAGACTCTGTCACACCGATAATAGTTGGCAGAATCATCATTCCAAGAAGAATAGAGGAAGTCAGTATACTGCTTCCGTTTGTTTTTCCAGGGAATGCTGATCGAATCAATGGCACCAAAACCACCAGTCCAAAAAATCCATATACAATAGACGGAATGCCCGCCAACAGTTCTGTTGCTGATTTTAATGGTTTATAGATCTTTTCCGGGCAATACTCTGCCATAAAAACAGAGGTAAGAATTCCAACCGGGACACCGATCACAACTGCTCCCGCTGTGACATAAATGCTTCCCAGTATCATCGGAAAAATTCCGTAGATATCATTGCCAGGTTTCCATTTTGTTCCAAACAGGAACTGAAATACTCCTATTTTTCCCATAGCCGGCAGACCGTTTGCAAACAAAAAGATACAGATCAGCGCTACTGCCAGTATGGAAGCGCAG
Source organism: uncultured Marvinbryantia sp. (assembly GCA_934394985.1). Taxonomy (GTDB): domain Bacteria; phylum Bacillota; class Clostridia; order Lachnospirales; family Lachnospiraceae; genus Marvinbryantia. The sequence continues at coordinate 69,236 of CAKRRF010000003.1, forward strand.
GCGGCTACTAAGAAAACCGCCTGCATAATTTTTTCTTTTATGATAGATGATTTCATAAATGCTTCCTTATCTTTGTTCAGTCTGTAAATTCTGTATCTTCTTATTTTGCAAGATCAGCCCAGGTAGTTGTTTCACCTACATAGATACTCTTTACCTGATCAGATGTAAGATCTTCCACTGGATTGTCATTGTTTACGATAACAGCGATGCCATCATTTGCGATGGTTGTGCTGGTAAGACCTGCTTCTGTTTCTTCATCTTTCAGATCTCTGGATGCCATACCGATGTCGCAGATACCATCCATTGCAGAGGTCATACCTGTAGTTGAATCACTCTGCTGAATCTCAATTTCTGCATTTGGATTTACTTCTGCATATGCTTCTTTCAGTTTTTCCATGACTGGTGTTACAGAGGAAGATCCTGCTACAACCACTTTTCCTTCTGGCTGTGTGGATTCTGCATCCGTTGTTTCTACCGGAATATAGCCATTTTCTTCCACAACTGCCTGTCCATCTGCGCTCATAATATAGTTAATGAAATCCTGAGCTACTTCGCTGACATCACCTTTTGTTGCAATGTTAAATGGTCTGGATACTTTATATTCTCCGGATTCGATGTTTTCTGCTGTTGCTTCTACTCCATCGATCTTTACTGCTTTGACGCTGTCATTTAAAGACCCCAGTGAAATATATCCGATTGCATCTACATCACCTGCTACGGTAGACATCATAACTGCTGTATTGTTTGTAATCGAAGCTTCTTCTGTAGTGTTATCTACTTTATTTCCGTCTGCATCTTTTTCTTCTACACCAAACAGTTCAATGAACGCTCCTCTTGTACCTGATCCATCTTCTCTGGATACTACGGTAATTGGATTGCTGCTTAAATCTTCTGCCATTGTCGGTACTGCCATTCCTGCTGCCATCACTGCTGCTAATGCCATAACTGCTAATTTTTTCATTTTACTTTCCTCTCTTCTGCAGGACTGCTTTTCTTCTTTTTCTAATTTTCTTTTTCTCTCATCGCCCTACGTCAGATATAGTAACAGTGCTATGTAAAATCCGTTATCAACTGAATGTAAAATGTATGTAAGTTTCCTGTAAGAAAAAAACAGCAAGTCCATACTCACATGAACTTGCCGCTCTGAAACGCAGTTGTCTTGCAACAACACGCTTTTCTTATACAATTCCTCTGATTTCTTCAATGCTTTCGTATCCGTTGTCTTCCAGATATTTTTCCATCCCCGCTATGATATCCATACTGATGTCCGGTTTCATGAAGGTGGCAGTGCCTACCTGCACGACCGTAGCTCCTGCCATGATGAATTCAATGGCATCCTGCCAGGTAGTAATTCCTCCCAGCCCCATTACCGGAATGTTCACCGCATGGCTGACCTGATGTACCATACGCAGAGCAATTGGCTTGATCGCCGGGCCTGAAAGTCCGGCATATGTATTGTTAAAAACCGGTTTCTTTTTCTGCAGATCAATGGCCATCGCAAGAAACGTATTGGTCAGCGATACGCCGTCTGCTCCCTCTTCTTCACACATCTTTGCCAGAGATACGATATCTTCTGCATTCGGTGACAGCTTTACTACCAGCTTGTGACGGCAGATCTCTCGGATCTTTCTGACAATCTCTCTTGCCACTTCCGTCTTTGTTCCAAAGTTCATTCCACCGCTTTTTACATTCGGGCAGGAGATATTCAGTTCCAGAATATCCAGATCCACCTGATTCAGTTTTTCCATTCCCTTCAGATAACCTTCGATAGAATGGCCTCCCAGGTTTACAATATTCACCAGATCCTTGCTGTTCACCCAGTCCAGATCTTTTTCAACAAATGCATCGACTCCCGGATTCTCCAATCCGACACTGTTCATGATGCCACTTGGTGTTTCCCAGATACGGATGCCATCATTACCGCCGTGAGGATGTTCCAGAAGCCCCTTAGAGCATAATCCTCCAAGACGTTCGATATCAAAATATTCATTTAACTCTCTTCCAAATCCACAGGTTCCGGAAGCCAGTACCACCGGATTTTTGAATTCTACACCGGCAAAAGTTGTCTTCAGTCTGTTACTCATTTCCAAACACCTCGCTTCCCAGGAATACCGGTCCGTCCTTGCAGACCTTTTTATTGCCGCCGGATGTCTTACAGGTACATACCAGGCAGGCTCCGATACCACATGCCATACGATTCTCCATAGATACATACAGTGGTGCTGTTGCTCCCACTTTCTGGCATTTTTCATATAATACCTTCATCATGATACCAGGGCCACAGGTACAGATCGCATCGTATGCACATGGATCGATATCGTCCGTCACAAATCCACCGACATTTACTGTTACATTATCAGCCACTTCCCTGTATTCATCAATCAGAATCGGCTCTCCTGAAAATCCCAGATATATATCTACCTGTACTTCCGGATCTGCTGCCTTATAAGTCTTTGCAGCCAGGAACAGTGGTGCGATTCCCACACCGCCTCCTACCAGTGCAATCTTCTTTTTTCCTGCCAGTTCCGGAAATCCGTTTCCATGAGGACCATCCAGCGTAATCTCCTCTCCTGCTTCCAGCTGTGAAAGCATCTCTGTTCCTTTGCCAATCACTTTGTATAAAAAGCTGACGGTCTCCCTGTCTGCGTCAAACACACTGATCGGTCTGGACAACACCGGATAAGTGTCCCATGCACGAAGCATGTAGAACTGTCCCATGCGGGCATCATTTTCCTGCTCCACGGTCATCAGATAAAAATCCTGATCTACTTTTTTATTACTGCGTATTTTTCCCATATTCTACTCCCTTATCTCTCAAAAATAATCTTTCCGTTACAGATCGTATACTGTACCTGTCCGGTCAGTTCCATCCCAATAAACGGGGAATTGGATGACTTGGAACAAAAGTGTTCTCCTACCGTCCATTTTTTATCCGGATCAAACAATACCAGATCGGCAGGTCCTCCCTCCATCAGGCGGCCCGCATTCAAATGGTAAAGCATAGCCGGATTCACCGTCATCTTCTCCAGAAGCTCTGTCAGCTCCAGTTCTCCTGTCTTTACCAGACTGGTAATCCCAAGTGCCAGTGAAGTCTCCAGTCCAATCATACCGCTTGGTGCATCCTTCAGATCTTTCTCTTTTTCTTCTCTGCTGTGTGGTGCATGATCGGTGGCAATAATATTCAGTGTGCCATCTTTCAGCCCCTCAATAATCGCCCGACGGTCTTCTTCCGTACGAAGCGGAGGATTGACTCTTGCCAGTGTTCCTTTTTTTAATACCAGATCTTCTGTCGCTGAAAAATGCTGTGGTGTTACTTCTCCATAGATTCTTCCGCCCTTTTTCCAGCACTGACGTACTGCTTCTACCGACCGGGCACTGCTGATATGTTGAATCACAGTCTTTGCTCTGGTCTGAAGCGCCAGTTCACAGTCTCGCTCCACCATCTCATACTCAGATCTTGCTGGGGCACCGCCATAATTCAGCTTTTCTGATACCTTTCCCTGATTCACTCCTGGACGCTCTATCAGCTCCGGATCTTCTTCATGAAGGCTGATCGGTACATCCAGTGCAGCTGCCATCTCCATAGCTGCTTTTACCGTCTCCGGATCCTTAATCGGTATTCCGTCATCTGTAAATCCTATCGCTCCTGCCTGGATCAGTTCCCGGAAGTCCGTCAGATTCTTTCCGTCAAATGACTTTGTCACAGCAGCTGCTGTATAGACATGTATATTGGTCTTTTTTCCTTTTTCTACAATATAGGATATGGTATCCACATTGTCTGCCACCGGCTTTGTATTGGCCATACATACTACAGAAGTAAATCCTCCTGCTGCTGCCGCATGGGCTCCGGTATGGATATCCTCCTTATAAGTCAGCCCGGGATCGCGGAAATGTACATGGGTATCTACCAGTCCAGGGGCTGCCACAAGTCCGCTGCCATCCAGAACCTGATCCCCATCTTCAGCTTCCACACTGCCGATTGTTACAATTTTTCCATTTTCTATACGGATGTCACCGGTCATATCCAACGCGGATGCCGGATCCACAATCCTCACATTTTTGATAATCAACATCTGCATACTCCTTTTTTATGGTCTGCGGGTCAGCAGTCACCCTGCTGCTTCTTTAATTCAGATGAAACTCCCTGTTATTCTTAGACTTGATACTCATATTCAGAGTGCAGTCTGCCATATGCTCATAATTGATATCCAGCACATAGCGTACCTCGATATCCATGTTTTCTTCTCCACCAGTCACATCAATATTGGTAGCAGAAATCCCTACCATCAGACTACCAAAAGGAGTCTCATAACAGGTCATATTTTTTTTGTCTTTTTCAAATACCATATGCACATTCGTCAGTCCCTTCCGGGTCACTTCCATACTGTGCTCATCCAGCTTGATCAGATTCTGAATCCGGCCTTCCATCCCCTCCACCACTTCTTCATACGTGATGTAGTGCTTATTGCCTTTCTTCAGATATTTTCCACTGGTCACAATCTCTACTTCATCCTGATCCTCCGGCATCATCTGCATGCCTTTGATCATTACCAGAACTTCTTCTGTCATATGTTATCCTTTCTAATACTCTTCTATATTGATCTTCTTCGCCCGGTCAATATCAATCGGCAGGATCGCATTGGCAAAATCCCGGAAACTTTCTGCCGCATCACTGACAAAAAATTCATACGGATTCTCTCCCTGCGGCCTGGTATCACTGGCAATCCCTTTTTCCTGAAGCAGCTCCTGCAACTGCAGCGCTGTCTCATAGGCAGGATTCACCAGTGTCACCTGTTCTCCCATCAGTTCTCCGATCAAGGAGCGCAAAAGCGGATAATGCGTACAGCCTAAGATCAGGGTGTCGATATCTTTATCCTTCAATTCTGCCAAATAACGGGCTGCCACTTCTCTGGTCACCGGATCTTTTCGCCAGCCTTCTTCTACCAGTGGAACAAACAGCGGACAGGCCTTTCCGATGACCTCAGCTTCCGGCCGGATCTGATGAATAAAATCTGTATACAGACCACTGGAAATGGTTCCCTTTGTGGCAATCACTCCGATTCTGTTATTTTTCGTGGTGCGGCAGGCTACCTTTGCCCCCGGCTTCACCACCCCGATAATCGGAATATCTACTTCTTTCTGCATCTCCTCCAAAGCAAAGGCACTTGCTGTATTACAGGCAATCACCAGTGCCTTCACATCTCTGGTCTGCAGAAAATGCACGATCTGTCTGGAAAACTTTATAATCGTCTCTTTTGATTTATTTCCATATGGAAGCCTTGCGGTATCACCAAAATAGATAATTCTCTCATTCGGAATATTCCGCATGATCTCCCGTACCACGGTCAGTCCGCCAATACCGGAATCAAACACTCCGACTGCCTTATCTTTTTCCATTTCTAACATGGTTACTTTCCCCTTATTTCCCTAACAATTTTCATTCGGGTGTCCACACACCCTATCTTGCTTATTCTCTGAGTGTGCAGACTCACACCTGAGTATACTGCACGCCCCTGAAAATTTCAACTGCGTGGCTGACGGATCAGAAAATCACCGGCTCCCTGTCAATAAATGCAAAGGAAACTCCTTTTTCTTCTTCCCAGCCGGCTCTGCCACTGGCCGCTTCTGTTACAGCTTCCCGCAATTCCGGAACTGCATCTTCTTCCACCAGAAGCTCCAGTCTTACCACATCAGTATACTGAGAATCCACAATTGGAATGCCACGCTGTCCCAGAAGATACTGCAGCTTACCGACTCCATTATAATCGGTCTGGATCACGATCCTGCTTCCACTCCTTTTTTCTATAACCTGACTGGCTTCCAGTCCCATCTGTACACTTTTGGAGTAAGCCCGTACCAGACCGCCTGTCCCCAGCAAAATACCGCCAAAATATCTGGTAACCACCACAGCCACATTGTGGATATCTTCTCCCAGAAGCACATCCAGCATAGGCCGTCCGGCCGTTCCCTGAGGTTCTCCATCATCACTGCAGCGCTGAATCTCATGCCGGTCTCCGATCACAAACGCAAAACAGTTGTGTCTTGCATTCCAGTATTTCTTTTTTATACCGGCAATAAATTCCAATGCCTCTTCCTCAGAATCCACCGGTTTTACCGTAGCAATAAATCGGGACTTTTTCTCAATGAGTTCATCTTCCCCGCCTTCAAATACAATTTTTGTTCCCATACCTTCTCCATTTTCCAAAATCTCTGTTTAGTTTATCACATTTTTTCCGGTTCGAACAGACCTGCTCTTTTTTTTATCCGCATATTTTGCTATACTGTGGTTACGATATATTTAAGATACGAAAGCAGGTTATTTACTATATGAAATACGGAAGACAGGACATTCAAAAAAAGAAGCGAAATATGACTGCCGAGAAGATTGAGCAGAAAGCCGGTATGACACTGGCCCGTCTGATGATTCTCGCCGCTGTCACGCTACTGGTCGGACTGGTCTGCGGAGGCTATGGCGTTATGCAGGGACTGATCAGAAGTGCACCGGACATTACGGATCTGAGCACTGCTCCGGCGGAAGCAGCCACCTATATCTATGATGCAGACGGGCGCCAGCTGCAAAAGCTGACTGCACCTACTTCCAACCGTACACCGGTTGCCATCAGTCAGATACCGGAGGATCTGCAGCATGCCGTTGTATCCATCGAGGATGAACGTTTTTATGAACATAACGGTATCGATGTCCGTGGTATCCTGCGTGCCTTTGTCGTAGGCATTACCGGCGGAAGCTTTTCAGAAGGTGCCAGTACCATTACCCAGCAGCTGCTGAAAAACAGTGTGTTCACCGACTGGGTCAGCGAATCTTCTCTGATTGAGAGCTTTAAGCGTAAGTTTCAAGAACAGTATCTGGCACTGCAACTGGAAAAAAATATGGAAAAAACAGCTTCCAAATCAGATGTGAAGCAAAAAATTCTGCAGGATTATCTGAATACCATTAATCTCGGAGCCGGTACCTATGGGGTACAGGCTGCTGCAAAACGTTATTTTAATAAAGATGTATCCGAACTGACGCTTTCAGAAAGTACGGTAATCGCCGGCATTACTCAGAATCCGACCGGATATAATCCGATCACAAACCCTGAGGCAAATGCCAGAAGACGGGAAAAAGTACTAAATGCCATGCTCAGTCAGGGCTATATTTCAGAAGCCGCTTATCAGGATGCGCTTTCCGATGATGTCTATTCCAGAATTCAGGAGGCTTCCTCTGAGACGGAAGATAACGGCGTGTATTCTTATTACACAGATGCCATGATTGATCAGATTCTTGAGGATCTGATGACTGAAAAGGGATATTCCAGTACACAGGCTTACCGTGCACTTTATTCCGGAGGTCTTCGTATCTATAGTGTGCAGGATGCTTCCATTCAGCAAATCTGTGATGAAGAATTTGCCAACAGTGCCAACTATCCAACGGAGACCCTGATTGGTCTGGATTATGCGCTGAGTATTCAGAAAGCTTCCGGTGAAACGATTCATTATGGAAGCAGTGATATTCAGGATTATTTTGAACAGCAGGATGCTTCTTTTCGCATGATGTTTTACGATGAAGATACTGCACGGTCTTATGCCGAACAGTTTAAGACTGCCATGACTGCAGAGGGCGATACGGTTCTCGGTGAACGGGTGTCTCTTGTTCCGCAGCCACAGGCTTCTGTGGTGATCATAGAACAGTCTACCGGTTATGTTAAGGCAATTGTGGGCGGACGTGGCTCCAAAGAAGCCAGTCTGACACTGAATCGTGCTACCTCCACCAGACGTCAGCCTGGCTCTACCTTCAAACCGATTGCAGTCTATGCACCCGCCATTGAACACAATGGAAAGACTCTGGCTTCTGTCTATGATAATGCTCCTTATCAATATGAATCTGGTGCAGAACTGAAAAACTGGGACAGTGACTATGGATACAGCGGTCTGGAAACCATCCACACTGCTCTGATGAAGTCTGTCAATGTAGTGGCTGTCAAGGTACTGACTGAAATCGGTCCTCAGACAGGACTGGATTATCTGGAACAGCTGGGCATCACTACTTTATATGATAATGATACGGATGCCAATGGCAATGTTCTGACCGATGCTTATCAGCCTCTTGCTCTTGGCGGCGTAACGGACGGCGTAGTGAATCTGGAGCTGACTGCTGCTTATGCTGCCCTTGCCAACGGCGGCAGCTATATCAAACCAAAGTTTTATTCTCGTATTGAAGACAGTAACGGAAATGTAATTCTGGATAACACCTGCGCTGCTACCCAGGTATTTCAGCCTTCCACAGCTTATCTGCTGACCAAAGCCATGGAAGATGTGGTCCAGAATCCACTTGGTACAGCTTATCAGATAATCGGTCTGGGTGACATGCCGGTTGCCGGAAAAACCGGAACCACTGACTCTTCCAAGGATATCTGGTTTGAAGGCTATACCCCTTATTATACCTGTGGTGTATGGGGCGGTTACGATAACAACGAAGCGCTTCCGGATACCGACAAAAGCTACAGCCGGTATGCCAAAGTACTGTGGAATGCCATTATGACCAGAATCCATGCAGAGCTTCCGGTAACTGATTTTACGCAGCCAGAAGGTATTACCACCGCTACCATCTGTAAAAAATCCGGTAAACTGGCTGTCAGCGGACTGTGCGATGCAGACCCGAGAGGTTCCCAGGTCATGACCGAATATTTTACCACAGATACCGTACCGACAGAAACCTGCAATGTTCACGTTACCGCTAAGATCTGCAATCAGACCGGTCTTCTGGCCTCTGCTACCTGTCCTTCCACCACCACAAAGGTATTTGTGAAACGTCCGGAAGGCAGTACAGGAACTACCGATGACTCCAATTACGCAGCACCGTCCGAGACATGTCCGGGACATGGTTCCGCTGTCAAAATCGAAGGCAGCAGCGAATCTGAGAGCGAAACTACAAAACAGACTTCTCAGGATGGTATCATTGATATCGGAAACTCAGGAAACTCAGAAAATGCAGGCAATACCGGAAATACCGGCGAAAACAATTCCTTTGAAAATATTCCGGCAGATGAATATTATGATGACGGAATTATTCGGATTTATTGATACCGATAGCGTTACTTCGATTCACTGATAGTCAAACGGCTCTGCCTCACAGAGATTCATTCCCTGTAAGGCAGAGCCGCTTTTCTGATGTAAAATCTGATTTTTATTCTTATACTTTTACAGAAGCATCTTGGCTGCGCCGTAGATACCTGCATCATTACCTAACTCTGCAAGTGCAAACCCTGCTTCCTTACAGGTCATAAATGCACACGGCACATAATATTTCTTAATATAATCCAGAATCACCTGTCCCGCTTTGGAAACGCCTCCACCGATAACAAATACTTCCGGATCTGCCACACAGGCAACCATAGCCAGTGCAGTACCAAGATATTTACCAAATTCTTCTGCGATCTCTTTTGCCAGTGCATCTCCTGCTTTCACTGCATCAAATACGGTCTTGGCATTTACCGTTCCTTCCCGCAGTACCGATGGCATATCATCCTTTTTCAGTCTGCGGTTTGCCAGATAAGTGATGCCGGTCGCACTGGCTACCTGTTCCAGGCATCCATGATTGCCACAGTTGCAGTTGCGCTCCACATCATCTGTTACATGAATATGACCGATCTCTCCTCCGGCTCCATGTGCACCTGTCACGATTTTACCATTGTTAATGATACCACCGCCTACACCTGTTCCAAGGGTCACCATAACGATACTGTGGCATCCGGCACCGCCGCCCTTCCACATTTCTCCAAGTGCTGCTACATTCGCATCATTTCCGGCTTTCACCGCAAGACCTGTCATTTTTTCCATCTCGACAGCCAGATTTACATAACCCCAGTGCAGATTTACTGCCCCCGGGACTTCTCCCTGCTCATTTACCGGACCTGGTACACCGATTCCGATTCCGGCAATTTCTTCTTTATTCAGTGCTTTTTCCCGGATCTTTTCCAGAACTGTATCTGCCACATCCGGCAGAATCCGGGAGCCATTCTCTTCTGTTCTGGTTGGAATTTCCCATTTTTCCAGAAGCTCTCCTTTTACTGTGAACAATCCACATTTTACTGTCGTACCGCCAATATCGATTCCAAACACATATTTTTTCATGATGCAACAACCTCCCGTTTATTTAGTTTTCTCTTCTCTTTACCAGATTCTGCTGCACTCTGTTGTACAGCTCCTGTGCCGCATTGTATCCCATCTTCTTCTGTCTGTGGTTTACCGCTGCCGTCTCTACAATAATCGCAAGGTTACGTCCCGGACGAATCGGAATAGAATGACATACCACACGATTTCCCAGAAATTCTGTATATTCTTCTTCCAGTCCCAGACGGTCGTATTCCTTATCGCGATCCCATTCCTCCAGCTTGATCACCATGTCGATAGTCTGATTATCCTTCACACTCTCTACACCATACAACGTCTTGACATCAATGATACCGATACCACGCAGCTCAATAAAATGCCGGGTGATATCAGGTGCTGTACCCACAAGTGATACATCACTGATCTTACGGATCTCTACCACATCATCTGACACCAGTCGATGTCCGCGCTTGATCAGTTCCAGGGCCGCCTCACTTTTGCCGATACCGCTTTCTCCCATAATCAGCACGCCTTCTCCGAATACATCCACCAGCACGCCATGAATAGAAATGCATGGTGCCAGTTCCTCATTCATCCAGCGGATAATCTCTGCCATAAAATTCGATGTGGCTTTCTCTGTCCGAAATACCGGAACGCCATAAATATTGCACAGATTCAGCAGCTCTGTATCCGGTTCTGTCTTGGAGGTAAAAATAATACAAGGCATCTTGAATGATACAAACCTTTCATAGATAGGTAACTTTTGCTCCATCGGGATTCCCATCAGATAGGTATACTCCACATATCCTACGATCTGTACACGCTCATATGCGAAATGATCAAAGTATCCTGTCAGCTGAAGTGCCGGACGGTTAATATCAGGAACATGTATTTTTATCTGCGAAATATCTATCTCCGGAGTCATGTTCTTCAGATTCATCTGTTGTGCCATTTTTGTCAGCGGAATACAGCTTGCCATTTGATTTCTCCTTACTTCACTACATACTTTCTAATTTTCAGATCTCATTTTTGTGCGATCTGACCATAGGTTCAGTATAACACATCCACTTTTTAACATCAATGAAAGAAATTATATACTTTTTCTGCTGCCGATTTATTCATGGATTCTGTCTGTTCCAGTTCTTCCAGCGATGCATCCCGAATGGCTTCCAGCGACTTAAACCGGCGCATCAGCGCCTTTCTTCTGGTTTCTCCGATACCACTGATGTCATCCAGTACCGAATGTATCTGTTGTTTTCCTCTCAGAGAACGGTGATATTCGATGGCAAAGCGGTGCGCCTCGTCCTGAATCCTGGTAATCAGATGAAATCCTTCCGATCTGGTGTCGATGGGAATTTCCTCATTTTGATAATAAAGTCCACGGGTTCTGTGATGATCGTCCTTGACCATACCACATACCGGAATGACAAGGCCCAGTTCATCCAGCACACGCAGCGCCACATTTACCTGTCCTTTTCCCCCATCCATCATGATCAGATCCGGAAAACGGCTAAACTTTCCGTAAGCCGCATTTCCCTCCTGCTGTTCTGTCATGCCATGGGTAAACCGACGTCTCAACACCTCTTCCATGCTGGCATAATCATCCGGTCCTTTTACTGTCTTGATCTTAAACTTACGATAATCACTTTGCTTTGGCTTGCCTTTTTCATATACAATCATGGAACCGACTGATTCAAAACCGCTGATATTGGAAATATCAAATGCTTCTACACGCATCAGCTCCTCCAGTCCCAGCCAGTTCCCAATCTCTTTCATTGCCCCAATGGTACGGCTCTCTTCTCTTTTGATCTTTTCACTGTCCTGAATCAGCACCATACGTGCATTTTTCTCTGCCAGTTCCACCAGTTTTTCCTTGGTCCCTCTCTGTGGCACACGAATAGCGACCTTCCCGCTGCGTTTCGCGCTGAGCCACTGCTCCAGAACCTCACGGTCTTCGATCTCTTCCTGCAGCATAATTTCTTTTGGAATAAACGGTGTTCCTGAATAAAACTGTTTCAGAAAACTGTTAATAATCGTACTGCGATTGTCATGAGGCGCCACCTGCAGATAAAAATGCTCCCGGCCAATCAGCCGTCCATCGCGAACGAAGAACACCTGTACAACAGCCTCTCTGCGGTCTGTCGATACCGCAATCACATCTTTATCTTCACCATCGCTTGCGGTAATCTTCTGCTTCTGTGCCACCTGTTTTACACTGTTTAACAAATCCCTGAGTTCAATGGCATGCTCAAAGTCCAGTGCTTCGGATGCTTCTAGCATCTGACTTTCCAGCATCTGAAGAATCGGTTTATAATTTCCGTTCAGAAACTCCAGTGCCTGCTCCACCTGTTGCCGATATGCTTCTTTACTGATATATCCCTGACATGGTGCATCACATTGTTTAATATGATAGTTCAGACATGGACGCTCCAATCCGATATCCCGTGGCAGGTTCCTGTTGCAGATCCGCAGATGAAACAGTTTATTCATCAGTTCGATCGTATCTTTGACAGCTCCTGCACTGGTATAAGGTCCAAAATATCTGGATTTGTCTTTTTTCATCGTACGCGAGAAAAGGATGCGAGGGAATTCCTCTCCCACTGTCACTTTTATATAAGGATAGGTCTTATCATCCTTCAGCATTGTATTATATTTTGGTCTGTGTTCCTTGATCAGATTACATTCCAGCACCAGAGCTTCCAGTTCTGAATCAGTAACGATATATTCAAACCGACAGATTCTGGTCACCATCTGTTCAATTTTGGGGCCCTTGTTCCGGCTGCTTTGAAAATACTGCCGGACACGGTTTTTCAGACTGATGGCTTTTCCCACATATATAATTGCATCTTTTTCGTCATGCATAATATAAACTCCCGGCTTAGCCGGGAGTTTTTTTAATTCTTCCTGAATATCAAACATCTCTGTCTCCATATTCTGTCTCTTTTTATTTGTTGGTACATACACCTTTTTTATTAAAGGTATACTTCTTACCCTTAATGGTTTTGGTAACGTTCAGGTACGGGGTACCCTTCTTATCCAGATAATACCACTTGTTGTTATACTTCAGCCAATAATTTGTCAGCAGACGACCGTTGACTTTGCTGAAATAATAGCGCTTTTTCTGAATGGTAACCCATTTCTTTTTCATGACGCCTTTTCCGGTGAAATAATATTTGTACTTTCCGATCTTCTGCAGTCCGGTCTTTGCTGCTCCGGTCTTCCTGTCAAAATAATATCGTTTGCCGTTGATCGTTTTCCATCCTGTCGTCAGCTTACCTTTTGAAGATGCATAGTAATAATGTTTGGCGTATTTCACCAGTCCCTTCATGGTTTTTCCAGACTGATCATACAGATACAGGCTGCTTCCCTGCTTCACTACACCTTTCTTTACATCTGTATTATTATTTTCGGTGTTAGTATTTTCTGTATTTTCGGTATTCTTATTCTCATTACTGCCAGATGCACCTTTTTTACTCAATCCATAATATTTTGCAATTCCTGCTGCATCGGCCTGCCCCAGCTTCTTTATCTGTGCATCCGTATTGATATATTTTTTACAGTCATTTTTATTATTTACAAAGCAATGCTCTACAATAAAACTCGGGATTTTTTTATTAATCGTACTCTTGGACATTCCCCATTTTGCTGCCTGGGAAGCAGAATAATTGCTTTTCTGTCCAAATACAATGATTCCCAGTTCATCATCAATCCAATATCCGTTATTCTTCAGCCCTACCTGACTGTTCAATTCCTTCAGGATGGTACTTGCCAGCGCTCTTGCCTCTTTTGCTGTCTCACTTTTTCTGTCCGGATATTTGCTCTTAGATGGAACACAGCAATAGGCACCGGTACTGGAATTCTGAGCGTCAGCTCCTGTCGAATTAATATGTAAGCTTACCAGCGCATCTGCTTTTTTTGCCTTGGCTATATTCAGCCGGGTCTCACGATCCTGAGCTGGCTGGGATACACTGGTTCTGGTCATATAAACCGTCACACCTTCATAAGTCTCCAGCTCTGCCTTACAATAATTTGCTATTTTCTGATTAATGACCTCTTCTTTATAGGTTTTTCCGTTCCAGGTACGGGTTGCACCGGATTCGCTGCCGCCATGTCCCGGATCCAGAACGATAACGACATTGGCCTGTGCTCTGATCTGAGGCATTACGCACCACACACATACCATGCACATCAACAGTAACCCAATCTTCTTTTTCCACTCTCTCATTTTCTTCTTTCCTTTTTGCAAAAAATAACACCTTTTGTATCAACACAAAAAGAGGCTGCCATAACAGCCTCTTCTATACATTTCTATCTTCTCTTTAAGAAATCCGGAATCTGGATATCTCTTTCCTGCACTTTACTCTCCGGTGCTTTTAATCTTCCAGAACTGCTCTGCATAGACGGCATGGATGTATTCAGATTTGGCATCTTCATAGACTGCATGGATGCAGCTGTCTGACTGAACTCTGGTACAATTCTCTTATTTGCCGTTGTCTTTGTTGTCTTCTTTGGCTCTTCCAATGTCATGTCTGTCAGACCTGTAGCAATAACAGTGATGGTTGCTTCATCGGCATATGTATCATCATACATAGCACCGAAAATAATATTCGCATTCTCTCCTGCCATCTCCTGTACATAGCTGGCTGCATCATTGGCATCCATCAGAGAAATATCACCGGAAATATTAATAATTACATGGGAAGCACCTTCGATGGTAGTCTCCAGCAATGGACTGGCTACTGCCTGTTTCACAGCCTCAAGTGCCTTGTCATCACCCTTGGCCTGTCCGATACCGATATGGGCAATTCCTTTATCTGTCATAACTGTCTGTACATCTGCGAAGTCCAGATTGATCAGTGCCGGCAGGTTGATCAGGTCTGTGATTCCCTGTACTGCCTGCTGAAGTACTTCATCTGCTTTCTTCAATGCTTCCGGCATGGTCGTGCGTCTGTCTACAATCTCCAGAAGCTTGTCATTCGGGATGACAATCAGTGTATCCACATTATCTTTTAACTTCTCAATACCAGCGATTGCATTGTTCATACGGGTCTTTGCTTCAAAACGGAAAGGCTTGGTAACTACACCTACCGTAAGGATTCCCATCTCTTTTGCAATTCCTGCTACTACCGGTGCTGCACCTGTTCCGGTTCCGCCACCCATACCACAGGTAACGAATACCATATCCGCTCCCTGAACTGCTTCTTTAATCTCTTCTGCGCTCTCCTCAGCAGCCTGCTGACCAACCTGAGGCTTTGCTCCTGCACCGAGTCCTTTGGTCACCTTTTCACCAATCTGAATTGTATGAGGTGCTCTGCAAAGATCTAATGCCTGTTTATCTGTATTTACTCCGATGAATTCAACACCGGCAATTGTCTCGTCTACCATTCTGTTCACAGCATTATTACCTGCACCGCCTACGCCGATGACAATAATCTTGGCTGCTGCTTCAGCTTCATTTGACATAATTTCTAACAAGGTACTTCCTCCTTCTGTCCTTCTGTCCGACGACAGTATTTTCCACTATTTCTTCTATCATATAGGTTTTTTTTTCATTAATCAAGTATTTTTTTTGATTCGCGGCTATTTAGTTTAAAATATAGGCTCCTGTATAAGGATCTATATAGCCGTAACCGTCAGAAATGATCTCTCCGTCATCTCCCAGATACATCTGATCCATATTATTGGTCACGTTACCGCTAGCATCCGTATAAGTATCGTTGCCGCTGGCATCTGTGGAAAACGTACCGCTGTTCTCACTGTATCCGTTCTTTTCTTCGCTCTCTTCTGTACTTTCTTCTCTTTCTGCATCTGCTGAGTTTTCATCACCGCCTTCTTCGGCAGTGCCCTCCGGCTGATTTACATTCATCAGCAGTTCTTCTTCTCCCTTTTCTCCCTTCTTGAAGGTGATGGTCGTAGTACCTGCTGTGTAGTTTTCCATATGCAGCGTTCCGGAAAGTTCTTCCATCTGTGGCATCAGTGCCTGCAGGTTAGAAAGCTTCTCTTCCATATAAGAATTATCCCCAAGCATAACTCTGTTATTCGCAAAATATAAAATCAGCTGCTGTTTGTCATCATAATGAATTTCTTTTGGAATAATTCCATTCTGGCAGAGAATCTCCTGTATCATCTGAGCTTCGGATATAATATCTTCCAGAAAATCTTCCTCGGCCACCGGTATCTTTTCGGACACTTTTGGTTCACTGATGGCAATTCCAGAATAGGCCGGAATTCCTTCTCTGGTCTCCTGCGAAATCTCAACTACCACACCGTCTTTATCAAAATATACCATAGATCCGGAATACATCAGATATCCCACAATACTCTTTTCATATACTTTAATCTGCACATGATACGGATTGATCATAGAAACATCTACGGCACTTAAAAAAGTCAGATTTTCTGCCGCATCCGGCTGACGGTATTTCCAGGTCAGATACAGGGAATTTTCGCTTAAAGAATCTGACATAACCATTTTCTGGATCTCGTCTGCGGAATAATATTCGTTTCCAGTCACATCCACCTGGCGGATATGAAACAGGCCAAATACAATAAACAGCCCTATCACGATGATACTTACCAGAATCATGAATATGATGTATATTGGTTTTCTTGCTTTTTTCTTCTGTAGCTGCATCGTTTTTACTCCTTTTTATGCTGGCACTTTATCCGCCGGATATTCGGATCTCTGCCCCAAGTTCTTTCAGATCGCGGTCAATCTGCTCGTAACCTCTTCTGATATAATCATCCGGTTCAATCTCACTGACTCCCTCTGCCGCCAGCGCAGCCAGTACAAGTGCGGCTCCGCCCCTCAGTTCACGTGCCTTCAGTTTTGCTGCTTTCAGCCCAGAGCTGCCTCGTACAAAAGCCTGATTCTGGCATATTTCTATCTCTGCTCCCATTTTTCTCAGTTCTCTGGCAATCACAAAACGATCTTCAAAGACATTTTCTCTGATATGACATTGCCATTCCGGAATTGCCGCTGCTGCCGCCATCAGCTGTGACTGAAGGTCAGTAGGAAAGCCGGGGTAAGGTGCCGTATCTGTCCACAGCTCCTGCGGCCGTATCTGCCTGCAGTCTGCCCAGAGTATCTTTCCGGTATGTTTCGGATAACGTTTTTCTTCTTTCATTGACAGTATTACGCCTGCCTGCTGTAAAAGCTCCAGCAAGGCTCCCAGCGACTCTGCCGGAACCTGATGGAGACAGATGTTGCCTTTTGTGGCCACCGCTGCCAGCAAATAAGTTCCTGCCACGATTCGATCCGGCATCAATGTATATTCACTGTCCTGCAGTTGCTGTGTTCCGATTATTCTGACTGTATTTTTTTCCTGCTGTATCTGTGCCCCTTTGCCAGAAAGAAATCTGCACAGTTCCCCGATCTCCGGTTCTCTGGCACAGCATCTGCATTCTGTCACTCCCCCTGCAAGCACTGCAGCCAGAATTGTATTTTCAGTAGCTCCCACACTTGGAAAGCTCATTGAAACCCTGTTTCCCCTTAACCTCTTACTTCTAAGTATCATCCGGTTGTCCTGACAGAGCACTTCTGCTCCCAGCTTTCTCATGATATCCAGATGATAATTCACCGGTCTGTTTCCAATGACGCATCCACCTGGGAATGGCAGAATCACTTCTCCCATTCTTCCCAGAAGACTTCCCATCAGCAGTACCGAGCCCCTCATTCTGGCTGTCAGAAATGCATCCGGCTCCGTCTTTCTGATCACACTGGCATCAATATACATGGTATGATCCCGGAACTCAGTCTGACATCCCAGATCTTCCAGCAGCATTCTCATACAGGATACATCTGCGATATCCGGGCAATTATGAAGAACCGTGGTTCCTTTATGCAGCAACGATGCTGCCATCAGTGGCAATGCTGCGTTTTTGGCTCCCTGTATTGCAGTTTCTCCGAGAAGCGGCTTTCCTCCTGCTACATGAATTCTGCCCATTCTATGCCTCCTGCATCGGGAGTACTATAGATTATTATATGCATTTTTCATGATTCTGCCACTGACTTACCGAAAGGGCAATCCCCATCTCTGTCAGGAGAAACAGGGACGATGTTCCACCATAACTGACAAATGGCAATGTAATTCCGGTATTCGGTATCGAATTGGTCACCACTGCCACATTCAGAATCACCTGTATAGCTATATGCGCCATAATCCCGGCTGTCAGAAATGCGCCAAGTCTGTCTCGGGCATGTGTGGCAATCACCATAAGACGCCACAATACTATTCCAAATAAGATCAGCAGCAGCATAGCTCCTATCCAGCCTGTTTCTTCACAGATGATGGAAAAAATCATATCATTCTGTGCTTCCGGCACAAATCCCAGCTTCTGGATTCCCTTTCCAAACCCTGATCCAAACAAGCCACCTGATCCGATGGCATACAGCCCCTGAATCGTCTGAAACCCTTTTTCGTGTGCCTCAGGATTTTTCCAGATGGCCAGTCTCTCCAGACGATACTGTTCCATCATCAGAAACAGTGCTGTAAAGCCCGCTCCTGTCAGTCCAATCCACAAAAACTGTGCATATCCCGGTCTGGATACAAATGCCAGCATCACAGCAATCCCCAGAATAATGATGGCTGTACTCAGGTTGTTGGTTCCCACCAGTGCCACAATCGGCAGAACCAGAATCATACACAGAAGTAACGACCCCAGATCATTTCCTGTCTTTTCTTTTTTACTGATGATACCTGAAAGAAACAAAATCACCGCCGGCTTGGCAAATTCAGAAGGCTGGAAAGACAGCGGTCCTATGGACAGCCAGCGTCTGGATCCATTGTAAGCATCTCCTGCCAGCAACACCAGCCCGGATAATACACAGGCACTGATATAGGCAATTGGTGCAAATCCTGCTATCTGATGATAGTCCATTTTGGAAATCAGTATCATAGCCAGAATACCCGGTATCGTTGCCAGCAGTTGTTTTTTCAGATAATAACAGCTGTCTGCAAATCTTACCTGCCCATTATAGGCACTGGCGCTGTAAAGTATCAGCAGTCCTGATACTTCCAGTACCAGAACTGCGATCAGAAGCATACAATCCTGCTTTGCTGCTTTTAAGGCTACCACTTCCCTGTTTTTTGTATCACATTATTGCTTCAGCTGATACACCAGCTCTTTAAATCTTTTTCCCCTCACTTCATAGTTAGGGAACATTCCCCAGCTTGCACAGGCCGGAGAAAGAAGTACTGCATCTCCCGGATTGGCATGTTCCGCACAAAATGCCACAGCCTCTTCCAGAGAGTCAGTCAGAACCACGTCGTTAAAACCGCAGTTCTTTGCTGCTTCTGCGATCTTTTCTCTTGTCTGCCCCAGCAGAACCAGATATCTTACTTTTCCATCAAATGCACGAATCCATTCTTCATAAGAGGAATCTTTATCATAGCCGCCCCCGATCAGAAGTGTCGGACGATCCATGGCCTGAATGCCTTTAATTGCCGCATCCGGATTGGTTCCCTTGGAGTCATTGTAATATACCACGCCGTTTACGTCTGTCACATATTCAATTCGGTGTTCTACCGCTTTGAAACGAACCAGTACATATCGGATATCTTCCAGGCTGATGCCATAGGCAAGTGCCATGGCCACTGCTGCACAGACATTTTCATAATTGTGTCTGCCAGGCAGATTCAGTTCTTTCACACTGCAGATCGTGGTGATCTTTGTGCCGTCATTGTATTCCATCATCTCTTTGTTCAGATAGATGCCCTTTTCTAATGTACGCAGACTGCTGAAAAATATAACCTGACATTTCAGAGTTTTTCCAAATTCACGCAGTACTTCGTCTTCATAATTCAGAACGCAGGTATCTTTTTCTGTCTGGTTCTCTGTAATCAGTTCCTTTACCCTGATATACTCTTCCATCGTATGATGGCGATTCAGATGATCCGGTGTAATATTCAGAATTGCACTGACCTTCGGATGGAACTTCTCGATCGTCTCCAATTGAAAGCTGCTGATTTCGGCTACTGTCACAGACTGTTCTTCTGTCTTCTCTGCAATCTGTGTATAAGGAATTCCAATATTTCCCACAATAAATGCAGATTCTTTTGCATGCTGCATAATAGCTCCCAAAAGACTGGTGGTAGTAGTCTTACCATTGGTACCTGTAATAGCAAGCACATCCCCCTTGCTGTATTCATAAGCCAGCTCGATTTCTCCCCAGATCTTCAGTCCGGCGTCTCTCATACGGTTGACCAGTGGAAGGTCCGTTGGTACCCCTGGACTTAATACAACCAGATCAAGCATCTGAATCTGTGCTTCGGTCAGATCCCCAAGAATGATCTCGGCTTTGCTTCCTTCTGGCAGCTTTTCCCGGATTGTTTTTTCTTCCAGCTGTGTATTTCCGTCAAATAATACCGGACACGCACCCTGGTCTTCCAGCAGACTGGCTGCTGCAATTCCACTGATACCGGTGCCGAATACCAGTACTTTTTTATTCTGTAAATTCATGTTTGCCTCCAAATTTTACCACATATCTAAATAATAACTATAATCCATACAGACAGATCAGACAGAGCAGTGCTGTCACTACTGTAAACAATGCAACAATCTGTGTCTCGGACCATCCGCATAACTCAAAATGATGATGAATCGGCGCCATTTTGAAAAAACGCTTTCCGCCGGTTTTCTTAAAATATGTCACCTGAATGATAACAGACAGCACTTCAATCAGATAAATCAGTCCAAATACCGGGATCAGAATCGGGATCTGCAAAACATAGGCTGTACCTGCCACAAATCCTCCCAGTGCAAGGGAACCGGTATCTCCCATAAATACCTTTGCCGGATGCGAATTGAACATCAAAAATCCAAGCAGCGCTCCTGTGACTGCTGCTGTGATCGGTTCAATACCTGCATTGGTACCAATCGCTACCACCGTAAAGAATACTGCTACCATAGTGGTCACGCCGGTAGCCAGTCCATCCAGACCATCCGTAAAGTTGACTCCGTTTACCGTACCAAGCACCACAAAATATACCAGAGGCACTGTAAGCCACTTGCAGTCAAAATACATGCCATGCGTAAATGGCAGCAGCATAATCAGACAATCCGGATCTACTACCAGTATGTACACTACAAATATGGTCGTCACTACAATCTGCAAAAGAAACTTCTGCTTTGGCATCAGACCGTCAGATCTGCGCAGTACCACCTTCAGGTAATCATCCAGAAATCCTATAATTCCAAATCCCAGTGTCAGAAACAGAATCGGAATGATTCGCGGATATCTTCCCACAAACAATAAAGAGGTAATCAGTACACTGATCAGTATGATCAGACCGCCCATCGTCGGTGTTCCTGCCTTTTTCAGGTGTGACTGTACGCCCTCTTCCCTCTCTGTATTCCCGATCTTCAGTTTTCTTAAAAATGGAATCACAAATGGACTCAATAATACGCTTATTGCAAAAGCAATAAGTAACGCCAGAATCACTTCTATGCTTATCATTTTTTCTTCCTCCAAAAGACTATATATATGAATTATACGTCTTTTTATAGTATCTGGCAACTGAAAGTTGTCTCATGGAATCAGTCCGGTTTCCCCATTACTTTCCACTTCTGATTTTTTTATTCCCAGGCCAGGCAGAATATTGGCAAAAATATCCCGGATGACCGGTGCTGCGATGGTCCCGCCATAGTAAACCCCCTTCGGATTGTGAATCACACACAGCCCTACTACCCGGGGATCCTCGGCAGGTGCAAAACCGATAAATGAAGAAATATACTGATTGGCACTGCGGGGCAGTGTCTCCGACGTGGCTGTTTTCCCGCCGATCCGATATCCTTCGATATAAGCATTTTTCCCACTTCCTCCGTCTACTACCTGTTCCAGTACATATCGCATGGTCTGTGAAGTCTCCTTCGAAAGAATCTGCTTCCCCTCCGGATATTCCAGTTTTTGAAGCAGCACCCCGTCACTGCTACGGATGCTGACGCCCAAATGCGGCGTAATTCGCTTTCCGCCATTGATCAGAGAAGACACGGTAGCTGCCAGCTGCACGGGTGTAATCTGAAAGGACTGTCCGAATGCAACGGTAGCCAGTTCCACCTCTCCCATCTTTTCAGGGTTGTGCATAATGGTACCAGCCTCTCCCGGAAGATCAATACCGGTCTTTTCCAGAAGTCCAAACTTTCTGAAATAATGATCATATCTCTCCACGCCAAGCCGAAGCCCCACTTCGATAAAAACTGGATTACAGGAGTTTTGTGCCGCCTGTACAAAGTTCTCTGTTCCGTGTCCTCCCACCTTATGGCAGCGAATTCTTCTGTCATCAACAATTTTATATCCCGGACAGAAAAAAGTGTCCTTCAGCGATACCACACCTTCCTCCAGTCCTGCGGAAGCTGTGATGATCTTAAATGTAGATCCCGGTTCATAGGTATCGTTGATACAGTCATTACGCCACATCTGATTTCTGGCATCCTGAAGTTCCTGGCTGCTCATTCCTTCTGTGCGAAACGGAAGCGTAAAAGGATCATTCAGATCATATTCCGGTACATTTACCATCGCAAGGATCTCTCCGTTTTCCGGTCTCATAATCAGAATGGATACACCATCTGCCTGTTTTTTTTCCATAACCTGCAAGGCTGCCTGTGTGGCATACATCTGAATATTCATATCCAGACTGGTCTGAAGGGTACAACCGGCGGTTGGTTCCTGCCGTTCTTCTCCGGCATCCGGCAGCTCCACTCCCCTCGCATCTGTCATCGTCAGTATCTTTCCGGATGTACCCTGTAAAATCTTATCGTATGTTACCTCCAGTCCCACAATTCCCTGATTATCTCCTCCGGTAAACCCTATTACGGTAGAAGCCAGCTCCCCATAAGGATAATAGCGTCTGTAATCTTCATCTACTTTGACACCTGCCAGTTCCTGTTGACGAATCCTGTCTCCGATTTCTTTGGGTACATTCGTGCGAATCCTTTCTATCGAACTTCTTTTTTCCACTCTGGTTCTGACTGCCTCTTCCTTCATTTCAAGTTCTTCGGTCAGCACCCGAATCACGGTTTCCGGATCCGTAATCTGACTGTGTATGACAGATACCGTACAGACAGTTCGGTTTGCTGCAATGACGGTTCCGTTGCGATCCCAGATTTCTCCCCTTTCCGCCTTGATACTTCTTTCTCTTTCATGAAGATCCTTTGCCTTTTTTGCATAATAATCAGATTTCCCCACCATCAGCCATCCCAGCCTCACCGCCAGCAAAAGCAACAGCAGAACAGCACCGGTAAAAACCATCAGTATTTTTCTTTTATGATACGTATGCATAAAAAATCCCCCGCAGTGTCCTTTCTTTTAATCTATGAAAGTTCCTGCGGGGGTATTAGTTTTTATTGTGTACCGATCTGCAGATCTTCATTTGTCACACCATCTGACCAGTTTTCATCGATCTGCTCTTCTCCCTGCGGTTCCGGAGGTGTTACATTGCCATACAGGCTGCCGTTGTCACCGGTGTCTTCACTCTCTGAGGATACCACATTGCCATTCTCATCTACTTCTACCATCTCGGTCATTGGCTCCCAGGTCGTCTCATCGTACATCAGATTACCATATTCGTCATAGACATACTGGGATACCCACTGTGTATTACCGCCTTCTTTTTCCACCTGAATACCAAGTGACTGGCGTTCCTCCTCCGTAATTTCTTCTGTCGGATAAATACCAAGATATGGAAGAATCTCTGTCAGTATATTTTTTGCCAGATCTTTGGTATAGCTTCCGTCTTCCTGATTCTCAATGTTTGGTTCATCAATCACCGTATAAACTACTACCTGTGGATCATCTATCGGCACCGCACAGATATAGGAAATAATATAACGTCCATCTCCACGCGGCAGTTTCTCCGCTGTTCCTGTTTTACCTCCAATACGATATCCCGGAATGGCTGCAGAAGTCGCAGTACCATCTGTCACTACTGCTTCCAGATATTCCTGGATCAGTGAAGAAGTTTTCGAAGATACCGGCTGTGCCATCACCAGCGGATCAATGTTTCTGACTACACCACCATCAGAATCCAACACCTGTTTTACTACATGCGGCTTATACAGATAGCCTCCGTTCACATCTGCACAAAATGCCTGGAGTTCCTGAACCATGGTTGCTGTAAATCCCTGTCCGAAAGAGCAGGTCGCCAGCTCCATGGTTCCCATGGTGTTCGTATTATACAAATAGCCGGCATTTTCATTTGGCAGATCAATACCACTTCTCTTGCCAAATCCAAAAATATCCTGATATTTGCAAAATGTCTCTATTCCCATCTGGAAACCGATGGTCATCATACCCGGGTTACAGGAGTTCCTGATAATATCTTTGATGGATTCTTCTCCATGGTTTCCGGTACAGGCAATCGGATCTTCATTGGCCAGTGGCTGCAGATATCCGATACAGGTCATACCAAAGTCCTCCGTGATACTTCCTGAATCCAGTGCAGCTGCTACTACATTGGGCTTGTAAGTAGAACCAAGTTCAAATGCTTCGGATACACAGAAGTTGTACCAGAGACTGCTGAGTGCCTCACTCTTTTCTTCTTCTGTCATGGCTTTCTGTTCTTTTTCAGTGTACCATCCATCCAGATTCTGTGGATCATTCAGGTTGAAGTTCTTGTCTGTCGCCATGGCGAGAATCTCGCCATTATTCGGATTCGCCACAATCACACCGGTGTTGAGGCTGGCATGTCCTGCGGTCTTTTCCCTTGGACCGTTCTTATTTTCTTCTTCCAGCTGGGCAATGTATTTTTCCACCACCTGCTGAATGTTCATATCGATGGTCGTGACGATACTGTTGCCGTCTTCCGGTTCAATGATATTTTCTTCCAGTTCCATATCCTGATTCAGATAACCATATTCCCGTCCGTCTACGCCGTTCAGTACATCTGTGTAATAGGATTCCAGACCGGAGATTCCATCATTCAGCTTATTGGCAAAGCCGATAACGGTACAGGCCAGTGTGTCCATCGGATAGGTTCGTATATAATCTTCTTCAAACCATACTCCCTGCACATTTTCCAGTTCTTCTCGCTTTGCCTGAGACATGGATTTCTCTTCCGAAGTATCGATATAGTCTTCAAATGCCTGCTTTTCTTCCAGACTGATCTCTTTTTTGATTACCTGATAACGGCTGTCCTTTGTCTCTTCACTGCAAATCACATCACGCACTGTTGCGGAATCCAGATCTAGCTGTTCTGACACTGCTGCAATCGTCGGTTCAATGTAATCTTCCACACTGTTAATGGCATAACAGTCCAGAATCACGTTATAGACTTTTTCACTCTTTGCCAGCACATTTCCATTCCGGTCCTGAATCTCTCCTCTCCGATACGGAATCGTTCTGCTGTCATAGGTCTGCTGAGATAACACCTGTTTGGCATACTTATCTCCATTGGTTACATTAATCTGTGCAATCACCAGATTCAGGGCAACCAGCAGTAATAAAACAAATGCAAATATAGCCATAAGCTTTATTTGCATTTGCCTCGTAAATTTCTGTTCTCTTTTTCGTTTTGTTCCCAATTCGGCCACCTGCTCATTTACTCAGCCGGGATCTCCGCATACTGACGGATATAATCCCCATTCTGATTGTTATAGGATATAATCTGTCCCTCATCGGCATAAGTCATGCCAAGATCATTTACAGCAATGTTCTTGACTTCTTCCATATTTACGGAAGATAACGCTTCTTCGTAAGCATTATCGTTCGCCAGCTTCAGTTCTGTGAGCTGACTCTCCAGAGATGCGATCTGATTCCGGTAACTGATTCCTTCAGACTGAAGCTGAAGAAAATTCACACAGACAAATACCGTAGCTACTGATACAGCTGTCAGGAATGATACATATGGCACATTCATACGAAGTGCCCGCTCTCTGTTTCTTCTGGCTCTTACTTTTGCTTCCTGACGTCTCTGTTCCTGTTCTCTTCTTCTGCGGTCGGTCCGCTGCTGTGGTACAGCTTCCACATGACGGATCACATTCCCGTCAATATAGGTATTCGTATAGCTTCGTTTCTGCGAAGCATGATTGGTTCTTCTGTTTGATTGTATGCTTCTTTCTGACGCAGCCATCGCACTCTCCTTCTAAATACTTCTTTCAAATACTCTTAATTTTGCACTCTTGGATCTGGAATTTTCCTCCAGTTCCTCTTCGCCCGGCAAGATAGGCTTTCTTGTTATGACTTTTCCCTTTGATCTCCGACCACACACACATACCGGAAACTCTTTCGGACAGATACACGGATTCTCACTTGTCCGGAAATGGTTCTTTACGATCCGGTCCTCCAGTGAATGGAAGGTAATGATACAGAGTCTGCCTTCATCATTCAGCAAATCTACCATATCATCCAGTGAATCCTTTAATACTCCCAGTTCATTGTTCAGTTCAATTCGAATAGCCTGAAATGTCTTTTTAGCCGGGTGTCCTCCCACTGCTCTGACTTTCATAGGTATCGCCGCCTTTATCGCCTGGATCAACTCCCCAGTTGTTTCCAAAGGCTTTTCCTGCCTTGCCTGCACAATATGTTTTGCAATATTCTTTGCGAACCTGTCCTCCCCATAGTCCCGGATGATGCGATACAATTCCATCTCACTATATTCGTTCACAATATCTTTTGCAGTACGTGCCTGCCGCTGATCCATTCTCATGTCCAGCGGCACATCTTCCCGATAGGTAAAGCCGCGCTCTGCTGTGTCCAGCTGGTAAGAGGAAACACCAAGGTCTAAAATGATTCCGTCTACTGCCGTCACTCCAATACTATTCAATTGTCGTTTCATCTCGCAGTAATTGCTGCGGATAATCGTTACTCTATCTTTAAACTCCCCTAAGCGCTCTGTTGCAGCTTCAATAGCTGCTGCATCCTGATCGATTCCGATCAGCCTTCCCTTGTCAGACAGTCTTTTACATATTTCATAAGAATGTCCTCCACCGCCAAGTGTACCATCTACATAAATGCCATTCGGTTTGATCCGCAATGCATCGATTGTCTCATTCAGTAACACAGATTTATGACTAAACTCCATATAGTCCTCCCCAGGTTATATGATCAGCCCCAAGTCCGTCATCTGCTCTGCAATGTCATCCATATCATCAAATGAATTGTTTTCCATCCATTTATCCTTGCTCCAGATCTCAATCCGGTTCAACATTCCAGTCAGTACGACTTCTTTATCCAGACATGCAAATTCTCTCAACGTTGCCGGCAAAAGAATTCTCCCCTGCTTGTCCAGTTCACACGGTGTGGCTCCTGCCACAAAGAAACGTGAGAATTGTCTTGCGCTCTTATTGGTAAGCGGTAATGCGCGAAGCTTTTCTTCAAACTCCTGCCATGCCTGATTCGGAAATACAAAGAGACAGCCATCCAATCCCTTTGTCACCACAAATTCATCTCCGAGTTCCTCTCTGAATTTGGAAGGGATGATCAGTCTGCCTTTGGTGTCTATCGTATGGTTATATTCACCCATGAACATAAGGATAACACCTGCTTTCAGAAAATCTCTTTCACTTTGTATGACCTGTGGGATCGGAACCACTTTTGCTCCATTTCAATCCACTAATCACCACTTTTCTCCACTTACAGATTAATAATATAGCATTTATGCAAAAAACACAAGTAGTTTTTCACTTATATGTACATTTTTTATTAACAAAATTCGACAATTCTGCGAAAAAAAAGACACTCGCCTCCATTTTGCGGGTGTCTTTTTTATTCAGAATTTTATTATTTTGCGAAGTCCAGATAGTTCTCAATCATACGGTCAAGCTTCTGACTCTGTTCAATCACTTCTGACATACCTTTTGTTGTCAGCATTTCATCCAGTACTGCACGTTCTCTTTCAATTTCTCTTTTCAGTGTTTCCAGACTTTTCATGTCTTTTCTTTTTCCCTATCCTTTCTTTCCCGAACGAGGTTACCAGTTTTGCCTTATTGTCTGTGCTTTCTTATCATAAAAATAACTGAAAACAGAATCAATATACCGGAAACGATCTGCGACACCGGAATTCCAAATACCGGTATCAGAAGCTGATCTGTTCTCAGGCTTTCGATCCAGATTCTTCCAAGACCGTAGCCCGCCAGATAACACGCTGCAATCTGACCGTTATACTTTCTGTGTTTCCACAACGTCAGCAGGCAGAACAACAATAGCAGATTCCAGAGGGATTCATACAAAAATGTCGGGTGCACCTGTATAAATTCCACTCCATCTATTACTTTTAAGTGCTGCAGCATCTGGACTGTAACCTCTCCCTGACGTACCGCCCCCTTAGGAAGTGCCATCGCCAGCAGTCCATCACTGTAGCCACCAAAAGCCTCTCGGTTGAAGAAATTTCCCCATCGTCCCAGAATCTGTCCAACCACCAGTCCAGGACAAACTGTGTCCATCAAAAGCCAGACGTTTTGCTTTCTTCGTTTTGCAAAAATCATAATCGTCAGAATTCCGGCCAGTACGCCACCATAAATCGCCAGGCCTCCACCGCGAATATGAAAGATCTCCGCAAGATTATCTCTGTAGTCTTCCCAACTGAACAGAACGTAATACATTCTGGCACCTATTATGGAACAGACGATTGTCACCAGGATCAAATCCACATACAGATCCTCGCTCTGCCCACTTTTCCGTGCAAGGTAGAAAATCAGAGATATCCCCAGCGCCATACCCAGCGCAATCACAATTCCATAATAAGCGATTTCAAATCCACCTATGGAAATGTTCTTTCCCACATGGAGCAAATTCAGATGAAGATGAGGAAACAAAATCGATGTCTCATTCATGTATGTTTACCTGTTATACATTAAAACGGAATAAAATCACATCGCCGTCTTTTACCACGTAATCTTTTCCTTCCAGACCTACCAGGCCTTTTTCTTTCGCTGCTGACAAACTGCCACAGTCCAGAAGATCTTTATAATTTACCACTTCGGCACGAATGAATCCTCTTTCAAAGTCTGAGTGGATCTTTCCGGCTGCCTGTGGTGCCTTGGTACCTACTTTAATGGTCCATGCCCGTGTCTCTGTCTCACCGGCTGTCAGGTAGCTGATCAGTCCGAGCAGGCGATAACTTGCTCTGATCAGTTTTTCCAGACCTGATTCTGATAATCCAAGATCCTCCAGAAACATCTTCTTTTCATCGTCTTCCAGTTCTGCAATCTCCTGTTCAATCTGTGCACAGATCACGAATACTTCACTATGCTGTTCTTTTGCATGCTCTCTGACTTCCTGTACATATGGATTGGATGCACCGTCATCTGCCAGATCGTCCTCTGATACATTTGCTGCAAAAATAACAGGCTTGGATGTCAGAAGATTATACTCTGCCAGCCACTTCTGTTCATCTTCATCATCAGTCTGATACGTAATGGCAAGATTGCCATCCTCCAGATGTGCTTTCAGGCGGTTCAGCAGTTCCAGCTCTTTTGCCAGCGTCTTATCGTTCCGCGCTCCTCTGACCGTTTTTGCAATTCTTCTTTCCAGAATCTCAATATCAGAAAAAATCAGTTCCAGATTGATTGTCTCAATATCTCTGACCGGATCTACACTTCCATCCACATGAATGACATTCGGGTCTTCAAAGCAACGTACTACATGCACTACTGCATCTACCTCTCGAATATTGGCAAGGAACTGATTTCCCAATCCTTCTCCTTTGGAAGCTCCCTTTACCAGTCCTGCAATATCAACGAATTCGATGACAGCAGGTGTGACCTTTGCTGAATGATAAAGATCTGCCAGCAGCTTCAAACGTTCATCCGGCACCATAACAACTCCCACATTCGGGTCAATCGTACAGAAAGGATAGTTTGCTGACTCTGCTCCTGCTTTTGTTAATGAATTAAATAATGTACTCTTTCCAACATTTGGAAGTCCCACGATTCCAAGTTTCATGTTTATTTTTCCTCCTACAGAAATTTTCTTTTTCACGGAATTTCTGCATTTTTCTTTCTTATCTGTGATTCTCACACAGTTTAGCACAGAAAACGACATAAATGCAAGATATTCCGACCGCAAATATCGACATCAGACGACAAATTCAATCTCTGGACTCTATCACCAACAGCATTCCTGATGTCAGACAGATTCTGGCTTCTTCTTCCACAATCTCATTGCTGATCCCCAGTGCCGAACCAGCCTCCATAGTATAGTCATGAAGCGGATAATAAAATCCCTTCAGTGTAATTCCGGATACCGCCCCGCCAAAAGGCAGAATAGAAACATAGGTTCCATACTGTTCTTCCTTACGAATTCTCAGTTCCTGCCGTATCATACGGATACGGTTATGCGCATCTACAAGGCAGCAGGGCACCCCCGCCTTCAATGGCAGTGTCAGATTGGAAATGCTCCCCAGTACATGATCCATTCTTGTTCCGGTTGCTCCCAGAATAAGAATCTCACTGCTGTTTCTCTTCAATGCCAGGCTCATGGCATTTTCCATATCTGTCTGATCCTTTTCCGGTTGATAGACATGTACCGGAATCTCCAGCCCGTCAAAATATTTCTTTACTCCCGGATCTACGGAATCAAAATCACCCAGAATTTCATCTGGTCTGATACCTGCCCGCAGACAGAATTCCATTCCTTTATCCACTGCAATAATATAATCTGCTTTCTCTTTCTGCAAAAAAGGAAGGGCAAAATCATCCTCGATATTGCCCCCGTTTATGATCAGTGTTTTTCTCATGTTCTTACCTTTCGGCTCCTTCTTCCTGATCCATGATCTTCTTTAATTCCAGAACATTGTCTGTTATATTTCCTTTAAAAACTGCGGATCCGGCTACTATGACATTTGCTCCTGCTTTTCGTACTTTCGGCAGTGTCTGTGCATTGATTCCGCCATCCACCTGAATATCTGTATGCAGTCCTGCTGCATCAATTCGATTTTTAAGCTCCCGAATCTTTCTGCAGGAGCTTTCTATAAACTTTTGACCGCCAAATCCCGGATTCACTGTCATAATCAGAATCATATCTGCTTTATCCAGTACATAATCCAGTGTGCTCAGTGACGTAGCCGGGTTCAATGCCACACCGGCTTTTTTCCCTTTCTGATGAATCTGACTGAGCACTCGATCCAGATGACGACAGCTTTCTGCATGAACGGTAATGAGATCCGCCCCGCAATCTGCAAATTCATCCACATAACGTTCCGGATTTTCAATCATCAGATGCACATCCAGTATCCTGTCTGTTGCTTTACGCACCGACTGCAATACCGGCATACCAAAAGAAATACTTGGCACAAACAGACCATCCATCACGTCAAAGTGCAAATACTCTGCCCCTGCTCTGTCCACCTCGCGGATCTGTTCCCCCAGTCTGGTGAAATCTGCCGCCAGAATAGACGGTGATAAAATATTCATGTCAATATCTCCTCTTCTCTTTCAGTTCTGTATACATTTCCAGGTAATTCTGATAGCGCTCCCTGCTGATTTTTCCTGCTTCCAGAGCTTCTTTCACTGCACAGCCCGGCTCATGAGTATGCGTACAGCCCTGGAATCTGCACTGCCCCTCATAACTGGTAAATTCACAGAAACAGTTTTTCAATTCTTCTTTCTCCATGTCCCATACCGCCAGAGAACTAAATCCCGGTGTGTCACAGATAAATGTATGGACTCCAACCGGAAGAATCTCAGAATGCCTTGTAGTGTGTTTTCCTCTGTCGATCTTGCGGCTGATCTCTCCTGTCTCCATCTGCGCTTCCGGTGCCAGCAGATTCACCATAGAAGATTTTCCCACACCGGAAGGACCTGCCACTGCCGTAGTCTTCCCTTCCAGCATCTTCCTTACCTCTTCGATACCCTCTCCTGTTCTGGCACAGGTGAACAAGATCCGACAACCACTCTTTTCATAGATATGAAACAGGTGATCCTTTCCCTCTTCTTCGATACAATCCAGCTTATTAAAACACAGCAGCGCAGGCACACCCTGTTTCTCCATCGATACCAGAAAACGATCCAGCAGATTCAGATTCGGCTTTGGACTGGCCGCTGCAAAAATAACCAGAACCTGATCGATATTGGCCACTGCCGGGCGAATCAAAGTATTCTTTCTTGGGAGAATCTCATCTACATTTCCGATTTTCTTTTCTTCATCTGTAACAGATATCTCTACGTTATCGCCCACCAGTGGTTTCATCTTTTCCTTACGGAAAATTCCCTTTGCCTTACATTCATAAAGCCCGGATTTCTCTGTCTGCACATAATAAAATCCGGCAATTCCTTTTACTATTTTTCCCTGCATGTGTTAATTTACCTGACTGAATGGAATATTGTCATAAGTTACCAGTAATTCATAGTCCCCTGACGCATCATCGTACACATACAGATAAACACGTCCGGTATTCACATTCGGTGCTCCCTGCACATACAGATCATATGGGAATGTGATTGCAGTTCCTTCAGATAACACGGTCTGGCTTCCATTCTGCTCCAGTACCAGTCGTACCGCTTCTCCATTATAATTGGACGGTGTCTCCAACTGTGCGTTGCACATCCAGGTACCGCCGGAAGCTGAACCGTCATCCGGGCCACTGCTGACAATCAGAATCACCGTACTTCCCGGTGTTGCATTCCCCGTCATACTCTGGCTGATTACTGTACCGGCTGCTACCGTATCGCTGGCATCATCCTGTCTGGATACATAAAAGCCTGCCTGCATCAGTGTATCATACGCAGTATCATAATCCTTTCCTGTCACATTCGGTACTGTAGTGCTTCCACTTTCAATCTGAATCGGTGATTCTGTCTCTGTCTCCGTCACGGTAGCAGTACTCTCTGTCTGTGCCTCAGTTGTAACTGCATCTGTCGCAGTCTGATCCTGAGAAACTGTTCCGCTTCCGCCATCCTGCTGCACCTGTCCGGAAGTAGTGTCACTGCTGCTTCCCGTTGTATTTGCTCCTGCCTGAACTTCTGTACTCTCTGTTGTCTTTTGTGTAAACAGCCCAGGAAGACTGAATTTAAAAATACCCAGTGCATTGGCAATCAGGCCAAGAAAGATTGCTGCAATTAAAACAGCAATAATCACACTGCCTACTGTCATGATTTTTTCCAGCTTTGGATTCAATATACCTTTCTCATCCTCCTCATCATACTGATAATTTCTGTTCCCGTCAAAACCCTCGCCCTGATAATCATATCCACGGCCACCATACATCCTGGAATCTACTCCGTAGGTATATGGATCATATCCGGACTGATACTCCTGACCGAAGTCTTCCGGTCCTGCCGCACCGTTTTCTGCCGGATTTACCGGATGGAAAATATTTTCCTGTGATGCTCTTGCACTGTTATAGCCATCTTTGATCGCTCCCAGCTCTTCTTTTGAGATCACTACGGTTCTTCCGCCTGCATTGCTGGCAATCTGTACGAAATCTCCGTCCGGATTCACCAGTGATTCCTTCAGATCCCGAATCAGTTCCGTCATGTTGGCATAACGACGGTCCGGACTCTTCTGTGTACATTTATAAATAATCTGCACCGTACTCCTTGGCAGATCTGCCACATATACTTCCGGTGACTTCATCTCCTCCTGCAGATGCTTGATGGCGATGGCCACCGTAGACTCCCCGTCAAACGGTACATGACCAGTGAGCATCTCATATAACGTAATCCCCAGTGAATAAATATCACTTTTGGCGTCACTGTATCCGCCTCTTGCCTGCTCCGGAGAACTGTAGTGCACAGATCCCATAACAGCAGTGCTGATGGTATTATTCGTAGCTGCCCTCGCAATTCCGAAATCTGTAACTTTAACCTTTCCGTCTGTGGAAATGATGATATTCTGGGGCTTCACATCCCTGTGAATAATACCACTGTTATGTGCCGCTTCCAGCCCCTGCGATACCTGTATGGCAATGCTGGTTGCCTCCCGTACCGCCAGGCGGCCTTTCTTGGCAATATACTCTTTCAGGGTAATTCCTTCCACAAGTTCCATTACAATAAAATAAACGCCCTGTTCTTCCCCGACATCATAAATATTTACAATATTGGGATGAGCCAGTCCTGCCGCAGCCTGAGCTTCTGCCCGAAACTTTGTAATAAAAGCCTTATCATCGCGGAATTCTGCTTTCAGTACCTTTACAGCCACAAACCGGTTCAGCTTATGGTCTTTTGCCTTATATACATCCGCCATACCACCGGTGCCGATTTTTCCGACTATCTCGTATCGTCCCTGTATAAACATGCCTTCCTTCAACATTATTTCACCTCATTACTTTTCCTGCTAATCAGTAGAACTGTAATGTTGTCTCTTCCACCATTACGGTTTGCTGTCTCAACAAGCAATTCAGCAGCCTTCTGCAGGTTTTTTTCCGTCTTTATAATCTGTTGAATCTGCTCGTCGCTGACCATATTGGTTAGTCCGTCAGAGCATAATAAAATAACATCCCTGTTTCCGATTTTTTCCTCAAAGCAGTCTACTGCCACTGTTTCTTTCACACCGACTGCTCTGGTAATAATATTTTTATTCGGATGGTTCTTGCCTTCCTCTCTGGTAAGCTTGCCCATCCGTACCATTTCCTCTACCAGTGAGTGATCATGGGTAATCTGTCTGATTTTATTCCCAATCACATAAAGACGACTGTCTCCCACATTGGTGATGTAGAGTATGTCTTTTATAAGGGTTGCCGCTACCATTGTCGTTCCCATTCCACGGCAGCCTTCTTTTGTCATAGCTTCCTGATATACGCAGTCATTCGCATGCTCTGTCGCATATCTGAGTACCTTTACCGGGTTGCGTTCTTTACTTTTCCGAATGTTTTCCAGAAGTACTTCCACTGCATAACTGGATGCCCTCTCTCCGGCATTATGTCCGCCCATTCCATCCGCAACCACAAAAAGATTCGGGAGTTTGCCAATCGGCCTTTCTGATACGAATACATAATCCTCATTCCTTTTTCGTATCCGGCCGGTATCCGTCAAACTGTAACTCTTCATGTACCTTCCTCTCCTTCAGGCTTTCCTTTCACCCTCTATGTAGCTCTTTCTCAACTGTCCACATGCGCCGCCTATATCACGACCCATTTCCCTTCTAATTGTAGCATTAATTCCGCATTTTTCAAGTTTCGTTTTAAAGTTCGCCACTACCCTGGCATTTGACTGTACGTAACTTCTTTCTTTGATCGGATTAACCGGAATAAGATTCACGTGACAGTTCAGTCCTTCCAGCAGCTGTGCAAGCTGCTGGACATCTCTGTCCGTATCATTCACACCACCCACCAGACTATATTCAAAAGTCAGTCTGCGGCCTGTCTGTTCATAATAATGACGGCAGGCTTCCAGTACCTCGCTGAGTTCATATTTATATGCTATCGGCATCAATTCTTTTCTTTTTTCCTGAGTTGCCGCATGCAGGGAAAGTGCCAGTGTAATCTGCAGTTTTTCTTTTGCCAGATGATAAATCTCCGGTACAATGCCGCAGGTAGATATGGTAATGTTTCTCTGACTGATATTCAGTCCATGCTCATCACTGAGCATATGGATAAATTTCACTACATTTTCATAGTTATCCAGCGGTTCTCCTGTTCCCATCAGAACCAGATTGGAAACCCTTTCTCCACTGTATTTCTGAATCTGATAGACCTGATCCAGTATTTCTCCAGTCAGAAGATTTCTGGTCAGTCCGCCTAAAGTAGATGCGCAGAAACGGCATCCCATACGACATCCCACCTGAGATGATACGCAGACAGAATTTCCGTGCTTATATTTCATTAACACACTTTCTATCACGTTTCCATCCTGCAGACGAAACAGGTATTTCTGAGTTCCATCGATTCCGGATGTAAACACATCAATGATCTGCAGACTGCTGAACTCATATTCTTCTTTCAGCCTTTCCTTCAGCTTTACCGGAATGTTTCCCATCTCATCCGGTGTACTGACCAGTTTTTCGTGCATCCACTGATAGATCTGTTTGCCACGGAATGCTTTTTCTCCCATAACAGCCATCTCATCCAGCACTTCCTGATAACTCAGTGATTTCAGATCTTTTTTTTCCATTTTCTTATTCCTATCTTATTCTCTTAAATCTGGCAATAAAGAATCCGTCAGAGCTGTGCACTCCCGGAAGGAGCTGCAAATATCCGGCTTTTGTCGTCTTGCTGCGCAGTTCTTCACAGATATACGGATCTATGGAATCCAGCTGAAACGGATAATTTTCCAAAAACCATTTTACATTATACTGATTTTCATCCGCTCCAATCGTACAGGTACTGTACACCAGGGTTCCTCCTACTTTTACATAAGACCATACGGTATCCAGGATCTTACGCTGGATCTTCACCAGTTCCTGCTGCTTTGCCTCTGTCATCTTATAACGGATATCCGGCTTTCTTCCCATTACACCAAGCCCTGAGCACGGAAGGTCTGCCAGCAGAATATCTGCTTTTTCTACTGATTTCTCATCAAACACAGTGGCATCCTGCTTCACAGCTTCCATATTGATGCGCTTGGTTCGCTCCAGATTTTCCTGCATCAGCTCCACCTTATAATCTGTCAGATCTCTGGCTTCCACATAACCGCTTCCCGCCAGCTTATCTGACAAATGCAGGCTTTTTCCACCCGGTGCTGCACAGACATCTATACAGTAATCTCCCCACTTCGGAGCGGCAATTTCTGCCACCAGCATGGAGCTGACATCCTGTACCTGAAACAGTCCGTCTTTGAATGCATGAATTGCCTGAAGATAATTGTAATCTGATATTTCCAGGGCATAATCCAGATACGGCACTTCCTTTACCGTAATATCCTGATTCTTCAGACTTTGTATAATTTCTTCTTTTGTTGCTTTACTTAAATTGCATCGGATACAGGTAGGACTTTCTTTTCGCATACACTGACACATGGTTTCCACAGTCTGTATATCGAACTGTGACAGCCATTTTTTCAGAATCCATTCTGGCATGGAATACACCACTGACAGGTATTTTCTCGGTGTTTTCTCTCTGTCTGGATATATTACCTGATCCATCTTTCTTGCCACGTTGCGCAATACTCCGTTGACAAAATTTTTCAGGGTATAAAAACCCTTTTTCTGAGCCAGTTTGACTGCCTCATTACAAACTGCAGAGTCAGGCACACTGTCCATATACTTTAACTGGTACACAGACATCCTTAACAGATTTCGAATAAAAGGTTTCATATCTTTTACTTTTACCGAAGAAAACTGTTCCAGAATATAATCCAGCTCAATGAGATTTTCCATGGTGCCTTCCGCTACTCTGGAAATGAATGCACGATCCCTTTTTTCCAGATACTGGTATTTTTCCAGTGTCTCTCTTATCACAACGTGACTGTATCGTTCTTCTTCTGTAATTTCCCACAGAATTCCAAGAATGATTTCTCTGGTATTAACTGGTTTAGTCACGATCGTTCCTCCTTGCGATTAATATCAGTCTCAACAGCTGCAGCAGTGAGCTTGCCAGTGCTGCCACATAGGTCATTGCCGCTGCACGAAGTACTTTTCTTGCTCCGTCCATCTCTGTACTTCCAAGAATTCCACCCTGTTCCAGAATCTCCAATGCTCTGGAAGATGCGTTAAATTCTACCGGAAGGGTAACTAACTGAAACAGCACAGCCAGACAAAATAAAACAATTCCTGCCATCAACAGTGGACGCATGGAAAAAATCAGTCCTGCAAAGAAAATCGGCCAGGAAAGCTGAGATCCCAGATTCGCTGCCGGTACCAGTGTACTGCGAAGTACCAGCGGTCCATACTGCTTCTGATCCTGTACGGCGTGTCCACATTCGTGAGCCGCCACACATACTGCTGCCACAGAGGTACTTCCATAGGTACTGTCTGACAAGCGAAGTACTTTATCCCGCGGATCATAGTGATCCGTCAGTTTACCGGAAACATGCTCGATACGCACATCATAAATGCCCGCCATGTGAAGCACTTTTTCCGCTGCCTGTGCGCCGGTCAGTCCTGCCATGCATCTGACTCTGTTATATTTTGCAAACGTTGCATTCACTCTGGAGGAAGCAATGATCGTCAAAACCAGTCCGATCAGAGCCAGAATCATGGTCGGATCCCAATACATTCTTCCATATCCATAATAAGAACCTGCATAACTTAATAACATAATGCTCACTCCTTTTATGATTTTCCTGCTGCTATCCTAATTTTGTTCCATTTTCCAGCTGATATCCACGTAAAAATGCATCTGCTGTCATTCTCTTTTTTCCTTCCAGCTGTAATTCCAGAATTTCCAGCACACCGTCTCCCGTCTGGACAGCAACATGTTTTTTGTTTTCCAGAATCACACTTCCCGGCTGCTCTGCCTGTTCCTTGTCTGGAACAACTGCTGCTTTCCAGATTTTTAAGGTCTTTCCTCCCAGATGCGTATAGGCGCTTGGCCATGGATTTAATCCACGCACCAGACGTTCAATCTGTACCGCGCTCTGCATCCAATTGATTTCTCCCATTTTCTTATTCAGCATGGCCGCATACGCCGTTGTACTTTCCTTGGGCTGCTTCTGTGGCGTGACGGTACCATTTTCCAGCGCTGTCAGTGTCTTAAGCAGAAGCTGTGCGCCTACAACACTTAATTTGTCAAAGAGACTTCCCCCTGTTTCCTCAGGATCCAGCACTACCTCTTCTGTCAGAAGCATATCTCCGGTATCCAGTCCCTCATCCATCTGCATGGTGGTTACTCCCGATTTTTCTTCGCCGTCAATCACCGCCCACTGAATCGGTGCCGCACCTCTGTATTTTGGAAGAAGAGATGCATGTACATTCACACAGCCATATCTTGGCATTTCCAGAATTGATTTTGGAATCAGCTGTCCAAAAGCTACCACGACAATCACATCCGGTGCATAGCTCTTCAGTTCTTCTACGACTTCCGGTGCACGTACTTTCTTGGGCTGCAGTACCGGAATTCCAGCCTCTACTGCCACCTCTTTTACCGGAGTAAACTGCATGGCTTTGCCGCGTCCCTTCGGTTTATCCGGCTGTGTTACCACTGCTACCACCTCGTGCCCGGATGCGATCAGGGCCTGTAACGTGCCTACTGCAAAATCCGGTGTTCCCATAAAAATTACTCTCATCGGATCCTCTCCTTTCTGTTTCCTGACAGACTACTCTTCTTCATTCTGGTAAAGTTCCTCATTGTCATAAATCTCACCTTCTACCAGCGAAGTATACATAATGCCATCCAGGTGATCACATTCATGACAGATTGCTCTTGCCAGAAGTTCTTCCCCTTCCAGAACAAATTCGTCCATCTCCTCGTCATATGCACGTACCCGTACATGCATTGGTCTGGTCACAATTCCACTCTTTCCCGGGAGACTTAAACAGCCTTCATACCCTGTCTGAGAGCCTTCCTTCAGTTCAATCACCGGATTAATCAGAATGTATGGACCTTCTCCGATATCAATTACTACAATTCTTTTCAATATTCCAACCTGCGGAGCTGCAAGGCCCACACCATTTTCCGCATACATGGTTTCCAGCATATCATCTATCAGTTCACGAATACGTGGTGTTACCTCTTTCACTTCTTTACACTTTTTTTCCAGAACGCTGTCGCCCTGTATTCTGATTTCTCGAATAGCCATTTTTTCCTCCTGTTTTTGTCTTTTGTATAAAATCCTAATTATCCAAATCGAACTGTATCGTAACAGTCCGATATCCTTCATTCATTTCTATATATTTTTCCAGCTTGTTTTTTATACCGGTCAGTATCTGCTGTTCCTCTCCTTTCAGATAAATCACCTTTCGATATTCATCCTGAATTTTCCCGATACTTTCTGCTGCTGGTCCCAGAATCCGTATCCTGGTACTTTCGGGCATACGCTGTATCATTCTGACCAGATAATCCATTGCCGTCTGCAGATGTGCTTCATCCTTTCCTGTTCCATGCAGGGACATCATACAGACTGCCGGCGGATACCCAGCCAGCAGACGATAACTCATTTCCTCTTCATAAAAGCTACAGTAATCCTGTCTTGCGGCCGCAGTAATACAATAATGATCAGGATCATAAGTCTGAATCACCACATTCCCCCTCTTTTTTCCTCTGCCGGCTCTTCCTGCCGCCTGAGTCAAAAGCTGAAAGGTTCTTTCGCCCGCTTTATAGTCTTCTGCATACAGCGAAAGATCTGCTGCCAGAATGCCTGCCAGTGTCACATTTGGGAAATCATGCCCTTTCACAATCATCTGCGTTCCAATCAGAATATCTGCTTCCTGATTCTGAAATGCTGACAATATCTTTTCATGTCCGTCTTTTTCCCTGGTAGTATCCATGTCCATACGCAGTACACCTGCTTGGGGAAACATTTTTTTTACTACCTGCTCCACCTGCTGTGTCCCAATACCAAACGTACTGATAAAAGATGATCCACATTTAGGACATACCGCTGGCCTTTGTTCCTGATATCCACAATAATGACAAATCATTCTCCCATGATTGTGAACAGACAAAGAAACATCACAATGAGGACACATAATCACATGTCCGCAGGAACGACAGGACAGAAACCCGGCATATCCACGACGATTCAGAAAAAGCATAATCTGCTCTCCGGCCTGCAGCTTTTCTTCCATTGCCGCTTTCAGGCTCTCGCTGATCACTGAGCGATTCCCATTCCTCAGTTCCTCTCGCATATCCACGATTTCCACATCCGGAAGTGCACTGCCTCGTGCCCGTTTTGTCATGGTATATAAAGCATATTCTCCCTTTTTTGCCCGATAATATGCTTCCAGTGAGGGGGTTGCGGATCCCAGTACTACTTTTGCATGTTCGATCTCTGCCCGTTCTATCGCAGTTTCTCGCGCATGATAGCGGGGCGTCGTTTCACTTTTATAAGATGATTCATGTTCTTCATCTATGACGATAAGCCCCAGTCTGGCAAATGGAGTAAATAATGCAGACCTCGGTCCGATCATAATGTCTATGTCTCCGTTTTTTGCCCGCTGAAACTGATCATACTTTTCTCCGGCAGACAATCGTGAATGTATAATAGAAATCCGCTCTCCAAATCTGCGGTAAAACCGCATCACCGTCTGATAAGTGAGGGAGATCTCAGGAATCAAAACAATTGCCTGTTGATTTTGTGCCACAGTACGTGCAATCAGTTCCATGTATATTTCTGTTTTTCCACTTCCGGTTACACCATGAATCAGAGATGTTCGATGTGTTGTATCCTTCCAGATTGCCTCTGTAATACGTACCTGTTCTTCATTCAGACAGATATCATAAGCGCCCTTCTGCTTCTGATGCAACGGATTTCGGTAGACCAGAACCGATTCCACTTTTAAAACTCCCTGTTCTTCCATGGTGCGAACCACCGAAGCTGACAGATTCAGTTTTTCAAGAGCCAGTTCATATGGTATTTCTTTTTCCTCTTCCAGTGCCTGTAAAAGCCGATATCTGGCTTTCTGGTTCTTTTTCGCATAGAACTGCAGCTTATCTTCTGTCTGCTCATCAGACAGGAGTAACACCAGAGTTTTCTTTTCTTTTTGTCTGATCTTCTTTTTTATGGGAATCACCGTCTTCAGTGCCTGTATCATCGTAGAGCCATACGTGTTTCGCATCCAGGCTGCCAGTGCAATCAGTCGGTCCTCCCCGGTTGTCTGATCCGTTCCCACTAAAATATCCTGTATTGCTTTTAGCCTGCCTTCTTCATACTTCGTGGTACCGGTCAGTTCTACTACATATCCTTTGGTAATACGGTTCCCTCTTCCAAACGGAATCTCCACCACATCACCTACATGAATCAGATTTTGCATGGTTTCCGGAACCAGGTAACTGAATGTTCGATCCAGCTTTTCCTGTGAAATATCCACAATGATATTTGCATATAATTGTCCCATGCTTCCTCCTTTTCAGCTGCTTTTTGTTTTTCCTATTTTTCTGCCGTTTTCTTGGCTGCATCCTCTGCCAGAATTTCCTGAATCAGCACCCGTTCATCCATCGGATACTTCACTCCGCAGATCTCCTGATAATCCTCATGACCTTTTCCGGCCAGAACAATCACATCACCCGGCTGACCATGATGAATGGCGTAAGCGATGGCTTCTTTTCGATCTGTAATCTTCATATACTTTCCATTTGTCCTGGAAATTGCAGATTCAATATCTGCCAGAATGGCTTCCGGTTCTTCAAATCGCGGATTATCCGAAGTAATGATCGTAAAATCTGCCAACTTGCCAGACACTTCTCCCATCTCATATCGTCTTGATTTCGAACGGTTTCCGCCACATCCAAACAGGCAGACCAGTCTTTTTGGATGATACTCTTTTAAAGTAGTCAGAAGGCTCTCCAAAGCCATGGCATTGTGAGCATAGTCGATCATCAAAGTAAACTCATCCGATACTTTGATCATCTCAATACGTCCTTTTACTTTTGCCTGACGAAGTGCGGAAATGATATTCTCATCTGTCACTTCAAAATGATCGCATACGGCAATGGCCGCCAATGAATTATATACACTGAATTTACCCGGAAT
Source organism: uncultured Marvinbryantia sp. (assembly GCA_934394985.1). Taxonomy (GTDB): domain Bacteria; phylum Bacillota; class Clostridia; order Lachnospirales; family Lachnospiraceae; genus Marvinbryantia. The sequence goes on from CAKRRF010000003.1 coordinate 111,785, forward strand.
GTCGATTTCAACCTTGAAATTTCGTTTTCCGCTTACCTGATAATCAATTCCCAGATATCCAGGCTCTGACACCAGCTTCGTTTCCGCCGCTCTGAAATCTGCCTTTTCAGAAAATCCATAGGTTTCTACCTCACAGGTATGTCCTTTTAATATCTCCTGCAGATGTTTATCATCTGCATTCAAAATTCCCAGCTTGCACTGCTTAAACAGACGTGCCTTACAGTCCAGATATTCTTCGAAGCTGGAGTGTTCGGCAGGCCCGATATGATCTGGTTCCAGGTTGGTAAAAATGCCAATCTCAAACATAATGCCTGCAGTTCTGTGAAGCATTAATCCCTGAGAAGACACTTCCATCACCACACTGTCGCATCCGATTTTTACCATCTCAGCAAAGTATTCCTGAACAGTCGTGGATTCCGGTGTTGTATTGCATGCCGGTATGACTTTATCACCAATAATTGCCTCAATTGTACCGATCAGCCCGACTTTATGTCCAGCTGCTTCCAAAATAGAACGAATCATATATGTCGTCGTTGTTTTCCCCTTTGTACCGGTAATACCAATGACATGCAGTTTTTCAGCCGGATAATCATACCAGGCAGCTGCAATCAAAGCCATGACATAGCGGCTGTCGCTGACCTGTATCACAGTCACCTGTTCCGGAACTTCTACCGGTTTCTCTACAATGATAGCTGCTGCACCTTTTTCTGCAACATCCTGTGCATATGCGTGCCCGTCTGAAACTGCTCCTCTGATGCAGAAAAACAGACTTCCTTCTATTACTTTTCTGGAATCATTGACGATTCCGGTAATCTCTTTATCTATTTCCCCCTGAAGGCAGGTATATTCCAGACGCTCCAGCAAGTTTAATAACTTCATGCTATTCTTCCCCCTTTGTCGTGGTAATTGCATAGATAAATAGATTATAGGGCAATTAAATTTGGCTGTCAATTATTCTCTTTTGCAGCAGAAAATATAAAAAAAAGCGGTGTGGAATTCACACCGCTTATCTCACTACTTTTATACCAGCTCAAGAAGAACTTCCATTGCTGCATCACCTTTACGAAGACCAATCTTTACGATTCTTGTGTAACCACCGTTACGGTCAGCGTATTTTGGTGCATATTCATTGAAGAGCTTTTCTGTAAGATCGATTTCTTTTGTGTTTTTCTTCTTACCAGCTGCTTCTGTAGGAACTTCTTTTACAGTATACAGAACTTTTTTCATCTGTCTTCTAGCATGAAGTCTGCTAGGAGAATCTTTCTTGATTTCTTTCTGTACTTCGTCGTATACAGTAACTTTCTTTCCGTCTACAACTTCTTTTACTCTCTTGCCTTCTGCATCTTTGCGAGGTACTTTAGCTGTAACTGTTACTGTTTCGAAGTTATCTTTTTCTCTTACTGCCAGAGCGATCAGCTTTTCAGCTTCCTTACGGATTTCTTTTGCTTTTGCTTCTGTAGTAACGATTTTACCATGCTGAAGAAGAGCTGTAACCTGACCTCTGATCAGAGCTTTTCTCTGTGCTGATGTTCTGCTAAGTTTTCTATAACCTGCCATTTTATTTTCCTCCATTTTGGAGCACGCGGGAACGCTCTTCGGGCTTACTCCCCGTGCAACATCATTCTATTGTATTATTCTTCACTTGGATTTAACTGTAATCCCAGTTCTTTCAATTTTGCAAGTACTTCTTCCAGAGACTTACGACCAAGGTTACGCACCTTCATCATGTCTTCCGGAGTTCTGTTACAAAGTTCTTCAACCGTATTGATACCGGCTCTCTTCAGACAGTTATATGAACGAACAGATAATTCCAGTTCATCAATATTCATTTCCAGAACTTTTTCTTTTTCATTGTCTTCTTTTTCAATCATAATCTCAGCATTTTTTGCGCTTTCTGACAGATTGACAAAGAGGCTTAAATGCTCGCTGAGCACTTTCGCAGCAAGGCTGACTGCTTCATCCGGAGCAAGTGTACCATTGGTGTATACATCCAGAGTCAGTTTGTCAAAGTCTGTAGCCTGTGCTACACGGGTATTTTCTACCGTCATATTTACACGTTCAACCGGTGTGTAAATAGAATCCACAGCGATCACACCGATTGGCATATCCGGAGTTTTTCCTTCATCTGCACTGATATAACCTCTGCCCTTTGTAATTGTGATCTCCATGTACAGCTTGCTGTCAGGTCCACCACTGAGCGTTGCGATTACCTGATCCTTATTCAGAATTTCCAGATCCTGGTCAACCTGAATATCTGCAGCGGTAACCACACCTTCGCCTTCGTATTCAATATAGGCGATCTTTGGCTCATTTGTCTCACTGGTATTTTTGATAGCCAGTGATTTCAGATTCATGATAATCTCGCTGACATCCTCTTTTACACCTGGAATGGAGCTAAACTCATGCAGAACACCTTCAATCTTTACACGGCTGACAGCAGCTCCTGGTAAAGATGAAAGCATAATTCTACGAAGTGAATTACCCAATGTAGTACCATATCCTCTTTCAAGTGGTTCTACAACAAATCTTCCATATTTATGGTCTTCAGAAATCTCAGCAATTTCAATTCTTGGTTTATTAAAATCGAACACTTCTTGCGCCCCTCCTTTTGGGTTGTTGTAATTGAGGGTTATAGCCAGGACCCGCATCAGCGAGCCCTGAATTTACTTCCTAATGCTTATTTGGAGTATAATTCGACGATAAGCATTTCGTTTACTGGAACGTCAATTGCTTCTCTTGCAGGAAGTTCTTTTACAGTTCCTTTTAAGTTCTCCTGATCGCTTTCCAGCCATTCCGGAACCAGACGTCCGCCTGTTACTTCCAGAATATCTTTGTATCTCTGAGATCCTTTGTTCTTTTCTTTAATTTCGATTGTATCGCCAGCTTTTACAAGGTAAGATGGGATATTAACCTGCTTGCCGTTTACCAGTACATGCTTGTGGTCAACGATCTGTCTTGCTTCTTTACGTGTTCTTGCAAATCCAAGTCTGAAGATTACGTTATCCAGTCTTGTTTCCAGCATGATCATCAGGTTAGGACCTGTCATGCCTGCCATTCTTTCAGCCTTTGCGTAGTAGTTACGGAAAGGTTTTTCAAGTACACCGTAAATGAATTTTGCTTTCTGTTTTTCTCTTAACTGCAGACCGTATTCACTCATCTTACGGTTTGCTCTCTTTAATTCTCTGTTGGACTTTTTATCGATTCCTAAATATACAGGATCCAGACCAAGGGATCTGCATCTTTTCAGGACCGGAGTTCTATCTACTGCCATCTTTTTTACCTCCTAATTAGACTCTTCTGCGTTTTGGTGGGCGGCATCCATTGTGTGGAACCGGAGTTACATCAGTGATGCTTGTTACATCAATACCGCATGCACTCAGTGCACGGATTGCTGCTTCTCTTCCTGAACCAGGACCCTTTACAAATACGTCTACTGTCTTTAATCCGTGAGGGATAGCTGCTTTTGCAGCTGTCTCAGCAGCCATCTGTGCTGCATATGGAGTAGATTTCCTTGAACCTTTAAATCCCAGACCGCCGGCACTTGCCCAAGATAATGCATTACCTGCAGCATCTGTCAATGTAACGATTGTATTATTGAAAGATGACTGAATATGTGCCTGTCCGCGTTCAACGTTTTTCTTAACGCGCTTTTTTGTCACTTTTTTCGTAACTTTTTTAGCCATGATAAACTAACCTACTTTCTTCCTATTAATTATTTCTTCTTATTAGCTACTGTTTTCTTAGGACCCTTACGTGTTCTAGCGTTTGTCTTGGTCTTCTGACCACGAACAGGAAGTCCTTTACGATGACGGATTCCTCTGTAGCATCCGATTTCCTGAAGTCTCTTGATGTTCAGAGCAATTTCTCTTCTCAGGTCACCTTCTACTGTATAATGTTCATCCATTACGTCACGGATTCTGGAAACTTCTTCATCTGTAAGATCTCTGACACGAGTATCAGGATTTACATTTGCTGCTTCCAGGATCTTATTTGAGCTTACTCTACCAATACCGTAGATGTAAGTCAAACCGATTTCAATTCTTTTCTCTCTTGGTAAGTCTACACCAGCAATACGAGCCATGTAATTTTTCCTCCATTTTCTCATAAGCTACCGTTCACACGCAGCCCGCCATAGCCAGACGTCTGAAATGTTGTGCGCTGCCCGGTGCTCAGCTATATTGTCTTTAATTGGGGTTCTGGAATTCTTCCAGCACCCAGCCGCGAAAAACGACCTTTCCGTATCATGTGCATGATTCGGTATTAGAAGCAATATAGGGGATGTATCTGCTGTGTAAACTCTCCAGCATTAAGAGTACTGCCGGATACATCTTCGCATATATTGTCATCAGCATGTCAGACATGCTGCAGCCGTGTTCAATCATCCACAAACTTTACCGGGAATTAACCCTGACGCTGTTTGTGTTTTGGGTTCTCACAGATTACTCTGATACTTCCCTTTCTTTTAATGATCTTGCATTTTTCGCAGATAGGTTTAACTGATGATCTAACCTTCATGTGTTAAATCCTCCTTTCCTATTTACTCGCCTTGTAGGGCATAATAACCCCTTTATCTAAAAAGGTACGCTAGAGAGTATAGCACCAGCGCACCTTTTTTGCAAGTATTATTTTCAATTTTTTTAAATTTTTTGAATTATTTTAAAAATGTCTTATTTATCTCTCCAGATAATACGTCCTTTGGATAAATCATATGGAGACAGTTCAATTGTTACTTTGTCTCCTGGAAGGATACGGATGAAGTTCATTCTCAGCTTACCGCTGATATGAGCCAGTACCACATGTTTGTTTTCCAGTTCTACTTTAAACATTGCATTTGGTAATTTTTCCAATACTGTTCCTTCTACTTCAATAACATCTGCCTTAGACATTTGAAAACCTCCTGATTACTTTTCTGATCTCTTCATTTTTAATTGTTTCCTCGGTCAAACTGCACAGTTCTTCCGGTATTGCTTTTCTGACCTGAATATGTTTCCATTTCTTTTTTTTCGGACGCTCTACTGGTTTCAGGCGGCCATCAGAAAGATATACATATTCACCTTCTGTTTTTATGATTACATAAAGTTTGTCTTTATCATGCCCTGCCCTGGACCAGGCAAGCATTCCAAATTCATAATCCATCTTTACCTCCCGGCATTGTCACTATATCTGACCTAATGTCAGGATCTCAGGTTCTCCATCTGTGATCAGTACAGTGTTCTCGTAATGAGCTGACAAAGATCCATCTTCTGTTACAACTGTCCAGTCATCATCCAGCCAGCAGACATCATAGCTTCCGGCATTGATCATTGGTTCAATCGCAAGTGTCATTCCTGAAACAAGGCGAATACCACGCCCTCTCTGTGCAAAATTCGGAATCTGAGGATCCTCATGCAAATGAGTCCCTATTCCATGTCCAACCAGATCTCTGACTACTCCGTAGCCAAAGCTCTCAGCATAAGCGCCGATCGCTGCAGATATCTGATACAGGTGATTACCTTCTCTGGCATACTCTATTCCTTTAAAGAAACTGTCCTTTGTGACCTGAATCAGCTGCTGAGCTTCTTTGGATATCTTTCCTACTGCATGAGTTCTTGCCGCATCTGAATGATACCCTTCATAAATAAGTCCGGCATCCAGACTGACAATATCTCCCTCCATCAGAATATGTTCATTATTTGGTATTCCATGCACCACTTCATCATTTACCGATACACATATGGATGCAGGATAACCGTTATAATTCAGGAAATTCGGAATACATCCCATATCTCTGATCAGTTTTTCCCCATACCGGTCAATGTCTTTGGTAGAAATTCCCGGTTTTACATATTCTTCCAGTTTGGCATGAACAAGTTCAAGACGTTTTCCAGCTTCTCGCATAAGCTGTATTTCTTTCGCAGACTTTATTGATACCGACATATTATTCTCCTAATATCTGCACAATGCTCTGGAAGACATCTTCCATGTCCACTGTACCATCCACTTCTTTTAAGATACCAGCTTTTGTATAGTAATCAATCAGTGGCTGAGTCTGTTCGTGATATACACCAAGACGCTTCTGAACAGTTTCCGGTTTATCATCATCTCTCAGGATCAGCTTTTCTCCGCATGCATCGCAGATTCCTTCTACTTTGGTTGGATTGTAAACGATATGGTAAGTCGCACCGCATCCTACACAGGCTCTTCTTCCTCCCATACGTGTTACAATGTTCTCATCCGGTACATTGACATCAATGGCATATTCCATCTTTTCGCCATTTTTTGCAAGAGCTGCATCCAGACACTCTGCCTGAGGAATGGTTCTTGGGAAGCCGTCTAATACATACCCTTTTTTGCAGTCATCCTGCTGTAATCTGTCTACTACCAGATCCACAACCAGCTCGTCTGGAACCAGAAGTCCCTGATCCATATAAGTCTTAGCTTTTTTACCAAGTTCTGTACCTTCTTTAATGTTCGCACGGAAAATATCTCCTGTGGAAATGTGTGGAATGCCATATTTTGCTGCAATCTTCTTTGCCTGTGTACCCTTACCGGCTCCAGGTGCGCCTAACATAATAATCTTCATAATGAAACCTGCCTCATTTTATATTTTTTACCATTAAACACATATAGTGCACCATCTCATCCGGTACAGATGAAACGGTACACTCTATCTTTGTCTACTCGCTTAAAAAGCCTTTATAATTGCGAACTACCATCTGAGATTCGATCTGTTTGATTGTCTCCAACACTACTCCAACGATAATGATAATGGAAGTTCCTCCAAATGATACATATGCTCCGAAAACTCCATTAAAGAAGATTGGAATCAATACCACAATCGTAAGACCAAGTGCACCAATCAGTACAATGTAATTTAAAATCTTATTTAAGTAATCGCTGGTTGGTTTGCCTGGACGAATACCTGGAATGAAACCACCCTGCTTTTTCATATTATCCGCAACCTCAATTGGATTGAAAGTAATGGATGTATAGAAATATGCAAATGCGATAATTAATGCGACATAAATGATCAATCCGATGGAATAGATTGGCTTGGATGGATTAAACCAGTTGTTCTGACTTAAAGAAGCAATGATCTTTCCGCCTAAACCTTCTTCGGAAATCCCCGCAAACGCTGCAATCATACTTGGCATACTAAGCAGAGAAGAAGCAAAGATAACAGGGATAACACCTGCTGTATTTACTTTCAATGGAATAAATGTGGACTGACCACCAACCATTTTTCTGCCCTGCATTTTTTTTGCATACTGGACAGGAATTCTTCTTGTTGCGTCGCTTAATAAGATAACCAGCACAATCGTAACAATAATAACAGCCAGAATAATAACACCGGCCAGAACACCTTTGGCGAGTGTCTTTCCTTTGATGAATGACTCGTACAGAGAAGCCATATCAGACGGTACTCTGGACAGAATGTTAATCATCAGGACAATGGAAATACCATTTCCAACACCATGCTCTGTGATCTGTTCACCGATCCACATCAGGAATGTGGATCCAGCTGTCATTGCAGCAATTACAGTCAGACCTGTCAGGAAGTTCATGTTCGGAATCAATCCCTGTCTTCCAAAACCAATGGTCATGGCAAGAGATTCTGCCAGAGCCAGTCCAACTGTCACATAACGGGTAATGGCAGTAATCTTCTTTCTGCCTTCTTCTCCATCTCTATGCATTTCTTCCAGTGCCGGAATGGCAATGGTAAGAAGCTGCATAATAATAGATGAAGTAATGTATGGTGTGATATTCAAAGCAAAGATAGACATTTTCTCAAATGATCCGCCTGTAAATGCACTAAAGAAATTAAATGC
>CAKRRF010000004.1 GCA_934394985.1 uncultured Marvinbryantia sp.
TGATCGTGACCACAGCAGCAATCGCCATCATGGTGGTGATGTTCGTGTTCATGCTCATGTTCGTGCTCATCATGGTGATGCGCTTCATGCTCGTGATCGTGACCGCAGCAACAGTCGCCGTCATGGTGGTGATGTTCGTGTTCATGCTCATGTTCGTGCTCATCATGGTGGTGATGCGCTTCATGCTCGTGATCGTGGCCGCAGCAGCAGTCGCCGTCATGGTGGTGTTCGTGCTCATCATGGTGATGCTCTTCATGGTTGTGATCGTGACCGCAGCAGCAGTCGCCGTCATGATCGTGAGGATGTTTGTGTTCGCTCATGATAAATCCCTCCTAATATATATAAATAATGTTAAAAATTATCAACATATGAATACCTGTTCATATGTTAATATAATACCAATATACTGGTATGTCAATAGAAAGAACATGAGATTATTGAGAAAAAATGAGTGCATTGCATTTTTTGGCAAAACAGCGTATGATGGTACAAAACGCACTGGGAGGACTGATTATTTATGAATTGGGATGAATGGAAGAAGACGTGGAAACAGGCTTTTCAGCTATTCCTTGCGCTTGCACTGGCAATAGTATTTTATTTTCTGTTACTGCGTTTTTATTCTTTTAAGAGAAACATCGGAATTGTCATTAATATCCTGATGCCTTTTATTTATGGGGGAGTGATGGCATATTTGTTGAAGACCCCATGTAATTTTTTTGACAAATTCTGGGAAGCGTTTCTCCCTGAAAAGTGGAAAAAGCACAAGACAGGAATCTCTGTACTGACAGTATTGATTCTGGTATTTCTGATTTTATACACATTACTGCGTACTGTAATTCCGCAGGTAGCAACCAGTATCACCGTGCTGGCAGGGATGATACCGGAGCAGGTGACCAGATTTTTTGACTGGGTCTCTTCCTATTTAAACAGTGAAGGGGTGGTACAGAATTATGTACGGCCGATTACAGAAGATCTCAGTACAAAAATGGCAAACTGGGCGAACAGTGATCTGCTTCCTTATTTACAGAATATCGTGACGAACACGTTGAACTCTCTTGTGGGTATTGTATCCAACCTGGGAATCGGATTTATCGTTTGCGTTTACGCACTTTGCTCACGGAAAAAGTTTGCACGTCAGGGAAAAGCAGTGGTCTACAGCATTTTAAAACCAAAGTATGCAGATGCGCTGATGAAAGAATTGGAGTTTATGGATAAGACATTTGATGGCTTTTTAAGTGGTAAGATTCTGGACAGTGCCATTGTGGGGCTGATCTGCTATGGATTCTGTCTGATCATGACATTTACCAGAGGCTTTTCCAATGGAATTCTGATCAGCCTGATCATCGGTATCACAAATATCATTCCATACTTTGGACCATTTATCGGTGCAATTCCGGCTACACTGCTGGTATTGATGTCTGATCCGGTTGGTGCAGTGATATTCCTGATATTTGTCATTATTCTGCAGCAGTTTGACGGAAATGTACTGGGACCGAAGCTTTTGGCCGGAAGTGTGGGACTGTCCGGATTCTGGGTATTATTTTCGATTACCGTATTTGGCGGATTCTTTGGATTTGCAGGAGTATTGATTGGAGTTCCGGTATTTGCAGTTATCTATGATCTGATTCGTAAGCTGGTAAAACGCGGACTTCAGCGTCATCATAAAGAAGAGCTTCTGAGTGATGAAGAAAAAGAAACAGAGGAAAAGAAACAGTCCCGACTTTCACCGGGAGAACATCTGGAACAGAAACTGGATGAACGAATCCTGCGGCGCGAGCTGGAAGCGATGGAGAAAGCACACGGAGAAGACGTAAAAGAAAAAGGACAGAAATAAGCCATTAGAATAACAGAAGAAGTGAGGACAGAAAGATGGAATTATACCAGGGAAGACCGGAAAATACAGAAGGCCGTCAGGAACGGGAGATCAGGGTTTATGATTACCTTGACAAGCTTGGAATCACATATGAAAGAACGGATCATGAGCATGCAGATACAATGGAAGCCTGCAATGAGATTGATGCAGTACTGAATGTATTGATTTGTAAAAATCTGTTTTTATGTAATCGTCAGAAGACAGAGTTCTATCTTCTGATGATGCCAGGTGATAAGCCATTTAAGACAAAAGAATTGCCAGCTCAGATTGGCAGTGCAAGATTGTCGTTTGCTCCGGAAGAGTATATGCTGGAATATCTGGATATCCATCCGGGGGCTGTCAGCGTCATGGGCCTGATAAATGATACGGAAAATCATGTGAGGCTGCTGATTGACGAAGATGTACTGAAGGGAGAATACACTGGATGTCATCCATGCGTGAATACTTCCAGTCTGAAGATTCGGACAAAAGATATAGTAGACAGATTTTTACCGGCGGTGCATCATGATATGACGGTAGTAAAACTGACAGGAGAATAGAGAAAACAGTTTATGGGATACAGGAACGATAGAAGATAAGTATAATGAATGCGGAGGATAGCTATTATGAAAATTGGTTTTATCGGATGTGGAAATATGGCAACAGCCATGATAAAAGGAATTCTGGATAGTAAAAAAGTGGCAGCAGATGCCATCATTGCGTCTGCAAAATCAGATCGCACAAGAGAAAAAATAAAAAATGAGCTTGGAATAGTTGTGGCAAGACATAACAACGAAGTTATGGATTTCGCAGATATTATATTTCTTGCAGTGAAGCCACAGTATTATGAGGAAATAATCAATGAGGTCAAAGGAAATATTCGAGAAAACCAGATCATTGTGACGATTGCACCGGGCAAAACACTTGCATGGCTGGCAGAACGTCTTGGAACGGGAGTTAAGATCATTCGGACGATGCCAAATACTCCGGCGATGGTCAAAGAAGGCATGATGGGAATGTGTAAAAATGATGCAGTAACAGATCAGGAAATGCAGCAGGTCAAAGAGATCTGTGAAAGCTTCGGGAAAGCAGAAGAGGTATCGGAGTCCCTTCTCGATGTAGTGGTAGGAGTGGCAGGAAGTTCACCGGCTTATGTATTTATGTTTATTGAAGCACTGGCAGATGCAGCGGTGGCAGACGGAATGCCAAGAGCTCAGGCTTATAAGTTTGCGGCGCAGGCTGTATTGGGAAGTGCCAAGATGGTACTGGAAACCGGAATGCATCCGGGAGAATTAAAAGATATGGTGTGTTCGCCGGGAGGAACTACGATAGAAGCTGTACGTATACTGGAGGAAAAAGGTATGCGCAGTGCAGTAATGGAAGCTGCAAAAGGATGCGTGAAAAAGGCAAGAGAAATGTGACAAAATATGTCATGCATTCAAAAGATTTATACAATGGTGCAGAAATCCGGATTGGATAGTGATGTCACTCAGATATGTGAAAAGGTGTTAAAAAATAACGTCTGATGTGGTGGAAATTTTAAGGGGCAGCGTGCAAATATGTGCGTTGCCCCTTAATGGTCTCATTATTTTTATTTTGCAGTGTCAGATGTTCTGGTGTGTACCCGGCTGTGAACCCGTCTGCTGAGCAGGTAAGTTCGAAACTGTGGCTGATGATATAACAGATACCAGGTTATCAGATTCAGTCCCATGGCACCGATTACATCGATGACGGTATGCTGTTTAATAAACATGGTAGAAAGTACAATGGATACAGCGATGATACCGGAGATCCGTACCGCCCACGGATATTTTTTGAGGGTGGAGGAATGTCGCACTGCCGTATGCATCGCAATGGTATTGAATACATGAATACTCGGAAATACATTCGTAGAAGTATCGGAAGAGTAAATCATAACAACCAGTCTGGTAAATATATTATCTCTTGGAAGCACAGCCGGCCTTAAGGTATGTCCGTTTGGCCAGATCAGTGAAATCAGCAGGAACAGAGCCATTCCGATCATAAGATTCACGGAAAGCTGGTAATACTGATTTCGGTCATCTTCTATGATTCCAAAGAACAGGACTCCAAAAGTGATATAGAAAAACCATATAATATAAGGAATCACAAACAGTTCGCAAAACGGAATCAGATGATCAAACCGGGAAGCCAGCAGATGCATATGATAGGCTGGTCGATTTTCTACGTATACAAACACCGATAAATAAAAAATCAAAAATATAGCAAGAGGAAACAAATGCTTATATTTTCGACAAATGGACTTAAGATAGGTTTTGATATTTGACATAAGCTACACCTCTGTTTTTCAAGTTCACCTCCACTGTCAAACGGAGGCGGCATCCTGATCACAGGATTGACTACGTGATATCGAGTATCTTTATAGCATGAAAAACCCTTTCTGGCAAGAGCTGAAAGGGTTTTTTAAGAAAAATTTCATTAAAAATTCATCAGAGCATTGACACCCTGGCGCAGCATACGGGTGTGTTCTTCTCGATTTCTGGAAATGTATTCCAGTGTTACATAAAGCGGATCAATACGCTTCACCAGATCATGTACGCCATCGGCTACGAAAGGCTGGTGCAGATCGATGTGGAAAATATGGAGAAAAGCCTGAGTGGTCAGTTCTTTTGGATCCACAGAAGGTGTCAGCATATGCGTCCGATAGTCTTTTACATAGGCACCGCTTAAAGACTGGTTCAGATGAATACCCTTGATTGCAGGAAGCAGATCCTGATGCGCATCCAGCATCTGATTCAGATAAACAATGGCATCTTCGGCAGTTTTCAGCTCGGTATTTGTATTCATAAAGTGTCCGGTATCCAGCATCAGACCTTTTTTGGAATAATGTACCTGATCCAGAAGACGTTTGGTAATGGCAGGATCTTCAAAGGTCAGTCCCGGCCACCACAGATTTTCCATCAGAAAATAAAAATCATAATCCATACCATCCAGAAGACGGTTGATAAAATCTGCGGCAGTATCCACGATTTCTTCATTGGTGTGTTTCATGACATAGATCAGGGATTCTGCATAACTCACCTGAGTGACATGAAATACCACATATTCGGCTCCCATTTTCTTTGCATAATCCAGATTCTTCCGATAATGCTGCAACAGCATATCCTGATCCAGGTCTATCCAGTCGGTGTAACAGCAGAGATGTACGCCTGTGATCATATCCGGCTTCAACAGCTGAGCTTCGTCGTAGTCGATGGGCATTACTTCCAGACCGGAGAGAGCAAACTGCTGATAAAATGTCTGAAGATCGGCAGAGTCCAAATAGCGTCTGATATCATCCTCGGAAACAGAAAAATTCATGGTTATTTTCATGGCAACAAAGCTCCTGTCTGTTAATATTTTTTATAATCGAGATCTGAAAAAAGGGAATCTTAGTCCAGATATTCTGTTTGAAAACCTGCTTCCTGGCAATACTGATCCACTTTGGAACCACGGTAACATCGTATAACAGCGGATTTGTTGATAATCCAGTCTCCGATGAACTCCGGATCATGACGGATTTCCAGAACTTTCAGGCGGTTACAGCCATGGAATACCCATTTTCCAATGTAGCGTACGCTTTGTGGCAGACGAACATATTCCAGTCGGTTGCATTTGAAAAAAGCGCTTTCTTCCAGAACTTCCAGAGAATCTGGCAGTTCCAGGGAGGAAAAATTGCAGGAATAAAATGCCTGTGATCCGATCTGCTTCAGTCCGGTTGGAAAATAAATGGAATCCAGAGAACGACAGCGGTAAAAAGCCCGGTCATTGATTTCGGTAATACTGTCAGGTAAAACAAGAGAAGTCAGGGACTTACATTCTCCGAATGTATTTTTTCTGATAGTATGGATCTGGTTATTAGGGTGAAAATGAATGGTATGCAGTTTTCGGCTTTCCTGAAACAATCCTTGTGGAAGATCCGCAAGAGACTTAGGGATATTGGCCTGCTGGAGAGAATCACATTTTGAAAACGCACCCGGCCCGATCTGAGTAACATGATCAGGCAGCGAAACTTCCTGCAGAGAATTGCAGCCCAGAAAAGCTCTTGCACCAATACGATGCAGAGAGTCTGGGAAGTTTACAGTGTGAATAACGGATTTTCCCCGAAATGCCTCTGTGGCAATACCACAGACATAATCTGGAATACAGGTATTGTGGGAAAGATAACGGAACGCATTGTTTCTTGTAATCACACGGTAATTGGAAGATGGAATGTTGTTATACATAAAAAAATACTCCTTTGCATGATGAAAATGGAACTCTTCTGCAACGAAGTATACGAAAAATAATAAAATGAATAAGTATCGGAAAAAACCGTCAGCCTATTACCGTTGCAGAAGAAAGTCAGAGAGAATGGTACCAAAAGAAAACCACCTCTCCATCTCCCCATTGCGTGTAGGTAATGGCAGAAGCTTTAAGCAGGTATTCTGACTCACGCAGTAACGTTATCGTTCCCCTTCTCACAGATTAATCTGCAATGGATCTGAACGATAACTGCACGTATACAGCAGCACGACTGTCCAGGAATTACACCTGATTCCCTCTTGGCTACAGACCAGATGATAAAATATGTGGTCTGCAGAACTTAAAACCGGTAATTAGTATATGAAATTATTTAATTATTTTCATAATAATAGAAAAGAGAGAAAAAAGCAATAGAAATAAGAAAAAATTTAAATATAATCAAAAGGTTGACAGGCTAAGAAAAGTAACATATAATAAAACTCTACACGACAAAAATGGAATAGAGAATACAGATTTGAGGAAAATCGGTGAAATTCCGATACAAGAAGATGCATTGCCGTATAGTCGGCGGTCGGCGATCTGTAAATAAGGTATATCAGTTCTGCATGAAGAATGACTATCAGGTAACAGGAATCCCTGGGTAAGGGGATACTGTTACCTTTTTTATTTCCCGGTTTTGTCAAAAAAGAAAAAATTGAAAGAAAGAGGAAAAAACATGAGAAACAGGAAGTATGGAAAAAAGATCCTGAGTGTACTGCTCGCCTGTCAGATGTGTCTGAATGTACCGGCAGTGGCACTGGCAGAAGCTGATGAAGTGCTGATCACCGCTGAAGTCACAGATGCAGAAGCGGGTATCATCACAGAAGAGCAGCAGGAAACAGAACTCGCAGACATGGTGGAAGATGATATTGAAGAAGATATCCTGACAGAAACAGATGTATTTTCTGCGTATGATGTAGAGGAAGACGGAACACAGTTTGCAGAGGATGCAGAAGAAGAACAGGTATTGGAAGCAGACGAAGAAGTCAGTCCTGTAATGCCGGTAGAAGAAGCTAAAGATATTGAGGTATCAGAAAACGATTTCCCAACAGAGATCAAAGAAGGGGAAGTCTATAAACTGACAAAAGATATTACTTTGACAGAAGGTCAGCAGATCCAGAATCTGGCAGGAACACTGGACGGACAGGGACATACCATTACCTTAAGTGGAACTGCACTGGCAGAAAATGTATCCGGAACGATCCAGAACCTGGGCTTGAAGGGGAATGTGAATATGACCACATCTTATGGTGGAAGTATGGCATGGAAATTGACCGGAACCATACAGAACTGCTATTCTACTGTAAGTATAAAAGATAACTGGAATTCTGTTGGAGGACTGGTTGGAATCCTGGATGGAGGGATTATTCGTAACTGTTATTATGCGGCAGCATTGGAAATGAATGGCGGAATAGCATATAATGCTTCTGGTGAAAAATCATTAGTGGAAAATTGCTATTTCCAGTCTGGGAACATGGTGGATTTAATTGCGCAAGGAGCAAAGAATGTGACGGTTAACAGTTGTGCTTCCAAGTCAGCAGAGGAACTGAAGACAGAAGCAACGGTTGCGCTTCTGAATACTGGAATGACGAAAACCGGTTATATATTTGCAGTAAATCCAAATGGAGGATTTCCGGTTCTGGTATCAGGAGAGGCATCTATTAGTTGGGTGGTACTTGAGAATGCGTTGGAACAGGCCAATTCTTATATAACAACCAAGGAAGATTACACAGAAGAAAGCTGGAAAGCTTTGGAAGAGGCAGTTGCAGCAGGACGCGCGGTAAAAGAGAACTCAGATGCATCTCAGGAAGAAATCAATCAGGCAGCAGGTGCAATTACAACAGCAATCGAAGGATTAAAGAGAAAACCGACTGTAAAACCGGTATCTGTTCCAGAAGATGCAATAAAGATTTCTTCACAGGCAGATTTCTCGAAAACAGATCCATCCAAGGGGAAATATTTTGTGTTGACACAGGATATTACAGTGGACAGTAAGTATGTCGATGAAAGCATGTATGCTAATTACTCATCATTTGCCGGAGTATTAGATGGACAGGGACATACCATTACATTTGATCATGCAGGAGCATTATTTGCAAATCTGGCGCCGGGTGCAATTGTTCAGAATCTGAATCTGGTTGGAACAATGACGGGAAATGCCAGTAAAGTATCAGGACCATTTGGTACCAGTGCTGCTGGAGCGTCCATCTTAAATTGTCGAAGTGATATTTCCGGAGCGAACGTGGCCGGATTTGTTGGCGCTGTCGGTGTTGATTATGGCACAGGTCTTACAGGTGTTATTGCAAACTGCATTGCAGTAGGTGATACCGGAAAGGGAGCGCTTTGTAACAAAAACAGTAATCAGCATGGAGCGGCAATTATCCAGAACTGTTATTGGTTAGATACACTTGGTGACGGAGCAGGTGCTAAAACAGAGGAAGAAATGAAGACTCTGACATTGGTAAATGCTTTGAATGCACAAAAAGGAGAATATGGAACTTCATGGGGACAGGGAAGTGATGGTTATCCATACTTTGGAGAAAATCAGTCCTATAAACCAGGTGTTTTTGAATGGCCGGAAACCAGTGAAAACAAATACAAGCCTACGTTCAAGGCAAATGGTGAAACAGAGGAGGTTGTTCTGGAAAACAGCCGTCTGGAAGTATCTCCGGATGCAGTAGGCATGGCTAATATTGCAGGAAACTTTGCTCTGCAAGGCTATGATGCACCGGAAGGAAGCAGTCTGACTTGGAGCATAAAATCGGCGAAACCATCAAGAGCGTTTAATATTTATGAAGATGGTACTTTCTGTGTGAATGGAACTGGAACTGCTGTTGTAGAAGCAGTACAGAAAAACAGTGATGAAAGTAGTGAAGTGCTTGCTACAGTTGCGATCCGTTCTATCAGACAGCAGATAACAGATATAAAGCTGTTCATTGACGACAAAGATGTAACAGATGGCACATTTACAGTAAAAGGTACAGATTATAAGAACATTGCGGTAAAAGCACAGTACAGTGGAAGCGAAGAATATCAGGATGTATCTTATGCATCGTTCACTTACACAGCTGATGAGGAAGGAACAAAATTACTTAACAATCGTGTAAGTTCTTCTACAGGATTTTCGTTCAAAGAACCTGGAACAGCTATTTTTACAGTAACAGCAAAAAATCAGCCATCCATCTTTAAAACTGTAACGGTAACATCAGAGTATGTGCCGGTAGAATCCGTAGTTCCGGCTATTTCCGGTACCCATGTGATTCACGCCAGAAATGCCAACAGTGACGGACAGGAGACAGATGGAAGAGTAGCATATAATCCGATCTTAGGATCTGCAATTGTAACACCGGCAAATGCAACCAATGCAGGTAATGTAACAATCACCAGTGATGATCCGGAAGGAACGATTGCCTACTATACCAGCGGACAGAAAGGATACGTACCAAAGCAGGCCGGAACAGTAACCTTTACAGCAACAATTGAAGATAAAGATCCAAATACGGGAAAAATCAATACCGTTTCCGGAAACAGTACAGTCACATTTGAATACAAAAACAAAGTAACATCAGTAGAGCTTGCAGAAAAAGATAAAGAGATCACGGTACAGGCAGGTGAGTCCAGTGAAGCATTCAAAGCAGATGTGAAGGGTGAGCTGGATAACGAAGGTTATGATGTTACAGAACCGACATTGAAATGGACTTATAGCCAGAAAGGAATTGCTCAGGTAGTAAGAAGTGGTGGCAGTGGCTATTGGAAGAAAAATATCAAGACAGATATATATAATGAACAAGATCCTGATTATGGCAGCTATCTTGCAGTAGCGGAATATCAGGTCATGGGTCTGTCAGAAGGTACTGTTACTGCGATCGGAACACCGATTGATGACAGCAATCATGTGAAACCGGTAGAGATTACCATTACCGTTACAAAAGGCAGTGGAACCGGAGTTGACGTAAAAGAAGAAGCGAAAAAAGGCGAAAGCGGAGCATTAGATTACATTGAAAAGAATCACTCAGAAAAAGGCTATGCGTATGGAAATGAATGGCTAATCTATGCCATGAAGCAGAGCGAAAAAGAACTGAGCGAGGAAGTGAAAAACGCATACTATGACTCAGTTGTAAAAGAAATAAAGAAATGGAATGCGTCACGAAAACCAACGGATATGGAGCGTGTGGCTCTGGCACTTGCCAGTCTGGGAAAAGACATTACAGATGTAGATGGTGTGAACCTGGCAGCCATGATTTACCATTCAGAAAAACTGGGGAACGGATCAAACGAACTGTCCTATGCATTACTGGCTCTGGATGCGGCAAATATCGAGATCCCATCTGATGCCAGATGGTCCAGAGCAGCTATGATAAAAGAACTGCTGAAGTTCCAGAACAGCAATGGAGGATTTGGACTAACAGATAATAAATCAGCCAGTGTAGATATGACAGCTATGGCATTACAGGCGCTTGCACCATACCAGAATCGTGCCGGTGTAAAAGAAGCGATCGATCAGGCACTGGTATATCTGCAGAATCAGATGAGAGATGATTTCGGTTATGGTAATGCAGAAGCAACCGCACAGGTGCTGTTGGCGTTGACCTGCCTTGGCATTGATCCGACCTCTGTAGAAGCGGGATTTGGAACATCTGACTTTAACATGATAACCAATCTGATGAAGTATCAGAATGAAGATGGCGGATTTTCCCATTTAACGAATGATAATAAATCACAGGAAATGTCCACCGGACAGGTATTACAGGCACTGCAGGCATATCGCAGCGGTAAGAATACTTACTGGGCGGTAAAAGGTGAATATATCAGTATTATGGTAAGCGTACTTGGAGATGTGCTTCATGACAGTGATGGCGATCATAAGATCCATGTTTTATCCAGAGATAATCTGCAGGTATGGTCTGCACAGCGCGAATATCGTGTGGCAAAAGCAGCCACAGCAATGGAAGCAATCGATAAAGCATTAGAAGCAGCAGGAATGACTTGCGAAAAGAAATACGAGGGAACCTATATTGCATCCGTTACCAATAAAGATGGAGTGACTTTGGAAGAGTTCTCAAACGGAAGATATTCAGGCTGGTTATATAGTGTAAATGGAGAAGGACCGGATGTGAGTGCCAGTGCTTATAAACTGTCAGATGGCGACGAAGTCGTTTTGCACTATACGGACAATTATTTAATGGAAGGTACACAAGAAGAACATCAGCATAGCTGGAATACAGGTGTTATCACAAAAGCACCAACCTGTACAGAAACAGGTATCCGTACTTACAAATGTACATGTGGCGAAACGAAGACAGAGTCTGTTCCGGCAACAGGACACAAATATCATGCATGGACGGTTACATCTGCAGCAACGGTATTTGCACCGGAAGTACAGACTCGTACATGTTCCGCTTGTGGAAAGACCGAGACACAGAATATTGGCAGTGCAGTAAAAGCAACGATCAAGGTGAATGCGACCACGGTACCTCTGAAGGTAAAACAGAAAACAGGCGCACTTAAGGTAACTGATCTGGCAAACGGTGACAGCGTACAGTCCTACAAGTCCAGTAATACCAAGATCTTTACAGTAAGTAAGTCTGGAGTGCTGAAAGCAGGTAAGAAGACAGGAAAAGCAACACTGACGATTACGCTTGCCAGCGGACTTCAGAAGAAAGTGACGGTAAAGGTACAGAAAAAGGCGGTAAGTACAGGCAAGATCACTGGACTTCAGAAAAAAGTAACTCTGAAGAAGGGTGCAAAGCTGACATTGAAACCGTCTGTGACTCCGATCACTTCCTTACAGAAGTTTACATATAAGACTTCTAACAAGAAGATTGCGACCGTAAGCAAAAAGGGCGTGATCACAGCGAAAAAGCCAGGAAAGGCTAAGATTACAGTAAAATCTGGTAAAAAGTCATTTACAGTAACTGTAACAGTAAAGAAATAAACAGATAAATACAGAACAGAAAATCCCCTCATTCAAATGGATAAAACCTTTGAATGAAGGGATTTTTGTTAATCCAGATATTCTACTTTAAATTCATTTTTTTGACAGTAGCGATCCATTTTCGAGCCACGATAGCAGCGGATAGTGGCTGCGCGATTGATGATCCATTCTCCGATAAAATCCGGATCATGGCGAATTTCCAGTACTTTCAGTCGGTTGCATCCGTGGAACACCCATTTTCCTACATAGCGGACGCTTTGAGGAAGACAGACATATTCCAGATGATTGCATTTGAAAAATGCGCTTTCGTCCATTACTTCCAGAGAATCAGGAAGATCCAGTGTGCGGATACCACAAAAATAAAAAGCTTCACGTCCGATGATTTTGATTCCTTCCGGAAGATAGATCTGATCCAGAGACTTGCATCGATAAAAGGCACGATCTTCGATCTCAGTAACGCTTTTTGGAAGTACCAGAGAGGTCAGAGACTGACAGCGATAGAATGCATTTTTCTGGATCAACTGCAGCTGATCTCTCCCACGGAAATCCACAGTCTTCAGCTTCAGATTTTCAGAGAACAGATCTTTCGGCAGGGTATCGACCGATGCTGGCAGGGTTGCACTGGTCAGCGAAGAACAGCCCGCAAAGGCGGCAGCTCCGATTTCAGATACTTTTGGTGGAAGAGAGAGGGATCTCAGAGAATTGCAGCTGCGAAAAGCTTTCGCACCGATATGGGAAAGCGATGCAGGAAACTGAATTGTCTCGATCATGTTCTTTTTCTGAAATGCCTCGGAAGCAATTCCTTCTATATAGGAAGGAATCCGTGTATTCGTCTGTGCATAGCGAAATGAGGTCCTTTTTGTGATCACTTTGTTGCCCTGAAAACCAGTTGAAAAATCAGACATAAAAAATACTCCTTTGTGGTAGAAAATCATCTTCCCACAATGGAGTATGGTAAAAACAATCATACAACATACCGCAGCAGGAAAATAAAATGAGAGGAAGGCTTTTACTGTACCTGTCAAAAAAGGGTACAAAAATAGAACTACCTCCCAGTCTCCTATTGCGTGTAGTTGATGGCAGCAGTTCTAAGCAGGTATTCTGACTCACGTAGTAACATCGGATCTCCCTTCTCACTTATCTTTAAAGCAATGGATATGAGATACGACTGCACGTATACAGCAGCACGACTGTTCGGGGTTCACACCCGATTCCCTCTTAGCCATCCGCAAATCAGTGCGGTGGAACTTAAAACCGGTAATTATTGTAAAATGCTATTCAATTCATTATTTCTATTGTACAGGAAACAAACAGAAAATGCAATCACTGATAAAAGAGTTTTTATAATTTGAGATATTTATAACAGTGCATTTATTGACAAATATTTGACATCACCGTATAATAATAAGGCAATAATTATTATATATTAAGAAAGTATTCCGTAAACGGATGAAGATGCCGTACAGGAAAATGCGCTGCCGTAGAGTCGGCGGGCGGATGCTTTTTCATAAACAGACAAGGTAGCGGTGTATACGCAAAAGGACATCTATCAAGTAACAGAAGTCTCCGAGAGGGGGCCTATTTCTGTTACTTTTTTTGTTTTTAATTAGAAGGAGGAAAAAATGGAAACAAGAGGAAAAAAGAGATTACTGAATATCATTATGGTACTTCTGATTTTGGTTATTGCAGCAAGCGGAGTGCTGACAGTAGGCAAGATTCGTGGATGGTTTGATAAACCGGAAGACGTGTATGTAACCAGCGGGCAGACGAAGGGCGTGGTAAACATTCAGAGAAACGGTATTGGATATACATTGAGTGCTGATTCATCACTGCAGAATGGAGATGTCATTGAAACAAAAAAAGGTGCACAGGCAGAACTGATCTGGAAGGATCAGGAGAAACTGGTGCTGAATGAAAAATCAGAAGTAGTACTTTCGACCTGTGGAGAGGAACAAAATGAACTCCAGATAACGCAGGGAGAAATTTTTGGAGATATGCAGCAGCAGGAAAGCTTTGATGTGATGTTTGCAGATAATAAGGCTCAGCTGGTCGGTGCTGTATTTTCGGTCAGCGTGCAGTCAGGCAGTAACAACCTGAATCTGTATGCAGGAGATATCAGTGTAGTGCTGGCGGACGGAACGCAGGAGAGGGTAGAAGCAGGAGAATGTCTTTCTGTGACAGAGAACAGTGACGGAACCACATCCTGTCAGATTCAGAAGATACAGGCAGCATCCTTAAATGAGTTTCTCATTACTCAGGCACAGAACTGTGACAGCAAGAACGATCTTTACTTTACAGCAGAAGATCTGCAAAAAGTGCTGGATGATCGTGCAGCAGAAAAGCAGGCGGCTCTGGAAGCGGCTTTAAAAGCGGAAAAAATCCCAGCAGAAGATAAAAAGGAAAAAGAATCTGATGCAAAAGAACAGGGTGACGAGACAGAAAGTGAATCCGAAAGTAAAGAAGCAAAAGAAGATTCAGACAGTATGGAAGAATATACATCCGATGAATCCGGAGAAGGCGGCGATTCGGATGGAAGCAGTAACATGTGTACGATTACGATTCGATGCGATACGATTTTGGATAATCTGGACAACCTGGATGCAGGGAAAGAAGCTTATGTGCCATCTAACGGTGTGATTTTGGCGACCAGCAGTGTAGAATTTGAGGATGGAGAAACAGTATTTGATGTATTGAATCGTGTATGTGAATATGCAGGTATTCAGCTTGAATATTCCTGGACACCACTGTACGACAGCTATTATATAGAAGGGCTCAATCATCTGTATGAATTTGACTGCGGAAATGAATCCGGATGGATGTATAAGGTGAATGGCTGGTTCCCGAATTATGGATGCTCCAGCTATACTCTGGAGGATGGAGATAATATCGTATGGTGTTATACCTGTAACGGATTAGGGGCAGATGTAGGTGGCTCAACGTTTTAATCGAATCAAAGAGGGGGCAGAAAAATATGAAAGACAGAATGAAACGATTATCGATATTGTTTATGGCAACAACCCTGTGCACCGGAACGGTGTATGCGCAAAGTGAACCAATCTCTGTGGACGCAGAGATGCAGATGGAAGCGGAGCATTCGGAAGAAGAGAAAGCGGCAGATCAGAATGAGGGAAATGAGTCCCAGCCTGAAAATACAGAAACCCCGGAATCTGAAAGTCAGACAACAGAACCTCCGGATGCAGAAAGCCAGAGTCCGGAAAGCGAAGCGCAGACAGAAGCATCGGAGAATCAGACTTCAGAAAGTGAAACGCCATCAGAAGTGACAGAACAGCCAGCTACGGAGAATCCGGGAGCAGGGGATGAGTCTCAGACGGAGAAGATGACAGAGTCACAGACAGAACAGGAATCTCAGACGGAGAAAGAAACAGAAGTGCAGAAGGCAGAGATGCTTGTGAAAATATCTGACGGAACGGTTTTGCAAAAAGAAAGACTGGACAGCCCGAAAACGCTGACTGTGGGACAGGAGACGCATCCCGCAGATTATCAGCAGGGTGTCTGGAAAATAACTGTACCAAAAGGAACGGCTTCTTTACAGATTACAGTTCCGGATCAGAAGGAAGAAGAACTTCTTTTTACGAAATGGAACGGATATCTGACAGAGTCAGAAAAAAAGTGGTATCTGTGTCCGGATGATCCGACAGAAGATGCATATACAACGCAGGGAAATACCTATACGCTGGATTTGACGAAGTTTGCTCTTTCGATGGAAGAGATCACAAAGGAACAGCTGGCTGTGTATGGGGAACTGGAAGAAGACCGTGAGTATGCAGAGATTCTTCTGAGTGGAGATGACCGGGCAGAACTGCTGCTGGTAGAATTTGCGGCAGACCCTGTGGAGGAAACAACTGAGGAAGAAATCACAGAGAGTACTGCGGAAAGTGAAACAGAAGAGAATCGTACAGAAGCTATGACGGAGAACCCGACAGAGAAGGATGAGGCAGCAGAAATTGCTGTATTATCTGCAGATCCGGCGCAGATAAATCAGACATATACAGCGGCAGGAAAAAATCTGTCAGATTCAGCAAAAAAATCTGCCCCAACGGTTGCTTCGATCAACGGAGAATGGCAGATTCTCGGACTGACCAGAAGTGGTCAGCTCAGTGATGAGATTCGCGATAAATATCTGGCAAATGTGATCAATGAATTAAAAAAGACGAACGGAGTACTTCACGCAAAAAAATATACGGAATATTCCAGAGTCGTTCTGGCTCTTACTTCTATGGGTGTAGATGTGACAAATGTAGCCGGATATAATCTGCTTCAGCCGTTATCGGATTATAAGCAGACCGTATGGCAGGGAATCAACGGTGCCACATGGGCGTTGATTGCATTTGACAGTCATAATTATGAGATTCCGCAGGCAGAAGCCGGAAAGGAACAGAACAGCAGAGAAAAACTGATTGCAAATATTCTGGAACAGGAATTATCTACCGGTGGATGGGATCTGTCAGGCAGAAGTGCAGATCCGGATATGACAGCAATGGTTATTCAGGCACTGGCACCGTACTACAGTACCAATATGCAGGTAAAGGAAGCGGTAGACCGGGGACTGAACCGTCTTTCTTCCATGCAGAAAAGCAGTGGTGCTTTTGCAACCTATGGGTCAGAGACTTCTGAAAGTTGTTCACAGGTGATCGTAGCGCTGACAGCACTTGGCATTGATCCGAATACAGACAGCCGTTTTGTAAAAAATGGAAAGTCTGTGGTAGATGCGCTGCTGAGTTTTGCCAATCGAGATGGCTCATTTCATCATGTCTTAAATGGAGCGGCTAATCAGATGGCAACAGAACAGGCTTATTATGCACTGACAGCTTATCAGCGATTTACCGGTGGAAAAAATCGTCTCTATGATATGACAGATGTGGAACTGGAGAAGAATGGCGCTTCAGCCGGTGAAACAGGAAATGGTTCAGAAAATGGCACAGGAAGCGGTACGGGAAGTGGTATAGGAAATGGTTCGGGAAGCGGAGCAGGAAATGGATCGGGAAATGGCAGCGGAAATGGAACAAAGCCAGATAAGAAAAAGAAAAAAACCACCGGAAGTACGAAAAAGGTTAATCTGACATCCGGAAAGAAGGGCGGCACTTCAGCAGGCAAGTCAGCGTCTGGCAAGACAGGTGCCGATGCAAAGAAAAAAGAAGCAAAAAAGGACGAAAAGGAGAAAAAAACGTCTGAGAAAAAAACTTCCGAAAAAAAAGGCGGCACCAAAACGGAAAAAGAAGTGACCAGTTTGATTACAGAGCTGAACGGTCTGTTCCGTAAAACAAAAACATCTGAAAAGCTTCCGGATCATGCAGCAGATTATACCGATGCACAGAAGGAACAGGTGCTGGATATTTACCGTGCATACAGTGAACTGACTGATGCGCAGAAAAAAGAAGTGGAACAAAGCAGCCATTATCAGGATTACCAGGATGCAGTGACAAGCCTGAAAGAAGTGAATCATTATGATGAAGCTGCCGGTATTGATTTAAGAGAGAACGAGGAAGACATTCTGCCATGGTATATTCAAGTGGAAGCCAGTGCTCTGAATGTGGAAAAGGAACAGGCAGAGCAGGTCAGCGAAGCCCTGAAAGGTCAGGGTGCGCTTTTGAATCTGACAGATATTTCTCTGATTGATCTTCTGGATCATACAGAATGGGAACCGGAGGATCTGGTGCGTGTCAGCATTCCACTGGCAGACCTGGGAGATTATGAGAATGTAGCGATTGTTCACCTGAAAGAGGATGGAGGTCTGGAATTTATAGAAGGACATATTGCGGGAAGTAATATTGAATTTGATACAGACCGGTTCTCCAGATTTGGGGTGGCAGGTTATCATGGTTCGATGGAAGAACTGATGAAGACAGAAGAAGGTGCACAGAAGCCTGTCTGGATGTATTTGATTCCGGGAGCATGTGCGGCAGCATTGCTGGCTGTGTTTGGTGCAATCCGTATTTCTCTTTCCAGAAAATGCAGAAAGAAAAAGGGGGAAGACGGTGAGAGATAAGTTTGCAGCATACCATCCGGTCATTAACTTTACCTTTTTTATCATGGCAATTGTATGTGGCATGATTTTGTTGCATCCGGCATTTCTGGCATGCTCCCTGATACTGTCGGTACTTTATTATCTGACAGCGAAGGGGCGGCAGGGCTGGAAATTTGTCGGCGGCATGCTTCCGTTATTACTGGTACTTTCTGTAATGAATCCTCTTTTTAATACGTATGGGGAACATGTGCTCTTTTATTATTTCGGCGGAAGACCTTATACTTTGGAAGCACTGTGTTATGGGGCAGCACTTGGTGCGATGATGGTATCGGTATTCATGTGGTTTGCCTGCTATAATGCAGTGATGACCAGTGACAAATTTTTATATTTATTTGGAAAGCTGGCACCTTCTGTGACACTGATACTGACCATGGTGTTGCGTCTGGTCCCTTCCTATAAGAATAAAGTTCAGCAGTTGAATGGAGCCAGAAGATGTATCGGCAAGGGCACAGACACAGGAGAGAAAAAAGAACGGATGGAGCATAGCGTAGTGATTTTGTCTACCCTGACCAGCTGGGCGCTGGAGGGGAGCGTTATTACGGCAGACAGTATGCGAAGCCGTGGCTACGGATGTGGAAAACGTACCACGTTTTCCATTTACCGGTTTGAAGGAAGAGACAGAACTCTGCTGGGAGTGATGGTGCTGTTGGCAGCAGCTATGGTTTTTAGCTGCATTCATGGGGCAGCTTCTGTTACTTATACACCGGAACTGGCGATCCGCAGTATGCAGGATCCATATACAAAAGCAGGGCTGATAGCATATGCCGCATTTCTGGCGATTCCATCAGCTATAAATATCTGGGAGGAACTGAGATGGCACAGTTTGAGATCAAACATCTGACATTTACCTATCCGACAGCCAAGGAACACCCGGTGTTGTCGGATATTAATCTGAATATTGAACAGGGACAGTATGTTACTGTCTGTGGACGCAGCGGAAGTGGAAAAACAACCCTGTTAAGACATTTGAAAAGTGTTCTGGCACCGCATGGAAAGCTGGAAGGAGAAATTTTATTTGAAGGGAAAAATCTGAAGGACACGGATCTGCGTACTCAGTCTTCGCGTATTGGTTATGTTATGCAGAATCCGGATAACCAGATTGTTACTGACAAAGTGTGGCATGAGCTGGCATTCGGTCTGGAGAGTCTTGGAGTGGACCAGAAAACAATTCGTCTGCGTGTGGCAGAGATGGCCAGTTATTTTGGAATTCAGAGCTGGTTTCACAAGAACGTAAACGAACTGTCCGGTGGACAGAAGCAGCTTTTGAATCTGGCATCCATTATGGCCATGCAGCCAAGTGTATTGATTCTGGATGAACCTACCAGTCAGCTGGATCCCATTGCCGCAACGGATTTCTTAAATACGGTAAAGAAGATCAACAGGGAACTTCGTACTACGATTATTATTACGGAGCATCGACTGGAAGATATTTATTATTGCTCGGATAAAGTAGTGGTCATCGAAAACGGAAAAATGATCGCGGAGGATGAACCACGAAAAGTTGGGGATTATCTGCAAAAATGTGGAAATGAGATGTTTGTTGCCATGCCAACTCCGGTACAGATCTTTTATGGTGTAGGGGGAGAGGGCAGATGTCCGCTGACTGTTCGGGAAGGCGCAGAGTGGCTGGATCAGGTATTTGAAAAACAGCCCCCGAAGCTGACCGCTGTAGATGATATTCCGGAAGCAGATCTGGATCCGGACAATATCAAAGATCCGGCAGTGCTGGTAAAAGAAGCCTGGTTCCGTTATGAAAAAGACAGCCCGGATATCCTGAAGGGTGTGACACTGCAGGTACCAAAGAATACGCTATACGCCATTGTGGGTGGAAATGGAACCGGAAAATCTACGACGTTAAAAGTAATCAGCAATATTTGCAGACCGTATCGAGGTAAGGTGCTGATCAACGGAAAAGATATTAAAAAGTATAAATCAGGAGAAATGTTCCAGGGAAATCTGGCTATGCTGCCACAGGATCCGCAGAGTCTTTTTGCAAAGAAGAGTGTGCAGGAAGAACTGGAGGAAATGCTGCCCGGATCAAAGGAATCAAAAGAAAGAAAAGTGCTGGAGATGGCAGAACTCTGTGACATCAAAGATTTGTTAAAGAGCCATCCATATGATTTGTCCGGTGGGGAACAGCAGAGAGCAGCTCTGGCAAAAGTACTGCTGACAGAGCCGAAGATTTTGCTGCTGGATGAGCCAACTAAGGGTATTGACAGCTTTTTCAAGCAGAAATTTGCAGATATCATGCTAAAATTAAAGGAACGGGGCGTGACAGTGATCATGGTATCTCATGATGTGGAATTCTGTGCACGGTATGCAGATCTGGTGAGCATGTTCTTTGATGGCGGTATTGTTACTACGAATACACCAAACCGTTTCTTCTCGCGCAACAGTTTCTATACGACAGCAGCCAACCGTATGAGCCGTCATGTATTTACCAATGCTATTACCAATGAGGATGTGATTGAATTATGTCAGAAAAACAAATAGAAAAAAATAAAAAGAAAATACCGGTCCATACCTGGATCAGTTTACTGGTGATTTGCCTGATGATTCCGGTGGTGCTGTTTGCATCCCGGTATTTTGGCAATCGAAAATATTATCTTTGCAGCCTTGTGCTGATTCTGATGTCTATGGTACCGTTTTTCCTGAGCTTTGAAAAACGAAAACCGGAAGCCAGAGAGATTGTGACGTTAGCTGTTATGTGTGCGATTGCGGTAGCAGCCCGTGCTGCTTTTATCATGCTGCCACATTTTAAACCACTGGTGGGAATTGTTATGATTACCGGAATGGCATTTGGAGCCGAAGCCGGATTTTTGACCGGTGCAGTCAGTGCGTTTGTCAGCAACTTTATGTTCGGACAGGGACCGTGGACACCATGGCAGATGTTTGCCTATGGATTTGCCGGCTTCCTGGCAGGTCTTCTGACCACACTCGGTGTTCTGAAAAAGGATAAAAATGTGCCGGCAGCTATTTTTGGCGGACTGGAGGTTTTACTGATCACAGGACCGCTTCTGGACACCTGTTCGATCTTAATGATGACCAATGAAATAAACTGGGCATCAGCGGCAGCAATCTATGCTTCCGGTCTTCCGGTAAATATCGTTCATGCACTGGCGACATTCCTTACGGTGCTTCTGCTGGAAAAACCGATTATGGAAAAACTGGATCGTATCAAAGTAAAATATGGCATGATGGAAGAGGAAAAGGCATGAGATTTGACAGTTATCATCCAGTGATCAATCTGATCTATTTTGCAACAGCGATTGCCTGTGCTGTAAATTTTGATCATCCGGTATATCTGGCGATTGCGTTTCTGAGTGCCTTTGTATATTCCGTGAAATTAAATGGAAAGCGTTCTGTTATTTTTAATCTGTGCCTGATTCCGCTGATTTTTGCTTATGCAGCCTGGTATTCTTATTATAATCATTTTGGAATCACCAATCTGCGAATGAATTTTATCGGAAACCAGATCACGCTGGAAGCAGTGACGACAGGGATTGTCCGCGGAGTAAAGATTGCTTCGGTAATCATGATTTTCACCTGCATTTTCACAGTGGTTTCAGCGGATAAAGTAGTATATCTGTTTGGTAGAATTTCTCCACGACTGTCACTGTATCTGTCGATTCTTCTGCGGTTTGTGCCGAGGGTAAAGCAGCGCGCCAGAAGAATCGAATTATCCCGCAGGGGGATTGGAAAAGGGTGCTTTCAGGGAAATCCGTTGCAGTGTCTGCTGCATATGTGCAGTTTCCTGTCCATTTTGATTACCTGGACATTAGAAGACTTCATAGACAGTGCATCTTCGATGAAATGTCGGGGATATTCTCTGCGGGGAAGGACAGCATTTTCTATCTATCGTTTTGACAATCGGGACAGAGGTTTTGTCATTGTAATATTTGCATGTCTGACAGTAACATTTATGGCTGTGGCATTCAATCAGACCAGTATACGGTACAACCCTATGATTATGATGAATCGGATTACCGGAATGTCTGTGGTATTTTATCTGGCCTATGCTGTGCTGCTGTTATTGCCGATGGGACTGCAGATCGTTGGGGAAAAGAAGTTTTCCAGGGCAGCTGTTTCGGAACGCGGATAACAGACTCTTACAATATGTATCGTGCTGTGTTATGATAGAACAAGCAAACAAGAAACGGAGAATGATATGGCAAAGTTATATTTCCGGCATGGTGCGATGGGAAGCTCCAAGACAGCCAATGCCCTGATGGTAGTATATAATTATTATGAACGAGGAAAGAATGCGCTCCTGGTAAAGCCACAGCTGGATACCAGGGATGAAGGTGTGGTACGCAGCCGGATCGGACTGGAGCAGAAGTGCAGCTATGTGGAAGATCTGGTGAAGATGGACGACGGTGAGATCAGGAAATTTGACTGCGTGGTGGTAGATGAAGCGCAGTTCTGCAAAAAAACAGATATTGAATTCTTTGAACACATTGTGGATGATCTGAATATACCGGTGATCTGCTATGGGCTGCGGACAGATTTCAGACGGGAGCCCTTTGAAGGCAGTATGTGGCTGCTGGCCTGGGCAGATGTGATCGAAGAACTGAAGACCGTATGCTGGTGCGGTGACGGAGCCAGCTGCAATACCAGATATAATGAAAAAGGAGAGATTATCCGGGAGGGCGCACAGGTATTTCTGGGAGCCAATGATGACTATGTGGCACTCTGCCGCAGGCATTATAAAGAAGGAAATCTCGGACCAAAGATAAGAAAATAAAAATATAGACAGGTGGGAAAAAATCCCACCTGTTTTTTGTTAAAAATATGTCATACACTAGGTAGCAGTGACTCCTACAAAGTGTATGAAAATACTGTAAAATATGACAGAAAATGTCACTTGAAAATCTGCTATAATTTGGTAAAATGTCTATAAGAGTTGGGAGTGCGAGGTACGAACAATCCGTAAGGCATCTTTTGACCCCAACGTTATATTATGTATTTGGAGGAAAAGAAAATGATCGTTATCGGCGAAAAAATCAATGGTTCCATTCCATCAGTTGCAGAAGCAATTGCAAAAAGAGATGCAGATTTTATTAAACAGAGAGCAATCGCTCAGACAGAAGCAGGTGCAACTTTTATCGACTGCTGTGCATCTGTACCGGAAGCAGAAGAAGTTGAAACATTAAAATGGATGATCGAGTGCATTCAGGAAGTAACAGATCTGCCAATTTCTGTTGACAGCCCAAGCCCTGATGTACTGATTGAAGCATATAAGTTCTGTAACAAACCTGGTATTTTTAACTCCGTATCCGGCGAAGGTGACAAGATTGACAAGATCTTCCCTGAAATGGTAAAACCAGGAAATGAAAAATGGCAGGTAATCGCACTGCTCAGTGATGACACAGGTATTCCAAAGTGTGCGGCTGACCGTCTGAAAGTATTTGATTTTATTATGGCAAAAGCAAAAGAATATGGTATCGCACCGAACCGTATTCACATCGACCCACTGGTTGAGATGCTTTGTACATCTGAAGATGGAATTGCTATGAATATTGAAGTTATCTCTACTATTCGTAAGCAGTACCCGACTATTCACATTACAGCAGCTGTAAGTAACATTTCCTTCAACTTACCTGTTCGTAAACTGGTAAACTATGGATTTACTGTTCTTGCTATGAACTATGGTCTGGACAGTGGAATTCTGGATCCATGTAACAGAGACATGATGGGTCTGATCTATGCAACTGAAGCGCTTCTCGGAGAAGATGATTACTGCATGGAATACATTACAGCATACAGAGAAGGTCGTATCGGACCGGTTAAAAAATAAGAAAACAGCATGAAAAAGTTTGCGGAAACTTTTCATAAATAAATCAATCAAACACCCAAAACAAATCTAGGAGGTATAAATCAATGGGATCAATTAATGAAGTAGCTGAATTAGTAGAAAAAGGTAAAGCAAAACTGGTAGGAGCAGCAGTACAGGATGCACTGGATTCCGGATGTGATCCAACAGAAATCCTGAATAAAGGTATGATCGATGCAATGGCAGTTGTTGGTGAAAAATTCAAAAACGGAGAAATCTTCGTTCCAGAAATGCTGGTTGCAGCACGTGCTATGAAGAAAGGTGTAGAAGTTCTGAAACCACATCTGTCTTCAGGAACTACAGGATCTAACGGAAAAGTTATTCTTGCAACAGTTGCAGGTGACCTTCATGATATCGGAAAGAACCTGGTTGGTATGATGATCGAATCAGCTGGTTTCGAAGTAATCGACCTTGGTGTTGACGTTCCAGCATCTAAAGTGATCGAATGCTACAGAGAAAATCCAGATACAAAGATTATCGCTCTGTCCGCTCTGTTAACAACAACAATGCCATCTCTGAAAGATACTGTTACAGCTATCGCTGGCGAAGACTTCAGAAATGATGTTAAAATTATGGTTGGTGGAGCACCTATTACACAGGAATTTGCTGATGAAATCGGCGCTGACGGATATTCTGAAGATGCAGCTTCAGCAGCAACTCTGGCTAAGAAACTGGCAGGTGTAGCTTAAGCAAACATATGAAAGGCTGTTGAACCAGAAAAGGTTCAACAGCCTTTTTTTTCGTCAAAAAGTTTGCTATAATAAGAACAGTATTTATTTGGAGGCGTACTATGGGTGTGATAACATTTATCAGAGAACATAAGACAATAGAAGTACCAGATGGCACAACCATTCTGGAAGCTGAGATTCAGGCAGGTTTGCAACCTGATGCGCCATGCGGGGGGCAGGGAAAGTGTGGTAAATGTCTGGTAAAAGTCAATGGAGAGATTGTAAAAGGATGTCAGACTACGGTACAGGGAGACATGGAAGTAGACACTCTGATTTCCAGTCAGAAGCACACAATTTTAACAGAAGGGCTGAACCGGCCGGTGTCATTCAAACCAGGACTTTTCATGCATCCGGTAAAACTGAAAAAAGCGGTTGCAG
The DNA here is from genome assembly GCA_934394985.1 of uncultured Marvinbryantia sp. Classification (GTDB taxonomy): domain Bacteria; phylum Bacillota; class Clostridia; order Lachnospirales; family Lachnospiraceae; genus Marvinbryantia. The sequence continues at coordinate 25,075 of CAKRRF010000004.1, forward strand.
GAGACAACCGGTCTGACTGGGAACGTCTGGTGACAGAGGTGCGTATGGCATCCGGACTGGAAATGAATCGGACAGAACCGAATCTGCAGCTGGCAGCATCTCTTTATAAAAAGGAAAAAGAAACCGAAGACTGGTTTGCGATACATACAAGAGACAGTATATTGGATCTGAAAAAGGAAAAACCGTCTGTGTATATGACCGCTTTTGACATAGGAACAACAACGGTGGTGGGATACCTGATGGATGCGGAAAATGGAACTGTCTGTGCCATTGAAAGTATGATGAATCCACAGGCACAGTACGGAGCAGATGTGATCATGCGAGCAAATTATGCGTTGGAGCATGGTGTGGATGTGCTGAGCGGCTGTATTCGGAAAGCAATGGATGAATTGCTGCATAAGCTGGCGAAAAAAGCAAAGATACAGCCTGAAGATATTTATCAGGTGAGCATGGTGGGAAATACCTGTATGCATCACCTTTTCCTTGGTATTTTACCTGACTCTCTGGCACATGCTCCATATAATCCGGCTTTTAGTGAACGTCTGACACTGAAGGCAAAAGAGTATGGGCTGCATATTCATCCACAGGCAAAGCTTCTGGTATTGCCAGATATTGCCGGATATGTGGGAGCAGATACCTGTGGCTGCCTGCTGGCTCTGAGGCAGGATTTGAAGGAAGAGATCTCTCTGATGATCGATATTGGTACCAATGGAGAGATGGTTTTGGGAAATAAAGAAAAACTGGCTACCTGTTCTACTGCGGCAGGACCGGCTTTTGAAGGAGCCAAAATCGAGTGTGGTATGCGTGGAGCTGCCGGTGCTGTGGATCATGTGGTATACGAAAATGGAGTGTGGAATTATACAACGGTGGATCATCAGCCGGCAGTAGGACTGTGTGGATCCGGGCTGATCGATTTGACAGCACAGCTTTATAAGGCAGGATTGATTGATGAAATGGGACATCTGGAGAGTGGCCAGGAAGATGACAGCGTCTTTGTACTGGTGCCGCCGGAAAAAGCCGGAAATGAAAAAGGCGTATACCTTACGCAGAAAGATGTGGGAGAAGTCCAGCTGGCAAAAGCAGCGATTGCATCAGGTATCCGTCTGTTGCTGAAGGAACTGGAGATTACGGAAAAGGATATTCAGAAGATCTATATTGCAGGAGCTTTTGGTAACTACATGAATCCGGCAAGTGCCTGTGCCATTGGTCTTCTGCCACCGGAGCTGGAGCATCTGGTGGAACCGGTGGGAAATGCAGCAGGAGAAGGCGCAAAGATCGCATTGCTGAATACCGATGAACTGGAAGCAACAGACAGTCTGGTAAAGGGAATACGTTTTATTGAACTGGCTGCATCAGCTGAATTTCAGGATACTTTTGTGGATGAACTGGCATTTCCGGAGGAGGAATAAAGATGTTGGATTATAAAGAATTAGAAAAACAGGGGGTGGCACATGGATTTACACATGTAGCTCCCCTGGATTGCAAAACCATAGAGTTGATGCCGGAAGTACGGGAGATGTGTGAAAAAAACACCTGTCACAGGTATGGAAAATGCTGGAGCTGCCCGCCTGGATGCGGAAGTCTGGAAGAATGTCAGAAGATCATTGACGCTTATCAGCATGGCATTATTGTACAGACAGTGGGCGAACTGGAGGATGAACTGGATGGAGAAACCATGATGGAAACAGAAGCTCTCCATAAAGAACATTTTCTCAGTCTGGAAAAAGAACTGAGAAAGCAGTATCCGAAGATGCGGCCAATCAGTGCGGGAAGTTGTGTGAAATGTAAGGTCTGTACTTATCCGGATGCACCGTGTCGTTTTCCGGATGAGGCATTTTCCTCAATGGAGGCTTATGGTATGCTTGTAACACAGGTCTGTAAGGCAAACAATATGGAGTATTATTATGGACCATGTACGATTGCATATACCAGTTGTTTTTTACTTGAATAGAAAATGACAGGAGATTATGGAAAGAATATTAGAGAAGGCAATAAATGAATGAGTGAAATAGTAGAACAGATTCGAATGGCAATAAAAGAGGGGCATCCACAGGAAACAATCGATCTGGTGAGTACAGCCTTGGATTCAGGAGTAACGATACAAGAGATTGTGGAAGATGGGATGCTTTCGGCGATGCGAGATATGAACGAGCTTGTCAGAAAAGAAGAAAGTAACATTCCGAAAATTCTGGCAGCGGCCAGGTGTATCAGACGAGGATTTGAGGTACTGGAACAGGATGGACAGAAAATCCAGCCTCCGAAGATCGGAAAGATCATACTGGGGACTGTGGAAGGAGACTTGCATGATGTTGGGAAAAATCTGGTGGCGCTGATGTTTCGGAGTGTAGGATTTGAAGTGATCGATCTGGGGGTGGATATTTCTGAGAAGCAGTTTTTGAAAGCCATACGTGAGAATCCAGATGTGTCGATTGTATGTTTGTCCTCTTTGTTGAATACTTCTTTACCTGAAATGACACAGGTGGTAAAAAGGCTTCGGAAAGATCCGAAACGAAAGTATAAGATTCTGGTTGGCGGAGGAGCTGTGACCGAAGAGATTGCAAAACAAATGGGCGCAGATGCCTATACAGAGACAGCAGCAGACTGTGCCAGTCTGGCAAAAGAGATGATAGAACAACAGGCGGAGGTATCAGTAAAGTGAAATTATCAAGTGCGTACCTGGCAGACAGGTTAAAAGAACGCTTTGAAATCGTCTCGCAGGAGCATATTTCCGGTGAGGACGATTATTTCCGCCCATTTATCCTTCCACAGGGAACGACGGTACCAAGGGGAAGAGTGTGTGTGATAACCGGCAGCTATATGAGACAGCTGGAAAACACAGAAAAAGGGATCCGGGATTTTACAAGAACAGAAGATGCATTGTTGATTTTTGCAGAATGGAATTCGGAAGAAAGACTGACTGAAAAACCGCATTGTCCTTATATTCGATTAAATGGGGCCGCGTCGGCAATTGATGTGCTGAATACCCTGCAGAAGATTTTCGATTATTGCGATGACTGGGTAAACCAATTGAATACGCTGCTTCTGCAAAGTGGCTCCATACAGAGAGCACTGAATCTGTCAGCTGAGATGATGGGTAATCCGCTGGTAGTAATGGGAATGGATTTTACATTGACAGCAGAGTGTCGTACCGGGATGATGGTAAAAGAACATCGTCTGTTTACAGACCAGATTGTCAATCTGGAATATATGAATGCATTTATTCAGGATGAAAGCTATAAAGATTCTCTGACAGCGGAGAAACCGGTATTGCTTCCGGCTTTTATCAATGGATGCAGAATGATTAATATGAATTTGTGGACCAAAGGGGAAGTGACTCACAGGGTAGTTGTTCTGGAAGCTTATAAGAAGCTGTCGGAGGGGGATAAATGTCTTCTGGCAACGCTGGCTTCCTATCTGGAGTATCTGCTTCTTCATGAGCATTCATTTCAGGAAAAGGATGATCTGGATGATGTCTGCCGTACGATTGTGACTGACCGGACAGCGGATTATCTGACGATGAGTAACCGGCTTGCAGCACTTGGATGGAGCAGCCGACATGAGTATTTCTGTCTGGTTCTGCAGACCGCAGGCGGTAATAAAGAGCATGCAACCGGAGCGATCTGTAAATATATGAAAAAACAGTTTCCACATTCCACCAGTTTTCCGGTGCACCAGGAGATTGTCTGCTTTTTCAATCTGACAAGAACTGGCCAGACAGTGGAGGAAGTAGAAGCTTCTCTGATTTATTTTATCCGTGACAGTTATCTGAAGGCGGGATATAGCAGAATCATGGAAGGGCATATGAATCTGCGCAGACAGTATCTGCAGGCAAAGATTGCACTGGATGTGGGAGGCCGGAAAAAGCCGTATATATGGATTCACAAGTTTGATCAGATTATACTGCCTTATATCATGGAGCAGACAACGAAAACACTTCCGGCGACTATGCTTTGCCATGAGCGTTTGCTGGAATTGAAAAAACTGGATGAAGCACATAATTCAGAATATATGCTGACGCTGCGAACTTATCTGGAGCAGAACCTGAATGCAACGCAGACGGCAAACGAGATGTTTATTCACAGAAGTACATTTCTTTATCGCCTGGAAAAGATCAAAGCAGTACTTCAGTCCGGACTGGAGGATCCAGATGAGATATTTTACCTGAATCTTTCTCTGCGGCTTCTGGAGCAGGAAGAAAAAGAAGGATAGAAAAGAGGTAAGCAGGAGAATATGAGAAAATTTCGAAGAACAGTCATTGTAGCAGCGACATTAGCGCTGGCAGGAAGCCTGGTACAGATCACAGGTGCGGAAGCAGAAACACAGAATGTTGCAACAGAAGCAGATCATATGGTAACGGCAGCACAGCTTGGAATCAAGGATGGTTCCTATACGGCAGAAGGAAAACTGGAAGGTGGAAGCGGAAGAGCCTCGATTACTTCTCCGGTGGAGCTTACAGTAAAAGACGGGCAGGTGACTGCCAAAATCGAGTTTAGCAGTCCGTACTATGATTATATGGTGGTAAATGGTACCAGATATGAACCTGAGAATACGGAAGGAAACTCGCAGTTTACGATTCCAATAGATGGATTTGATGCCGGTATTCCAGTGATTGCGGATACAGTGGCTATGAGTGAACCTCATGAGATCGACTATGAGATTGTGCTGGATTCCGCTACTCTGAAAAGTCTGGATGGACAGACAGAAGAGGCAGAATCTGAAACAGAGCAGCAAAGTGAAATGCAGACGGAAGATACCTCTGCTGATGGGGCTGCCGGGACGAAACTGGAGCATGAGATTCTTGAAATCCCAGACCTGACGTATGATCACAGCATGGAGCTTGAATACGCCACACAGTTTGCAGTGGATTATTATCAGGATGATTACGCAGTGATTACCATAGACCAGGAAGGGGCTTATCTGATAGTGCCGGAAGGAAAAGAGGTGCCGGAGGGACTGGATAAAGATATTACGGTATTGCAGCAGCCACTAGATCATATTTATCTGGTAGCGACTTCTGCAATGGATCTTTTCCGGGCGATTGACGGAATCGAAAATATTACTTTATCCGGAACAAATGCGGATGGATGGTATGTCGAGGAGGCAAAAGAAGCTCTGGAAAATGGTAGTATGCAGTATGCAGGAAAGTACAATGCGCCTGATTATGAACTGATTCTTGCTAACGGATGTGATCTGGCAATAGAATCCACTATGATCTATCATTCCCCTGATGTAAGAGAGAAACTGGAAGAGTTTGGCATTCCGGTTCTGGTAGAACATTCCAGTTATGAGAGTGAACCTCTTGGTCGTCTGGAATGGCTGAAGCTGTATGCGGTTCTTCTGGATAAAGAAGAGGAGGCACAGGAATACTTCCAGAGTCAGACAACTATGCTGGCGGATGTACTGGGAGCAGAAAATACAGGCAAAACGGTAGCCTTTTTCTCGATTAACTCCAATGGTTATGTTACAGTTCGGAAAACGGGAGATTACATTTCAAAAATGATTGAACTGGCGGGGGGCAAATATATTTTCCAGGATCTGGGAGATGATAATGCACTTTCCACCATGAATATGCAGATGGAAGATTTTTATGCGGGAGCATGTGATGCAGATTATATTATTTACAACAGCGCTATCGAAAGTGAGCTGCATTCTTTGAATGAGCTGTTGGAGAAAAGCAGTCTGCTGGGAGATTTTAAGGCTGTGAAGGAAGGTAATGTCTGGTGCACGGAAAAGAGTCTTTTCCAGGAAACAACAGGTATTGCTACTATGATTTCAGATATTCATACCATGCTGACGAGCGAGGATCCGGAACTGTCTGAACTGACTTATATGTACCGGCTGACCGATACTGCAGACGGGAAATAAGAGTATCTGACAAGGTTCCAGGCAGGTGTACCTTACATGGGAGTAATGGATGTGCATCGGCTTGAAAGCGTGAAAAGAGTGAGAAAGAAGGAAACTGGCACATGAAGAAAAAAGCCCATATTCGATATACCATATCTTTTGTGATACTGGGAATACTGCTGTTGCTACTGTTTTTCTGGAATATCAATGCAGGCAGTGTACAGATGTCGGTAAAAGAAATTTTTGATATTATTGTAAAAAAGACAGGGGAACAGACCGCATATAATATCGTCTGGCAGATTCGTCTGCCGCGTATTCTGGCAGCGCTGCTGCTGGGGGGTGCCTTATCCATTTCCGGATTTTTGCTTCAGACCTTTTTCGGAAATCCGATCGCAGGACCATTTGTACTGGGAATTTCGTCCGGTGCGAAACTGGTAGTATCTCTGGTAATGATCTTTCTTTTAAGCCGTGGTATTGCTTCCAGTTCAGTGGTAATGATTTTGGCAGCTTTTGTGGGATCCATGATATCGATGGGATTTATTCTGCTGGTATCCAGAAAAGTAAAACGGATGTCTATGCTGGTAATCTGTGGTGTGATGATCGGCTATATCTGTTCTGCAATCACTGATTTTGTTGTGACTTTTGCAGATGATTCGAATATTGTCAATCTACATAACTGGTCGCTGGGAAGTTTTTCCGGTACTACCTGGGGAAATGTACAGGTCTGTGCAGTGGTTGTACTGATTTCACTGGGACTGGCATTTCTTATGTCCAAACCGATGAGTGCATATCAGCTGGGTGAAAACTATGCGCAGAATATGGGTGTGAATATCAAAGCTTTTCGTATCAGCCTGATTCTGTTGTCCAGCATTTTATCAGCAACGGTAACTGCATTTGCAGGGCCGATTTCTTTTGTGGGAATTGCAGTTCCGCATCTGATTAAATCTTTGATGAAGACTGCAAAGCCAATTCTGATTATTCCCGGCTGTTTTCTGGGTGGTGCAGTGTTTTGCCTGTTCTGTGATCTGATTGCAAGAACGGTATTTGCACCAACAGAGCTGTCGATCAGTTCGGTAACGGCAGTATTTGGAGCGCCAGTGGTAATCTATATGATGGTGAGGAAACAGCGATGACGGGAGAGAAGAAAAACCAAGATTACTTTGTATATACGGATAAAATGACAGTGGGTTATAACGGTGAGCCGCTGATCAAAGATATCGAGATACGCCTGAAAAAGGGAGAAATTCTGACTCTGATCGGGCCTAATGGTGCCGGAAAATCCACAATTTTAAAAAGCATTACCAGGCAGCTGGCACTGATTGCAGGTACCGTATATATTGATCAGAGATCTATAAAAGAAATGACGGAAAAAGATACGGCGAAGAAGATGGCGGTGGTATTGACAGAACGCATCCGGCCGGAATTGATGACTTGTGAGGATGTAGTGAATACCGGACGTTATCCGTATACCGGACGGCTTGGAATCCTGAGCGAAGAGGATCATCAGAAGGTGCGGGAAGCCATGGAGCTGGTTCATGCATCTGAACTGGCTGACTGTGATTTTACAGAAATCAGTGACGGACAGCGTCAGAGAGTGCTGCTTGCCAGGGCAATTTGTCAGGAACCGGAAATTATTATTCTGGATGAACCGACTTCTTTTCTGGACATCCGGCATAAACTGGAACTGTTGACGATCCTGAAGGATATGGTCAGACAGAAGAATGTGGCAGTGATCATGTCACTGCATGAGCTTGATCTGGCGCAGAAGATATCGGATCAGGTGATCTGTGTTCATGGCAGCAGGATTGAGCGGTACGGGGCACCGGAAGAGATTTTTACTTCAGATTATGTGAAAGCATTATACGGAGTGACGAAGGGCAGCTATAATGCAGACTTTGGCTGTCTGGAACTGGAACCGGCAAAAGGGGAACCGGAAGTGTTTGTAATTGCCGGAAACGGCAGTGGAATCCCGATATTCCGAAAGCTTCAGAGAAAGGGGGTTCCGTTTGCTGCCGGAGTACTTCATGAAAATGATATTGACTGCCAGGTGGCAAAAGCCCTGGCAGTGGAAGTGGTGACAGAAAAGGCTTTCTATGAGATCAGTGACCAGTCGCTGGAGACGGCAAAGGCACTGATGCATCGTTGCAAGAAAGTGATCTGTTGCCTGAAAGAATATGGTGTCATGAATGAGAAAAACAGACTGCTGGAGCAGGAAGCAGAAAAAATGGGGCATCTGGTCCAACTATAGTTCGAATTCATCCAGATCATCTGGTACGTAGAGGGTTCCATGGTAATACATGGAGCCTTCTTCTGTATACAGCTCTTTTCGGTGTTCCAGTGTGGCATCTTCGGTGTGATACAGAATCAGATTTTTTACATGCAGAGATTCTGCCAGTTCGCAGGCATCTTTTACAGTGGAATGATGTTTTTTATATGGCTGATATTTGTCAGCCTGTCCATAAAGGCAGAAAGCTTCATGAAGCAGCCATTTGCTGTCTCTGGCATAAGCTTCTTCGCAGGAATTGAACGGTTCATCACCGCAACAGGTCAGTTTTTCGCCGTGATCGAGTTCCATGGAAAAACCGAATTGCTTCGCCTTGGTAGACTGGATATCAAAAAAAGTTACTTTCTGACCAAGTATTTCTCTGCTTTCTCCGTCTTTTACGGTGATCATGTGGATTTGTTTTCCGATGGCATTGCAATGCTTTTTCTGCAGAAGCAGTTCGGCCATGGAATGAAGAATTTGAATGACTTCCTCATGCCCGTAGATATTCAGCTCCCGTTGCAGACCTTTTTCGGCAATGTTCTGTCCGAAAAGACGCAGGATCCAGATAATTCCCATAATATGATCTACATGTTTGTGAGTCACGAATACATCTGAGATATCCCGCCAGTCAATATCAGCATTCTTTAACTGTTTCATAATGGTATTGCCGCCACCACCGTCAACGAGGAAATAGTGGCCGTCCTTTTCAATAGTAAAACAGGTGTTATAACATTTGGTGACCATGGCATTACCGGTGCCTAAAATGGTGAGTTTCATAATGCAGACCTCTTTTTCTTATATAGTGTAGAAAAACGCAAAAATCGTTTTGCATTATTTTAGCAGATTCGCCAGCAAATTCCCAGAAGAAATTTTAAGAGTAAGTTTCTTTTCTCGCGGTGGTATAGACGAGTTTTTGGCATTTCGTCGCTACCTACCCCGGAAATGACAAGAATTGCTCTTTCTGTGGTAGTACAGGGGAGCTTTTTCTGCTACCTACCCTGGAAATGAACAAACTTCATTTTCTCGTGGTAGAATAGATGAGTTATCGTCGCTACCTACCCCGGGAATGAACAAACTTCCTCTTTCCGTGGTAGAGTAGACGAGTTATTGTCGCTACCTACCCCGGAAACAACAAGAATTCTTTTTCTGTGGTATAGAAAAGAGAGTTTTCGCTGCGATCTTATCCCATAAACATCATATATCAAAATCTCCGATGAATCATACATAATAAGATGCACAAATAATATGAAAGAAGATGAATATTGACAAAATGATAAAAATATGATATCTTAAATATGAGATCTCAATACGTTTTGGATGTCATGAGAGAAAGATACTTCAGAAGAAATAAAAAAAGTACAAAAGATAATCAAAGCATATATTTTATCCTATCAAAGTGCCGTGCACTATCAGAATATTCAACCTGTATTTGACAAAAGATGTGCTTTACCAAAATGGATGATGCAAGACTGATAGATTAAATTTCACAATCTGATTCTTTTCATACATATTGATGGAAAGAAAAAAAGATTATCGTACGAATAGCATATATTGCACAAAAAAATAAAATAAAAACAGTGAATTATATCTAAAATAAACAAAATAATACAACAAACCACTTGAAAAAACAAACAGATTTCATTATAATGAAATCATGCAAAAACAACGCAGGGGGAATGTTGTAATGGAAAACGTAAAACATAAGAAAAAACAGGCACGCAGAGTGGAAGAGGTCATTTATGTAGTGCCGGAAGAGAGAGAGGCTTATCTGGAGGCACATCTGAATCCATCAGAAAGAATTCGGCAGATCATGTGGATGCATGGAATGAGAAAACAGTTTTATTTTTATTTGAATGAAATGATCCTTATGAGTTTTGAATATGTAGGAAAAGACTTTCAGAAAGATATGACTTTGATGATGGAGCATCCAGAGATGCAGGATTTCCTGATTCCTACCAGAAGAAGAGATGTACCGGCAGATCAGTTGACTACCACGAACTGGTGGGCACCACTGCAGAGAATTGGAGGCATTCTTCTGGAAAGTCCGATGCCAGATGATGATATGGAAGAGATTGCACAGGAAGAATATTACCATGCGATGCTTGGTGGATATACAAAAAATGGAGATCATGAAGAAGTGGATCTCGCTTATGATGAAGATGACTGGAGCGAATCTGTTCACATTTGAGAAATGTGAAAGACGATTGTTAAAAATATAGAGCGGATGACAATGGGGAGTTACGCAAAAAATGAATGACAGAGAGTTGCTGCAAATCAGATACAAAATATCTGAATGCAGTAACTCTCTTTTTACTCAGGGTATCTACACGGAAAAAACTGTGTTATAATGAATGAATAGATGTGCAGATAAAAAGAATCTGTGCACAGGTCGAAAATGTAAGGAGGAAAACGATGAATCAGGTTACATTAGGAAAAACAGGAATTACGGTACCTCAGAATGCTTTTGGTGCGCTGCCGATTCAGCGTGTCTGTCAGGATTATGCAGTAAAATTACTGCGCAGAGCTTATGAAGGAGGAATGCGTTTCTTCGATACAGCAAGGGCGTACAGTGACAGCGAGATAAAAGTGGGAGAAGCCTTTGACGGCATGAGAGAAAAAGTCTATATTGCCAGCAAGACTGCTGCAAAAACTCCGGAAGAATTCTGGAAGGATCTGGAAACTTCACTGAAAAATTTGCGCACAGATTATATTGATATTTACCAGCTGCACTGTGTACCGCAGTGTTACCGCCCAGGAGATGGTACCGGCATGTATGAATGCCTGGTAAAGGCCAAAGAAGAGGGGAAAATCCGACATATTGGAATCACAGCACACAAGCTGGGTGTGGCGGAAGAAATTATCGAAAGCGGACTTTATGAGACGTTACAGTATCCATTCAGCTATTTGTCATCCCAAAGAGAGATTGCTCTGGTCAGAGCCTGCAAAGAAAAAAATATGGGCTTTATTGCTATGAAAGGACTGGCAGGAGGTCTGATCAATCGCTCGGAAGCGGCTATGGCCTATATGACTCAATATGACAATGTTCTTCCGATCTGGGGGATTCAGAAGGAGACAGAACTGGAAGAATGGCTGAGTTATATGGAAAATACGCCATCCATGACACCAGAGCTGACCGCATACATAAAAAAAGAACAAAAAGAACTGACAGGGGAATTCTGTCGAGGCTGTGGTTACTGTATGCCGTGCCCAGCAGGTATTGAGATCAATACCTGTGCCAGAATGTCACTGATGCTTCGTCGTGCACCATCCCAGAACTGGCTGACACCACAGATGCAGGAAGAGATGCGCAAAATCGAGGGATGTCTGCATTGTGGCAAATGCAAAAAGAAGTGTCCATATGAACTGAACACTCCTGAATTATTAAAGAAAAATTATGAAGATTATAAAAAGGTGCTGGCAGGAGAAGTAAAGGTTCAGTAGAGCAATTCATGAACAAACAGAATGCCACTCAAAGAGTCCATGCCGGAAGAATGACCGATGGCTTCAAAACTTTGCAGTATCTCTTCTTCTGAAATGCAGTCGGCCAGATACTGGATGGCTTCACTGAAATAGCCATCCAGAGCACAGCATAGAAATGTGCGGCTGATGTCATTGGTTCGTGCCAGACAGTCAGGAAGAAGTTTTTGTAACCGTAAAAAAAGAGGGTGACTTGCAGCATTCCATAGCGGAAAGCCGGCAAGGATACCACATAAAAAGTCATCGCCACTTGGAGTCAGTCCTATTCCGATGCCGATCAGCCTGGAAAGGCAAATAGCGGCATCGGGGTAGGATTTTTTTGTAACCAGATCTCTGCATTCATCCAGAATCGTTCTGACAGCAGGCAGAATCAAAAATTCAGGGTCAGGAACAGCGGAAATATTGCTGGTGAACAGATTGCGGAATCCTCCTGTATGAGAATGATCAATAGCCATCTGAATCAATTCGGCGTGGGCGGAAGGTAATGGAGTCCCAGGATGGACGGTCAGAACCTGACAGCCGGAAAAATGAAAACAATATAACAAGTCAGCGGACTGAATGAAAAGCTTATCTTCTGACACAGAGACCGGATCATTTACCTGAATGTGCAGGGAAGAAAAATCTTCTTCGCTTAGATTGCAGATCATGCTTACGGGGGAAACTGGTGACCCACAGCTCTGCAAGGCGAATAACATGGTACCCATTCGTATATTAATTGTTTTTCGATATACAGAATGGACAGTGCCTGTTTTGTTCAGAAAAAGTTGTTTCTGGATATAATCAGTTGATTTCAGGATGTTTATATTCATTTTCCCAGTTCTGGAAATGGCCGTATAGCAGGCTGGTTTTCCAGATGTTCTCCAATCATTTTTTCCATCCACACAATATCATACCAGCGGTGGAATTTGTAGCCACATTTGTGAAAATGCGCGGTGCGCTGGTAACCAAGATGTTCGTGAAAATGTACGCTGTCCTCGGTCAGGTATGGATCCTCTCCGATGGGAAAGGCAATGCAGGCATACAGATTCAAAATGCCCATAGCGGCCAATGACTGCTCCAATGCATCATGGAGCTTTTGGCCAATGCCCATTCTCTTACAATTCTGATCCACATAGATAGATGTCTCAACTGCCCAGTCATAAGCCTGGCGGCCATGCATAATCCCTACATAACAGTAACCGACGATTTGTCCATTTACTTCGGCAGCCAGATAAGGATATTTTTTTAAAGTTTCACGGATGCGGTCTGCAAATTCTTCGACAGATGGGACATCATATTCAAAAGAGACTGCAGTATCCGTAATATATGGTGCATAGATAGCAAGCAATGCGGATGCATCAGCCGGGGTGGCGGTGCGGATGGTAATAGATGGTGTATTCATGTGAAAGATTCTCCTAACTAATATGATATTCATTATAAACGGCAATAAAAAAATGTCAAATCAGATAAAAATTCTACGTTGGCAGATTTGGATGTTCTGTGCTATGATATATGGAAGAATGTAACAGCAAAATGTGTGAAAGCAGATGCTGTTTTAGAGAAAATGACAGGAGGATTTGACATGGCATTTCGAGAAATTAAACCGGAAGAACTGAATTTTAATCCATTTCAGAAAATAGGAAAGCAGTGGATGCTGATCACAGCCGGAGATGAAAAAGGATATAATACCATGACGGCCAGCTGGGGCGGCGCCGGATATATGTGGGGAAAACCAGCAGTAACAGCTTATATTCGTCCACAGAGATATACAAAAGAGTTTGTAGACAGAGAAGAAACATTTACACTGTCTTTTTACGGAGAAGAATATCGAGACACACTGAATCTCTTTGGTAAGGTCTCCGGAAAAGATCGGGATAAGATCAAAGAAGCCGGATTTACACCGTATTTCACAGATGGAACAGTTGCTTTTGAAGAAGCAGAAATCATTCTGGTCTGTCGCAAGATGTATGCAGATGAGATCAGGCCGGAAAAATTCATTGATAAACAGGCAGAAGAAAAATGGTATCCACAGAAGGATTATCACACGATGTATATTGCAGAGATTGAAAAAGTTCTGGTAAAAGAATAGGAGTTTTCAATGGTTAAGATTATTTCAGACAGTACCTGTGATTTGTCACAGGAGTTGCTGGAAAAATACGATATTTCAATTTTGCCGCTGCATATTTTACTTGGCGAGAAAGAATATTGTGACGGCGTGGACATTACACCAGATGAGATTTTTCAGTGGTCAGATGCACAAAAGACCACACCGAAGACGTCAGCTCCAGCGCTAGACATGGCGATGGAGATGCTGAAGCCTTTTGTAAAAGAAAAACAACCTGTAATTTGTTTTTCCATATCAGAAGATATGTCTACTTCTGCTAATGTGATGCGTATGGCAGCCAGTGAACTGGAAGCAGAAGATCTGGTGACCGTGATAGATTCCGCCAGTCTGTCTACCGGAATCGGTCTTCTGGTGCTTCACGCAGCAGAAATGGCACAGGCAGGGAAGACTGTGGAAGAGATTCAGACAGAGATCGAAGAACTGAAGTCAAAAGTGCGGGCAAGCTTTGTAGTAGATACACTGGTTTACCTGTACCGAGGCGGACGCTGCAGCGGGCTGGCTGCCATGTTCGGCAGCGCTCTGCATCTTCATCCAATGATTGTGGTGGAAGAAGGCAAAATGCACAGCAGTAAAAAATATAGAGGAAAGCTTTCCAAAGTGATTCTGGACTATGCAAAAGATCTGAAAGAACAAATGGAACAGGCAAGATCAGAACGAGTTTTCATCACCCATTCCGGCTGCAGCCCAGAAGTGGTGGAGAAGGTGCAAAGCTTTCTGGAGGAACTGCACATTTTTGATGAGATTCTGATTACCAGGGCCGGCGGTGTGATTTCCAGCCACTGCGGACCGGGCACCTTAGGGGTTTTGTTTATCGAAAAATAAATACAAAACCAGAACATAAGACATGTAATGGGTTTGCAAATAAAAAATTATGTATTGCAGGAGGATAAGAAAATGGGGAAATTAATGGATTATTGTGATGGAGTACAGCATATCGGTATCCCGACAGCGGACATGGCTGCTACCTGTAAGTTCTATGAGGAACTGGGATTTGAAAATGTACATCAGGCAGAATTTGGAGAGGAACCACAGCATGTATGTTTTCTGAAGTTCCAGAATCTGGTTTTGGAATGCTACGATGAACCAAATCCGGCAGGACAGGCTGGTGCGATCAATCATTTCGCGATTAACTGTACGGATATTGATGGCGCTTACAAGCTGGCACTGGAAAAAGGATATAAGATTGTCAGTGAAGAGATCGAAGCGCTGCCATTCTGGGAAAAAGGCATCCGTTTCTTTATTATTGAAGGACCAAATAAAGAAAGAGTAGAGATTGACCAGATTCTGTAACAGAATCTGGATGAAAGCCGGGAGGATTTTATGTATACCATTAAGAATGAAAAACTGAAAGTAGAAATCAAACAGCCGGGAGCAGAGCTGCATTCGATTCAGACGATGGATGGATGCGAATATCTCTGGCAGGGCATTCCGGAAGTGTGGGATGGACAGGCTCCGAACCTGTTCCCGTATATTGCAAGACTGACGAATGAGACCTATGTGTATGAGGGAAAAGAATATCACATGAAGATTCATGGATTTATCAAGGACAGTGAACTGGCTGTGGAATGTGCTGATGAGAGCAGCATAACGTTCCGTTATGACAGTAATGAAGAAACACTGGCACAGTATCCATTCGCATTTTCTTATTTCCTGACTTATGAGCTGGATGGCAGTACATTGAAGATTACAAATAAAGTAGAGAATCATGATGAAAAAGCAATGTTTTTTGGCATTGGTGGTCATCCTGGATTCAATGTACCGCTGGAAGAAGGACTTTGCTTTGAAGATTATATTCTGGAATTCGGCAATCCGGCACATCCGACTCGTGTGGGATTTACGGAAGACTGTCATCTGAACGGACAGGATGAGTGGTATACAATGGAAGAAGAACGCAGAATACCACTTCATCATAATCTGTTTGACCAGGATGCAATTGTACTGAAAAATATGGATCGCAGCGTGACGCTTCGTTCCGATAAAGGTACCCGTGCAGTAAGGGTAAGTTTTCCACAGTATACCCATCTTGGATTCTGGCATATGCCACATACAACTGCGCCATATGTCTGCATTGAGCCATGGAGCTCCCTGCCGTCCAGATATGGGATTGTGGAAGATCTGGCACAGCAGTCTGATCTGATTCGCCTGGAGGCAGAAAAGACCTATGAGAACCAGTGGAGTATCGAGATTATAGAATAAAATAAAAAAACGCCCATGCCGAATGCTCGACTTGAATTCAGCATGGGTATTTTGTTGTGAGTTATGGTTCTATCGCGGTAGCATGAAGAAAAATCTCCAGTAACAAACCTTCCCTGGAATGACCGATGCGATTTTCTTCTGTTCGAATCTCCACATGAGGATGCTCGCCCAGTCCCTGAAGGGCGGCACGTTTTTTCACTGCTCGCAGCAGGACTTCTTTTCCAAAAGAAATGGCATCTCCTGGTTCATCAAACAGATATTTTTCTCCATTTTCAAAAAGAGAATAGCCTTTGCAGGATCCACCATCATATTCAGCTTTGACAGTCAGATTACACCGGGTGACTTTGCGGCTGGTTACCGCACCCAGTGCATTGGCTACACCGGCGTATTCCGGGACAACTGCTTTTGTCTGGAGCAATGCGGCAACCCGTGGAAGAAATATATGTACAGGGGCACCAACGCCGATCAGCGGCAATGGTGTGGACAGAGAAAGTGCTGCATCCCGACAGGTGTCATCCGGATGATCTACTGAAATTTTTGCCTGTTCATAAAAGCAGTCCAGCATAGGATTCAGGTAGTCATGCCGGAAAAAAGCTTTTTGTTTTGGATACTGCTGCTGGAGAATAATACGGCCCAGATTCCGATACATACGTTGAATAACCAGTTCATAGACCAGATCCGGAATCTGTTCCAGCGGTTCTTTGATATTGGCAAAGAGACAGTGAAGGGCGGCATTTGCAGCGGCAGGATCATATTTTTGAAAATCTCCCTTCAGAATCATCATATCGGTTGGCGTCAGACCACTTTTCATCAGGACGCCATCCTGCTCCAGTCGCTCAACAGGAAGAAAGTGGGGATCCATCCCCATTTTCTCAGAAAGATCCAGAGTAATCAAAGGCTTTTCCTTTAAGATCGCGCACAGGCGCTGCTCTTCTTCTGTGTATCCGGTTTTGTCGGAGATATCTTTTTGAAGAACATAAAATTCATGAATCCAGCGAGTGTGAAAACGGCGCAGGGCAGACAGTTTCTGGAGAGCAGGAAGTACATGATCGTACTGGGAAGCCAGAACTGAGATCGGAATCACCCGGACGGTATCCAGAAAAATGTGGTTATTTTCATAGCGCACAGCGGTATCACCGCCAAGTCCAAAGGTATCTACATACAGACCATTTACCATGGTTTTCCATTGTCCGATATGGATGCCATCCGCGGCCAGAACAGGTTCTTTGTCATGAATCAGTGCAATGTCCGTCGTGGTGCCACCCATGTCCACAATGATACCACTGGCTTCCATGGAAAGTTCACTGCCACCCACAACGCTGGCTGCAGGACCGCACAGTAATGTCTCTACCGGATAAGTTTTGGCCATTTCTTCGGACATTAAGGTGCCATCACTGCGAACAATGGAGAGCGGAATGTGGAGATGGCGTTCTTCCATAACATGGTGTACCGCATCCATGAATTCAGAGATCAGCGGGATCAGGCGTGCATTCAGCATTGTTCCGGCACAGGTCTTTAGTATATCGATTTCATTGGAGATATCATAAGCAATTGTGACAGGAATGCTCAAGGTATCTTTCAGAATTTGCCGGGCTCGTAGCTCAAACCTTCCCCCATTCGCTCTTGGATGTTTCTGAACAATGCCAACGCAGTCACAGTCAGAAAAATATTCCGGTGCTTTCTTTCTCAGATCTTCCCAGTCCGGATCAAAAGCATCTGGAAACAGATTCTCTACTTTGGCATCCAGAATGATGAACTGTGTCAGATCACGAAAACCATAAGAAGCATAAATATCTTTTAAATGTTCCATCATTTTGGAGTCGAATCCAATCATCAGAAGCTTTGCCCTTGAGCCTTTGTTTTCCACACAGGCATTGGTAGCAAGTGTGGTGGACAGGGCGAGAAACTCTGCTTTTTTTACAAGCGACTGAGGCAAACAGTCCAGAGCATTGGCAATCCCAGTCTCCAGGTGTGATTTGGTAGTCAGTGCTTTGCCGGCTCCCAGAATCTCTTTTGTGTCAAGATCGTAAACGACGGCATCCGTGCAGGTGCCGCCAGTATCAATTCCAATTCCAAGCATAATAAACCCCTCCCATTATCGTTACTGCTATTGTACCATAAATGAGGTCTATATGGACAAAATACATCCCCCAATGGGGCTTGCGGTAGATATTTCTTTCTGATAAAATATTCAAAACTTAGTGTCTGCGGAGTGAATACGGCACAGAGAAGCTAAAAATAAGATGACTGTTCAGCTGCCATCGGTGAAGGTACTGAACAGATACGAAAGAGGTATGATATGGAGTTATTACAGGAGATCGAGTCCTACTGGACTACCCGGACGGACGGCTATTCTGAGGTAAACCAGAAGGAACTGGCAGGAATGCAGAAAGCAGCATGGCTGAAGGTGTTGACAGAACATTTTCCCCAAAAAGAGAAGAAAGATTTACGGATTCTGGATATTGGTACCGGACCTGGATTTTTCCCGACAATTCTGTCAGAGGCCGGATATGAGATTGATGCGGCGGACTATACCCCTGGTATGTTGGAAAAGGCAAAAGAAAATGTAGGAAAATATGCGGATCATGTGCGGTTCTGGAGAGAAGATGCGCAGAATCTGGATTTTGAAAATGAGACCTTTGATGTGATCATTTCCAGAAATCTGACCTGGAATCTGGAAGAACCGGCAAGAGCCTATGCAGAATGGATGCGTGTGTTAAAGCCGGGTGGAAAGCTGCTGAATTTTGATGCCAACTGGTATGGGTATCTGTATGATGACAGTAAGCGAGAGGCTTATGAGGAAGATCGGAAAAATGTAGAGAGTGCAGCATTAGATGATCACTATACCTGTACAGATATCGACCGTATGGAGCAGATCGCCCTTCAGATGCCGCTGTCAGCGATCCACAGACCGGTGTGGGATGCAAAAGTTCTTCGTAGTATTGGTTTTACTGAGATCGCTATTGACCAGGAGATCTGGAAAACGGTATGGAGTGAGGAAGAGAAGCTGAATTATGCATCGACACCGATGTTTATGATTGAGGCAGTAAAGCCGGAAATAGAGACAAAGAAGAGAGTGACCAGTTACTGGAGCAAACGAAGCGATGACTTTATGAAGCATAAAAGGGCAGAACTGCACAGTGTACAGGCGGAACGCTGGATGAATGAGATTCATAGATTTCTGCCAGCAGAGCGCCCGTTGAAGATTCTTGATATTGGATGCGGAGCAGGATTTTTCAGTATTCTGCTGGCCAAAGAGGGACATCAGGTAACGGGTGTGGATCTGACTCCGGATATGGTAGAACGGGCGAGATTTCTGGCGCTGGAAGAGGGAATTAGTGAGGATATTGCCGAAGGAAGCTGTCGTTTCATGGTGATGGATGCAGAAAATCCGGAATTTGCTGATGAGAGCTTTGATGTGGTGATTTCCCGTAATCTGACATGGACATTGCCTCATGCTGACCGGGCTTATGAACAGTGGATTCGGGTGTTGAAAAAGGGCGGATGTCTGATCAATGCGGATGCAGACTATGGTGCAGATAATTTCGCAGATACCTCTGCACTGCCAAAAAGTCATGTACATCATATGGTAGGAAATGAACTGATGGAAGAGTGCGAGACGATCAAGCAGCTGATGTCGATCAGCGAATGCAGGAGACCGGCGTGGGATGTACAGGCGTTAAAGTATTTTGGAATGGAAGAAGTGCAGGCGGATACAGAGCTGAGTAGTCGTTTATATAAGGAAAAAGACGAATTTTATAATCCAACGCCAATGTTTCTGGTGTATGGAAAGAAAAATGGGTAAGATAAGATATGAAGATTAAAATTTGCGGGCTGACAGATCCGAAAGAAGCAGAATATGTGAATCAAAATCATGTGGATTTTATAGGAATGGTTCTGTTTTTCCCGAAAAGTAAGCGCAATATTACACTGGAGCAGGCAACAGGTATTATGAAGTGTCTGGATCCGAAGATCCAGAAGGTAGCTGTTGTGGTTTCCCCTTCTCTGGAACAGGTACAGCAGATTGAAAAGACCGGATTTGATTATATTCAGATCCATGGGGAGATACCATCCGGATATGCAGAATATTGTCATCTGCCGATTTTGAAAGCATTTAATATCCGGGATATGAAAGATTTCCCATGTTATTCGTCAGATCCGGTCATAGCAGGCTATGTCTTTGATGCGATGGAGCCGGGCAGTGGTCAGGTATTTGACTGGAGCCTGGTAAAAAATGTGCCACGGGATGAGAAACTTTTCTTTCTGGCTGGAGGACTGAATCCGGATAATGTGGCAGAGGCCATCCGTTCGGTCCATCCGGATGGGGTAGATGTATCATCAGGAGTGGAATATGGCAGAGAACGAACTGGAAAAGATCCGGAAAAGGTCAGGAAGTTTGTTGAAGCCGCCCGGGAAAGCCAGAGGAGATAAGATGATGGAACATATGGAAATGGGTGAAAAAATGGTCACAAAGCCAATTATGCGGCTTGTGACTATTTTTTTATGTAGTGAAGTCTTTTTCGTTTACATTTTAAAACACAGGTCCTATAATAAACCTGTTGAAAAGGAGACTGATATTATGATAAATAAATGGCAGATTACGATTCCGGAGTTGTCTGGTGAAGAGAAGCGCAACGTGTATCTTTATCTTCCGGAGTCTTATTCATACGAACCGGAGAAGCGCTATCCGGTATTATATATGTTTGACGGACACAATGTGTTCTTTGATTCGGATGCGACCTATGGAAAATGCTGGGGTATGAAGGAGTATATGGATCGTACCGGACGACAGATGCTTATTGTTGCGGTAGAATGCAGTCATGATCCGGATCATGGGCGTCTCAGAGAGTATGCACCGTTTTCATTTACTGCTCCGAATATCGGAAAAATCCAGGCTCATGGCAAAGAAACTATGGAATGGATGATTCATACCCTAAAAGCTCAGATCGACCGAGAATATCGTACATTGCCTGAGCGGGAGCATACGTTTATTGCAGGAAGTTCCATGGGTGGGCTGATGAGTCTCTATGCAGTGCTTGCTTATAATGATGTTTTTTCGAAGGCTGCAGCACTGTCCCCATCCATCTGGACGAATATGACTCAGATCAATAAGCTGATCCGGGAAGCAGACCTGGCACCAAATACAACAGTCTATATGGATTATGGCGCCAATGAGATCAATTTCCATGCAGTGATGAGAAAGCAGTTCCGTAAAGTGAATGATTTGTTACTTTCCAGAGATGTGCTTCTTACCAGCCGCATTGTGCCAGATGGAGATCATTGCGAGGCGTGCTGGGAAAAACAGATTCCGTATTTTATGGATGCACTGTTCTATCCGGAAACCAGATAACAAACTGAGCAGGTAGTGGTTATCAGATGGATCTGGGAGTTGTCTGAATTTTAAGCAGAAAGAAGATAATACGAAGTATGAATACACAATATTTTAAAGAATACAGTCCGGCGCTGAATCGGGAAATGGAATGGAAAGTCTATGGCCACGGTGGCCGTCCGGTCTTATACATTCCATGCCAGGATGGCCGGTTTTTCGATTTTGAAGATTTTCACATGACGGATGTGTGGGCACCATGGATAGAATCTGGCCAGGTGTGTGTCTTTGCTATTGATACCATTGACAAAGAGACCTGGTCTGACACCTGGGGCAATGCACAGTACCGCAGTCAGTTATATGAAAACTGGATCCGTTATATCACAGATGAAATGGTGCCGTTTATACGCAATATGGTCAATGAGATGAATGGCTGGACCGGTTATCCGGATATTATTGCCTTCGGATGCAGTCTGGGCGCTGCTCATGCAGCGAATCTGTATTTCCGCAGACCGGATCTGTTTGACGGATTACTGGCATTAAGTGGCGTATATACTGCCGAATTCGGATTTGGCACTTTTATGAATGATCTGGTATATCAGAATTCACCAATCCATTATTTGTCCAATATGCCGTATGACCATCCGTATATTCAGCTTTACAATCAGAAAAAAGCGATCATCTGTACAGGACAGGGACCATGGGAACAGCCGGAGTATACCAGACAGCTGGATCGTATTTTGCATGCAAAGGGCATCCATGCATGGGTAGATTACTGGGGATATGACAGTTCTCATGATTGGCCGTGGTGGTACAAGCAGGTGAGCTACTTTGTGCCATATTTGCTGCAAAAGTGAATGAATATTATAAAATAGGAATACATAACAGAATTCCTGATCTGCCTACCGTATGAATGGATATCAGACAAGAATTCGTGATACTTAAAAGGGGTATAATATACATGAAAAACTTTATCTTTATTTCACCGAATTTTCCGACAAACTACTGGATGTTTTGCCGGGAACTGAAGAAAAACGGACTGAATGTTCTGGGAATCGGTGATCAGCCATATGATGAACTGGATGAACATGTAAAGGAAAATCTGAACGAATATTATAAAGTCAGTACGTTGGAAAATTATGAAGAAGTCTATCGCGCGGTCGCATTTTTAATTTTCAAACACGGAAGAATCGACTGGCTGGAATCGAACAATGAATACTGGTTGGAACGGGATGCCAGACTGCGCACGGAATTTCACATTACCAGCGGTTTCCAGGAATCAGATATTCCGCGGATCAAGTTTAAATCAAAAATGAAGGAATATTATAAAAAAGCCGGGATTCCAACTGCCAGGTTCCATATGGTGGATACGCTGGAAAGTTGCCTGGATTTTGCAAAAGAAGTGGGATATCCGATAGTTGCCAAACCGGACAATGGGGTAGGCGCTTCCCATACGTTTAAGATCACCAGCGAGAAAGAAATGGTGGAATTTTTCAATCAGAAATGGCCGGATACCATCTATATCATGGAAGAATATATCTGGGGAGAAGTGAATTCCTACGATGCGATTATTGATTCGAATGGAAAGCCAATGTTCGAAACCGGCAATATTTCGCCTGTTTCCATTATGGATATAGTAAATGAACAGAAAAGCTGTAAATTTTATATTCTGAAAAAACTTCCGGCTGATACGAGAAGGGCAGGAAGGGCGACGGTCAGGGCATTTGGCGTAAAGAGCCGTTTTGTACATTTCGAATTTTTCCGTCTGCAAAAAGATCAGGAAGGTCTGGGTAAAGCCGGAGATCTGGTGGCATTGGAGGTTAATATGCGTCCAAGCGGTGGATTCACGCCGGACATGATTAATTTTGCACATAGTACAGATGTATACAAAATCTGGGCGGATATGATTGCCTTTGATGAAACGACCATGCCGGCAGGACCGGACGCTTTCTGTGCTTTTGTGGGACGGCGGGATGGAAAAGACTATGTCCTGAATGATGCATCCTTAAGCGGAAAATATGCAAAACAGATCTGTATGGCAGGTCGAATGCCGGATGCACTTTCCGATGCAATGGGAAATCAGATGTACATCGCGATATTCTCCACAGAGAAGCAGATGGCAGCCTTCTATAAGGATGCGTTGACCTGCAAATAGAATATGATATAATGGTTAGCGAAGGCTAACGAGAAAGAGAGGTTATTCTATATGCAAACAGAACAACTGGAACGCCATATCATTGATACCGTCAAGGAATGGCAGATGAAGATTGGCTATAAAGAAGAAACTATGCGGCTGTATTATCCGGATGTATCCCTGATCGGAATGTTGGAGCTGCCAGAAGGAACGACAGAAAAGGAACTGAAAAAGAATCTGGCTGTTTTTGCAGAGATTGTCAGTGAACGCCTTGGTCAGATCGAGATCTCCAATGTGGGAGACCGCTATTGTCTGAATGTTCCGGCAGAAGGCTGCAGATACATTTCAGAAAAAGTACCGGATTCTGAGCTGTTAAAGAATCTTCTGACAGTCCTGAGCAATCGGGATAATGATATGAATCAGGTGCGTAAGATTTTTGCAGACTACGCTACAGAACATCGGGGAACCTGCGTGGAAGAAGATCATGAAAGTGAAGGACTTGGACTGGTATTCTACTATACATCTGAAGAGACAGATCCTTATGTATACTGCATGGAGCAGGATGATTTTGGAATCACCTATCATCGTTTCTCACGACCAGACTATAATAAGCTGGTCAGCGAAGACCATGAAATAAAGCATAATGCACAGGAATGTATTATGTGCAAATAATCGCGAAAAAGATTGTTCCAGATATTTAATTTAAAAAATAACTTTCAATACAACCTTCGTGGCACCTGCGGCTTTGGCCGTGATGGTGCCATGATGCATTTCTACGATATTTTTGGCAATGGACAGTCCCAAACCATAACTGCCATCGGATTTCCGGGATTTGTCAGCCCGGTAGAAGCGGTCAAAGATGGCAGAAAAGTCGCAGTTCTCTGCATCTGGAAAGTCATTGGTAATGTCCAGACGAATTTTATTGTTCATAGTATGCAGGGCTACATGGACCGTACCCTGTTCGGCACAATATTTGGCAGCATTGTCAATCAGAATCGAGATCAACTCCCGGATGGAAGATTCATTTCCCTTTAATATGATGTCATCCGTGATATTGTAAGTGAGTTTTTTCTCCTGTCTGGTTAATACCTGTTCAAATGGCAGCATCACATCATAAATGGCATCACTGAGATTGAAAGGCTCAAAATCCAGTTTCTGCAGTTCGTCCATTTTGGCCAGAGTAATCAGTTCTCGTACCAGTTTATTCATACGATGTACCTGACGATCAATGCCATCAAACCATTCACTGTCCCCGTAAGTCATCCGGGCTAGTTCACTGTTGGCTGAAATAACGGTCAGTGGAGTCTTCAGCTCATGCCCGGCATCGGTGATAAACTGGTGCTGCTTCTGATAGCTTTCGATCAGCGGTTGAATAGCATGCCGGGAAGCCATGATAATCAGCAGTAAAATAATCAGGAAAGTAGCCAGTCCGATGATCAGAGAAATCACCAGCAGAGACGCAATGGAATAAAGGGTTGGTGATGCATTGATAAACGCAATGCAGATCTGTTCGTTTCCATCTGTGTCTTTCTTGGTGATGACACGGTATTTTATAAACTGATACCATCCATGATTTTTCTCACTCTGTCGAATGACAGAAATATAGTTTTCCAGGTCATCATCGGAAAAGTAATCTTTGATATTCTGACGCACGGTCTGGATAGTATAATCACGGTCCAGAATCACAACGCAGCAGGCAGAGGAACTCTGCATATTTTTATGTAGCAGTGGAAAGATATCAAAAGGGGAAGTAGCACGTTTTTTCTCCGGGTACTCTGTGTCAGGAGCGTTTCCCCGTTTGGGATTATTTCTGGTATCATCCTGTTTGCCGGTATGACGAATCAGCATATCTTCCAGTTTGTTATCCAGCAGTTGATTACACTGATAGAGAAATACACCATTAATGGAGACAATGACGATGAGAAGTACAGAAAACAGTGCCAGAGCGGCAATTTTGATAAAATTTATCTGTAATTTTTTCAGCATATGTCATTAAACCTCCAGACAGTAGCCAACACCACGTACAGCACGAATGGAAACGGAAGTATTCAGCTGTTGCAGTTTTTTTCGCAGATTGGAGATGTAGACCCAGATATTATTGACAGATACTTCACTGTCCCAGCCCCAGACCTGTTCCATGAAAGTATCGGAAGTGACGATAGCGGTTGGGGTACGCATGAGCATTTCCATGATCTGGTATTCCCGGCTGGAAAGAGGCAGCTTCTGATTTCTACAGATCAGCTCAAAAGAAGCACTGTTCAGAGACAGGTCTCCATAAGAAAGAATTTCAGACTGATAAGGTTCCCGTCTTCTCAGCATAGCACGGACACGGGCCAGTAATTCACTGACAGAAAAAGGCTTTGGCAGATAGTCATCGGCGCCGGAATCCAGCCCTTTAACCCGGTCTTCGACCTCAGATTTTGCAGTCAAAAGCAAAACCGGAACATTATTTTGTTCTGCTCGCAGTTTTCTAAGAACCTCCAGACCATCGATACCGGGCATCATGATATCCAGGATGATGCCGTCATATTGACCACGGGATGCAAACGTATAGGCATCGATGCCATTGTCCGTTTCATCAATAGAATAATTATTTTTTTGCAGTAAAGCGACCAGAGCTTTACGAATATCATTTTCATCTTCGGCAATAAGCAATCGCATAAGGATCTCCTTTTTCAAAATTAATTTTATCGGCTACAGTATAACATGGAATAAAAGTGGGAATAAAGCAAAAAGGGAACTTTCACAAAATCTTCAGATTTGATTAAGGCTGGTTTTAGGGTGGCATGATAGCATAACAGGGTATCAGTATGGATGAAAATTGTATGAGGAGCCGGGAATGAAGAAAATAACAGGGATCATGCTGGCAGCAATGATGTTTGTCGGTGGATTTGGATCGGGAAATATATATCGTTCTGTCTGTCAGGCTGAGGTGTCAGACAGAATGGGAGCAGTTGGAGATGCAGAAGCAGATGTGGAAGCTTTTGAAGATACAGCTATATCAGAAAGTGAAGTTATTCTGGAACAAGAGACAGAACAGAAAACAGAAAAACAGTCTGAAACAGCAGCGGTCGGACTGGAGAGCAGTCTGCTGACAGAAAATACGGCAACAAGTCGGAAAGGCACTCAGCTGACAGAGTTTGAAATCATAGAACAATATCCGGAGCTGCCAACCGGATGTGAAATTACCGCGATGACTATGGTATTGAATTATTATGGATATGATGTGGATAAAGTGACCATGGCGCTGGATTATATGCCAAAAGTGCCAGCAGAGTTTTACCGTGGAACGGATGGAAGACTGATGGGACCGGATCTGGAAAATTATTTTGTGGGAGATCCGACGCAGGACAGTGGGTATATCTGCGGAACTGGAGCGATTGTGACGGCAGCAAATACTTATCTGACAGATGTGGGAAGTGATCTGACAGCAGTGGCACTGAAAAATGCACAGCCGGAAGAACTTTATGCACTGATTGATCAGGGAATACCGGTAGTCATCTGGTGTACGATCAATATGGAAGATCGTGCAGAGACAGACGGATGGTACAGAGAAGACGGCACATTTATGGAATGGAGTACCAATGACCATGGTGCTGTACTGATTGGTTATGATGAAGATACGGTTACAGTAGCTGATCCGATTTATAATCGCATTACTGTCAGCAGAGAACAGTTTGAAAAAATACTGGCAGAACGTGGTGGTCAATGCGTCATATTAAAAGATGATGGGGGCAAAAGCCTTTCATTTTGATAGCCGCAGATGATTCTGTGCATTGCAGATATCAGACAAAACCGGAAGAATGTTTAAAAATCAGACATCCTTCCGGTTTTGTGTATTGAGAAAAAAACAAATGATAAGTAAGATATAGCTACAAATTGGAAATAATAAGATTCGAAAAACAGGAAAGGTGGTTATCATTATGGCAAAGAAAAAACATTCTGCATTAGGCGTAGCAGTGGCAGCGGCAGCAGGTGCAGCCGTTCTTGCATCAAAGAATCGTAAGGAAAAGGAAAACGTAAAAGTTCACGCAGACCCAAATTACCGTAATACGGAACGCGGAAAACAGGAAAAAAACAGTAAAGGTATTTACTATACAAACGGAAATTATGAGGCGTTTGCCCGTCCGGAAAAACCGGAAGGTGTGGATGATAAGCATGCCTATCTGGTGGGAAGCGGCCTGGCTTCACTGGCGGCAGCCTGTTTTTTGGTAAGAGATGCACAGATGCCGGGAGATCATATTCATATTCTGGAAGCTATGGATATCGCAGGGGGCGCCTGTGATGGTATCTTCGATCCGACCAGAGGCTATATTATGAGGGGCGGTCGAGAGATGGAAAACCATTTTGAATGTCTGTGGGATCTGTTCCGCAGTATTCCATCTCTGGAAAAACCAGGTGCATCTGTTCTGGATGAATATTACTGGCTGAATAAGCATGATCCGAACTATTCTCTTTGCCGTGCGACAAAAAACAAGGGACAGGATGCACATACAGACGGCAAATTCAATCTGAGTCAGAAGGGCTGCATGGAGATCATGAAGCTGTTCTTTACAAAGGATGAGGATTTGTATGATAAGAAGATCGAAGATGTATTTGATGAAGAGGTATTGAATTCTACCTTCTGGTTATACTGGAGAACCATGTTTGCCTTTGAAAACTGGCACAGTGCATTGGAGATGAAGCTGTATATTCAGCGTTTCATTCACCATATCGGAGGACTCCCGGATTTCAGTGCCTTGAAGTTTACAAAATATAATCAGTATGAATCTCTGATTCTCCCGATGCAGAAGTATCTGGAAGAAGCAGGTGTGGAATTCCGTTTTCATACAGAAGTCACCAATGTGCTGTTTGATATTAAATTAGGAAAGAAAGTAGCATCCAGAATCGAATGTAAAGTAAACGGTAAAGAAGAGGATATTCTGCTCACCGAGAATGACCTGGTATTTGTGACGAACGGAAGCTGTACAGAAGGTACCATTTACGGCGATCAGAATCATGCACCAAATGGGGATGCAGAAGTGCGTACCAGTGGATGTTGGAGCCTGTGGAAAAACATTGCAAAACAGGATCCGTCTTTTGGACATCCGGAAAAATTCTGTTCCGATATCCAGAAGACCAACTGGGAATCTGCAACGATCACTACGCTGGATGATAAGATTATTCCATACATTACCAATATTTGTAAGAGAGATCCAAAGAGCGGAAATGTAGTAACCGGTGGTATTGTCAGCTGTCAGGATTCTAAATGGCTCTTAAGCTGGACGATTAATCGTCAGGGGCAGTTCAAGGATCAGGATAAAGACAAAGTATGTGTATGGGTATACAGTCTGTTTACCGATGTACCGGGTGATTATGTGAAAAAACCTATGAAAGATTGTACCGGTAAGGAGATCACGGAAGAATGGCTGTATCATCTGGGTGTGCCAACTGATCAGATTGAAGAACTGGCAGAGCACAGTGCAGTCTGCGTACCGACCATGATGCCATACATCACCGCATTCTTCATGCCAAGAGCAAAAGGTGACAGACCTGACGTGATTCCGGATGGATGCGTGAACTTTGCATTCCTGGGACAGTTTGCTGAGACACCACGAGATACCATTTTCACCACAGAGTACTCTGTACGTACTGCCATGGAAGCCGTTTACGGACTGCTGGGTGTAGACCGCGGGGTTCCTGAGGTATGGGGCAGTGTGTATGATGTGAGAGAACTTCTGGATGCCAGCGTGAAGCTGATGGACGGGGTATCTCCACTGGAGATTCCACTTCCGGGACCACTGAATCTGGTGAAAAAACCGTTGTTGAAAGCAGTGAAAGGTACCGTAATAGAAAAAGTATTAAGAGATCATAATGTGATCAAAGATTATATGCTGAAATAAAAAAGAAGGAGGGCAGTGATTCCGTGGAATCACTGCCCTTTTCTGCAGGTCAAAAATTAATACAGCTGTGTAATAATATCCACACATTTGTCGATACCAAGCGTACCGCTGTCCAGACATACGTCATAATGTATAGCATCTCCCCATTTCAGCTCTGTGTAGAACTGGTAATAAGAAGCTCTTCGTTTATCCTTGTCTTTTAGACGCTTTTCGGAAGGTACATCTGTTTCACCGTATACCTTTACAATTCGTTCTGCACGTTTTTCAAAGTCAGCATGGATAAATACCTTCAGACAATCAGCGCTTTTCTCTTTTTCCAGAATCGCATCAGCACAGCGTCCTACGATGACACAGCTTTCTTTTTCTGCAATTTCACGGATAATATTCGTCTGGATGATCCACAGCTTATCCTGGTTGCTCATGCCGTTGGCATAACGGGCAACAAAAGCATTGGCCAGCCATCCTCCAGGTACAGCATACTCGCTGCCTTCTTTGATATAGTCAGGACAGAAACCACTTTCTTCTGCCATTTTAATGATCAGTTCCTGATCATAGCATTTAATACCAAGCTTTTCTGCTACATGTTTTCCGATGGTTCTTCCACCGCTTCCAAACTGTCGACTGATCGTAATGATTCTGTTTGCCATAATGATCCCTCCCATGCTGTTGATGTATAAAATGATGTCGGGGTCAAAAGCCCCCGACTTTGATGCTTACGGATTGTTTCGTGCTATGCACTCCCACAATCCGCCCCAATATTCGCATATCGTGGGACTATCATCCCACTTTTATGCTCATATCGGGGCGGGTTCCAAGGACTTTCACCCACCTATGAGCAAGCTCATGTGGGTTTAGACCTTTTGACCCTAGCATCATAGAATGATTATAGCATATGTTGCGTGATTTTTCACTTTGGATTTTACTTCAGGATTGTAAAATACCATAGTCAGAATAAAAAATGAGCAGCTGTTTTACCGGCGGTATGCCGTGTCAGCTACTCGATGTATGGTGTAGGTTACATATTTTTTAAGATGCAGAAGAAGATTCATGATCAATCTTAATCGGCATAAGCAGATGATTCAGAAGAATGTGGTATGCTTCATCTCCGTGATGTTCCTTTAAAGCGACAAGATAGGCTTCGTGCTCGGCAATCGTTCCTTTGAGACGACCGACGTGTCTGGTCAGGGCATCGTTAGAGGTAAGCCGTATCATATACATATGGCGCTGATACAGCTGCTCAAATTCAGAGTTATTAATATATTCCACCAGTTTAAGATGAAATCTGTGGTCACAACTGATGAATTCTTCCAGAGCTTCGTGATTTTCGTCTGCTTTTTGTGCATGAACGCGCATCTGGATAAGCAGATCCTCCAGTGCGGCGAGAAGAGCTTTTCCCTTTGGGGTATCAATGGAATCTGCAATGGTATGTGTACAAAAACCTTCGATGGCGCATCGCACCTGAATGCTTTCTGTCATATCTTTTTCATTTAACTGACGAAGCTGAAATCCTTTACTCGGGACAATGTTGATATAACCGTCCTGGCTCAGGCATTGCAGTGCTTCTCTCATGGGTGTTCTTGAGATTCCGACAGTAGCAGAGAGCTTTGTCTCAGAATATAGAACGTTTGGGACAAGCTCGCCAGAGAGAATCTTCCCTTTTATATAATCATATGCTTGCTGTTGCAGTAAACTTTTTGCTTTCATAATATATGTATTGACTCCGATCCAAAAGATGTAGTGATACCAGGGTGAAAGACCGGTCGGGTATTCCTGTGAAAATGTGCAGTTTCGTTCCGCTTCCTTTAACTGGACATCATTATTATGTTAATATAAGTGTCAGAAAAGGTCAAGAACAGAATTGAAAACAAGAAAAATTGCAAAAAAGAATACAAAAATTTGTATATATAGTATAATATTTATGTATTGACAACAGACCGATATACCGGTATACTGGTTATAACGAAAGCCATTCTTTCCCAGAAACAATGGCCGTGCTGTCAATAATAATCATTATAAAAAACATAAGAAACGGAGGAAATTATTATGAACAGTGTTTATCAGATGGGAGATTTAAGAATCGTAGACTTAACAAAAGAGCTTGATCCGGCTACCGAATCAAGAAGATGTCATATGTATCGTTTTAACACAGGCGGTCCTATTCCGGATTTCCACACAATCATGGACCTTACCAGCCATCTTGGAACTCATTGTGAGTGTCCTTATCATCATGATGATACATGGCCAAGCGTTGCAGAGCTTCCACTCACTACCTTCCTTGGAAGAGCAATCTACCTGGATTTCAAAGATACTGTTGCACCATATACTCATATTACACCAGCAGATCTTGATAGAATCACAGAAGGAAAGATCAAAGAAGGCGATATCGTAATCATTGACTCCGCTTATAAAATGACACCATTTACACCGGATACAAACACAGAAAAAGACCACAGACTTCTGATTAACGGTGAAGTAGCTGAATGGTTCCGTGACCATAAGGTAAAATGTGTAGGTTTTGGTGATGGTGTTTCTATCGAAAACAGCAACGAAGATGTTAAGCCATTCCATGATATCCTGATGGCAGAGAACATTGTATTCCTGGAAGTATTAAAGAACCTGGAACAGCTTCAGAGTGATGTATTCTTCATGAGCTATTCTCCACTTCCAATTCTGGGACTGGATTCCTGCCCGGTACGTGCATACGCGATCGAAGGACTTCCGGGATTCACAGAGTAATCAGGAAAAGATAAAGGAGACAGGATATGAAAATAGTAGTAATCGGAGCCGGAGCGATGGGCTCTATATATGGCGGACATCTTTCTCAGAACAATGAAGTCTACATTGTAGATACCAATCAGGCTGTTGTAGATGCGATTAATGCAAACGGTCTGCAGATCGATGAAAATGGTGTGACAAATACCTATCATCCAAAGGCTGTTTCCAGTACAGAAGGTATTACAGACGTAGATCTGGTAATTCTTTTCGTAAAAGCAATCTTTTCAAAAGCTGCACTGGAAGGCAATAAGCATATTATCGGCGAGCATACCCGTCTTCTTACCCTGCAGAACGGGGCTGGTCATGAGCATCTGCTGATGGAGTATGTACCAAAGGAAAGAGTAATCATCGGTACAACAGAAGACAACGGTGCGGTACTTGGCATGGGTCATGTAAGACGTGGCGGTGTCGGTAAAACAAATGCCGGTATGCTTGTAGAAGATCAGGAAGGTTTCCTTGCAAAGATGAAGGAATCCTTTGACAGCTGTGGATTTACGCTGAACATCTGTGATACTATTCAGCAGCTGATCTGGGATAAACTGTTTACGAATGTATCTCTCAGTGCAGTGACAGGTATTCTGCAGGTAGATATGGGATATATTGCAGCAAATCCATATGCATGGAATATGACCTGCAAGCTGATTCACGAGGCAGTAGAAGTAGCGCATGCGCTGGGACTGAAAGCGGACGAAGATGAGATCGTGAAGAAGGTAAAAGAGACTTCTGTAAATAATCCAAACGGCTGTACATCTATTCGTGCAGACCTGAGAGTGCCGAGAAAAACAGAAGTAGATACCATCAGCGGTGCAGTTGTAAGAGCAGCGAAAGAGGTGGGAGTCGAAGTACCATCTCATGAATTTGTAGTAAATATGGTACATGCAATGGAAGGAAGGGATAAAGAATGATTTTTTCATCAATTCACACATGCGATAACTATACAGAGTATCCGGAAGTGATCCGCAAGGTAATTGATTATTTAAAGAGCAATGATTTTGTCAACATGGAGCCTGGAGTATATGAGATTGAAGGAAAAGATATCTACGCACAGGTATTTGATGCGGAAACAGGAAGCGTAGAGGAAAAGAGACCGGAATCTCATAAGAATTATCTGGATGTTCAGTTTCTGGCTTCCGGAGAGGAAAAGCTGGGCTTTACTCCACTGAAATATGAGTATGAAGTGGATGAGTATTTTGAAGAGAGAGATCTGATCTTCTATAAAAAAGTGGAAAACGAAGGATTTGTTCATGCAACACCTGGATGCTTCACAGTATTCTTCCCATCTGATGTACACAGACCAGCAGTAGCAGTTGACAAGCCAATGACAGTACGTAAGGTAGTTGTTAAGGTGAGAACAACATTGATTTAACCGTTTGATTTAATGAATCCGGTGCCAACCTGGCACCGGATTTTATCATATCAGAAAAGTATGGAATGTTAGAGTTCGAACAGTTACCTCAAACCAACATGGTATAGAAATAAGGAGTGCGATATGAAAACAATTGATTTAACAGGAAAAACAGCGATTGTAACAGGTGGAAGCGGAACATTGTGTTCTGTCATGGCAAGTGGCTTTGCGGAAAACGGAGCAAAGGTAGCGCTTATTGGACGCAATAAAGAAAAGCTGGCAAAGGTAGTCGAACAGATTATTTCTGAAGTAGAAAAAAAGAATGGTACAGCTCCGAGCGTGAAAGGATATAGCTGCAATGTGACAAATAAAGCAGAGCTAGAGAAAACCGCAGAAGTGATCAGAAAAGAACTTGGCAGCTGCGACATTCTTCTCAATGGTGCAGGTGGAAATCAGCCGGGTGCCATTACTTCTATTGAGATGCTTGGAAAAGAAGTAACAGAAGGAGAAGATTCCTTCTGGAATCTGGATGAAGACAAGATCAGAGATGTGGTAGAATTGAACTATATGGGTACGCTGCTTCCGATTCAGGTATTTACCCAGGATATGCGGAAGAAGAGAAGTGGAAGCATTATCAATATCGCATCCGTTACAGCCATTCTTCCACTGACCAAGGTAATGGCTTATGGCAATGCCAAGAGTGCCATAGTAAATCTGACCCAGTGGCTGTCTACCCACTTTGGTGAGAGCGGAATCCGCTGTAATGCCATCGCTCCAGGATTCTATGCAGCGGAGCAGAATCATGACCTGTTGTTCCAGCCAGATGGAAGCTATACGCCGAGAGCTCACAAGATCATTACAGGAACACCGATGGGACGTTTTGGCAATCCAGATGATCTTGTAGGTGCAGCATTATTCCTGGCAAGTGACGAAATGTCTCGATTTGTAAATGGAATCGTACTCCCGGTAGATGGTGGCTATAGTGCATACAGTGGAGTGTAAAATATAATTTTTAGTAAAACAGGAGGACTCTGCAATTAGATTCTTCCTGTTTTTCTTTAGAACAGTTATCAGCAAATAGCAATATGGATTGCGAATATTCGTTTAGCTTTGTATAAAATACAAATACTATATATCATAAGATGCATAATAAAATGTTATACAAATAAAATTGACAAAAAGATAATCATTTGCTATATTAAAGATAACAAACGATAAAGTGAAAAAACAATACCGAAGAGAATGAAAAGAGTACAAAAGATAATTAAAGCATATATTTCAATTCAAAGTGCAGTGCACTATCTGAAAGCCCTATCTCCGTTCAGGAAATTATGCTTTCGTAATAAATGAAATAAAAATATACGAGGGCTGAAAGGTTAAATGAAGATCCAAAAAAGACAGCATATAGGATGAAATTCCGGCAGCCCTTGAAAAAAGGAGGATGACAGAAGCCGGATGGCATATACTGCAATCAGAGACACTATTTATATCTCAGATAAAGAGGCACAGTATGATAAAGAAGCAAAAGAGATTATGGGCAATAAAAACATTTTAGCCTGGCTTCTGGTGAATGTGGTCGAAGAATTTTATGGAATGGAACCAAAAGATGTGGTCGCATACATAGAAGGAAAACCATATGTTGGAATTGTTCCGGTAAATCCAGGTATGACCAATGCAGCAGAAGGAGAAGCAGGAGAGAAGATTGTTGGTCTGAATACAGGAAATTTTGAAAAAAACGAAGGGGTAGTCTGTTTTGATATCTTGTTTTTTGCTCGGACTCGTGATGGAAAATCTAAGATTATTATAGATGTAGAGATTCAAAAAGATGAACCGACAGCATATCATATTTTAAATCGTGCTGTATTTTATGTAAGCAGATAGATATCATCTCAGAAAGAACGGGAATTTGTGAAGTCTCAATATAATAATATCAGGCAGGTATATAGTGTATGGATTTGCCTGAATCAGCACAAAGATACTTTGCAACATATTCATTTTACAAAAAAAGAATTATTGGGAGAAAAAAATTGGAAAGGAAAGATGGAAATTCCTAATATCATTATGTTAGGGGTAACACAGAAGTTAGCGAAGCCAAAAGAAACAAATAGATTACATTATTTGCTGCGAACATTATTTTCAAATGAATTAGATACTGATAAAAAAATAGATATACTGCAAAATGAATATCATATACAAATGGAAGAAAATATGAGGAAAGGATTCGATAATATGTGTAATCTGAGTCAGGGAATTAGAGAAAAAGGAGAAGATTGCGGGATGAAATTATTCCAAAAGTTAATGGAGATGGGGCGAATGGAAGAGTGCCATCGTGCGATGAATGATGTGTCTTATCGCAAAAAGCTGATGAAGGAATTTAACATTCAATAATAAATATAAGATCTATAAACGAATTTATTCAGGAATGAAGTATATTATGGAAAATGAATGGATTACTGCTTAAATAAAGAAGAGGTTGAAGTACTATGGTTTAGTGAATCAGCCTCTTCTTTCTAATGCGTAAAAATATTTATTATGCAATTGTTCTGCGTTTATTATATAAGAACATAAACAGGGAAGCTCCGATGATGCATGCATAGCCAAGAAAGCTCAGTGCATCTGGTATTTCACCGAAGAACAGGAATCCGAGGATTGCAGTGAAGATGATCTGACTGTAGTCGTAGATTGAGATTTCTCTTGCCGGTGCACATTTGTAAGCAGCAGTGATGGAGAACTGGCCACAGGCAGCTCCCAGACCGGCACCGATCAGAAGCAGAAACTGTTTTGGACTCGGCATTACAAAATGGGCGGCAATCCACGGAATAACGATCAGGGTAGAGAAGCAGGAAAAATAGAAGACGATGACTGGTCCTTTTAGTCCATACATTCCCATTTTGCGAACCATCGTGTAGGCAATGCCAGCTCCCAGTCCGCCGAAGACACCCAACAGAGCCGGAAAGACCGATACATTCTGAAAGCCCGGCTTTACAATACACAGGCATCCGAAAAATGCCAGAATCAGGCAGATGATCTGAACAGGTTTGATCTTTTCTTTCAATATAAAGTAAGAAAAAATAATGGCAAAGAACGGAGATAATTTGTTTAAAATATTAGCATCAGCCAACAGTAAGTGGTCAATAGCATAAAAGTTGCAGAGAATGCCGGTAGTTCCGAACGCACAGCGGATAAA
Source organism: uncultured Marvinbryantia sp. (assembly GCA_934394985.1). GTDB lineage: Bacteria > Bacillota > Clostridia > Lachnospirales > Lachnospiraceae > Marvinbryantia. Next base: position 61,611 of record CAKRRF010000004.1, read on the forward strand.
TAAAGGAAAACGGCATTCTTTTTTTACGGTAAGAGGTGTTTTATCGCGAATCAGTACAATGGCAGCAAAGACGGCGGCAACCAGATTGCGGAAAAAACTTTTTTCAGCAGAAGGCAGATCACCGGAAAGCCGGACAAAGAAGCTCATGAAGCCAAATCCGAGAGCTGCCAGTAAGATAAACAGGATACCTTTTACATAATTGTTATTGCTTGTTTTAGTCATAATGATCACACTTTCTATAAAAATACTTTTACCAGTATACTACTGGCATTTAGTGGAAGTCAAATAGAACAAGGTTGTATTTTATGCCAAAGTTTGCTAATATTGTGGAGGGAGAAAGAACCCCGCAAACTATGTTAGTTTGATTAAAAAATGAGAGGAGATCGTTGTTATGAAAACAAAGTTTGGTATCAAAGAAGTAGTGGCAACCGGTATTGGAACAGCATTATTTGTTGTACTGACAACTGTTCAGATTCCGCTGGGAGTTATTCCGAATACGGCACTGCAGCCAAGAGCAGCGTTGCTGGCATTTTTTGCAGCTGTATTTGGACCGGTAGTTGGAGGTATCATGGGATTGCTGGGACATGCATTAGGTGATGCACTGTTTTATGGAAGCGTATGGTGGAGCTGGGTATTCCCGGATGCGCTGTTTGGTATCATCATTGGTGCGTTTGCTGTTCACTTTTCCATTAAAGATGGTGGCTTCGCAAAAAAAGAAGCAATTCGTTTCAATGTGATTCAGGTGATTGCCAATGCACTGGCATGGATTGTGGTTGCACCGCTGCTGGATATTTTAATTTATGCAGAGCCTGTTAATAAGGTGTTCACACAGGGATTTTTCGCATTCCTCGGCAACATCATAGTAGTAGGCATTCTTGGAACACTTTTGGCGGTGGGATATGCCAAAGTTGGAGGAAAGTCTTCCAGTCTGTCAAAGGAAGATTAGGAACAGAAAAATGGAACCGATTATAGAGTTTAAAGATTATTCATTTAAATATCGTGCTCAGAAAGAAGCAACCCTGAAGAACATAAATTTGAAAATTTATCCAGGGGAAAAGGTAGTGATCGTTGGCCCGTCAGGTTCCGGTAAATCGACACTGGCTCATTGTCTCAATGGGCTGGTGCCTTTTTCGTATCCGGGGGAAAGCAGTGGATCGTTGACGATAAAGGGAAAAGATCCGAAGAAAGAGGGCATTTTTGGGATGTCCAAGATGGTGGGAACGGTATTACAGGATACAGACGGACAGTTTATAGGTCTGACTGTTGCAGAAGATATCGCATTTGCATTGGAAAATGAATGTATTGCGCAGGGGGAAATGCATCAGAGAGTAGATGAAACAGCCAGAGAACTGGGGCTGGAGAAGCTGCTGGATCATGCACCGGGAGAACTTTCCGGAGGGCAGAAGCAGCGGGTATCCATGGCGGGAGTCATGATCGACCGGGTGGAGATTTTATTATTTGACGAACCACTGGCGAATCTGGATCCGGCCAGCGGGAAAAGGACGATTGATCTGATTGATCGTATTCAGAAAAATGATCATACAACAATTGTGATCATTGAGCATCGTCTGGAAGACGTCCTCTATCGGGATGTGGACCGGATTATTGTGATTGGAGACGGAAAGATAGCAGCAGATAGGAAACCGGATGCATTGCTTGCCACCTCTGTATTGGAAAAAGAGGGAATTCGTGAACCACTGTATCTGACTGCATGTAAATATATGGATATACCGGTGCTGGAAGAGCAAAGACCACAGCATATAGAGACTTTTGATCTGGTCGGTATGGAACAGAGAGCACAGAAATGGTATCAGGAAACATCATGGCAGCAGAGGCAGCAAAATGGAGAAATTCTGCTGGAACTGAGAAATGTGGGATTTGGCTATCTGCCGGGACAGCATGTACTTCAGAACATCAATTTTGAGGTGAAAAAAGGAGAAATGCTGAGTGTTGTTGGAAAGAATGGAGCCGGTAAATCTACGATGTCCAGCCTGATATGCGGATTTTTAAATCCAACGGAAGGATGTATCTGTTATCGCGGACAGGATATCAGGGACTGGAGTATCAAGGAGCGAGGGGAAAAAATTGGTTTTGTGATGCAGAGTCCGAATCAGATGATCTCCAAGCCGATGATTTATGATGAAGTGGCACTGGGCCTGGTGATTCGTCAGCTGCCGGAATCAGAGATCAGGGAGCGGGTGCATGCAGCTCTGAAAATTTGCGGCTTATATGAGATGCGGAACTGGCCGGTTTCTGCTCTGAGCTTTGGACAGAAAAAGCGTGTGACGATTGCGTCTATTCTGGTAATGGAACCGGAAATGATCATTCTGGACGAACCGACAGCAGGACAGGATTATCGTCATTACACAGAGATTATGGAATTCCTGAAAAAGCTGAACCGGGAAACCGGTATTACGATTATGATGATTACACATGACATGCATTTGATGCTGGAATATACGGATCGTGCCATTGTACTGGCGGATGGTGAGATTCTGGCAGATGATACACCTGCGTCTGTACTGACAAATGAAGAACTGGCTCAGAGAGCCAATCTGAAAAAAACATCATTGTATGATCTGGCAGTAAAATGTGGAATCCGTGATGTGTCTGGCTTTGTGGAGCGTTTTATACAGTATGACAGAAAGGAGCGCAACCATGTCCAGAATTCTTAAGTATGAGCAAAAAGATACCTGGATCGATGAACTGACCGGTGTTACCAAGCTTCTTTTCTTTCTGTTGTGGTCCATTGTCAGTATGATTACCTATGATACCAGAGTATTATTGACGATGTTGGTGCTGAGTGTGGTTATTTTCAGAATATCCAGGATCAGCTGGAAGCAGGTTGGAACAGTATTTAAATTTATTTTGCTGTTTTTATGCCTGAATCTGGTAATGGTATTCTTATTTTCTCCTTATCAGGGATGCAAAATATATGGAAGCAGAACGGAAATTGGACATTTAGTCGGATTCTATAGTCTGACAAAAGAGCAGTTATTTTATGAGTTCAATATCATGATCAAATATTTTACTGTGGCACCGGCAGTGCTGATGTTTATCTGCACGACCAATCCAAGTGAATTTGCTGCATCATTGAATCGGATCGGTGTACCATATCATGTGGGATATTCTGTAGCGATTGCACTTCGGTATATTCCGGATGTGCAGGAAGATTTTATACGTATAAAAAATGCTCAGGCAGCCAGAGGAATCGAAATGTCTTCCAAAGCATCGTTATTCTCACGGATTAAGAATACCGCGACAATTCTGTTGCCATTGATTTTTACAGGAATGGAACGAATTGATACGATCAGTAATGCCATGGAGCTGAGAAGATTTGGGCTTCATAAAAAAAGAACCTGGTATTCCGGAAAACCATTAAAGACAGCAGATTATGTGATCGTAGTATTTCTGGTGATTTTCAGCACAGGTGCATTAATCCTTACCTTCCATAACGGAAGTCGATTTTATAATCCATTTTAACCGATACAGAAAGTCCCCTGCGTTCCATTGGGAAAAGCAGGGGACTTTCTGTATCAGGAGAAGTTCAGGATCATCCTGATCCACTGCGAAGCAGTTAAACTTTCACTTCAAAATCTTTATGACATTTTGGACAGTTGGTAATATGTTTTCCTTTTACTTTAGGAAGACGAATGGTAGTATGACAATACGGACATTTACGATAGACATGAGTATTGCGATCCTGCCATTTCCTTTTCTGAAGGCGGAAAAAACGCGCCGCTTTATTGTACTGATCCATATAATAGTTATTTTCTTTCTGACGGGCTTCAAAGTTCCTGGACAGACAGCGGTACAGGAAGAAGATGACAATGATCAGTCCCAGTGTATAGAAAATAGAATTTCGTGTTACCAGATTTAATACAAAGAACGCAAGATAGACAACAAATAATGCCTGCCCCAGCTGATCCATGCCGTAACGTCCCTGAAGAAATCGATTCAAAGCGTCTCTCAATTTATTCATAATATAACCAATCCTCCTCTTATTTTATATGCTTACAGGTTATCCGGTAAAGTACTGTTTCGCAGGTTTTACATTACAGATATTCTTCCGGATCAATCTGAGCCGGATTACCCATAGCAGATTCGCCCACACCGCTGGAATGTGAGGAATTATTATCTGGTACGTCATAATAATAGCTGTTTTTTGGTGAAGTACCATAGTAGCTTCCATAATTGCGGAAACCACAGCATCCGCCACCGCCACACAGCATGCAGAACAGATTGATCACGATATAGTACCAGCAGCAACTGTGTGTGGTATGAAAAGTTCCGCCAAAGGTCTGGCTTTGTTCGGTAAATACGCGGCCGCCGGACTGCATCTGATTCAGCAGCTGGCGGTATTGGAGATTATTCGGTTCCATCTGAACAGCTGTTTTGATGTGTGACAGAGCCGTGACCTGATTGCCACTGTTGTAGTTGGCAATCGCACTTAAAAAATACCATTCGGCAGTTTTGGTTGAAATGGTACTCAGTACATGTAAAGCTTCTTCATAACAGTGGTTGCGGATATAGTGCCGGACGGTGTCAAACGGAGAAGGCTGGCCGGAATGGTCGTTTTGCTGTTGCTGATACCAGTCGCCGAATCCACCGCCGAAACTTTCCCAGAAGCTTCCAAACGGATCATTTTCATAGGAACCTCCACCGTAGGAACCGCCCCGGTAAGAACCACCGCCATAAGAATTTCCGCCATAAGAACCATTTCCGGAACCGTAAGAAGAATCACCGTAGGAGCTTCCTCCATAAGAAGAACTGCCGGCAGTTCCATTTTTAATCTGATTGTAAGCGGCATTGATTTCGCTCATCTTTTTTGCAGCTTCCTCATCTCCGGGATTCAGATCCGGATGATATTTTTTTGCCAGCTTACGATATGCTTTTGTGACTTCCTCTTCAGAGGCACCACGCGGTACGCCAAGTACCTCATAAGGATCCTGTGTCATTTTTTCTTTACACCCCTCTTTTTGTATAACTCGTACTTAATGAGAACTCCGGAAAAAAGGATGTTCTCGATAATGGCACGGTCTTTTTGAAAATTCAGAGCCTGATAAGATGATACTACATCAGACATCAACATATGCAGTATATCATCAAATTCATTTTTTTGACAGATGACAAGTGGATTATAGCTCTGTTTTTTTAAATCTTTTTTTAAATCCATGCAGGCATCCAGAATATAGATGTATTTTCCCAATGCCTTTCCAAACGCACGAAGGCGTTCATCCAGAGAATCTTCGAAAGGAACGAAGATTTCTCCCATCAGATCGCCGAAACAATTGGCCGGTATATCCGGGATAAGAATGTTATCTTTTTCAATTTTAGAAAGCTCCTGCAGCTTCTGGCGAATGATGCTGCACTGTCTTGGGTAAGTCGTTTCTGCTTTTTTGCATGCTTTTTCAAAAAGCCGTGCTTCACCAAGAGAGAGAAGGTTTTTATCATCATGCCAGTCATCTAACATATTATAGTAGGAGAGTACCACGTTCATGTCAGCAGCATAGTCCAGAATTTCACTTTTCAGATACTGCTGCTTTTTGAATGGATGAATACGACATTTCTGATCCAGCAGGGATTCTGGAGCATCATACACAGCAGACAAAAAAAGGGCAAGAAAAGTCATATCATAGGTGAGCGTCATGCGGCAGAGCGCATTATGACGATTACCCAGTGCGCGACAGAGCCCACAATAATAAGACTGATAACGATACCGGTCTTTTGGGTTTAGTTGTTCCATATTTGCCAATATATATCCGAACATAAGAACTTCCTACTCCTTTTTTTTGCGCCACGGGCGTTTTTTCTGACCAGATTCTTCACGGCGCTTCTGATCTTCTTCCTCGTACATTTTCGCTTCATAGACAGCGCGGTCGATTTCCTCTTTACTCAGGTTGGAAGAGGCGGTAATGGTGATTTCCTGACTCTTTCCGGTACCCAGATCTCTTGCAGAGACATTGACAATGCCGTTGGCATCAATGGCAAAAGTAACTTCAATTTGAGGAACCCCTCTTCTGGCCCGTTTGATGCCTTTCAGGTGAAATTCTCCGATAAGCTTGTTATCACGTGTCATCTGACGTTCTCCCTGAAAGACTTTGATGTCTACCGTAGTCTGAAAGCTGGCTGCCGTAGTGTAAATCTGACTTTTCGTAATAGGGATGGTGGTGTTACGGTCAATGATTTTAGAATATACACCACCGACTGTCTCAATACCAAGAGAGAGAGGAGTCACATCCAGAAGCAAAAGTCCTGTTACTTCACCGGCAAGGACGCCACCCTGAAGAGAAGCACCCATTGCAACACATTCATCCGGATTGATGCCACGGAAAGGCTCTTTTCCGATGAACTTGCGAATGGCTTCCTGTACAGCAGGGATGCGGCTGGATCCACCGACCAGAAGTACTTTGGAAATATCAGCAGGAGTCAGCCCTGCGTCATTTATGGCCTGACGTACCGGATCCATGGTCTGGGCAACCAGATGGGAAGTCAGATAGTCAAAAAGACCACGAGTGATAGACGTCTCGTAATGAACAGGTCCAGTTTTCGTCTGAGTAAGGAATGGGAGATTGACGGTGGTTTCTGTCATGGAACTTAAGTCAATCTTTGCGGTTTCTGCTGCTTCCTTCAGACGGGAAAGAACAGCCATGTCTTTTCTGACATCACATTTGTATTCCCTCTTCAGATCAGAAATAAAATGATCGACCAGAACCTGGTCAAAATCATCTCCGCCCAGATGGTTGTTGCCGGCGGTGGCGAGCACTTCGATCACACCGCTGTTGATATCCAGAATGGAAACATCAAAAGTACCGCCACCCAGGTCAAAGACCATGATTTTCTGAGGTTCTTCTTTATCTATGCCGTAAGCAAGCGCAGCAGCAGTAGGTTCATTAATTATGCGCTGTACATTCAGTCCGGCAATTGTGCCGGCATCTTTGGTAGCCTGTCGCTGTGCATCAGTAAAATAAGCCGGTACCGTGATGACGGCATCGGTGACTTCTTCTCCGAGATAATCACAGGCATCGTTCTTCAGCTGCTGAAGAATCATGGCTGAGATCTCCTGAGGAGAATAGGACTTTCCGTCAATGATAATATGATAATCGGTGCCCATATGGCGCTTGATAGAACTGATGGTACGATCAGGATTTATAACGGACTGACGCTTTGCAGCCTGTCCGATCAGGCGTTCTCCCGTTTTGGTAAAAGCGACAACAGAAGGTGTGGTTCTGCTGCCGCTTTCATTAGGTATAATGACACTTTCTCCGCCCTCCATTACGGCTACGCAGGAGTTGGTAGTGCCTAAATCTATTCCAATAAGTTTTGACATTGTATGGTTTCTCCTATAAATTCGAATTGAAATCTCTTTGTTTATAGTACCTTGAAAAGCAATAAAATGTCAACATCAGGGCATAAACTGCCAATGAAATAAAAAGAAAAAAACTATAAACTTTTATTTTACATATTTTTGTACGATATTCTGCATCTGTTCCCATTTGGCTTCCATGTCTGCGACCAGCTTAAACTGAGTGCGGGCACGGTCCAGATTATGGGTCGGATAATCGATCTTAAAATAGGTATCGCCGGAAAGATAGTCAGTCAGAAAACGCATGCCGCATTCATAAGTCATTACTTTGGCACCAAGAGGGAGGCATTCGATTTCTTTCTTCGTAAGAATGCCATCACAGCCTTCAATGAACCCTTTCGTATAAACGTCAAATAATGTCATATCACAGGAGATTTTGGAAAGATCTTTTTCGTCTTCAGCTCCGGTGCTGGCACCAAAACGAATGGAATCGCCAAAATCATTGATTGCCAGACCGGGCATAACAGTATCCAGGTCAATGACACATAGTCCCTTTTTGGTTGCTTCGTCAATCAGTACGTTGTTGGATTTGGTGTCATTGTGAGTAACACGAAGCGGAAGTGTTCCGTCTTTCAGCAGATCTCCCAGCACACAGGCAACATCATAACGATCTTTTACAAACTGGATTTCTTCTGTAACTTCGGCGGCACGCTGACAGATATCTTTTTCTACGGCGCTTTCGAAAGCTGTAAAACGAAATTTGGTATCGTGAAAACCGGCGATGGTTTCGTGGAGACTGTCAGCAGGAAACTCATCCAGCATTTTCTGAAAATGACCAAAGGCAATAGCACTTTCATAAAAGTCTTCCGGTCCGCTGAGTTCTTCCAGAGCATAAGCATTTTCAATAAAGTGATATGCCCGCCAATATTCTCCATAGCTGTCAACAAAATAAGGTTCACCGGTTTTGGCATGCACAAAATCCAGAGTTTCCCGCTGAGGATCACCGCCCTGTTCCATGATCTGATTTTTCAGATAATCGGTGACATGGAGAATGTTTTCCATCAGAGCAACAGGATCTGTAAAAACGGTACGATTCATATGTTGAAGAGAGTAGCGGCAGATCTGTCCGTCCTGTTCGAATTCTATCATATAAGTATCATTAATATGACCATTTCCACATGGCTTGCATGCCAGAAAACATCCCGGGATGGAAAATCCCGAGATGGCTTCATTTCTTCCTTCTGTTAAGGTTTTTTGATTCATTTACTGCTCCTCCCAGAGTTTTTGAGGATAAAGACCAGAATCTTTCAGGGACTGGATAGCTTTTACCACAAATTCTTTATCTTCTTTATAGGTGACTCCGTACCATTTATCATCGGTTTTTAATACCTGGACGGAAGCTTTTCCTTCCTGAATTAGATCATCCACTGCAAATGGAAGGAAATATTCGCATTTGAGAGGATTTTTTTCCAGATTTTCTTTTAAGAATTCTGGGAACCCCTTTTTCAGTTCTGCCATCAGGCTCTTCTGAAAGCCCCACATATTCATAGATACAATGCTGCCGGCAGGTATTTCATTCCAGGTAGCACCGTCATCTTCGGTGTAAGCAGTGATAGCACCGCGTTTTTCGATATGAGTACGTTCGTGAATAGTCTGAAGTACACCATGCTCATCGGTCACACAGACACCTCTGGCTACATGACCGTTCTCTGTCAGTGTATTTTCCAGAATGTATCCTACCATAGCATAACGGTAAGTGGAGTCGTCAGGATGAGTGGTCAGGTAATCATAGATCAGCTGATATGCCTTGCTTCCATAATAGTCATCTGCATTGATCACTGCAAATGGTCCGTCTACATATGGAAGAGCACAAAGGACTGCGTGAGCTGTACCAAACGGTTTGACACGGCCTTCCGGAACAGTAAATCCTTCCGGAAGTTCCAGATTCTGATATACATATTCCACTTCGACCAGCCTGGAAATACGATCACCAATGCGGGATTTGAAATCTGCTTCGATTTCTTTTTTAATGATAAAAATGACCTTCTGAAATCCTGCACGTACTGCGTCATAAATGGAAAAGTCCATAATGATATGTCCCTGTTCATCGACAGGATCAATTTGTTTTAATCCACCATAACGGCTGCCCATACCTGCGGCCATAATAATTAACGTAGGCTTGTTCATAATAATCTCCTTTACATATCGCAGGAATCATGCCTGCGAGATTCTTTCTCATTTTAACATTGTATTTGTTTTTTGTCCAGAAAAGCCAAAAGTGAACCACAGCGTTATGGCCGGATGGTTCACTTTTGTGCAGCTTATTATTTCGTAATGTATTTTTGAACAATGGACTGCATCTGTTCCCATTTGCTCTCCATATCTGCCACCAGTTTGAACTGCGTGCGGGCACGATCCAGATTATGTTCCGGGCGATGAATTTTGAAGTAAGTATCACCGGAAAGATAATCAGTCAGAAAACGCATACCGCATTCATAGGTCATGACCTTGGCACCAAGAGGAAGTGCAAGGAGTTCATCATTTGTCAGACGTCCGCCACAGCCTTCCAGAAAGCCTCTGACGTACGCTTCAAATAATTCCATACTGCAGCTGACTTTGGAAAGATCGGTTTCATCTTCCGCAGCAGTACTGGCACCAAAGCGGATGGAATCGCCGAAATCATTGACAGAGAGACCAGGCATAACAGTGTCCAGATCGATGACGCACAGACCTTTACCGGTTGCTTCGTCAATCAGTACATTATTGGATTTGGTATCGTTGTGTGTAACACGAAGAGGAAGCTTGCCCTGCGCCTGAAGATTTCCCAAAGAACAGGCCAGGTCAAAACGTTCTTTGACAAACTGGATTTCTTTCTGTACACCATTGGCACGACCACAGATATCTTCCGCTACTGCTTTTTCAAAAGTTCCAAAGCGAACGGCAGTATTATGAAAGGCCGGTATGGTTTCGTGCAGAGTGTCGGCCGGGAAATCAGCCAGCATTTGCTGAAATCTTCCAAAGGTCAGAGCACTCTGGTAGAAATCTTCCGGATTTTTTACCTGATCCAGAGCGTAAACATGATCAATATAGTGATAGGCACGCCAGTATTCGCCAAAGCCGTCAACATAAAATGGTTTATGATCCGCTGTAAAAACAAAGTCCAGAGTTTCACGCTGTGGATTGCCGCCTGCTGACAGAATCTTTTCTTTCAGAAAACCAGTGACACGGATGATATTTTCCATCAGGGCTTCCGGATTGGTAAAGATCGTTTTATTCATATGCTGCAAGATATAAGCGTGTTCTTCGCCGTCCTGCAGATAAGTCAGTAGGTAAGTGTCATTGATATGACCATTTCCATAAGGAACACAGTCTTTAAAAGAGCCTTTGATTGCAAAGCCGTGGCAGGCCTGGGGCAATCCGGCTGTAGTGTTGAGTGCCATAATGGACTCCTTTCTGAATGTTAATAGAATCAGATCAGCCTTTGACACCACCAGATGTCAATCCGCCAACCAGGTTTTTCTCGATGCCGATGAACAGTATCACAACAGGAACAATAGCATACAGAGATGCTGCAAACAGATACTGCCATTCGATCATATTGTAACCATTGAAAATATTAATACCAACGGTCAGAGGTTTAAAGGTATCGGTAGAAATCAGAGTCAGCGCTACTGTATATTCATTCCAGGCATTGATAAATACGAAAATCAGTGCGGTGACAATACCAGGAGCAGCAACCGGAAGCAGAATCTTGATCAGAGCCTGTACGCGGTTACAGCCATCAATAGTAGCAGCCTGTTCCATTTCTGCAGAGATACTCATAAAAGTACCACGCAGAAGCCAGATCGCAAATGCCTGATTAAATGCAGCATTGATAAAGATCAGGCCGATAATACTGTTGGTCAGATGAAGAGACATCATTACCTTGTAAATACCGATCAGAAGAACGACAGGGGCAAACATCTGAGAGACAATGACAAATCCCAGGAAAGCAGTCTGTCCTTTGAACTTCATTCTGGATAAAGCATAAGCAGCAGGAATACCGCAGATCATAGCCAGCAGTGTGGAACCGCCTGCAATGAGAATGGAATTTAACATATAGCTGCTCATAGGAGCTTTTGACCATACATCGGTAAGGTTTGACCAGATCGCATTTATCGGAAAGACGGTACCGGAGGTGGAGAAGATCTCAGCACGACTCTTTAATGCGGTACAGATCGTTACAAAATATGGATAGAGTGTAATCAGGCAGATAATGATGACAACCAGATATAAAAATACCCGTGACAGTATCTTTTTTGAGGAACGATTTGTATTTTCCATATCAGTCGTCTCCTTTCTTTAATACAGATACCATATAGAGGCTTGCACAGATAAACAGGATCAGGAAACCGATCACAGAAACAGCAGCGGCATCACCCTGTTTGCCGTTATAGAATGCAAGCTTGTACAGGTAGGTAACCAGGGTATCCGTACGGTTTGCCGGGTCTCCCTTGGTAATTGTCCAGATAATCGGGAAAGAGTTGAATACATAAATAATATTCAGGACAGTACTTACTGTGAGGGAAGGACGAACCAGAGGAATGGTGATCTGGAACATCTTCTGCCAGTAGTTGGCACCATCTACAGTAGCTGCTTCGTAAAACCCTTCATCAATACTCTGCAGACCGGAAAGAACGGTAAAAGTAACAAATGGAATGGTTACAAAAATACCGCAGGCGATTTCCCACGCAAAATAGGCACCGGCCGTAGGAGTCCAGTTGATGGCATGCTTAATGATTCCCAGTTTCATAAGGAGTGTATTCAGAGTACCATAGTCTGTATCAATAATGAATTTCCAGATACTGGCCTGAACGATCAGTGTGGTAGCCCATGGAAAGACTACAACAGCACGGGCGATTTTACGACCCTTAAATTCATTGTTTAAAATGATGGCGAGGATAAAGCCAAGCAGGGTCGATATTCCTACCACGGCAATCGTCCACACAACGGTATTTTTCAGAACCATGGAAAAGACCGGACTGTTTAGTACTTTATGGAAATTATCAAAACCGCAGAATCCCTTGATCAGACCAGCTTTACTGATCTTACTGAAGGACATGCGGAATACATATCCGATTGGGATAACGATGAAAATCGCCATCAGAAGTACGCTGGGAAGAATCCAGATATATGGTTCTATGCTTTGAAATTTTTTCTTCACAGGAACACCTCGTTTCTATTGTTGTGAAAGCTTAAAAATGGACCGGACCTAAATAGCCCGGCCCATTTCCTGTAGTCGGAAATATGGTTCTGACTTAACCTGCAATTTCTGCCTGAAGGTTATCTAACTGTTCCTGAACGCTTTCACCAAGGAGTGCATTCTGTTCTGCGCTGATAACACCCTGTTTTACATCTGCCCATTCTGCTTTGGCTGTCGGATAGAACTTGCAGTTTCCAAGAATATCAATCCAGCTTGCCATATCAGGATCTGCTGCTGCGAGAGCTTCGCCGCCGGACTTGGTTGCTGGCAGGAATCCTTCCATAGCTACCCATTCGGTGTAACGATCATCATCATAGAAGTAATCGAAGAAAGTGGAGATGGCTGCTGTTTCTTCATCAGTGTATTCATTATCGAAGCACATGAAACGGTCCATAACACCTGCAGATACGGATTCACCGGTATTGCTTGGGATAGCAGCTACGCCGTAATTTACTTCGTTACCACCGTCAGCAATATAGGTTGGTAAGCTGTTAGGAGCGATAACCATAGCGATCTTGCCTGCTCCGAACATATCCTGCAGATCATAACGTGTGTCGTTTGCAGGATCACTGTTGGTGTAACCTTCATTTACAAGGCTGATGGCATATTCGATTGCTTCTACGTTTTCAGGACTGTTCAGTGTCCAGTTGCCTTCATCGTCAACAAATCCGCCGCCATTATTCCATGTATAGTAAGCAAATGCAGCCTGACCTTCGTCAGTTGTCATATCGATACCCCATGGATAAATGCTCTCATCATATGCCTTAATGGCTTCGCATGCAGCAGTCAACTCGTCCCATGTAGTAGGAACTTCTACACCGGCAGCTTCCAGAATATCTTTGTTGTAATACAGTGCACGAGCAGAAGCGAGGTCTGGAATAGCCCATACGGTACCGTCTACTTCAGACTGCTCCAGGAATGCATCATACATTTTGCTGTATGTTTCTTCAGATACTACATCCTGAATCGGAAGTAACAGGTCATCAGCCTGATAATCTGCAAATACGTCGATATTCAGAACATCCGGAGCTTCGCCGTTGGCGATACGTGTATTTACAACTGTGTAAATATCATTCCAGGATACTACTTCTACATTCAGATTGATGCCAGGATTGTCTGCATTAAAATCCTCTACGAATTTTGCCCACCAGTCTGCTGTATTCTGACCATACTGTGCAGCAATCACATTTACATCTACTGCATCACCTTCTGCCATAACTCCCATAGATGCCATTGACAGAACCATTGCCATTGCTGCACCCGCAGTTAATACTTTTTTCATTTTAAAGTCCTCCTTAAATAAATATATGCTATGAAATCACTGTTACGATCCGTGATCCATGTTGTAGTAAAAGTATACTATAACATGAAATAAAAGTCAAATGGTTTTATACATAATGCTGACTGAAAAAGCTGAAAACGAGAGTTCTTTCGTGCAAAAAGACAAGTTGGCAGGAAAGACAGACGGGATTCCGGATGCACTGAAATATCTTGACGAAGAGGAAAATGGCAGTATACTTATTTTCGGGGACCTGCTTTATCCGAAGTCCGGAAATTCAGATGTATTCGGAATACATCTGAATAAAACAGGCACATTTGAACTGGAGGAAGAATATGACTGAAAAATTATTTTATGAAGATGCATACCAGAAAACATTTGAAGCAACCGTAACAGAATGTCGGGAGGGAAAAAAGGGATACGAGATTGTTCTGGATCGTACTGCTTTTTATCCGGAAGGAGGCGGGCAGCCGGGAGATACAGGTATTCTTCAGTGTGCTGATCAGACAGTAGCAGTGACAGATACCCACGAAAAAGATGGGGAAATTCTTCATTTTTGTGGACAACCTCTGGAAATTGGAAGCAGAGTAACAGGAACCATAGACTGGGAGCGCAGATTTGATCTGATGCAGAATCATTCCGGTGAACATATTGTCAGTGGTTTGATCCATCAGAAATTTGGATATGATAATGTAGGATTTCATATGGGGAAGGACACGGTAACCATTGATTTTAACGGCGAGTTTTCTGTGGAAGATATGCAGGAATTTGAACGTGCGGCTAATGAAAGAGTCTGGGCCAATGAAAGGGTAAATGTTGCGTTCTATAACGAAGAAGAAGTAAAAGCGGTGGAATATCGCAGCAAAAAGGAGCTGCACGGTGTTGTAAGAATTGTAACATTTCCGGGTGCGGATGTATGCGCCTGCTGCGGAACGCATATATCATATACCGGAGAAATCGGACTGATTAAGCTGATTTCTCTGCAGAAATTTAAAGGCGGCGTAAGAATGGAGATGCTTTCCGGAAGAAAGGCGATGGAATATGTGGCAGATATCTGCAGACAGAATCAACAGATATCAGTAGCATTATCGGCGAAGCCGATGGAAACGGCAGAGGCAGTAGAACATCTGAAACAGGCTCAGATAGATCAGCAGTTCCAGGCGGTGGCACTGGAACAAAAGCTGTTCCGGAACATGGCAAAGCAGTATGAGGGATGTGGAAGCGTGCTGCTCTTTGAGGAAGGACTGGCACCTGACAGTGTACGCAGACTGGCAGCTGATATTATGGAAACCTGTGAAGGGCGTTGTGTAGTCTGCTCCGGTGATGATGAATCCGGATACAAATATGCCATGGGAGAAAAAGACGGGGATTTAAGGGCATTGGTAAAAGAATTTAATGCTGCGTTAAATGGCCGTGGAGGAGGAAAACCATTTTTTGTACAGGGAAGCGTCAGTGCTACAAGAAAAGAAATCGAAGAATTTTTGAAGTAACACAGATAAAAGGGGCGGTTGCAAAGCAACTGCTCCTTTTTGAATAGAAAATGCAATATAGTGTTGACAAATGAAGACATATTATATATAATAACATCACTTACCAATTCTGATAAGTATCCGTCATATCGACAACGAATTCATTCTTACAAAAGATAATAGAACATGAGCTTCTGACTCTGCTTAACGACACCTTATGCTTTCATGGGGGATGTCCGGAATATTACAGAATATTGGGGCATTCCTGAAAAGGAGGACAGAATATTATGAAGATAATGAGCCTGATTTGTATTGGCTTATTAGCAGTACTATGGGATTTTTATACCAGCCGTATTCCGAATTTTTTGATTGGTGCGGGGCTTCTTGCCGGAATGGCCTGGCAATGGAGTGCCAATGGTCCACCCGGGATCGGGATATTTCTGGGAGGAAGTCTGATACCGATTTTGGTACTTGCACCATTGCATTATTTCAGAATGCTTGGAGCAGGTGACCTGAAGTATTTTATGGTGACAGGTGGATTTCTGGGATTTCACCGAAATCTGAAGTGTATCTGTATTTCATTTCTGATTGCTGCCGTTTTTTCTCTGGCAGTGGTTATCAAATATCGTATCTTAACGAAACGTCTATGTCTATTGATTCATTATATCAGAGAATATATCAGCACAGGGATCTGGAGACCTTACATAGTAGAAAAGGCAAATCTGGCCTGTTTGCATATGTCTCTTCCGATTTTTCTGGGAAGCGTGCTGGTGACAGGAGGATGGGTTTGAAAAAATTGAATTTTGCAATATGTGATCTGGAGGCTTCCTATGCCTGCAGACTGATGAATTATATTACCGAAAAACAAAATATTCCGTTTGAAATTCTGGTATTTTCCGGCTTGGAAAGCCTGCGGGAATTTACCAGGGAGAATCGCATAGAATTGCTGTTGATTTCTTCCAGAATGATGTGTGAGGAAATTAATAAAATGGATATCAATCGGATTGTGATGCTCTCGGAAGGTGAAGTGGCTCCTCAATATGTGGATTATCCTACGGTTTATAAGTATCAGGCGTCCAACAATCTGGTGGCAGAGGTGATGAATTATTATGCCAGTGAAACCAGCGGGCAGACACCCTGTTTTATGAAACGGAATGCACAGATTATCGGTGTGTATTCACCGGTAAAGAGATGTGGAAAAACTTGTTTTGCTCTGACTTTAGGGCAGATTCTGGCCAGAAAACAGTCTGTTTTATATCTGAATCTGGAAGAATGCGCAGGATTTTCGATCCTGACCGGACAAAATTATGGAGCGGATATTACGGATGTGATGTATTTTGTACGACAGAATAAAGGAAATGTGATTTTTAAAGTGCAGGCGATTGTGCAGCATCTTGGTGATATGGCCTATGTGCCGCCGGCTTATTCGGCAGAAGATTTGCGGGAAGTCAGCCAGGAAGAGTGGCTGAGTCTGCTGTCGGCAGTAACCTCGCTGGGTGGATATGAAACAGTCATTCTGGATATGGATGGGACGGCAGAGGAGCGTATTCCGCTGTTGTCTGCCTGTACACAGATCTACAGTCCGGTCTGCGAAGGCGTAATGGCAAAAGCAAAGGTGGCACAGTATGAGAAGCTGCTTGCCGAGATGGAATATGAAGATGTATTGAAAGAAACGGTATATCTGCAGCTGCCGTATGCAGAACCGGCGGCATTGGGAGAATATGCGTTGGAACAGCTGGTGAACAGTGAAATGGGAAATTATGTGCGGACATTACTGAGCAGTGGAGAATGGGAAAAATGAACAGAGAACAGGCAGAATTTGCAGAATTGCAGCAGAAGCTGATGAACAGACTGGACACCTCCAGAGAGTTAAAAGATGAGGAAATCTGTGAACAGATCGATCATTTGCTGATGGAAAAAAACAGCGGACATTATTACAGTCTGAAGCGCCGGGCACAGCTGCGGACAGAATTGTTTAATGCAGTAAGAAAACTGGATATTCTGCAGGAATTGGTGGATAACGATCAGGTGACGGAGATTATGGTAAATGGTCTGGATGGGATTTTTATTGAAGAAAACGGGCGTATCCGTAAATGGGAAAAGGAATTTCGAACCAGAGAAAAAATAGAAGATTTGGTGCAGAGTATTGCTGCAAAAAGTAACAGGATTGTAAATGCAACTGTTCCGATCGTAGATGCCAGACTGGAAAATGGAGCGAGAGTCAGTATGGTTCTGCCACCGGTTGCCATAAATGGACCGATTATTACGGTACGGCAGTTTCCGGTGCATCCCATAGAGATGGAACAACTGATTGCCTGGGGCGCAGTAACCAGAGAAGCAGTTGATTTTCTGGAAAAACTGGTAATGGCCGGATACAACATTTTCATCAGTGGGGGTACCGGATCAGGAAAGACAACATTTTTAAATGCATTATCGAATTACATACCGAAAGAAGAAAGAATTATCACGATTGAGGATAATGCAGAACTGCAGATCCGGGGTGTGGCCAATCTGGTACGCCTGGAGGCACGAAAGGGCAATACGCAGGGTGAACATGAGATTACCATACGAGATCTGATCAAAGCAAGTCTGCGAATGCGTCCGGATCGGGTGATTGTCGGCGAGGTGCGTGGAGAAGAAACCATTGATATGATTCAGGCGATGAATAACGGACACGATGGAAGTCTGTCTACCGGACATGGAAACAGTCCGCGGGATATGCTCTCCAGACTCGAAACAATGATTTTGATGGCAATGGATCTTCCGGTGTCTGCTGTGCGCAGGCAGATTGCCTCTGGCCTGGATATTATGGTGCATCTTGGAAGAATGCGGGATCGTTCCAGAAAAGTATTGGAGATACTGGAGATCACAGGATACAGCTATGAAAAAGAGGAAATTCTGACACATACGCTGTATGAGTTTGAAGAGTGCAGAAAAGGTGGGGATAAGGTGGAAGGCACGCTGATAAAAAAAGGAGAACTTCAGCAGACCAGAAAACTGGAACGGGCGGGGCTGATCTGAATGGATTATACCAGTTATCAGTTTTCAAAAAAAGAATATATGAAATATACCGTGTTGTTTCTTTTGCTGGACGGTATGATCAGCTATCTGTTTTATCGATCCTGGATAGTATTTCTGTTTGGCCTGTTGCTTTTAAAAACATTTTTCAAAATAAAGAGTGAAAAACTCTGTCAGCAGAGAAGACAGGTACTGGAGGAACAGTTTTTGATGGCCATGCAGACAGTGATTACATCTCTGACGGCAGGATATTCGGTTGAGACAGCGTTTTCAGATGCGTTAAAGGAACTGCCCCTGGTGTATCGGGAAGAGGACATGATTGTGCAGGAGATTCGTGCGATCGTCAGTCAGCTGAATATGAATCAGAATCTGGAGGAGCTGCTGCAGTCTCTGGCGGTACGCAGTGGAATCGAAGATATCCGCAATTTTGCAGAGATCTTTGCGGTATCGAAAAGAACAGGGGGGAATCTGATTGCAATTATCCGTAACACGGTACAGAGTATTGCACAAAAGAATGAAACCAGAAAAGAGATACAGGTGATTTTATCTGCAAAAAAAATGGAACAGAATATGATGAGTCTGATTCCATGCCTGATTCTGTTGTATGTACAGACGGTTTCTCCTGGTTTTCTGGATGGAATGTATCACAATCCGGCAGGAATTTTGATTATGACGGCAGCGCTTGTCGTTTATCTGACAGCAGTCGCCTGGGGAAAAAGAATAGTGGAAATTGAGGTGTAAGGATGTGGATATACTGGGGGATGATTCTGGCAGCGGGATTGCTGGTGCTGATATCAGCGGCACAGGATGTCCCGGAGAAAATGGCATGGTATCAGAAACCGTTTCGTAAAGGTGCTGTCTGGATACAGGCACGGCTTCCGGGAAGAAAACAGGATAATACAGAAAAAGAGATTGCCATGCTGGAAAACATGCTGATTTTTCTGGCTGTGGGGCTTGTGCTGATACCGGTTTTGGAGGGATGTATCGGGACAAAAGAACATACACTGGATGCTTATATGCTGGAACGGCCGGAGAAAGGACAGGGGAGTGATGTTTATCTCTTAAAAGCAGAGATAGAAGGCAGTACCGAGACAGAAGAACTTCAACTGGAGCTGGAAGAACGACAATATACGGAACAGGAAAAGATGGCATTGTTAAAGATGGCAGAGAAAGAGCTTTGTCAGGTCATACTGGGGGAAAATACATCAGTGGATGAAGTGCGAAAACCGGTCTGTCTGCCATCAGAGCTTCAGGATGGGGAGGTGACGGTTCAGTGGATTCAGAATCCGACAGGACTGTTAGATGAAGAGGGAACGATTGTTGCAGATCTGCCGGAAAAAGGAAAGCTTCTGAATCTGACTGCCTTGATGGCCTGCGGAGAAAAAGAAGAACTTTATGAACTGGCACTGCATTTGTACCCGGAACTTCGGACGGAGGAGGAGCAGCTTCGATTTGATCTTCATCAGGCAATAACTGCTGCGAAGGAAGAAAGTATACAAAAGAGTGAACTGCATTTGCCGGAACAGGTGGATGGACGGAGGGTTATCTGGACAGAAGCGGACAGTTCCGTGATGAATCTTGGGATATTTTTGGTGCTTCTTCTGGGAGTGGGAGGTTATATCAGCAAAGGGGAAGAATTAAAAAAAGAGGACAGTGACAGGAAAAGACAACTGATTCTGGATTATCCGGATGTGGTGTTTAAGCTGGGAATGCTGCTAAATGCAGGACTCACCATAGAAAATGCATTTTCCAGAATAGCAGAAGAGTATCAGCAGACGAAGAAGACTGGAAAAACGAGATGGGCTTACGAGGAGATGGTAGCTGCCTGCAATGAAATGAAAAGCGGTATTCCGGAATCGAAAGCATATGAGCGATTTGGACGGCGATGTGAACATACCTGTTATATCAGACTGGGAACGATTTTGTCCGGAAGTCTGCAGAAAAGTTCAGAGGGAATGACAGATCTGCTGCTGACTGAGGCGAAGGAGGCAATGGGGGATCGGAGACAGCTGGCAAAGAAAATGGGAGAGGAGGCAGGAACAAAGCTGCTGTTTCCGATGATTCTGATGTTATTGGTGGTGCTGGTGATTCTGATTGTGCCGGCAATGATGTCATTTTAAACCTGACTTGGAAAGGGGGTGATGCATATGAAGAACTTCTTAAAGCGACTTTATGAAGAAGAGGATGGAATCGGGACAGTGGAAATAATTTTAATTCTGGTAGTTCTGATTGGTCTTGTCATTATCTTCAAAAGTCAGCTGACCAGTCTGGTCAACAGCATCTTCAAGAAAATTGTGAGTCAGAGCAACAGTATCTAGTACAGTCGTTTGTAAAATGCTGTACTGGCATATTGAAATGACCGGGAAAGGAGACAACATGAAAACGTACAGATGCAAAGGGACAATTACCGTATTCTTAAGCCTGATCAGCGTTTTATTTTTGTCCCTGCTCTGTACGACTGTAGAATCAGCCAGAATACAGGGCGCACGGGCGAAGGCAGCGGCAGCTCTGGATATGGGTATATTTTCGATATTTGGAGAATTTGAAAATCAGGTATTGGAGCAGTATGATGTGTTTTTTCTGGATGGCGCCTGCGGAAATGGCAGCTACAGTCAGAAAGAACTGGAAGAAAAACTGCAGAATTACATGGAATATAATAGTTCTCCCAATAAAGAAATTCTGTTGAAAGGATATGATCCGTTTCCATTGAAGCTGGAAAAAGCACAGATTACCGGAGTGGCTCTGGCAACAGATCAGAAGGGAAGTGCATTTTATCAGCAGGCTGTGGGATTTATGCATGAGAATCTGGCAACAGAGGCGCTGTCTGTATGGCTGGAACGAGAGGAGGAAGCAGAAAAACTGGAGCGTGCAGAAAAAAGTTATGATGAAAATGAGAAAAGTAATCATACCAGTCTGAAATCGCTTCAGCAGCAACAGGAAGAGCAGAAGAAAAAAGAAGAACAGAAACAGAAGGAAGAACGAGAAGCACAGGAGGACCAGAGTGATCTGCCGGCAGAGACTGAATGTGAAAAACAGGAGTTTCCGGCTGCGAAAAACCCATTGGAGACGATAAAGGAAATACGAAGAAAAGGATTAACCGGTCTGGTACTTGGGGAAAAGGAGCAGCAGATTTCGGACAAAGTACTGACATCAGATGTGCCTTCAAAGAGAAATTGCAGGAAAGGGAGCCTGAAAACAGAGAAGAAATACAGTGGAGCAACTTCCAATATTCTGTTTCAGGAATATTTGTTTGAACGTTTCCCGAGTTATTTCGAAAAAGAAGAAACAGAGCAGGTACTGGATTATGGACTGGAATATATACTCTGTGGACAAAATTCTGATAAGAAAAATCTGAAAAATGTAATGAAGAGGCTTCTTGCATTGCGAGAAGGAGCCAATTTTCTTTATTTGACATCAGATCCTGCAAGAAAAGCAGAAGCAGATGCGCTTGCTGCTTTAATCACAGGAGTGATTCCGGTACCGGGACTTCAGGCAGCCACATCCTATGCCCTGCTTTTGGTATGGGCATATGGAGAAAGTCTTCTGGATCTGCGCAGTCTGTTTGCAGGAGGAAAAGTGCCCGTGTGGAAGTCAGCAGAAACATGGAGACTGGATCTGCAGAAGATACCTTCGATTCTGGAACAGCTGGAATCACCTGGCGGGATGGATGGAAGCGGTCTGGATTATGAAGGGTATCTGAAGATTTTATTTACTCTGGGAAAGAAATCTTCTTATTCTATGAGGGCACTGGATCTTCTGGAAGGAGTGATTCGAAAAAATACAGATAATATAAGGTTCCGTGCAGACCAGGCTATCGTAAAGATGGAAGCAAGGGCGGAATATGTGATCAGACCTATATTCTTAAAAGTGGCCAGTGCGTTTCTGGGAACAGGAACCAGAAAACTGAACTATAACATAAATGGAATATTTGCCTATTAAGGCAGATAAAGGAGGTGACGTGAAATGTTCTTTCCTGGTAAAACAAATAGCAGAAAAGAAAGGATAGATGGCTATTTGACTCAAAAAACGAAAAAAAAGAAAAGAGAGGTTACTAAGCATTTCCCGGCAAGGTATCATCCACATTCATACCGGGAAGGAATATTTCAATTTATCTCAGAAAAAGGGAGTCTCACACTGGAAACGGCACTGGTGCTGCCATTGTTTCTGTTTGCCATGCTGGCAGTACTGCAGTTTGCATCTGTTCAGTATGCGACTTCCAGACTTCTGGCAGGAGCACAGGATACGGTCAAAGATATGGCTGCTTATGCTTATGTGGAAAGTACAGGAATCATACCGGGGGAAGGGATATCGGCAGAACTTCTGAAAGGCGGAATATCGCTGGGCTACGCATCAGTGCAGACAAAGAAGCGATCAGGGGTAAACGATCAGCTGGGAACAGTCCGTTTTTGGCAGTCAGGATTTACAGATGGACAGATCCTGGATCTGGCAGGAACATTTCAGCCTGAAAGCAGCTTTACCATATTACCGGTAAAGAAAGTAAAAAGTATTTTCCGCGCCAGAGTCCGTGCCTGGACGGGACGAACCGGGGGAGTGGCGGGAGACGAAGAAGGCGATGAAACAGAAGATTCTCGGGAGGATACGGTCTATGTGGCAGAAACTGGAACAGTTTATCACAGAGATCCGGAGTGTACACATATTCACCTGTCTGTTCAGACAGTTCCGAGGAATCAGCTGAAAGGACTGCGCAATGCCAGCGGGGGAAAATACCATGTCTGTGAAAAATGTGGGGCAGGAAAGGGAGGAAATGTCTATGTATCTCCTTATGGGGACAAGTATCATTCTTCTCTGGAATGCAGCGGATTAAAACGAACGGTAAAAGGAGTATCCCTGTCAGATGCAGGGGATCTACGTCCCTGTTCAAAATGTGGAAAGAAGTGAAGCGGCAGAGGAGAAAACAGGATGGAATATTTATACGCAGCGTTGTTATGTTACCTGGCAGCAGAAACGCAGAGAGATATCAGAAAGAGAGAAATATCTGTAAAAAATACACTGAGATTTGTGGTGACTGCGTTATTGCTGTGGACAGGAAAGTGGATTATGGGAAGAATTTCTGCGGGAGATTTTGCAATCGAAAAGATACTGACAGATGTCGGAAAAAGTATGGTTTTTATAATGGGAGCATTGATGCCGGGAGTTTTTCTTCTGATGCTTGGGCGAGTTACGGGACAGGCTGTGGGGTATGGAGATGGACTGCTTCTTTTGACATGTGGACTGTATCTTGGAGGAAGGACAGCAGGAATCCTGTTTGTTGGTGGATTGTTTTTGCTGTTTCCGGTATCTTTGTATCTGTTGATAAGTGGAAGGGCGAAAAGAAAAACGCAGCTGCCCTTTGCACCGTTTCTGCTGACAGCGTTTGTTCTGTGGCTGATATAGTCTTTGGCAGGCCTGTGAGTCATCTGTGAAGAAGCAAAAAAGACAGGAGGAATACAACGATGCCCAAGTGCAGAAAAAAGCCATATGAAATGAAAAATCAGAAAGGAAGTTATACGGTGGAGGCATCCTTATTGATGGGGATGATCTTATCGGTACTGGTATCTGTCATTTATATCGGTTTCTGGTATCATGATAAAAGTTTTCTTCAAAGTGCCGCTTATGAAACGGCCTGTGCAGCCATTTTGCATGGAGAAGAGGCAGGATGGAAAACAGAGCAGGCTGCCAGAACGCTTGTGGACGGACGGCTGCTTGGAACGCGAGAAGTAGAGAATCAGTGCCAGAACGGGAAAAAAACAGTAACTGTGTCGTTTCATGGAAATTTTCGAATTCCGGGAATGATTCTGGCATTTTTTCAAAATGAAGAGATGGATATAAAAGAAACCTGTACAATGACGGTGGAACGGCCATCAAAAAAAATACAGAAAATAAGAGGACTTGCAAAAGTGGCGCAGAAAGCCGGGGGTAAAACAGAATGAAGATTTCATTTGAGCATGATCTGTCACATAATTATGTGATACCGGAAGCAGAGGGAGAATACGGAATCTGTCAGGAAACAGAATATGAAGTACATATGCTGGAGGAGAATCACATACCGGGATTTATGAACTGTGTGCGAAAGAAAATTAATGGAAAAAACCTGTATTATTATGAGATTACATCGCGTCAGTCTCTGGCACAGATTTGTGAAAATGAGTCTTTATCTGCTGTGCACATTCAAATGCTTTTAGGTTGTCTGTATCAGGCACTACAGCAGATGGATCCCTATCTTTTAGATGGAAATAAAATCGTATTAGAGCCGGAACTGATTTATCTGGATATTGAATCACGAGAAGCGGTGTTTTGCTATTGGCCGTTTTGCGGGAAAACCATTCAAGATTCGTTTCGGATGTTTGCATCCTATCTGTTGTACCATCTGGAGCAGGGGGATACAGAAGCAGTGCTGATGATGTATGAAATCAACCGGAAGGTACAGGAAAAAAATTATGCACTGATGGATCTGCTGCAGAAAAAAATACAGCCATTGTGTGCAGAAGTGCAGAAAGAAAACATACCACCGGATGGAACAGGGCAGAATGAAAGAGAACAAAAAAAGGAGCCATTGATAACAGCGGAACAGGACAATTCCAAGGAAGAGCAACAGAATAAAAAGGTGCAGAAGAAAGAAAAGCGAATATATATACATAAGGAAAATCAAAAAAAGAAAAAGGAAAAGTCGGAAAACAGGTGGAATCTGACAGCCGGTGTGGTGTTTCTGGTAGTGCTGGGAATTGTGGGTATTGCGGCACGTATGGAACTTCTGACGATTACCCAGGCAGGAGGAATTGCATTTCTTATGATCGGAGGAATGGCTTATGTACTGTCTCCGGAAAAAAGAGGAAAGAGAAAAAAAGAAAAGGAAAAAAAGCTTCAGAAAACGGAGCAGCAGGAGCTGGCAAAAATCAACTGGGAGATGCCGGAACATATTCCGACAGCCAGAGAACAGGAAGAACTGGTCGGAGCAACCACCGTGCTCTGGGATGGTGGAGAAGCGTATCAGCCCCATCTGACTCTGATCAGTATGAATACAAGGGAACGTAATAATGTGGTACTGTTAAATGACAGTTACCTGATTGGAAAACTGAAGTCAAAGGTAGATATTTATATTGATGATGCGTCTGTCAGCCGGATTCATGCAAAAATAGAAAAAGAAAACGAAGAATATTATCTGTGCGATATGAACTCTACAAATGGAACATTTCTGAATGGAAGACGGCTGGGAATTCATGAAAAGGTTGCAATTCATGTTTCGGATGAGATCACATTCGCGGATCTTGGCTATTATGTGGGAAATTGTTGAAATCTCCTTGCCTGAAAAAAATGAAAATGATATGATAAATACAGTGTGGTACAGCAAGATATTCTGTACCTGAGTCTGGATGAAGGGATTACAAAGAAGAGAAAGACAGGAGAAGATATGAAGAAAATAGGTATTATCGGAGCAATGGAAGTGGAAGTGGCTTCTTTAAAAAGTGCCATGAAGGTCGGAAGAATGTTGAAAAAAGCCCAGATGGAGTTCCTGGAAGGAGAACTGGAAGGGTGTCAGGTAGTAGTAGTAAGAAGCGGAATCGGAAAAGTAAATGCAGCAGTCTGTACACAGATTCTGGTAGATGAGTTTGGTGTGGATGGAGTGATTAATACCGGAATTGCAGGATCTCTGAAAGCAGAGATTAATATCGGAGATATTGTGTTATCTACCGATGTGCTGCATCATGATATGGATGCTACCGGATTTGGTTATCCGTTGGGACAGATTCCACAAATGGGTGCTTTCTCATTTCAGGCAGATGAACAGATGAGAGCACTGGCGAAAGAGGTATGTGAAGAAGTAAATCCGGAAATCCGTGTATTTGAAGGAAGAATCGTCAGCGGAGACCAGTTTGTTTCCAGCAGGGAAGTAAAGAATAAGATTAAGGAAAATTTTGATGGCTACTGTACCGAAATGGAAGGTGCAGCGATTGCTCAGACGGCATATCTGAATCAGGTTCCGTTTGTGATTATCCGTGCTATTTCTGATAAAGCAGATGACAGTGCTACGATGGACTATCCGACTTTTGAAAAACAGGCGGTGGAACACAGTGTACGTTTAACCCGTGGATTCTTAAACAGAATTCAGAAATAACATGAAGCAGATTATTTCTGAAGAAACATGAATAAGTTCAGAATAAAAGTAAACCTGAGAAGCCCATAAACGCGCAGTTTATGGGCTTTTTTGACGAACGATTTTACTTTGCAAATCGAAAAAATTGATTTATACTCTGCAATTAACAGGAGCGGGGACCGTGCCCGGGGAGAAGGGAACTGCGTCTGAAAAAAAGAAAGGGGATCACTATGATACATACGATTTTACAATCAAAAGTGTTACTCTATTTGATGACAGCAACAGGTTTGCTTGGATTACTTTGCCAGATAATCGGAAACAGATGTTACAGACAGTTTATACGGGAAGCATCCGATGCACAACCGGAAAAGGGAGAATTTATGAAACGAATGCGATACCGTTTTCAGATTGCAAGTCGTTGTTGCAAAGGAAACGTGAATCTGCCGGTTTTTGTACAAAAAATGCTGTTGGATTATAAATATAAAAAACTAACCCTGCATCAGTGGAGGAGACAGGCACTTGGCTGGTATCTTGGAACAATGGCTATTGCAGCAGCGGGAATCCGGTACTATCAGTTGCAGCATAATCAGGAAAATCTGACGATGATGATACAAGGAATGGCAGCTGTTACCGTAGCGAGTGCAGTGATGGTATTTTGGTGTGACAGTCGTTACAAAGAAAAAAGATTGTTGATCCAGATGCAGGATTATCTGAGCCATTCCGGAATAGCGACAGACGTCGGGGAGGAAAGTGTTGAAGAATGGAAAGAAGTGCAGGATATGGGTATCGGAACAGGAAAACGGCGGCAGGAAAAAGCATATGATTCGAAAGCACAGAGAGAAAAACGGCAGCTTCAGGACAGCCTTGTCAGAATAAAGAGCGGAGAAAAGGAAACAGCGGCAGATGTGGAAAAAGACTGGAATAAAGAACGAAACAGGGAGATCTTGAAGCAAATGGATGCGAAGGAACAGGAACGCATTATACG
This sequence comes from uncultured Marvinbryantia sp., assembly GCA_934394985.1. Lineage (GTDB taxonomy): Bacteria > Bacillota > Clostridia > Lachnospirales > Lachnospiraceae > Marvinbryantia. The sequence continues at coordinate 89,002 of CAKRRF010000004.1, forward strand.
GGAGGTGCTGGCGGAATTTTTGGCTTGAAAAGGAAGAAGTTACTTGCTAAACTGAAGAACATATAAAGACAGCCACCGGAAAAAAGGCAGTGAAGGGAGAAACAAAAGATGAAGATTGTGATACTGGAGGCAGATTCACTGGGACAGGATGTGGATTTGAAAGCTTTTGAAAAACTTGGTGATGTGATGCTCTATGGACAATCCAATGTACAGGATACACCGGAGAAAATAAAGGATGCAGAGATTATTATTGTGAATAAGGTGCCGATGAATGCACAGACGCTTGATAAAGCGAAAAATCTGAAGATGATTGCGCTTACAGCAACCGGTTACAATATTGTAGATAAGGCATATACAGACAGCCGGAATATAGCAGTTGCCAATGTAAGAGGATATTCTACAGAATCTGTGGCACAGCATACCTTTGCACTGGCTCTTTATCTGGTGAATCAGCTGGCATATTATGACAGTTATGTAAAAAGCGGAGAATACGTAAAGTCTGATATCTTCAGCCATTTTGATAAAAAAATATTTGAGCTGTCGGGGAAGACCTGGGGAATTGTGGGATTGGGTGCAATTGGCAAAAAAGTTGCACAGATCGCACAAAGCTTTGGATGCAGGGTGATATATTATTCTACGGCCGGCAAAAATCATAATCAGGAGTATCAGAATGTGGATCTGGACACACTTTTGACCACATCTGATATTATCTCTTTGCATGCACCTTTAAGTGCTGCGACAGAGAATTTTATGAATCTGGAAAAGTTTCAGAAAATGAAATCTTCATCCATTCTGATTAATGTGGCCAGAGGACCGATTGTCAATGAAAAAGATCTGGTGACTGCATTAAAAGAAGGCATGATTGCCGGAGCGGGTCTGGATGTGATATCTGTGGAGCCGATGAAGGCAGATAACCCACTGCTGGAGATTCAGGACAGTGGAAAACTGATTGTAACCCCACATATTGCGTGGGCAACCGGAGAGGCCAGACAGAGGGTGGCAGATGAGACATATCTGAATATCGAGGCATTCATGAAAGGGGAGAAGAGAAATCTGATTCCGTAACCAGGTGCGTGGGTGCATCAGGTATGGAAAAGAAAGAGTCTCAGGAATAAAAAATCCGGCAGGAAGCAGTTGTCAGAAAAAGCTGACGAACATACTTCTTGCCGGATTTTGTATTTCTGAATGTCTAATCTTCCTCAATAACATGAAGCTCCAGAAAATCAAATTCGATTTCTTCTATGAAATTGTCCTGCCGGAATTTCGTAGAACTGTGCTTTTGGAATTCACGGATATTGGAGTCCAGCCAGATCGGTTTGCCAAGATCAAAAACCAGACAGATTTCATCCAGAGCATGGAAGATTTTATGTGTTCTTGTATCGTCTGAATTATCTTCGATGGTAGTGTCTTTCAGAAGATGGTTATCTTTCCATATTTTTCCCCAAATACGCATAAAAAATCCTTTCTGTATAGTACGGATCCGAACCCGTAACCCTGCTGGGTAAAGAAACGGAACAGACCGTATGATCAGTTAGAAGATTCCGATTCGGAAGTATTTGAACGCAGATCGCGAAGCAACTGCGTTCATGAGCAAGTAGCGAAGCGGATTGCGAATGTCCGCTTTACTCCAGTGGCAGCAATGTCTCACTGTCTACTTCCATAATCGGCTGTGTAAACCAGTTATAAACCATGGAGGAGATTTCACGGATATGGTCTACTGCCGAACCGGTATCGGTCAGGCTGGTAGACAGGATACAGAAAATATAATCTCCATTTGGAGTATAAATAATCGCGGTATCATTTTCCGTATCATCGACTTCTCCGGTTTTATGGGAAATATGAGCACCTTCCGGAAGACCGGCAGGAATTTTGTAATTTACTTCCTGATTATTCAAAAGATTCTCAAATCGGTAAGATGCATAGTGAGAAACCAGTTCCCGGTTGTAGATCATTTCCAGCAGCTTTCCACAGTCAGCAGCAGAAGTTTCATTTATTCTTCCATCAGATACCCAGAGACTTGGATCGGCAATGCCGTTTACCTGAATAGTATTGGTAAATCCCATCCGCTGAATAAAATCATTGACTTTCGCCAGCCCTGTCTGAAAATCTCCGGATTCGTCACAGAAGCTGCGAACCAGTACATTAGAAGATTCGTTATCGCTGACAGTGATCATTTCATGGAGCGCATGAGTAATGGTATCTGTTTCGGTCAATTCTCCATTCTCAATCAGTTCCAGGGTGGCGCCTGCAATATAAAGCTTAATCAGGCTGGCAGATTGCATGGCATGTTCATTGATCTCCATGGTATTGCCATTTTTCAAATCTTTTAAGTATACACTCCAGTCACCCTGATAATCAGAAAGCATTGAGGTGATACGTGTCTGGAGGGCATCCCAGTTCATGCGGATGCGCCAGGCCCGTCCGCTGCGGTTGCGAAGTATCATTCCGTCAGAGGTGATCTGAGGAATTGGTATATGATTTAATTTATTCAGTGTAAAAGAACCAAGATCGAGATAGCGTGGCATATCACCAAATAACTGATCCAGCTCTTGATCCGAAAGCGCATGCCAGTCAGATGGCAGAGCGTCCGGAACATCTACAAGATTGTCAGATGCAGAAGAGTCAGACTCTGAATCTGAGGATACCTCGGATAATTCTTCCGTCTGCACCGGAAAGTCAGGCCAGGAGATGGCAGTATCGGCAGAGAAAACATGGCAGCCAAGACTGGCAGCAATGGATAGGATACTGCCGCAGAGTGCAGAAACTATGTGTTTTTTTATCATGTTCAGTTCATCCCTTCGAAGGTGGTTTGTGTTATATCTCATTTATCTTACACGAAAGAAAAAAGTTTGTAAACAAATTTGAGAAGTTACCAGAATTTTATGGTATACTAAAAGCTATGTGAAGATGAAGGAGGAAAACTGACAATGGGAAAAGCAACAACAGGTTTGATTCACATTTACTGTGGTAATGGAAAAGGAAAAACCACAACGGGTATGGGGTTATGTACAAGAGCAGCCGGATATGGATATAAGGTACTGATTTATCAGTTTATGAAAAATAATAAAACCAGTGAAAGAAAAATTCTGGAGAATGTGGACAATGTCACCTGGATCGACGGACTGGAGCAAGAAAAATTCAGTTTTCAGATGACAGAAGAAGAAAAGGCACAACGGAAGGTTTTTTATGGTGAACAGTTAAAAAAGGTCACAAAAGAGGCCGTGGACGGAGACTATGATGTGATGTTTCTGGATGAGGCTATCTACACGATCCGGGCAGGGCTTCTGGATGAGGCAATGTTACTGGATTTCCTGGATCATAAACCAGAAAAACTGGAAGTAATTCTGACTGGCCAGGATCCATCTGAGGAATTGATCAAACGTGCGGATTATGTATCAGAAATCTGCATGAGAAAGCATCCTTTTGAAAAAGGAATACCTGCCCGTCCGGGAATTGAGCGGTAACAGAAATCGTGACAGAAGACAAGCTGTCAGGGTAAAGAGATGCGAATTTAGTAAAATCAGGAGAAACAGCAATGAGAGCATATGAGAGACTTTTGAATTATGTAAAGATTTATACTACCAGTGATGAGGAAAGTGGTGCCACACCATCAGCGGAAAGAGAGTTTGATCTGGCGAATCTGCTTGTGGAAGAATTAAAAGAAATTGGTGTGGAAAATGTCAGAATCACAGAGGAATGTTATGTTTATGGGGAAATACCGGCTACTCCGGGCATGGAAAAAGTACCGGCACTGGGATTCATTGCCCATATGGATACTGCTCCAGACTTCAGCGGAGAAGGGGTAAAGCCGCAGATTGTAGGAGACTATGATGGCTCAGATATCAGGCTGGGGGACAGCGGACGCGTGTTAAGTCCGAAAGCATTCCCAGACCTGGAAAAATTAAAAGGAAGAACCCTGATTACCACAGATGGAACAACGCTTCTGGGCGCAGATGATAAGGCCGGTATTGCGGAGATTATGACCATGGCAGAACAGATCATCAAAGAAAATATAGCGCATGGAAAAATCTGTATTGCCTTCACACCGGATGAAGAGATCGGAGAGGGTGCGGATCATTTTGATGTGGATGGATTTGGAGCAAAATACGCATATACAGTAGATGGCGGAGCAGAAAATGAAATCGAATATGAAAATTTCAATGCAGCAGGTGCGGAGGTGGAGATCACCGGTCTTTCCGTACATCCGGGAGACAGTAAAGATACGATGATCAATGCAGCTCTGGTAGCAATGGAATTTAATCAGATGCTTCCGGCAGGAGAAACTCCAAGAGGTACGAAAGGATACGAAGGATTTTTCCATCTGACAGATATGAGCGGAGATGTGTCGAATGCTTCTTTATCTTATATCATTCGTGATCACGATGCAGTTCATTTTGAGATTCGAAAAGAACAGATGCAGCATATAGCAGATCTGCTGAATGAAAAATATGGAGCAGGTACCATAAAGCTGTCCATAAAAGAACAGTATCGCAATATGAGAGAAAAGATCGAAGAATGTATGTTCCTGATCGACTACGCCAAAGAAGCCGTGCAGGCATCCGGTCTTCAACCGGAGACAATCGCTATCCGCGGTGGCACAGACGGAGCCAGACTTTCGTTCATGGGGCTGCCATGCCCGAATCTGGGAACCGGCGGTTATGCTTTTCATGGACCATTTGAGCATATTACCACGGAAGGTATGGATGCAGTAGTGGAAAACCTGAAGGGCATCATCCGGGCATTCGGAGAAAAGGCAGTATGACGGAACAGGAAAGATTCATGAAAGAAGCAATCAGACAGGCCAGAAAGGCTTATCTGCTGGAGGAAGTACCGATAGGGTGCGTTATTGTGCATGACGGAAAAATCATTGCAAGAGGTTATAATCGGAGGAATACAGATAAAAATACGCTTTCTCATGCAGAACTGATTGCGATTCGCAAAGCAGCAAAGAAGCTGGGAGACTGGAGACTGGAAGAATGCACCATGTATGTGACTCTGGAACCATGTCAGATGTGCGCCGGTGCCATGATGCAGGCCAGGCTGACGGAAGCAGTCATCGGCTGTATGAATCCAAAAGCAGGATGTGCCGGATCCGTATTGAATATTCTGGAAATGGATGGCTTTAATCATAAGGTGCAGGTGACAAGAGGTGTTCTGGAAGAAGAATGTAGTCAGATGATGAGCCAGTTTTTCCGGGAACTGCGGGAAAAGAAGAAAGCAGCCCGCAGTTCCTGAAAAGGAAAAGAATACAGATGGGAGGTTACTCAGGAAGAGTCTGACCTTCCATTTTTTTATTTGTTTCCATAAGAATTTTGCCACCCAGGCAGGAAATATTCACCATGCCGATAGCAATGACATAAAAGATTCCGGCAAGAGTCAGAGACAGTACATAGGAACCGCGTATATCTGCCAGTCCGGCATAAATAGTATGGGAAAACGCACCGGTCAGAGCAAAGGCAATCATAACGATAGAGTTAATCTGACTGAAGTCCTTTTTCCCCCAAATTTCTCGTGCTACCTGTGGGGAAATAACCAAGGTCTGGCAAATGTCAATGCCATACATGGCACAACCAACATACATCAGAAAACTATGACCACAGGTTGCAAGAAAAAAAGCACCCGGACCGCCGATCGTGCTATATAAAGTAGCAGAGAGGCGTACTCCGATCTTGTCGCATAGAATTCCAAGTGGTACATTGGCAATTAACTGCATGACCATGCAGATACTTACATCAAATACGATGGACATCATAATGCAGCAGCCAGGATAACCCAGCAATAATGAAATTTTTTGTTTGTCTTCATAATAAAAACCCCCTGTTTTTATCTGATGTATTATGTTTGCAGTATAAAGCTTTTTATGAAGACGTCCTATATGTGAAAAATCCCAAAAGTGAGAAAAAAGATTGCAGGTACCTGGAAAGTTTCGTCTGATTTGACGAAAAAAACCAGCTATGCCAGAGTGACATAGCTGGTAAAATGAGAGGTGTCAGCGATACATTTTCATAGAGTATTCAATAGCTTCTGATTCGAATGTTTTGTATACGTCCGGATCGTTTGCATTGATGTTCAAAATGACTCCGGATCCTTTTACTACATGAGCCCCGTATTGATCAACAATTTCCCGGGCATAAGCTTTTAACTGGTCTCGGGTGACGTCCGGATCGTTAATGAAAAATGGATCAGGAGCATATTCTACTGTTACACGGTCTCCATATGTGGACATGATGTGTTTGATATCATTTAACACCTGAATTTCCATCATATCTGGCTGCAGTTCTTCTATGATATAAGGAATAAAACGATCAATATGTCCACAGTTATGGAATTCTACCTTTACGCCACGTTTGTGAATTGCTTCAAAGATTCTTCTGGTTGGCTCAAGAAGAAGTTCTTTCATGGTATCAACAGAGAAAAATGTGTCTTTGGCAGTGCCCCAGTCATCGTTATAGATCACATAATCATAATCGTAAATGTTAGCCATGCGATTGAAAATCTCAATTTTATAATCGGCCATATGGTTAAAGAAATCCTTGCATGCTTCCGGTTCTGTTACCAGAGCAACCAGAGAATTTTCAAATCCCATGAACATATGCATACGTTCAAAGATACCATTTCCATAAGGAGTAGCAAGCACTTTGTCAGGATTCTGTTTGAAATTCTTAGAAGCTTCCCATACATAGGCATCCATATCCGGCCATTTGACATAATCCTCCCATTCTGTGATATCGTCAAACATGATGCCGTGAGGCGTTGGGGTACCATATTTTTCTGAGAAAATATACTGACATCCAAACCAGTCATCTGTTGCAGAATTCATGCTGCGTGGCATATCCTGATTGGCTTTGCACATCCCCCACTGTGTAGTGCGGTACTGGTTTCCCATCCACATCGGCTTTTCATGATTCAGAATTTTTAAAAAGTTTTCCCGTTCACTGATTGGAAGATCCAGGCCAAGATCTGGAGGAGCAACAGGTTTTACGGCACAGACAGTAATATCAGATTTTTTCATGACATTCATCTCCTTTACTATTCGATTCATTGATGTTGATTTTATTATAAAAAACGAGGAGGAAAAAAGAAATGTATCCAGAATATGAAAACAGAACCGGAAGATCAGATAATAAAAATAAAAGTTGGTATTCCTGATACAGAAACGGGTTGCGAAATAAAGAAAGATATGTTACTGTGTAAAACAACCAGAAAACAGAAAAGAGCAAAAACAGAATTGGGTATTTTAGACAAAAACAGCGAGGGAAAATAAGATATGCAGCTGAGTATGTGGATGATTGCAAACAGATTGCATGCACTGGAACCGGAAGTAAATATTAAAAGTGACGCTCCAATGGAACTACGAGGGGCAAGAAATATCATGGCGCCTAATTGTGTGCACGTATATGAGAAAGGAAACTATGTGTATATCCAATATGGCGAGGATTATATCCGGCTGCATGATATTGAATACAACTATGTCTTCAATATCGTGCAGGGAATCTTTGAATTTTATAATGACTGGACAGAGATGGTGCAGCAGGCTATTTTTGAAATGGACTTTCAAAAATTATTGGATGAATGTTGGTTTTTTGTAGGAAATCCGGTAATTTTACTGGATGGTAATAACCGATGTCTTGCTATGTGCAGCCAGTATGCAGATGATGAAGTGGATTCAGAGTGGAGCTATGTGGCAAAGAACAAATATAGTTCATTGAATTTTATAAAGAAAATGAGAAGATCGTATCCAGTGGTAGATATGTATCGAAAGAACAGTGTACAGCTTTTAAGAAAAGAGCAGATGGATATCTATTATGATACACTGACAACTGCGATCTATTATCAGGATTATTATTGTGGAAGACTGAATGTTCTGGCAAAAGAGCGGGAGTTTAATTATGGGGATATACAGGTGCTGGAATATATTCTGAAAATTATTACGCCATCATTGTACATGCTGCAGAATCAGGATAATCTCTATCTGAATAAAAATGTATTCCATGATTTGCTAAAAGGAAAAGAAGTGTCTGCGAACCTTTTGAAAGCGCAGTTGGATTATCTTGACTGGAAAGCAGAAGATGTATTTCAGGTATGCCTGATTACTGTTGCCAAAGAATACCAGGATGTGGGAAGCCGATCATTGATCAGCAATCAGATCCGGCGCAATACCGCAAATGTTTATGTTACAACGTTGAAAAATGCTGTTATATGCATTTTTAATTTACGTTTTGTGGACAGGGAGGGACTGGCAGAATGTGTAAAACAGATTCTGCATAAAGATATTGGATATACGATTGGTTTCAGTAATCCAATGCGCGGACTGGATCAGCTGGCCCAGTATTATGAACAGGCACAGGCTGCAATTACATACGGAAAACTTCTGAATCCCAAAAAACATAATTTTTATTTTTATGATTATGCTTTGTACTATATGCTGGAAAACAGTGATGTCTCTCGTCTGTATTGTGCAATGAATTCAGATATCAAAATGTTGGATGAATTGGATCGGACAACGGGATCGGGATGGCTGCAGCTGCTCAGATGTTTTTTTGACAATGAATGTTCACTGGTAAATACAGCAAAAGCAGCATTTGTGCATCGAAATACGCTGGTATACAGGTTAAATAAACTATCGGAGCTGATGCATTATGACTGGCATAACAATTATGACAGAGATTATATGAAACAGTCCATTTTATTGTTGGATTTTTACAGGAAAAAGTACGGAAAAAATGTGGATTTGTTAAAAATAAACTAGAAATGTAAAAGAAAAATTTGGTGTCGTGATACAAAAAGTCTTCTTGAAACAGAAAAGAAGAGACCAAAATTTGTATTACGGCACCGTTTTTTGTCGGTTCAATACAAACTATAATAAAAGCAATTAAAAGGTGGAATGAGATCGACAAAATGGGAGAATATGCATTTCAGTCGGAAGTGGAACTTAAAAGTATGGGGGAATACAAAGCAGTTCCGAAAATGTATGGAATAAAAACAAATATGAAGGAGGAAACGTGTTATGAGTGAACAGACAAAACCCAAATGGGGGGTATGGTACAGGTAACATCGTTAATGGTATACATTTTGAAATTTATCAAAGGAACTCTTGGACTTACAGCGAATCGTGCAGACTGGCAGATTGCATCCGTATCCATTATTGTGGGTGTTATCATTGGATTGGTATGTCTGACTTTGTTTGCCGGAAAGAAGCATAGAATTTTGAGACAGAGAAAGAGGATGATGCAGATATGATAACCGCAAGAGAAAATATTCTCAGAGCGTACCGCCATGAGAAAACCGAATGGGTACCATCGCAGGTACTGGATCAGAATACCTGTCTTCCATCCTGTGTTCCGGAAGGCCCAGCAGGATTTGGAACAACGGTGGATGCCTTTGGGGTGTCCTGGACATTTGAAAAAGGTATGCCTGGGCCAATGGTTACGGTTGGTACAAAATTACTGGAAGATATCAATGACTGGAGAGAAGTGATAAAATTCCCGGATCCAAAGACCTATGACTGGGAAGGAGGAGCTGCAAAGGATACTGCGAACTGGGACAGAGAGAACAAGATCCAGAGTGTGATTATCGTAGATGGATTATTTGAACAGCTTCATGCAATGACAGGAATAGAAGATGCTCTGTGCTATCTTCTGACGGATGAAGAAGAAACAGAAAGTCTGTTGACTGCGATAGCAGATTACCGTATTGAAGAAGTTAAACTGATTGCGAAATATTACAAACCAGATAAGATCCAGATGCATGATGATTATGGCAGCAATAATCGAATGTTTATGTCTCTGGATACCTGGAGAGACATGATCAAGCCACAGCTGAAGAGAATTATTGATGAAGTACATGCGCAGGGAATGTTATATGAACATCATTCCTGTGGATATGTGGCACCAATGATAGAAGATTTTATAGAGCTTGGTATTGATGGATTAAATCCACTTCAGCTTACAAACAATCCATATGAATTAAAGAAAAAATACGGAGACAGACTTTGTTTTGTAGGAGGATTTGACAATCAGGGAATCCTGGACCGGGAGGGAGCTACCTATCAGGAGCGATATGATGAGATCATGTATCGTATCAAATTAATGGCACCGGGAGGAGGATGGGTGGCACACCCGACCATGATTGATCCAACTATCAGTGAACCATTGATTGATGCACTTTATGAATATAATGCACCATTGTGGAAAAAAGCAGGGTATAATCCACCACCCAAACCAGGTGCGTTGAAGAAAACAGTGTATGCGCAGGCAGATACTGAAAAAACAAAGTAAAGAGGAGGAAACAGATCAGTATGCTGACGATAAGAGAAAACATGATGGCTGTGTTACATGGCGAACAGCCAGATTATTATGGAGATTTTATGCCATCACTTGATTTTGCACTGGATCCGGTCTTTATGCGTGACCGTATTCCACAGGACGGACAAATTCATTATGATGCATGGGGAACCGCATACTGTTTTAAACCAGGGGCACCGGGAGCACATCCCGTTGTGAATGATGAAACAGCAGTGATAAAAGATATTGAAAACTGGGAAAAAGAGTTAAAAGTACCAACATTAAAAGATCTGGACTGGAGTGCGGCAGAAGCAAAAGCAAAAGAAGTGAACCGTAAAGAAAAGTTTTGTGCATTGTTTAGTTCTGGCGGCATTTTTGAAAGAACACACCATTTGATGGGAATGCAGAACGCATTTATCAATTATATGGAATACGAAGATGAGATGGCAGCTATTTTAAGAAAAATTGCGGATTATAAAATCGAATATTTCCGTCTTGCCGGAAAACATCTTCATCCGGACGTAGTATTTTATCATGACGACTGGGGATCCAAACAAAACGTATTTCTCCCGCCTGATTTGTGGAGAAGACTGATTAAGCCCCTTCATAAAGAAATCGTGCAGGCGGCCCATGATGAAGGAATTATGTTTATTCATCATGCAGACTGTATCTGCCAGCCGCTGGTAGAAGATATGGTAGAGATCGGTATCGATATCTGGCAGGGAACAATTCCACAAAATGATATTGTGGAAATTCAGAGAGTAACAAAAGGAAAACTGCCAATGATTGGTGGAATTGACGGACCAAAGATTGATGTAGAGCATATTACAGAAGAGGAGATTCGTGCAGAAGTGCGACGGGCATTTGACGAATATATTCCTGGTGGCCCTTTCTTCCCATCTATTGCGAATGGATGCTGTTTCCGGAAATGGAACAATGAAATATACTTGGATGAACTGAACAAATACGGGCATCAATATGCACAGGAACATCCTGTAAAATAAAAATTAGTCTATAAAAAGAGCCAGTAGAGTATATCATACCGATATACCCACTGGCTCCAGTTTTTTAAAACAAAATCCCGCTCATTTCAATGACAATTCCCCAGAATACGCCTAATGCATACAGTGTACCAACAATGCATAGATTCTTTTTCCAATGACGGTTCAATCGAAACAGAATCAGTAATCCAACGCCTGCATTAACCAGCAGTCCGCTCATAAGAGCTCCGGCACTGATGATATGCTGCAGATACAGCTGTGTGATCACTACCGAAGAGGCACAGTTTGGAATTAGTCCTACTAATGCGGCCACAGCTTCCCCCATGACCGGTGTACCCTGGAAGATAGCAGCGATACTTTCTTCTCCCACATATCCGATCAGAAGATTCAATGCTGCGGAAATCAGGAAAATAAAGACAAAGATCTTCACGGTATGCGTAATCGCTGACTGCAGAGCACCATCTTCACAGCTGCAGTGTTCTTCTTCGCATACCGTGTGGATATCCAGATCCTTTTCCTTATGGTGGATCAGATGCAGGTAAGCAAATTCCACTGCAAATCCGGAGATGACAGCAATGGCAACCTTCACGGCGAGAATCTTCAGGATGGTTTCCATTGGCACTTTTTCTGAAAGAAAAATCGGAAGCATTTCATCTGATGTGGAAAGATATACAGAAAACAACGTTCCTATTGTAATGACTCTTCCGGCATACAGACTGGATGCAGCAGCTGAAAATCCACATTGCGGAAGGATTCCAAGAATACCGCCCCACAAAGGTCCGAGATTCCCTGCCTGGCGGATTCTTTGCTGTACTTTTCCTCCGGTATGATGTTCCAGTTCTTCCATCAGGAAATAAGTCAGAAGCAGGAAAGGAACCAGTTTGATGCTGTCATGCAGTGCATCCCATAAACAATCTATGATCATTTTCATCATCCTTTCTATATGAGTGAACATATGAACACTCTTTAAAATATCTTTACTCAGAAAAACAGAGCTTATGTATAATCCAATCTCTTATGAATCATACATAAACTCTGTTTTTTCACCACGCACCGCACTTCGAATTCCGGCCATGGACGTTACCTCTACAGTTAACTCGGTCCAGGCACCCTCGCATCACACAAGAGCTTCTGCTTAGTGCTGCTCCATTCCTGACCTGACACGGTTCACAGATTCCTGTTGTGCAAGACCCGGACGTCAACGCCACTTATAAAGGGCAGCTCCACAGCCTAAAATCCTCGGATTGGTATCACCCCTGCTGTAGCGGATTGCAGGTACAGGGCACCGCTATCTCCCCGGCTGCGTGGATAGTTCATACTATACCTTGTTTCCGGATATTTGTCAATGAAAGGTTTTGTCAGTCTGTAAGCAGGCTGATCAGATCAAGAGGCTTCCGTATCCTGGCATCAGGATTTTCTACATCACCAAAGCCATAATCTGCCAGTACAAATGGTATACCAGCTTCTTTGCAGGCATTGGCATCGCCAAGGGTGTCACCTACATAAACCGGATGAGCCAGATGGTGTTCCCTGATCAGGCGCAGGAGAGTTTGTCCCTTGGAGGTGCCGGTCTGTCCGAAGCAGAGATGATCGGTGATATAAGATGCAAAGTTGTTTTTGCGCAGAAATTGTTCAATGTAACCGCACTGGCAGTTGCTGACAATAAAAAGCGGCAGTTTGGCGGATAATTTCTGAAACATTTCTTCTATGCCCGGATAGAGCAGTGGCTTTGGATCTGCTTTTTCCAGTTCCTCTTCCTCCAGAATAACACATTTTTCAGAAATAAAATGTTGCTGTTCCGGGGACAGTTCCGGAAGAAGCTCTGCAAAGATCTGATCCATTGGTTTGCCGAATAAGGTCATGAGTCTTGCAGCATCTACACGAACCGGAAGAGTGGTGTATTCGGCCAGTGCCCGGTTGTAGCCGATTGCTACGACTTCTGTGGAATCCCAGAGGGTTCCGTCTACATCGAAAATAATACTGTCAATATTTTTAAAATTCATATACGACCTCCTGACATAAAAAATGTCGGCTGAAAAATTCAACCGACAGTAACAGCAAAAACGGAGAGCAAGGGATTCGAACCCTCGGTGGGTATTAGCCACACGGCTTTTCGAGAGCCGCACCTTAAACCACTCGGACAACTCTCCACAGATTGCGTACATCAGTATACCAGATTTCTCGGTATCTGTCAAAGAAAAACCGTGAAAAAGCCTATTGCTGAAGTTTTACGGAAATGATACGATAAAAAGCAGAGCTGAAAAATCAGTGTATGTGGAGGAAAAGAAATGTTTACGAAAATCGGAGAGGAACGGGCATTTGATGCAATCCTCGGTCAGATCATAGAAAATATTCAGGCAGGAGAACTGAAAGCAGGAGAGGCTTTGCCGGCAGAGAGGGCAATGGCAGAGAGCATGGGTGTATCCAGACCGGCAGTGCGGGAGGTGCTGCGTGCACTGGAACTTCTGGGAATTGTAAAACCGGTACCGGGAGGCGGGAATTATATTACAGATAATCTGGATACCTGGCTGATCGGCCCTCTTTCTATTATGTTCCGTTTGAATAACGGATATCTGAAGCAAAATCAGCAGCTGCGTGCGGCGCTGGAACGGGAAACGGCTATTCTCGCAGCTAGAAACTGCACACCTCTGGATGCCGCAGAACTGCGTATGATCCTGGCAAGACTGGATGTGGCGGAGGCAGAGAGTGACCGGGGAGAACTGGATAAACAGCTGCATCAGAAAATTGCACAGATGGCAGATAATCCCATGCTTTACAGTGTGCTGACAGCGGCTGATCAGCTGACAGAAAGTATTATTTCAGGAACCAGAAGCTATATCATGCAGAAAAAGCAGTCGGCCAGAGAGGTGGATGAGCAGCATCACCGCCTGGTAGAAGCAATCGCAGCCGGCGATGTGGCTGAAGCACAGAAATGCATGTCAGAGCATATGGAAACCATAGAAAAATATATGGAAGAGATGCAGAAAGAATAAAGTTTAAAATTTAACGACAGGAATCCTCTTGAAAATTGGTAAGACCGGTGGTATAATCAGTTTTGAAATTGGTAATACCGGATAAAGAAATTGGAATACCGAGAAAGAAAGGGGACTTTTACTATGGGATATGTAACGTGGTCATATGATACCTTAAATCAGTTTTGCAAAGATGTATTTCAGGCATTCGGATTCTCAGAAGAAGAGAGCAATGAGATCAAAGATGTACTTCTGACAGCCGATCTGTATGGCATTGAGAGTCATGGAATGCAGAGAATGGTGCGTTACCATAAGGGAATTGAAAAGGGAACCATCCATCCTCATGCAGTGCCTGAAGTAGTATTTGAGACACCGGTTTCTGCGGTGATTGACGGACATAATGGAATGGGACAGCTGATCAGTATCTTTGCTATGAAGAAGGCAATCGAAAAGGCAAAGCAGACCGGCGTGGGCATGGTCAGTGTAAGAGAATCCAATCATTTTGGAATTGCAGGTTATTATGCGAAGATGGCCAGTGAAGAAGGACTTCTTGGTATGGCATGCACAAACTCAGAGGCCATCATGGTTCCAACCTTTGGAAGGAAAGCAATGCTCGGTTCTAATCCAATTGCAGTGGCTATGCCGGCAGACCCATATCCGTTTTTCTTTGACTGTTCCACAACCGTGGTGACCAGAGGAAAACTGGAGATGTACAACAAAATGGAAAAACCACTTCCAGAAGGCTGGGCACTTGATAAAGACGGACACGCCAGCACAAATGCACCGGATGTCCTGTCTAATATTGTTTCTAAAAAAGGCGGTGGAATCATGCCGCTTGGTGGAAACGAAGAGGTAACAGGAAGCCATAAAGGCTATGGTTACGGTATGCTGTGTGAGTTATTCAGCTCCATTTTATCCATGGGTGTAACATCAGATCATTGCTGTACCTTTCCGGATAAGACTGGAATCTGCCACGGATTTATCGCGATCAACCCGGCTGTCTTTGGCAACCAGGCTGAAATCCGTAAGCATTTTTCAGACTTTCTGGAAGCACTTCGGGAAAGCCCGAAGGCAGAAGGAAAGAGTCGGATTTACACTCATGGAGAAAAAGAAGTGCTGGCAGAAAAAGAGAGAATGGAACATGGTATTCCGGTAAATGATAATACCATGGTAGAACTTGGAAATCTGTGCAGCTATCTGAAACTGGATTTCCACAAATATTTTGCAGATTATGAACTGCCGCAGGACAGCAAATTCTTTACCGGAAATTACTAAAAACTTTGACAGTTACAATCATACAGTGATAAAATTCATATCGAATGAAATTTAGAAGATCTCATGGAGGAGAAGAGGATGGATTACGCAAAAGAATCATTAAAGTTACACGGAGAATGGAAAGGCAAGATCGAAGTAGTGACCAGAGTGCCGGTAGAGAATAAAGATGACCTTTCCCTTGCTTACACGCCGGGTGTTGCGCAGCCTTGTCTGGAAATCCAGAAGGATGTGAATAAGTCTTATGAACTGACCAGAAGATGGAATATGTGCCTGGTGGTAACAGACGGTTCCGCAGTACTGGGGCTGGGAGATATTGGACCGGAAGCAGGAATGCCTGTTATGGAGGGAAAATGTGTACTGTTTAAAGCATTCGGCGATGTAGATGCATTCCCTCTCTGTATTAAGAGTAATGATGTGGACGAAATTGTAAATACCATCTATCTTATTTCCGGATCTTTTGGCGGAGTAAATCTGGAAGATATTTCCGCACCGAGATGCTTTGAGATCGAGAAGAAATTAAAAGAAAAATGTGACATTCCGATTTTCCATGATGATCAGCACGGAACTGCTATTATTACGCTGGCAGGACTGACGAATGCGCTGAAGGTAGTGGGAAAGAAAAAAGAAGAAGTTCGCGTGGTAATGAACGGCGCAGGAGCAGCAGCTATTTCGATTGCGCGTCTGTTGCTTACGGCAGGAATAAAGAATATTACACTTTGTGACCGTAAGGGAGCAATTTATGAAGGTCGAACAGAAGGCATGAATCCGGTAAAAGAGGAGATGAGCAAGATCACAAATCCTGAGAAAAAATCAGGTTCTCTGGCAGATATGCTGGTTGGAGCTGATGTATTTATCGGCGTATCTGCACCAGGTGCAGTAACTACAGAGATGGTCAAAACGATGGCAAAAGATGCGATTATCTTTGCGTGTGCCAACCCGACACCGGAGATTTTCCCGGATGATGCAAAGGCAGGTGGCGCAAAAGTAATTGCAACAGGAAGAAGTGACTTCCCGAATCAGATCAATAATGTACTGGCATTTCCGGGCGTGTTCCGCGGTGCATTTGATGTCAGAGCAAAAGATATCAATGATGAAATGAAGCTTGCAGCCGCAGAAGCACTGGCAGGGCTGATTACAGATGAAGAATTATCTCCGGAATATATCATTCCAAGGGCATTTGATAAGAGAGTAGGCACAACAGTTGCGGCAGCGGTGGCAGAAGCAGCGAGAAAGACCGGTGTTGCAAGAATTTGAGAACAGGAATTGAAAAAGAATCCGCAGATCTGACTGGCGGATTCTTTTTTCTTGTGATACGAAAAAAAATGTAGTATAGTAAATTTATACGTGCAGAGACTGTTTGTATAATGGGGATCTGTAAGAATGATGAAAGAAGGAAACGAATATGTTGAGAGTAGGCATGCTTACCAGTGGCGGTGACTGTCAGGCCCTGAATGCGACCATGCGTGGTGTAGTGAAGGCGTTGGCATCGAATGTGCAGGATTTAGAGGTATATGGATTTCTCAATGGCTATAAGGGTCTGATATATGGAGATTACCGTCTTCTGACATCCGGAGATTTTTCCGGTATTCTGACAAAGGGCGGAACAATTATCGGTTCATCCAGACAGCCATTTAAGCTGATGCGTGTGCCGGACGAGAATGGACTGGATAAGGTAGAGGCGATGAAGCAGAACTATTATAAGCTGCGTCTGGACTGTCTGGTGATTCTTGGCGGTAATGGTACTCAGAAAACAGCAAATCTGCTGAGAGAAGAAGGACTGAACATTATTCATCTTCCGAAGACAATCGATAATGATATTTACGGAACAGATATGACCTTTGGATTTTACAGTGCAGTGAATATTGCAACAGAAGCAATCGATTGTATTCATACTACGGCATCTTCTCATAACCGGGTATTTATTGTGGAAATAATGGGACATAAAGTTGGTCAGCTGTGCCTGTATGCAGGAATTGCCGGTGGCGCAGATATCATTCTGATTCCGGAGATCCCATACGATATTGATAAAGTAATTGAAGCAATTGACAAGCGTACAAAGCAGGGAAAAGGCTTTACAGTGCTTGCAGTGGCAGAAGGTGCTATTTCCAAAGAAGTGGCAGCTATGAGTAAAAAAGAACAGAAAAAGTATATGGAAAATAAAAAGCATCCGTCTGTATCTTATGAACTGGCAGCAGCAATTCAGGAAAAGAGTGGAACAGAGGTGCGAGTTACCGTACCTGGACATACGCAGCGTGGAGGAAGTCCTTGCCCGTATGATCGTGTGCTGTCTACAAGATTGGGTGCAGCAGGAGCCAATGCCATCCTGAACGGTGAATTTGGTTATATGATCGGTATGGTAAATGGCAAGACAAAGAAAGTACCACTGAAAGATGTGGCAGGTAAGCTGAAAGCGGTATCACCGGATGATCAGATTATCAAAGAAGCAAAACTGATCGGCATCAGCTTTGGCGATTAAGAGAATTCTTAAAAAGAAGATGAGCGGCAGAGCCTGGAGACAGACCCGGCCGCCTCTTTTACGAAACAGACAGGAGATGGAGAAATGGGATATACAGCCCTGTATCGGAAGTTTCGTCCGGATACTTTTGCAGATGTAAAAGGACAGGATGCGATCGTACAGACATTAAAAAATCAGATCAATGCAGACAGAATCGGTCATGCGTATCTGTTTTGCGGAACCAGAGGTACCGGTAAGACAACGGTAGCCAAGATTCTGGCAAAGGCAGTAAACTGTGAGCATCCGATAGACGGCAATCCATGTAATGAATGTGCGACCTGCAGGGCTATTGCAGCGGGAAGCTCCATGAATGTCATTGAGATTGATGCGGCATCGAATAATGGTGTGGACAATATCCGTGAAATACGGGAAGAAACTACTTATTCCCCTACAGAAGGAAAATATAAGGTTTATATCATCGATGAGGTGCATATGCTGTCTATTGGAGCGTTTAATGCACTTCTGAAGACGTTGGAAGAACCACCGTCTTATGTTATTTTTATTCTGGCTACTACAGAAGCACACAAGATTCCGATCACGATTTTGTCCAGATGTCAGAGATATGATTTTAAGCGTATTTCCATCATCACGATAGCAGACCGGCTGACACAGCTGATGAAGGAAGAACAGGTGGAGGTAGAAGATAAAGCAATACGCTATATTGCCAGAAAGGCAGACGGCTCCATGCGAGATGCGCTTAGCCTTATGGATCAGTGTATTGCGTTTTACCTGGGGAAAAAACTGACTTATGATAATGTGCTGGATGTACTCGGGGCAGTGGATACTGAGATTTTCAGCAGAATGCTTCGGCTGATTCTGGAAAATCAGGTAGCAGAGCTTTTGAAAATGCTGGAAGAACTGGTGATGCAGGGCCGGGAGCTGGGACAGTTTGTTACAGACTTTACCTGGTATATGAGAAATCTGCTGTTATTAAAGGCATCGGATGATCTGGAAGATGTGCTGGATGTATCTACTGACAACCTGAAGCTATTGCAGGAAGAAGCAGGAATGATCCGAGAAGATACGCTGATTCGGTATATTCGTATATTTTCAGAGTTATCAAATCAGATCAGGTTTGAATCCTCTAAGAGGATTGCGCTGGAAGTGGCGCTGATTAAACTGTGCAGACCGGAGATGGAACGTGATGAGACATCACTTCTGGATCGTATCCGGAGACTGGAGCAGATGGTGCAAAATGGAGCATTGGTGGTCAATCATACATCAAATGTGAGCGCAGGTATGACTCCTTATCGTACGAAGCAGTCTTTTGACAGAGAAGATCAGACTGCGGCATCAGGGGTGGCTGCTGACCAGGATGGAACTGGCGGCGTAGCACAGACAATACTGCCGGAGGAAGCGGCGGCACCGGAAGATCTGAAACAGGCAGTGGCAAAATGGCGTAATATTGTAAATGCCACAGGCGGTCGCTTAAAAAGTGTGTTACTCAGTGCCAAAGTGCAGTATAATGCATCTGGAGAAGATCAGCGTCTGTATGTGGTATTTCAGGATTTTCTGGGCGAAAGGTATGTAAATGATCCGGGAACCAGAGATTTGCTGGAGAAGATTATCGCAGAGCAGATCGGAAAAAAAGTAGAAGTGAAAATGATGCTGCAGCAGGATGCAGGAATTTCACAGGCCAGGCTGGTGAATGTGTCTGTGGAAGAAAAAATCCGGCAGCAGGTACATTTTGACAATATAGAGATAGAAGATTAATCAGGAGGAAAAAGATATGGCAAAAAGAGGTGGATTTCCAGGAGGAATGCCTGGCAACATGAATAATCTGATGAAGCAGGCTCAGAGAATGCAGAAGCAGATGGAAGAAAATCAGAAAGAATTAGAAGAAAAAGAATTTACAGCAGCAGCAGGCGGCGGTGCAGTAGAAGTTACGGTTAGTGGAAAAAGAGAAGTGACAAAAGTGAAGCTGCAGGAAGACGTGGTAGATCCGGATGATATAGAAATGCTGGAAGATCTGATTGTTGCAGCAACCAATGAGGCACTTCGTAAAGTAGAAGAAGAGTCCAGCGCAGTGATGTCAAAACTGACAGGGGGACTTGGCGGAGGATTCCCATTCTAATGGATTACTACAGCAGTCAGATCAGCAGGCTGATCGAAGAATTTTCCAAGCTTCCGGGTATCGGACCAAAGTCGGCACAGCGGCTGGCCTTTCATATTATTAATCGGCCGATCGAAGAAGTGAAAAGCCTGTCTGATGCCATTATAGAAGCCAAAGAGCATGTACGATACTGTAAGCAGTGTTATACACTGACGGACAGTGAATTATGTCCGATCTGCAGCAACCCGGAAAGGGATGCATCCACAATTATGGTGGTGGAGAATACCAGAGACCTGGCAGCCTATGAGAAAACGGGCAAGTATAACGGAGTCTATCATGTACTTCACGGAGCAATTTCTCCCATGCTGGGTATCGGACCAAATGATATCAGATTGAAAGAACTGATTCAGAGGCTTCAGGGAGATGTAAAAGAAGTGATTATTGCTACCAATTCCAGCCTGGAAGGAGAGACTACGGCGATGTATATCAGTAAATTGATCAAGCCTACCGGGATCAAAGTGAGCAGGATCGCAAGCGGAGTGCCGGTAGGAGGAGATCTGGAATACATCGATCAGGTGACGTTGCTGCGGGCTCTGGAAGGTCGTGTAGAATTATAAAAAAAGTATGGATAATCTCAGAGCATATCTTGAGATAGAACGGCAAAAGTGTTATACTGACAAAATAAAATATAATTATATGGAGGGCATTATGAAAAAGTTAGAGTTACAAAAAACTGCTAATGAAGTCCGTAAGGGCATTATCACAGCAGTTCACAGTGCAAAAGCAGGTCATCCGGGCGGATCCCTGTCTGCAACAGAAATATTTACCTATCTGTATTTCGAAGAGATGAATATTGATCCGAAGGATCCGAAAAAAGCAGACAGAGACAGATTTGTATTGTCCAAAGGTCACACAGCACCAGGACTGTATTCAACTCTGGCACAGAGAGGATATTTCCCAGTGGAAGATTTGACAACTCTGCGTAAATTAGGCTCTTATCTGCAGGGACATCCTTGTATGCAGCATATCCCGGGTGTGGATATGTCCAGCGGTTCACTGGGACAGGGAATCTCAGCAGCAGTAGGTATGGCATTATCTGCAAAAATGGATGGCAAAGATTTCAGAACATATACACTTCTTGGTGACGGAGAGATCCAGGAAGGACAGGTGTGGGAAGCTGCTATGTTCGCAGGCGCCAGAAAACTGGATAATCTGGTCGTGATTGTTGACAATAACGGATTACAGATTGATGGACCGATTGATGAAGTAAACAGCCCATATCCAATTGATAAGAAGTTTGAAGCATTTAACTTCCATGTAATCAACGTTGCAGATGGAAATGATTTTGATCAGTTAAAAGCAGCATTTGATGAAGCTAAGGCTACGAAGGGAATGCCTACAGCTATCATTGCCAAGACCCTGAAAGGAAAGGGAGTTTCCTTCATGGAAGGCCAGGTAGGATGGCACGGAAAAGCGCCAAACGACGAAGAATATGCAATCGCTATGGCAGACTTAGAGAAGGTAGGTGAAGCATTATGTCAGAAGTAAAGAAGATCGCAACCAGAGAAAGTTATGGTAATGCTCTCGTAGAAGTAGGAAAAGAGAACCCGAATGTAGTAGTACTGGATGCAGACCTTGCAGCAGCTACAAAGACAGGTGTGTTCAAAAAAGCGTTCCCGGAACGTCACATTGATTGCGGTATCGCAGAATGTAATATGACAGGTATTGCAGCTGGTATGGCAACAACCGGAAAGATCCCATTTATCAGTTCTTTTGCCATGTTTGCAGCAGGACGTAACTTTGAACAGGTTCGTAACTCTATCGGATATCCTCATCTGAATGTGAAGATCGGTGCAACACATGCAGGTATTTCTGTTGGAGAAGACGGTGCAACACACCAGTGCAATGAAGATATTGCACTGATGAGAAGTATTCCTGGTATGGTTGTAATTTGTCCATCTGATGATGTAGAATCAAAAGCGGCTGTAAAAGCAGCGGTAGAATATGAAGGACCAGTATATTTACGTTTTGGACGTCTGGCAGTACCGGTAATCAATGACAGACCTGATTATAAATTTGAGATTGGTAAGGGTGTTACCTTAAAAGAAGGTAAAGATCTGACTATCATTGCAACAGGACTTCCGGTAGCAGAATGTCTGGAAGTGGCAGACATGCTGGCTAAAGATGGCATTGATGCAGAAGTAATCAATATCCACACAATTAAGCCTCTGGATGAAGAACTGATCGTTGCATCTGCAAAGAAGACCGGCAAAGTAGTAACAGTAGAAGAACACTCTGTGATTGGCGGCCTTGGCGGTGCTGTAGCAGAATGCCTCAGTGAAAAAGCACCAACCAAAATGCTTAGAATCGGTATGAATGATGTATTTGGAGAATCAGGAACAGCAGCAGCTTTGCTTCACAAATACGGTCTGGATGCAGAAGGCATCTATAATAAAATCAAAACATTTGTGTAGAATATCCACTGCAGGCTAGCAGAATGCCCTTTGTGATGCATTCTGCCATAGCCATAACAGCGGAAGGACGTGTAGTCTGGAGAATCATGTGTGCATATTCTCCGGAGATATTGATGATCCCAGTGATTGAGATATCCCCCACATTTCCGAGATATTTGTTGACACCGGCCCCGGGAGAAAGAGCTCCCGGGGCTATTGTTATATAATGAAGGTGTTTTTGCGTACCCAGGCAGGCGTCAATGGCGATGACTGGGTTGTCGGGATGGAGTCTGGTGACTTTCTCCATGGTTTCTTTCAAGTTCATGGCGTGAACCGGTTGGGAAAGTGTGCCATAGACCGTGAAAGGAAAGGCAGAAGAACAGCGAAGCCAGGTACCTACAAGCGGACCGAGACTGTCCCCGGTAACCAGATCGGTTCCAATGCAGAGAAACACAGGGGCAGTATTGTTGAGAGGCGGCTGACATAGCAGAGAAGCCAGACGGTCGGCCAGAAGATATGGGGCGGAATCAGATTTTCCGTCAATATAACAGGTGGAAGAAGAACGGGATACAGGTATCATATACGGTCAAAATCCTTTCTGGTACAAAAGTGATGGAATCTTTTCTACAGTGTATCCACAAAAAGGAAAAAGTATACGACATATTATGTCGATGAATAGTCTGTGTTTTGGGAAGTGTTTTGATAAAATCTGCAGAAGAAACATGATACTCTGAATCCAAAAAGGAGTGAGAGCAGATATGTCAGAAACAGGAAAAGAGTGGAAGCTGCCGAAGAATACACGGCAGGTGGGAGATGGAAGCGGAGAAAAGAAGCTTTATGTGGAAGATTATGTTGTGACATATTTAAATCGGCTGTCAGATCAGAAAGAAAGTGCGAAAGCACTGCTTCTGGGAACCGTAAAAGAACAGAATCTGTATCCATATGTATTCGTGGATGCTGCAGTTGAAATAGAAGACTTTCATATGGAAGAAGGACAGAAAATACAGTTCAATATGCAGGTAGAAAAAGAGTTTGGTGTGAAAAAAGTGGTGGGATGGTTTTTATCATCCAGAGAAAATCCGGTTATGTATAATCAGGACATTCTTGATACGTACCGACAACTGTTTCAGGAGGAAAATCAGGTGTTGCTGGTTTCAGAACCATTGGAAGATGAACTGACAGCATTTTTTTTAGAAGATGAAATACTGACAGAACAGCCTGGATATTATATTTATTATGAGAAAAACGTGGCAATGCAAAAACGACTGATTCGGAATAGTGCTGAGAATCAGAGGGGAGAAACAGAAGATACACAAGACCATGCAATACAACGCTTTCGTAAGATAGTAAAGCAGAAAAAGAAAGAAAAAGAAACGGAAGAAGAACAGAGAAACGGTTGGATGACTTACATAGCGGGAGGGTTTCTGGTTATGACGGTATTAGCGCTTGGAGTTACGATCGTTTATAACTATGACAGAATGAAACAGGTGGAGCAAAGTCTGGCGATTCTTTCTGATCATGTAGACAGCCAGAGAGAGTATGTGACAGATCAGACTGAGCAGGTTATTTCTCATATACAGAATGATGCGGAAGAGGCGGAAGAAAAGACAGGAATGATCACAGTTGAAGAAGATACGATAACAGGCGAGTCGGTAACAACTGTAGCAGAAACCGAAAAAACAGAGGAATCAGATGAGACTGATGAAACAGAAATGCAGGAGAGACTTCAGCCGGAAGATGCTGTAAGAACAGCAGGAAATCCGGCAAAAGCTTCTTATACAGTGAAAGTGGGAGATACTCTGGCGCAGATAAGCGAAATGTACTATGGAAACGCGGAAAAAGTGAGAGAAATTTGTGAGTTGAATGGAATTACAGAAGAAGATACAATCCTTCCGGGGCAGAAAATTCTTCTTCCATAATATTTTGGAGCATGTTATGATGATAATTAATGAAATCTGGATGAGGAACATAAGATGAAATTATTAGATAAATTAAAAAAAGAGAAGAAAGAGGAACCCAAAATAATAAAAAAACAAGGGGAAGAACAGAAGTTTTCGTTTCGAGATGCGTTGGGAAATCTGAAATCTGCGATGTTGGGAAAAGCTGCAGATATCAGGGAGGAATATAAGAACAGGACAGATCACGCCATGCAGAGCGATGAAATGCAGGATCTCTCTGTCAGACTTCGTCTGCATAAAAATAAAGTCAGGATCCGTACAGCTGCGATCCTGACTGTTTTGCTGGCCGTTTCGGTTGGATTCGGCATTTATCACCATGTACGTGTGTATCATCATTATGTGCTGGTGTCCAGTGAAGAACGAGCCGGTGATAATGCGACGCAGTATATTTTTCTGAAAAAAGGCTGTACGCTAAAATGTAATCCGAATGGAGTGACTTGCGTTAACCGGGAAAATGCTGTTCAGTGGAATACAACTTTTACGATGCAGAATCCGGTTATTGATGTCTGCGGAACGACTGTGGCAGTAGCAGACCAGAGGGGAAATGATGTTTATATTTTTAATGAAAAAGGATTGGTAGGAAACTTTAAAGTAGAATATACACTGACCAGAATTCGAGTGGCCAGACAGGGGGTAGTAGCGGCTGTTTTGGAAGACGGAGATGTTGCCTGGATTAATGTATATGATTCGAAAGGGAATATTATTGTAAAAAATAAAACATCTATAGGAAAAGCGGGATATCCTCTGGATATGGATATTTCTTCTGATGGACTGAAAATGGTAGTATCCTTTGCTGGCATTCAGAATAAGACATTAGATTCGAAAGTGGATTTTTACAATTTCTCGTCAGTCGGAAAAGATCAGGATAATAATCTGGTAAAAGAGATCAGTTATGATGGGACTGTTATTCCGGAAGTCCGGTTTATGGATTCAGATTATGCCATCGCATTTCGGGATGATGGCGCAACTATTTTTTGCGGCAAACACGTTCCGGAAGAAAAAAGAGAGATAACCATTGAAAAAGAAATTGTCAGTACATTTTATGATGAATCTTATTTTGGCATCATAACAGAAAATGAGCAGGAAGAAAATGAACATAAATATAAGATGGAGTTGTATCGAGAAAATGGTTCCAAGTGTTTTCAGGCATATTTTGATATGGAATATACCAATATTAAAATATGTGGAGAAGAAATCTTCCTTTATAATGGAACGGAACTAATGATATACACGACTTCCGGAAAACTGAAATATCATGCTGCATATGAAAAACAGATTTCGGAGGTGATTCCGTCAGATGGACTGGGAAAATATGTGATCATTACACCGGACAGTGTAGATATTATAAAGATCGGATAGGAAATAAGATGAATATTTTAACAGGAATTATCGTGCTGGTATTTTTACTATTTATGATACGGGGATATCGCAGAGGTCTGATAAAAAGTCTGGCCTCTGTGATATCTCTTGCTGCATCTGTAGTGCTGGTGTCATTTGTAACACCTTATGTGTCTCAGTTTTTGCAGGAACAGACTCCGGTATATACGTATGTGATGGAAAAATGTCAAGAGTCTTTTACAGTATCAATGGATGAGACTGAGGAGAAAAAAGAAACAGAAAAAACTGGAAGTCAGATGCAGAAACGTGCGATTGAGGAACTGCCCATACCGGATATGCTGCAAAATCTTTTGATTCAAAATAATACAGAAAAAATTTATCGAGAACTGGCTGTGAATAACTTTAATGATTACGTGCCGAAATTTATGGCGAATCTGATAATGAATATTATTTCTTTTGTACTGACCTGGGTGATCGTAGCCAGCTTCATCTGGCTGGCGGTTATGACACTGGATGTGATTGCTAATCTTCCGGTGATACATGGAATTAATCAGATACTTGGCCTTGGCCTTGGGGCAGTACAGGCACTGGCATTAGTGTGGATTGCTTTTTTAGTGATTACTATATTCAGTGGCACAGCGATCGGAAAACTGTTAATGGAAATGATTGAGAAAAGCTTTCTACTTGGTAAACTATATGATGGAAATGTATTTTTAAACTTTTTACAAAATACGATAAAAATTTAAAAAAACTGTTGACAAAGTTAAAAATGAATGCTATTATAAACAAGCTGTTTGAGAGAACAGGATTTCAAAAAAGAAAACGAAGTTAAAAAGTTTTCAAAAAGAAATAAAAAAGTTCTTGACAAACGAAAAAAGCTTTGATAGAATATAAAAGCTGATTCACAAAAGAACAACAGCAAAGAACCTTGATAATTGAACAGTGAAACAACCTTGAAAGATTCTAAAAAGTTTTAAAATTCAAGGAACTGACCTT
>CAKRRF010000005.1 GCA_934394985.1 uncultured Marvinbryantia sp.
TAAGCTGACATATTCTTTACAGAATCACTGCGCATCCTCGCGGAGCGTTTATCTCAGTCGGAGATTGGACTCCCACAGAGACGAACTTGCTGTTACTCATCACCTGAAAGCGGTGGGAGTCTTCTCGACTGAGATAAAAAAGCAGAGACCGGGAGAAAGGTAAGAAATGATATGAGAAAAAATCAGATTTTAAAAATATACGGAACCGATTATCTTCAGATGACCAAAGAGATTCTGGAAGAGTCACAGCTGGCGGAGATGATAGAAGCAAAAAAAGTGGAGATGAAAAAAGAAGAGGAAGAGTTGCAGATTGGAATTAAGCCCAATCTTGTAGCTCCGTCAGAGGCCTCCTGGGGTGGAACGACTCACCCGGAAATTGTAGCAGGTATCATAGAGTATCTGCAGGAACACCATTTTAAGAACATTGTTATGCTGGAAGGATCCTGGGTGGGAGATAAAACACAGGAATCCATAGAAGTATGTGGATACGACAGACTGACAGAAAAGTATGGCGTACCTTTCTGGGATATGCAAAAAGACAGCAGTCATGCAAAAGACTGTGCCGGAATGGAACTGCAGATCTGTGACAGTGTGGAAAAAATAGATTTTCTGATTAATGTTCCGGTTTTAAAGGGACATTGTCAGACCAAAATGACCTGTGCACTGAAGAATCTGAAAGGATTGATTCCGAACAAAGAAAAGCGTCATTTTCATGCGATGGGGCTTCACAGACCGATTGCGCATCTGAATATGGGGATTCATCAGGATTTTGTAGTGGTAGATAATATCTGCGGTGACCTGGATTTTGAAGATGGCGGCAATCCGACGGTGAGAAACTGTATTATGACGGCGTCTGATCCGGTGCTGATGGATACCTGTGCCTGCCATATGCTTCATTATGAAACAAAGGATATAGGATATCTGGTCATGGCAGAGGAGCTGGGCTGCGGAAGCACGGATCTGGAGCACGCAGACATCCGGCTTTGCAGACGAAATTCAGATTACAGAGAAACGGAACTGCCGAGAAGCTATAAAGTGGCAGAACTGGAAGATGCGGTGGAAGAGGTAGAATCCTGTAGTGCCTGCTATGGATATTTCCTTCCTGCACTTCAGCGTCTGAAGGAAGAAGGTCTTCTGGAAAAGCTGGATACAAAAGTGTGTATTGGCCAGGGATACAAAGGAAAACATGGAAAACTGGGAGTGGGAATGTGTACAGCCGGATTTGAGTACTTTGTAAAAGGATGCCCTCCTACAGAAGAAGAGATCTATGAGTATTTCAAAAACTATATCAGTCAGAAAAAGTAAATCGAAAATAAAAAACGATGGAGCAGCTGTGGTTTTGCTGCCTCATCGTTTTTTCTGTGGATATGCATGTGGGACATCGGTCAGATTCAGAAGATAGTCTACACTGGTATTATGGTATCTGGCTATTTCGACCAGAAGTGACAGGGGAATATTGACTTCCCCACGTTCATAACGACTGTACATACGTTGACTGCAATTCAGAAAACTGGCCATATGTGACTGACTGAGATGCTTGTTCACACGCAAATCAAATAACCTGGTATTCATGTTTTCTCTTTGGTACGTGATTTTGATGCCAGAAATCCTTCCAGATAAGCGCGAATCTGTGATTTTCCACTGGCGTCCAGCTGACGATAAGCATGTAAAAGAGACTGTTCATCCTGAG
This sequence comes from uncultured Marvinbryantia sp., assembly GCA_934394985.1. Classification (GTDB taxonomy): domain Bacteria; phylum Bacillota; class Clostridia; order Lachnospirales; family Lachnospiraceae; genus Marvinbryantia. The sequence continues at coordinate 1,691 of CAKRRF010000005.1, forward strand.
AAAGATCACTTTTCTGTGTGGTCGGATAGCGTTCTTCCGTCAGACCAAGAATGTAATCAATACTGACCTGAAAGATCTCGCGAAGCTTAATCAATGCACGGACACTCGGATGATGCTTGTCATTTTCATAGGCACTGACGGTTTCCTGGGATACTTCCAGCATGATACTCAGATGTGTCTGCGAAATATGCTTTTCCTTACGTAGAGACTGGATGTTGTTCACGGTAATACCTTTCCTTTACAATATGATATTCTGATCATACAGGTAAAAATGGTATTTTATAGGATGCTAGACTGTTATTATTACCAGATAAACCTGTAATTATAAGGAAAAGCAGACAGGAAGTATGTGGATAGGAACATAGTCTGAGCGTAACAGAAAAAAGCAGTGATTTCATAAATTCATGAAATCACTGCCTGGGGGATTGAAACGCTGCGGCTCACTTATTTTTTCATATTTGCAAACTTGGTATATTGTGGCAGCCATGCCAGCTCGATGGTACCGATTGCACCATTTCTTTGCTTGGCAATAATGATCTCTGCCACATTTGGCTTGGCTGTATCTTTGTTGTAATAATCATCTCGATAAATAAACATTACGACGTCGGCATCCTGCTCAATCGCACCGGATTCTCGCAGGTCGGAAAGCATAGGACGGTGGTCTGGACGCTGTTCCACTGCACGGCTTAACTGAGACAGGGCAACAACCGGAACATTCAGTTCACGGGCAACTGCTTTCAGGGAACGGGAGATATCAGAGATCTCCTGCTGTCTGGATTCACTGCGTTTACTTCCGGTCATCAGCTGCAGGTAGTCAATAATAATGATGCCAAGATTATGCTCCATCTTGAATTTACGGCATTTACTTCGCAGCTCTGTAACAGAAATACCAGGAGTATCATCAATAATCAGATGGGATTTACCGATGACACCGGCACCTTCGATCAGCTTGCTCCAGTCTTCATCTGTCAGATTACCGGTTCGGATAGACTGTGAATCTACCCTGGATTCCAGAGAGAGCAGACGGTTGACCAGCTGCTCCTTTGACATTTCCAGACTGAATACGGCAACGGTTACATCTTCACGAAAAGCCATATGCTGAGCAATATTTAACACCAGCGCGGTCTTTCCCATGGAAGGACGGGCCGCCACCAGAATCAGGTCAGATGGCTGAAAACCGGCGGTTTTGTAGTCAAGATCAATAAATCCGGTAGGAATACCGGTAACATTTCCCTTTGTCTTAGATGCCATCTCGATTTTGTCCAGAGCATTTAATACGACATCCTTGATAGGTACATATTCACCGGAAGTATTTTGCTGAATGATGTCAAAAATCTGTTTTTCGGTATCCACAAAAATATCTTCCATGGATTCCTTTCCAGCATAGCAGGTATTGGCAATACCTTCTGTTGTCCGGATCAGCTTACGCAACATGGCTTTTTCATGTACGATAGTGGCATACTGACGAATATGGGCTGAGGTGTAGACGGTATCCAGAATATCCTTTACAAATTCCAGACTGGCTACTTCGGGTGGCACATCTTTTTCTTTCAGACGATCCTGCAGAGTAACCAGATCCACAGCTTTTCCCTCATTGTAGAGCTCCACCATGGCATCAAAGAGAATACCATACTGACGCTGGTAAAAATCTTCACTGATCAGGATCTCGGAAGCAGTCATAATGGCATCTGTGTCCATGATCATTGAGCCAATGACAGACTGTTCTGCTTCGGGACTGTTTGGCAGTACCCGTTTGATTAACGTTTCTTCCATAATGTCTGTAATCCTTTAAGCTTCTTTGACAGTCACTTTTAAGGAAGCCGTAACCTTCGGATGAAGTTTTACGCTGACTTCTGTAGTGCCAAGAGAGCGGATCGGGTTTGGAAGCTGGATTTTTTTCTTATCAATATCCAGGTCAAACTGTTTCTTTGCAGCTTCAGCGATTTCTTTGGAAGAAACAGAGCCGAAGGTCTTTCCGCCTTCACCGACTTTGATAGCAAGGATAACTTCCTTGGAAGCAAGAACTTCTGCAAATGCCTTTGCTGCATCCAGCTGTTCCTGAGCAACTTTAGCCTGATTGGCTTTCTGAAGCTTCAGGTCATTCAAATTCTTTGGTGTGGCTTCTACACCCAGCTTTTTCGGGAACAGCATATTTCTTGCATAGCCGTCGCTGACATTTACCGTTTCTCCTTTTTTACCAAGGGCTTTTACATCTTCTAATAAAATTACTTTCATAATATCTCCTCTCTAAATGGCGCCTTCTGTAATCATGGCGTCCAGTATTTCTTTTAATTTTTCTTTGGCTTCTTCAGCAGTCACACCGGCAAGCTGTGCACCGGCAATGTTCATATGGCCACCGCCGCCAAGACGTTCCATAATGATCTGTACGTTTACTTCATCAATGGAACGGGCACTGATATAGATAATATTATTGTAGCTGGTCAGAATAAAGGAAGCCTTTACTCCGATAATATTTAACAGCTCATTTGCTGCCTGAGCACCAATAATGGTCGGCATGTCCAGATCCTGATCAGGCAGAATACTGATGGCATAACATTCACGATAAAGCTCAGCTTTCTGGATGGCTTCTGCTCTGGCTTTGTAGGCAGAAATATCGTTACGCATGATCTTTCGGACACGGGTGACATCGGCACCACAGCGACGCAGATAAGCAGCCGCCTCAAAGGTGCGAATACCGGTCTTGGCCAGAAAATTGTTGGTATCCACAATGATTCCGGCATAGACACAGTCAGCTTCGATACGTGTCAGCTTCACGCCCTCATTAAAGTACTGAAGAATTTCAGCAACCATTTCACATGCTGAAGAGGCATATGGCTCTGTATAGGAAAGGGTTGCATTGCAGATAATCTCGCTGCCCTGTCTGTGATGATCCAGCACCACAATGGTTTTGGCCCGATTCAGAAGAGCCGGGTATTCTGTATTGCCAGGGCGGTTGGTATCTACCACGACAAGAACGGTATTGTCATCTACCAGTTCGTCAGCCATCTGATGATTGATAAACATATCTGGTTCGTAATCCTTGTTTTCCAGGAACATATTCAGATATGGTGTAATGGAATGGCTGTTGCTGTCAATCAGGATATATGCCCGCTTTCCCACACTTCTGGCAGCCCGGAAAATACCGATTGCGGCACCAAAGGTATCAATATCAGTGATCTTATGTCCCATAATGACCACATCATCTTTTGCGTTGATGATCTCCAGAAGAGCCTGAGCCTTTACACGGGCACGTACACGGGTATTTTTTTCTACCTGCTGAGATTTACCACCGTAATACGTAATAGAGGTCGAATCCTTTACAACAGTCTGATCTCCACCACGTCCGAGCGCAAGGTCAATTGCTGCATGGGCAAAAGAATAATTCTCCTGATAATTTTTCCCATTTATACCAATGCCGATGCTTAAAGTAATGTTCATCTCATTTCCGACATTGACAGTCTTAATATCCTCCATCAGAGAAAAACGACCTTCCTGCATGCTGTTCAGATAACGCTGCTGGATAATGATAAAATATTTATCTTTTTCCAGTTTTTTCATAATGCCCTGGTGGTTGCTGATATATTTGTCGATTTTACGGTCGATCAGTGCCAGCAGAAGAGATTTGCGTACATCATCCATGCTGTCGAGCACTTCATCGTAATTATCAATATAGATCAGTCCGACTACCAGCTTCTGTTCTTCATTCAGACGCTTATACTGCATCAGCTCGGTGTCGTCAAACATATACAGCGTATACAGATAACTCTGATTGTCCGGGACAACCAGAAGATCAGAAGAAGACTGCCATTCATCGATATGAATCCGTCTGACCTGAATCCGAAAGCTTCGTCCCTCGATCGTAGCCTCCAGCTCTGTTGTCTCCTGTTCATGAGGCAGCTGTGAGAGACACAGATCCGGAATCAGCGTAGTAATTGTCTGATGATACCGGTTGCTTTTGCCAAACAGAGTCTGCATTTCATGATTCATCCATACTGTTTTTCCATCAATATCCAGAAGACCATAAGGAATACTGAATTCTTCCAGCATCTGTCGCTGCACCTGACCGTATTCGGCAGCGAAGGATACCAGTTCTTTCATGACAGATGGCTTATACACAAAAAACAGAGCCACTACAATCACCAGATAGATACAGGTAAAGAGCAGGGCAACCAGACCGGCCTGTTTACTGCAGGCAAAGATCGCCACATCCATAATCAACAGCAGGACAATTACAAAAATAGGCCATTCCAGGTAGGACTTTAGTTTGCCACCCCAGGATACCTGTTGCTTCATAGTATCACTCCCATCATTCATAATGCATTAGTATAGCATAGTTTCAGGTATTTTTCCAGTACTGGGAAAGGACAGGGACCAATTTCCAGAACATATTGATGGAAAGTGGAAAGCTGATACTGATCCGGCCAGTTTTTCTGGCACCATTGACGCAGATCCAGGAAAGTCAGATACCCAAGATAGTATTTCAGGTAATTGGCAGGCGATTCCAGAACAGCGTTATAAATGGAATCGGCGGCGGCTGTGCCGGAAACACCGAGATTTTGCAGAAAGCTTTCGATATCATCTTTTGTAAAGCCATGATAATGCACCAAAATATCAATGAGAGAGGAAAGACCCAGCAGCATGGAACGTTGTTTCTGAGCCAGAGAAATGGCAGCGGAGACTTCTTTGGAACAGTCCTTTGCGGCATAGTCATAGCTGAGCATTTCCACATATGTGGCCCATCCTTCCGTATAACCGCCAAAGCTCAGAAGGCTGCGCAGGGGAGAGAGAAAAGATCCGGAGTAACGGTTCTGATACAGATGTCCGGGAAAGCCTTCATGCGCAAGCGTAGTGTATAATTCCAGTCCGGTACAGCCGGATTTGGGATTCAGATAGATTAGATTCAGATCTGGATCATCCACTGGTGCGGTCAGGTAAAAAGCAGGACTTAAATAAGGGGAAAGGGAAGCATCTACATATTTTAGTTCATAATCGGTATCTGGAATAGCAGGAAAGTCTGCTGTCATTTTTTGTCGGAGGTCAGAAAGCATGTTGTCCGGACTCTCAGAAAAAAGCTCCGGAAACTGCTCAGATGAAAATTCTGAGACAGAGGGGTATTGCTTCAGAATCTGACGGCATGCAGACGCATCTTCCTGAAGCTGGTGCTGAATTCTTTTCTGAACAGAACAGACAGAAAGCGCAGAGCCGGAAGAAGACTGTAGCAGAGCTTCGTAATAGGACCGGCCTTTCGGCAGATGAGACAGACCCATTTCATTGCGACAGTACTTTTTAAGATCATTTAGACCATGAACAAGAAGCTGATAGGCCGGAATGACATGCTGTTGTACGATCTGTCGGTTTTCCAGCAGGAAATCCTGTTTTTCTTCAGGCGAAAGAAATGCGGCAGATGCAACTTTCTGTCGGAAAACAGTAATCAGCAGGTGTTCAGAAAGAGGAAGCTCAGAAAAAGCCCGGCATTGTTTTATGATTCCGTCAGCGCAGACAGAGGGCATAAACAGACCTCGGGCAGCTTTTTGACGTTCATAGGCAAGCAAAGAAGAAAAGTACTGGTCGGTGGTGGATAAAAGCTGAAGATAAGTGCGGATATCAGTGGCGGATTCAAAGCGATATTCGCAGAGCAGGATGGGCAGCTGTGCCTGAATCCCTATGGTGGCGCCAAGCGGTTCGAAATAATATTCGTATTGTGAAAGATTCTGAGTCTGATTCAGAAGAAAAAGCAGAGAATCATAGGTGATCTGATCAGAACGGGATAAAGCATCGGAATCCAGATCTGTCAGTAATGTCAGGTAATGATGGGTAAGGATGTTCTGTTCATCGGTTGACTGATAGCGGGTGGGTACTTCTGTAATACCGAATGTCTGAGGGTTTTTCAGCGTATAATGTAATGTCAGCGTACTGGAGGTGACTTCTTTTTGAAATATAGTCTGCGTCAGTCGTTGAAATAATCTCCGGGTAAAAAAGTCAGATAGTGCAAGACAGGAAAGCAGTGCTGCTATAAAGAGCACAGAGAATACAGGTACCAGAATCCATTTTTTCTTAGTCTGTTTCTGCGTCATATGATTGCTCCTGATACTTTTTACAAAGATATGAAAATAAAATGCAAATTATACTTGCAATAAGTGAAGCAACATGGTATAGTGTAAGTGTTCATCGGGAATACGTTCTGTATTTCCAAAAGGAATCCGGCAGTTCTGCCATTTATTCCTGAATGTCTAAGAAAAATATGCGAGGAGGAATGCCTATGATTGTGCAAGGCTGATTCTGTGCATGGAATCTGTCAGTCGTAAAGAAATAAGATACAGAATGAATAAGTAAGCGTTACAAAAACAGGCGGCTTTTTGCCGCCTGGCAGAAAGGTGTGAAAAAGAATATGAGGAAAATAGCTGCCATTATGCTGGCGCTGCTGATTGCCGGAATCAGTACCGGAGCTGCGTTTGCATATCTGACGGCACAGGAAAGTGTGGAAAACAGGATCACCGCATCAGATACAGACATTGAAATTACTGAAAAATATGATCCGCCGGGAGAACTGAGACCTGGTCTGGTTATTCCAAAGACGGTGGCGGTGACCAGTCATTCTACGACAGATTGTTATGTGCGTGTGCTGGTGGAATTTTCCAGCTGGAAGGCACAACAGTTCTGCGAGGAACTGAAGATTTCGGACGGATGGGAAAAACACGCGGATGGATATTATTACTGGAAAGAAAAAGTAAATCCGGGAAGAACAACCGGGAATCTGTTTTCAGAGGTAAAGATCCGTTCAGATGTGGAAAAAGAAGATCTGGAACCATTTGAGATCCTGGTTTATGCGGAGGCAGTTTCCTGCGGCAATGACAATATGCAGGAAGCGTGGGAGAAAATGGATAGAAAAGGTTAGACAATACGTGTGTGTTGGAAAGGAAAAATCGGTATATGAAGAAGTGGATAAAAAACAGAAAACGGATAGGATGTATGGCTGCGGTACTGATGCTTGGTGCGGCTGGTGCCTGGCAGACATACAGTTATTTTATGGAAAAGGAAGAAGTAACCAATGTATTTACAGTAGGAGATTTTGACATCAGTCTGAAAGAACCGGAATGGGATCCGCAAGATGGCGATGGGGTGAATATATATCCGGGATATACTGTCTATAAGAATCCAACGGTAAGAAATGTGACAGACGCTACTACCGGAGTGCAGCCATGTTATCTGCAGATGCGAATGAAAGTCAGGGACGAAGACGGAAATATGGTAACGGATCAGGAAGTACTGGATATGATCCGGCAGACAATCCGGTATGATGATACATACAGCGGAAGCTGGAATGCTACCGGAGAAGGAAAAACACTGCAGCAGGGCAGAGTGCCGGGATATTCAGAAAAAGAAATAGCCAGGCTGCCAATGGTTAACCCAGATTTTAAAGAGATAGATACCGGGAATCAGGGAGAATATCTGTTTCAGTATCAGGGAAAAAATCAGGGAATCCTGGACTTGAATGAAGAGACGGCATTATTTACGGACATTGCGATCCCAATCGAATGGGGTGTGAAAGAAATCAAAAAAGTTGGAAGATTTCAGATTCAGGTAACCGCGGAAGCAATTCAGGCAAAGGGATTTGCCTCTGCAGATGATGCATTTCAGGTGCTGGGAACAGAGGTGGAAAAAGGAGCATTAAATGAATAAAGCAAGGAAACTGGCTGGAGTTCTTGCAGTGCTGGGAATCTGTATGCTGTCCGGGGCAGGGATTCTGGGCTATTGGAAAATGACAGGAAACAGCGGAAATATTCTGACGATGTCCTCTTTTCAAAATCAGATTGAAGAAGAATATCGAATACCGGATCATGTAGATCCGGGACAGACAGTGGATAAAGTGGTAAATATAAAAAATACCGGTACCGCAGACAGCAGAATCAGAGTAAAAATACGAAAAATGTTCGGAGATCGAAAGGAGGACGGCAGCTTTCAGGAAGATCAGGCACTGAATCCGGAGATGATTCAGATTACGTGCAATACAGGGTACTGGAGGCAGCTTTCGGATGGTTACTATTATTACACAGAAATACTGAAAGCAGGAAGCCGGACTAAGGAGCCATTATTGGAAGCGTATACGCTGGATAAAGCAGCGGGAAATGAATATCGGAAAAAAGAAGCACGGATTGTGGTAACGATGGAAGCAGTACAGGCTCAGGATGCTGTGGAGGAGATATGGGGCATAGATGATAAGGAACTTGGAATCACCAGACCAGAGGATTACAGGATGGAAACAACAGAAGTGATTTATCTGGGACAGCGCGGAGGTTTCCAGATGACAGAAAGTGATACCGATCTGTTCGTTTCGTTTAAGAATCTGACACCGGGATGTGGCAGGACACAGATCATAGAACTGAATAATAAATCTTCGGAAGAGATTCAGCTGTATCTGAGGGCAGAGGCATCCGGTCAGAAAAGTATGGATAGCGGTACAGGAAAACTGGTAAAAGAACTGTTGGAAAAATATGCGGTCATTGAGATAACCGGATCTCAGGGAACAATCTATCAGGGACCGGTATCCGGTAATCTGACAGGATCCCAAAATACGATGAAAGAAGATCTTTATCTTGGAACATTGAAAGCAGGACAGAAGAGAAAGCTTCAGGTAAAACTGGTTCTGTCTGAAGAGATGGATAATGAATTCTGTAAACTGACCGGAAAGGTGCGCTGGGTATTTACTGCAAAGGGAGAAGATGAAAAAACAGTGACATCTTCTTATGCTCCGTCTACCGGTGATGATACGGAACTGGGAATGTGGATCGCGTTACTGGGATTCAGTGTATTTTTCCTTGCAGCAGCATTTGCTGTGGAAAGAAGCTACAGCAGGAGGGAAGAACATGAAGCTGATAAGAGGAATTCTTGATCTGATGATGGCAGGGTTTTTGCTGATGTGTATGTTGTTGTCTGTGCCGAAGCTGTGGAATTATGATATTTATACGGTTACAAGCGGGAGCATGGAACCGGAGATTCATACAGGAGATGTGATTTATACCAGAGAAGTAGAATTTCAGGATTTACAGGAAGGAGATGTGATTACATTTTCCAGGAATCAGGGGAAAACCACTGTGACACATCGTATTCAGAAAATAGATAAAACGAATGGCCTGATTCAGACGAAAGGAGATGCAAATACAGAAAGTGACCCGTCCTGGATAACAGAAGGTACCGTGCTGGGGAAGGTGGAATACTCCGTTCGGGGACTTGGGTATCTGGCACTTCTGGCAGCATCTTTCAGGGGGAAACTGTTTCTTCTGGCGGTATTTATGTGGATAGTGGCAGCACAGATGGCGGCAGCAGGGCTCACTATGATCAGTGAAGGAAGGGAGATGTATGTTTATCAGGAAAAAGAAAGTTAAGACCATTTTATGGGCGCTGACCGGCGCAGCAGTATTTTGTGCATCGGCGGGACTGACCTGTGCGTATTTTACCAGTACAGATCAGACTGTGGTGAACGTGTTCACACCCGGCACGGTACATGGTGAACTAAAGGAGACAGACTGGCAGGAAAAATCAGGAGAGCATATGCTACCAGGAGAAAGCAGGAGAAAGAATCCGTCAGTGAAAAATGTGGGAACACTGGAAGCATGGATGTTTCTGGAAGTAGAAATACCAATAAAAAAAATTGCGTTGGTGGATTCGGAAACAAGAAGAAAAGTGCCGGAAAAAAACACCGAACTGTTTACATTTGAGGCAGGCAAAAACTGGGAACTGGTGGAACAGACAAAAGAGGAGGAAAGTATGCATTATGTGTATGGATATCGAAATCCGGTTGCACCTTTGCAGGAAACGGACAGTCTGTTTGAAGAAATAACGGCAGTACCATATCTGGAAGGAAGTCTGAATGTGCAGGAAATGTTATCGGTTCCTGTGACAGCGAAAGCCATACAGAAAAATATTGCACCGGAAGGAACCAGTCTGAAAGAAATCTATCAGATTTATCTGGAACAACAGAAAAGAGAAAGGAGTACCGAAACATGAAAAGTACGGGAAAATGGAAAAAAATCAGTGCAGCATTGCTGACACTGACGCTGTTGACCGGAAATGTACAGAGTATGCTGACACTGGCGGAGGAACATCCGGCAATGGAAATACAGGCAGCCCTGCCAGATCAGGAAGAAATTACGGAGCAGTGGGAGAGCGACCAGAAGGAAACAGAGCAGATAGTAAATGAACCGGAAACAAAAAAGGAAACAGAATGTCAGACGGATTCGATGGAAGAAAACAGCAGTAAAGAGACAGATATGACAGAAACAGAGACAGTAAAAGAAGCATCAAAAGATGTGGATTCTGAAACGGAAACGATGTCAGAAACAGAACGAGAAGACATGACGGAAAGAAGTGCTGATCAATCTGATCAGAATGAGGAAAGCAATTCAGAAAGCGATTCAGAAAGCGATTCAGAAAGTGATTCTGAGGGTGAATCAGAAAGTGAGAGTGAAAGTGAATCAGAAAGCGAGTCTGAGACGGATGATCCGTATGGAATTGCACTGTTTGCCATGACAAAAACACCTTCCGGAAAACCAATCGGTAAAGTAGGCGGATGGCAGGCAATAACTTCTGCAAATCGTTTTTCTCCGGATTATCTTCCTGTGAAATTTTACTCCGGGATTTCATCGCTGGAGGTTTTTAATTCTTCCAGTCAGGTAGTAGTGGGAACGACAGCGAACGGACGAAAGTATCTGTATCCGAAGACAACCGGTCAGGGCGGAAAGTTTGGTGCAATTTATCGAAAAGTATTATACAGCAATCACAGATGGTATGATCTGAAGATGACGGTAACAGATTATACATCAAAGATTCATTATGATGGCGGTGGAACGACAGAATCCTATCCGTTTATTCTGATGCTGCCATCGGTGATTGAGTGGCGGTTTATTCAGTCTATCGGTGGAATTGTTATGAAATGTGAATTTTTGGACAGTGCCACAGGTGCGGTGACTCCAGTAAATACCAGATTTCAGTGGTGGGATATAGATAGTGCACAGCGATTTGGCATGAAGACCGGGGATGGTTCAATTGCCGGAAAGTATTATTATGGTGGGTCTAAAGTATATGTGGAAAGTAAAGCAGCAGTAGCAGGAGTAAAAAATCTGGAAATGATTGTAGGACCAGTGGAAGATTCAGAGAGTACGGATCCCAATTACTGTATTACCTATGAACTGCAGAACTGCAGTACTTACTATATGGCAATTGGACCGAGGGATCACATTGATAATGACAATTACAGCTATGCAAAATCGCATATTCAGGAATTAAATAACAAGTTGAAAAATGTGAAAGCAGATACGATTGATTCCAGTCAGACGCTGGTGCAGACAGATACTTCTCTCACGATGATTGATACACCGGCTCCGGAGAAAACCGTATCCGGTGACGGAACCAGCTGGGGTACGGAAAACAGTGTGGCAGCTCTGTCAGATGCTTACTGGTATCAGATCCGCCAGTTTGTTCCATGGCAGAGCAGTAAGGCATACTATCAGTTTTTCAGTATACAGGATCAGCTTCCACAGGGTACGGAGTATGTTGGAAATATGCAGGTGGTCAGGGAAGAGGATGGCAGAGATATGACAGGACAGTTTACAACGGAAGTAACAAACGGATATGTGAAAGTGGCGGCCGGTGCCGGATTATTAAAAAGTAAGGAGTTTTATGGATATCATTTTCTGATCCGTTTTCAGGCAAAAATAGTACCGTCTGCCATGACTCCTCAGTATTCAGAAAATACGGCATTCTATACTGTGAAAAATCAGGCAGCAACCACCTGGCAGCACAAAACCGATGGTAGTACAGGGGAGAAATATTCAAATGAAGTAGTTACCAGAGGCAGTGTCGGCAGAGTGGAACAGCCAGCTCCAGAGAAGTATCTGGATCAGACGGTGGGAAAAGCAGAAAAAAATCTGATACTGCGGGAGGAGGAGATGTTATTTTGCGTACGACAGAAGCTGCCGGAAAACAGCGAGGCATTTCTGCCACAGGCAGTAACTCTGACAGATCAGTTGGCGGATTGTCTGGATCTGCTGGAAATAAAGGCAGAGATACAGAGAAAAGGAGACACTGGTTTTTCCTTGCTTACTAATATACAAACCAGTGAAAAAGGAAAGCAGGTAACCGTAAAAGTACCGATGACAGCTCAAGATAATGGCGGAATTCTGCAGTTTCTGATGCGGTGCAAAATCCGAAAAGGTATGGATCTTTCTGCCTGGAAACAGAAAGAAGCGGATGACAGTGTATGGATTCGCATTCCCAATAAAGCTGATGTAACAGTGGAGTGGAAAAACGGAGCACCGGCATCAGTGACGAAAAGTACAAATCAGGCACAGGTGAGTCTGCGGATGAATCATATCAGACTGACAAAATCCATTCAGACAGAAGATATTGTATGGGCACATGGGAATCCGATTTTTACATTTACGATAACAGGTAAGGATGCAGCAGGAAATCAGCAGGCATGGCACCAGACTGTGGAATTTACAGAAGCAACTGTACCGACAAATGGAGTGGCAGTATTAGCAGCAGACTTTGAGGTACCGGCAGGAACGTATGAGGCATATGAAGAAAAAACAATGCGCTATAAGCTGGAAGAGATCAGTCAGATACAAAACGGGACGAGGCAGGGAGATAAGGTGAAATTTTCCCTGGAAACAGGAGGGGACGGAAATGCAGTATTTCAAAATCGAAAAACTACGGATGAAGAGGAAAGCCATACCGCTTTTGTAAGAAATAAAATAGGATGAAGGAGGAAGTATAAAGTACCAAATGATCGGTATGATACAGTTGTGGATGAAGAATATGACATAAAAAGTGCACAAAAACAGCACAGAGAAATCATAAATACTACACAAAAAACTGAAATAGCAACAAAAAGTACTTGTCAAGATGACGGTTGTGTGATACTCTGAAACCAGAAACCGGAAACGTTACCGATAACGTTTCCAAAACATGACAACGATCATAAGGGAAAAGGAGAAGTGACATGAAAAAATTAACAAAGGTAGCGGTATCAGCAGCAATCATGGCAAGTGCATTTGCGGTATCAGCCAGCGCAGATGGAGGAAAAGTATATTATCTGAATTTTGCTCCTGAAGTAGCAGATCAGTGGGAAGCTCTTGCAGAACAGTATTCTGAAGAAACAGGCACAGAGGTACAGGTAGTTACCGCAGCATCCGGAACATATGAATCTACTCTGAAGTCTGAAATGGACAAGAGTGATGCACCTACACTGTTTCAGGTAAATGGTCCGGTTGGACTGGCAACATGGAAAGATTACTGCTATGATCTGAAAGATACAGAAGTATATAAAGATCTGGCAAGCGATGACTTTGCGCTGATCAATGAAGACGGATCTGTATCCGGTATTGCATATAAGATTGAGACTTATGGTCTGATCTACAACAAAACTTTACTGAATGAGTATTTTGAGACAGACGGAGCAGTAGTTACCTCTGTAGAAGAGATTAATAATTTTGATACATTAAAAGCAGTAGTAGAAGATATCACTGCAAAGAAAGAAGAACTGGGCATCGAAGGTGCATTTACCTCTGCCGGCATGGATTCTTCTTCTGACTGGAGATTTAAGACTCATCTGGCAAACCTGCCGATTTATTATGAATACAAGGCAGACGGAATTACATCCACAGATGCAATCAAAGGAACCTACCTTGACAATTACAAGAACATCTGGGATCTGTATATCAACAATGCAACCTGTGAACCATCTATGATTTCCAGCAAGAGTGCAGAAGATGCCCGCGCAGAATTTGCTCTTGGTGAAGCTGTATTCTATCAGAATGGTACCTGGGAAACCAGTGGTATCCTGGAAGAAGGCGATCTGACAGAAGATGATCTTGGAATGCTTCCAATCTATATTGGAGTAGAAGGAGAAGAAAATCAGGGTCTGTGTACCGGTTCTGAAAACTACTGGTGTGTAAATGCAAAAGCATCTGAAGAAGATATCCAGGCAACCGTTGATTTCCTGACATGGTGCATCAGCAGTGATGAAGGAAGAACAGCCATCAGTAAAGATATGGGATTTGCTACACCATTTACTACCTTTGATGATAATTATGCAGCAGATAACGTTCTGGTAAATGAAGCAGCAAAATATGTAGAAGATGGAAAGACATCTGTAACATGGTGCTTTACTACTATGCCATCTGAAAACTGGAAAGATGGTGTGGGAAGCGCACTTCTGGAATATGCTCAGGGTACCGGTGAATGGGACGGCGTTGTGACTGCATTCGTTGATGGATGGGCTACAGAATATGCAGCTGCACATGCAGAATAAGGATCTCTGTATAGTATTGGATTGTTACAGCTGGCGTAAGTGAATAAGGAAAATCAAAAAGGGTGAGCGATGCTTCGCTCATCCTTTTCTGAATGATGAGGAAGGAAATTATGAATAAAGCAATCAAAAAATACTGGCCGGTATTTGTTTTGCCAACGATGCTGGCATTTACCATTGGATTTATCGCTCCGTTTATTCTTGGTATTTATCTGTCATTTTGCAAGTTTACCACGGTAACCGATGCAAAATGGGTAGGACTTTCCAACTATGCAAAGATCTGGGGAGATGCATCGGATCCATTCCTGCATTCTCTGTGGTATACAGCACTGTTTACAGTGGTTTCAGTTCTTCTGATCAACATCCTGGCTTTTGTAGTAGCCATGTTTCTGACAAAGAAAATCAGAGGAACCAATATTTTCAGAACTATCTTTTTTATGCCTAATCTGATCGGTGGTATTATTCTGGGCTATATCTGGCAGCTGCTGCTGAACGGTATCCTGACACATTTCCAGAGAACCCTGACCTATTCTTCCGTATATGGTTTCTGGGGACTGGTAATACTGATGTGCTGGCAGCAGATCGGATATATGATGATTATCTATATTTCAGGTATTCAGAATATTCCGGGAGAACTCATTGAAGCAGCAAAAATCGATGGGGCAAATAATCGTCAGATTTTAAAAAATGTTACGATCCCGATGGTGATGCCATCGATCACGATCTGTACATTCCTGACATTGACGAACGGATTTAAGCTTTTTGATCAGAACCTGGCGCTGACAGACGGAGCACCATCTAAAATGTCAGAAATGCTGGCATTGAATATTTATAACACGTTTTACGGACGTACCGGATATGAGGGTGTAGGGCAGGCAAAAGCTGTTCTTTTCTTTATTCTGGTAGCAGCAATCGCAATTACACAGAATATCCTTACCAGAACAAAGGAGGTGCAGCAGTAATGAATGTAAGAAAAGCAAAACACGGTACATTACTGACCGTTCTGTTTACGATTATTTCAATTGCATATGTGTATCCGATCTTTCTGGTACTCATTAACTCTTTTAAGAAAAAAGCTTATATCAGCAGAGATCCATTCTCCATTCCACAGGGGAAAATATTTGTGGGACTGGATAATTATGTAAAAGGAATTCAGAAAACAGGATTTGTGCAGGCCTTTGGGCTGTCTCTGTTTATTACGATATGTTCTGTGGCTGTTATTATTCTCTGTACCTCCATGTGTGCATGGTATATCTGCAGAGTAAAAAATGCAGCAACCAATACAATTTACTATCTGTGCCTGTTTTCGATGATTGTACCTTTCCAGATGGTAATGTTTACGTTGTCTAAAATCGCAAACATATTGCATCTGAATAATCCTGTTGGTATAATCGTTGTGTATTTGGGCTTTGGAGCAGGGCTGTCAGTCTTCATGTTTGTCGGCTTTGTAAAGTCTATTCCGCTGGAAATCGAAGAAGCAGCAATGATTGATGGATGTACTCCGATTCAGACCTTTTTCCAGGTGGTACTTCCGATTCTGAAACCGACCTGTATTACGGTAACAATTCTGCAGGCAATGTGGATCTGGAATGACTATCTTCTGCCATATCTGGTACTGGACATTAAGAAATATAAGACAATTCCGATTGCCGTTCAGTATCTCAAAGGCGGTTATGGTTCTGTAGATATGGGTGCCATGATGGGTGTCCTGGTGCTGGCAATCATCCCGATCATTATTTTCTACCTGTTCTGCCAGAGATATATTATCGAAGGCGTGGTAGCAGGGGCTGTAAAAGGTTAAGCAGTACAAAAGAAAAAATGTTTTGTGTGAAGAAAGTTATTTACTGACAGAATCACAGGAACAGATGCATGAGTGAGGTCAGAACAATGGGAAATGTAACAATTAAAGATATTGCGCGGATATGTGGTGTAGGTGTCAGTACCGTCTCAAGGGCAATGAATAATCATCCGGATATCAATCAGGAAACAAAGGATATGATTATGCAGGCAATTGAGCAGAATAATTATGTACCGAACAACAGCGCAAGAAATCTGAAGAGAACGGATGCAAAGGCAATTGCTGTGCTGGTCAAGGGAATCAGCAACCCGTTGTTCAACCGCATGATTAAAGTGATTGAACAGGTAACGCAAAAGGAAAAATATGAGCTGGTTCTTCAGCATGTAGATGATAATCAGGATGAGGTCACAGCAGCGATAGAGCTGGAAAAAGAAAAAAGGCTGCGTGGTATTATTTTTCTGGGAGGTTACTTTTTCCATTCGGAAGAAAAGCTGAAACAGATTTCGATCCCGTTTGTTTTAAGTACCATTAAACTGGAAGAAGAGGACGGACGGCAGGAATATGCATCGGTTTCTGTAGATGATATCAAAGAAAGTGAACGGATTGTGGAATACCTGATCCAAAACGGACATCGACGGATTGCGATCGTGGGGTCAAGAAAAGACGATGAAAGTATCGGATGGCTGCGACTTCAGGGATACCGAAGAGCACTGGAACGATATCATATCCCGATAGAAGAAGAACTGATCTGTTATGTTCCGGGAAATCTTGCCACCTACAGTATGGAAGCCGGATATGAGATGACCGATCAGTTACTGAAACAGGGGAAAGAATTTACTGCATTATTTGCCATGTCTGACCGTATGGCTGTGGGCGCCTGTAAGGCGATTCTTGACCATGGCGGAAGTATTCCGGAGCAGTATTCGGTAGTCGGATTTGACGGAATGGATGTGGCGCAGTATTATAATCCTTCGATTACAACTATTCGACAACCGGTGGACGAAATGGCGGAGGCCACGATTCGGATGCTGCTGGATCTGATTCGTAAGAAGAGTAAGAGCAGACATCTGGTATTTGAAGGTCAGCTGATCGAGGGACAGTCCGTCAGAAATATCAGGAAGCCAGAACCAGAAGCCTGAAATTCTGAAAAAATGAAGATTATAAAAAAGGAGGAGCAGACTATGAGAGCAAGTGGAATATTGCTTCCAATCAGTAGTCTCCCATCGAAATACGGCATAGGATGTTTTTCAGAAAGTGCATATCACTTTGTAGATCAACTGAAAGAGGCCGGTCAGAAATACTGGCAGATTCTGCCACTTGGACCGACCAGCTATGGAGATTCTCCCTATCAGTCATTTTCTACGTTTGCAGGAAATCCTTATTTTATCAGTCTGGAAGAACTGATAGAAGAGGGAGTGCTGACCAGAAAGGAATGCGATCAGGCAGATTTTGGAAAAGATGACCGATACGTGGATTACGGAAAGCTTTATAAAGCCAGATTTCCGTTATTAAGAAAAGCATATGAACGCAGTAATATCAGTAAGAATCCCCAATTCCATAAGTTTATGGAGGAAAACGGATACTGGGTAAGAGATTATGCAATTTTTATGGCGATAAAATCCTTTTTCGGCGGCAAAAGCTGGGATCAGTGGCCGGAAGACATCCGTAAGAGATGGGGCTATGCCATGGATTATTATCAAAGAGAATTATATTATGAGATTGAATTTTATGAATATATTCAATATGTATTTTTGAAACAATGGAATCGCCTGAAAGAATATGCCCATCAGAATGGGGTGCAGATTATCGGAGATATTCCGATTTATGTGGCTTATGACAGTGCAGATACCTGGGCGAATCCGGAACTGTTCCAGCTGGATGAGGAGAATTTGCCATCAGCAGTAGCAGGATGCCCGCCTGATGGATTCGCTGCAGACGGACAGCTATGGGGAAATCCGTTATATCGCTGGGATTATCACAGACAGACCGGATATGAATGGTGGGTGCGCCGGCTGGCTTACTGTTATCAGCTATATGATATGGTAAGAATTGACCACTTCAGAGGATTCGATGAATATTTCTCTATTCCTTACGGGGATAAGGATGCACATCACGGTCACTGGGAAAAAGGACCGGGAATCGAACTGTTCTGGAAAATAAAGGAATGTCTGGGCGAAAAAGAAGTCATTGCAGAGGACCTCGGCTATGTAACAGATTCCGTAAGGCAGCTGGTGAAAGATACCGGCTATCCGGGAATGAAGGTACTGGAGTTTGCTTTTGACTCCCGGGATACCGGAAGCGCCAACGATTACCTGCCTCATAATTATCCGGAAAACAGCGTAGTTTATACCGGAACCCATGACAATGAGACACTGACCGGATGGTTTGGGAATATTTTACCGGAGGAACGTCAGATGGTGCGCAATTATCTGAACAATCGTCGGGACAGTGATCAGGAGATTTACTGGGATATGATCTGTACAGCTATGCAGAGTGTGGCAAAGCTATGTGTGATTCCGATTCAGGATTATCTTGGATATGGAAATGAAGCCCGTATGAATCAGCCGTCTACCCTGGGAGAAAACTGGAAGTGGCGACTGAAAAAGGGTGAGCTGAATAAAGAGTTAACAGAGAAAATAAAAAATATTACGATGTGGTATGGAAGGTATTATGGATGAATGTAATAGATATGCACTGTGACACGATAGCGCAGATTTACCGTTCCGAGCAGCATCACGAAAACCAGAGATTGTTATCAGGCAATCTCTGTGTTGATTTACAGAAGATGAAAAAAGGCGGATATCTTCTGCAGAATTTTGCGATGTTTACAGATCAGAGTGAAACAGAAGATCCTCTTGGTGCGGTACTTGGAATGATTGACTGTTATTATCGGGAACTGGAAGAAAATAAAGAACTCATTGCACCGGTATTTACCTATGAGGATATTCTGGAAAATCAGAAGCACCAGAAGATGAGCGCTATGCTGACTCTGGAAGAAGGATGCGTGGTAAGGGAAGACCTGGCATTACTGCGTACATTCTATCGTCTGGGTGTACGTATGATTGCATTAACGTGGAACTTTGAAAATTCGATTGGATTTCCTAATCTGATGCAGGACGGACAGGAAAAGCCACTGTTTCAAAACAGAAATGATAAAGGACTGACAGAATTTGGGATCGAGATGGTACAGGAGATGGAACGACTGGGAATGATCGTCGATGTGTCTCATCTGTCGGACGGGGGATTCTGGGATGTACTGCGTTATACCGGAAAACCTTTTGTTGCCAGTCATTCTAATGCTGCGAAAGAATGTAATGTATGCCGAAATCTGACCGATGATATGGTTCGTGCCCTGGCAGACCGTGGAGGTGTGATGGGGCTGAATTACTGTTATGATTTTCTGACAGAATCAGAACAGCCAGAGGACTTATCAACAGATGCTTCTCTTTTTCAGGATGCTACTGTTCATCAGAAGAAAATCAGCCGTATAGAGGATATGATCCGGCATATCCGGCATATGGTAAATGTGGGAGGCATAGAAGTATGCGGACTGGGAAGTGATTTTGACGGAATCAGTAATTCTGTGGAGTTTGGGGACGCATCCGGATTACCGATGCTGTATGACGGATTACGAAAAGCAGGATTTTCGGAAGAAGACACAGATCGTATATTTTACAAAAATGTATTAAGGGTATATCGGGAAGTGTTGTAGAACAAATACCAAACGGATCGAAAACAGATTCACGAAAAATCCAAATAAGCAAAAGAGGAGAAACGAATGAAAAAGAAATGGTGGCATGAAAAAGTGGCATATCAGATCTACCCGAAGAGCTTTTGTGACAGTAATGGAGATGGTGTGGGTGATCTGAAGGGAATTATCAGCAAGCTGGATTATCTGCAAGAGCTGGGAGTGGATCTGGTATGGATCTCTCCGATTTACTGTTCGCCGATGGCAGATCAGGGATATGATATTTCAGATTATTATAATATTGATCCGTTATTTGGAAATATGCAGGACATGGACAAGCTTCTGGAAGAAGCCAAAAAACGTCATATCGGTATTGTGATGGATCTGGTAGTGAATCACTGTTCCGATGAACACGAATGGTTCCGAAAAGCCTGTGAGGATCCGGACGGCAAATATGGAAAGTATTTTTATATTGAAGACTGGAGGGATGGAAAGGCACCTTCGAATCTTCGGAGTTATTTTGGCGGAAGCTGCTGGGAACCATTGCCGGGCCACCCGGATAAATGTTATCTTCATCTGTTTCATAAAAAGCAGCCGGATCTGAACTGGGAGAATCCGGAAGTGCGGGAAGAGATCTTTACGATGGTGAACTGGTGGCTGGAAAAAGGTCTGGCAGGATTTCGTATAGATGCGATCATTAACATAAAAAAATCACTCCCATGGAAGAATTATCCGGTGGACCGGGATGATGGACTGAGCTATGTGGGAAATATGTTAAAAGAAGTCAGCTGCCATGATTTCCTGACGGAACTTCGTGACCGAACTTTTGCAAAGTATGATGCGTTCAGTGTAGGGGAAGTCTTTGATGAACATGAAGATACCCTGCCAGAATTTATCGGAGATGATGGCTATTTTTCTACGATGTTTGACATGAGCAGTGCAGTTTACGGAGCAAGTGAAAAAGGCTGGTATGACAGGAAGACGATTACAGCAGATGAATATCGGGATACGATATTTACCAGTCAGGAAAAGGCGTGGAAGGTAGGATTTTTATCCAATATTATTGAAAATCATGATCAGCCAAGAGGCGTGAGTCATTATCTGCCAGAGGGGGAAGTGAATGATACTTCCAAGAAAATGCTGGCAACACTGCATTTTATGGTGCGGGGTATTCCGTTTATTTATCAGGGGCAGGAAATCGGTATGGAAAATGTGGATTTTACATCCATAGATCAGATAGATGATGTCATGACTCGTGATGAGTATCAGGTGGCACTTCGGGCAGGGCTGTCACCGGAAAAGGCACTGGAAGCAGTAAAGAAGATGAGTCGGGATAATGCCAGAGTACCATTTTCCTGGGATGCATCCGAGCATGCAGGTTTTACTACAGGAACTCCGTGGCTGATGAACAATCCGGATTATAAAAAGATCAATCTGGCAGCGCAGAGACAGGATGAGACTTCGGTCTATCAGTATTATCGTCAGCTGATTCAGCTTCGTAAAAATCCGGAATATAAAGAGACAATTGTATGGGGAAAAACAGTTCCCGTATGGACAGATTGTGAGAATCTGATGGCCTTTTACCGTCAGAGTGATAAGCAGACTCTTTTAGTGATTGCCAATTATCAGAAAGAAGCCCAGAGTGTTACGCTGGAAAAAGAGGTGAAAGCAGTACTGCTAAATAACTGTAAAGAAATTCGGCAAAATGGAAAAGAATGGCATCTGGAAGGGTATCAGGCCATGGTTCTGGAAGTGTAACATAAAAAACAAATAGTTACTGGGTACAACAGACAAGGAGATTGCGACAAAATAAAAGGTGTCGTAATCTCCTTGTTTATAAATTATTTCAGATGAAAGTGCTTATTCTTTGGTACGGGTATTGATAAACTGCAGCTTTGTCTTGGAATACAGGATCTTCTGACTGTGATACAGTCCAAAGTATCCGGATTCCAGATAGCCGATACCGATGGCCAGCAGGAAAAACGGCATACAGTCAAAACCGAACAATTCAAAGCTGAGGAACAGGCTGCTGATCGGACAGTTGGTTACACCACAGAATACGGAAACCATACCGCAGGCAGCGGCCAGTGATGGATGAAAGCCGGTCAGCTGACCGAAGATACATCCAAAGGTTGCACCGACGAACAAGGTCGGGACAATCTCTCCGCCTTTAAAACCACATCCCAGTGTGATTGCGGTAAAGATTATTTTCAACAGAAAAGCGGTAGGAACCACCTCGCCGGAGATGGCATCAGTAATGATATTCATGCCGGCACCCAGATAATCCGTAGTATGAAGAAGCTTTGTAAGCAGGATAATCAGAAGGGCACCGGAGACCACACGAATCCATTCATTTGGCACATGTTGCTGATAAAGATGCTCTGTACGGTGCAGGATGGAGCAGAACAGGATACTGACAGCGGCGCAGAGCAAAGCCAGGATAATGACCAGTGTAATATTTCTGGCATCCAGAGGAATACCGGAAGGAATGGTAAAATGTTCTCCTTCCGCACCGACCAGAATGGCCATTTCCTTTGCAGTCAGTGCCGCGATAGAACATGGAACCAGCGCCGCATATTGCATGATGCCGACACTGACGACTTCCATAGAAAAAATAGTAGCTGTCAGCGGGGTACCGAACAATGCAGAGAAAGCAGCACTCATACCACACATAATCATAATCTTCTGGTCATATTCATCCATTTTGATCCATTTGCCGAGTGTTCCACCGATACTTCCGCCCAGCTGCAGGGCAGCACCTTCTCTGCCGGCAGAACCGCCAAAGGCATGTGTCAGAATCGTAGAGATCATAATCAGAGGCGCCATACGAAGTGGTACATACTTGCCACCGGAGATACCTTCCAGTACCCGGTTGGTTCCGGAACGGGACGGATCCAGCTGATACATGGCTACGATAGCCAGACCGGCAATCGGAAGCAGGTACAGCATCCACGGGTGTGTAGTACGAAATCCGGTTACCGCTGTAATGCATCTTGCAAAAGCACCACCGATCAGCCCCAGAACAACGCCGGTTGCACCGGCCAGAACAAGCCATCGTACCAGAATACCAATCCTGGCAACGCATTTCCAGATTCCTTCTTTTAATAAGTCAAATAGTGTATCTTTGGTAAAATTCATGACATCTCTCTCCCATAATTTTGTATCAAGCCGAAAGAAAACAGGGCTCACTTCCTTTCAGTATAAAGAAAAGAAAAACATTCTGCAACAGGAAGGGGATAAAAATGTGTATATCTTGCGGAAGAAGAATGGTTTTGATAGAATGAAGCGTATAAGAATGATGGACACGAAAGAGGCTTTTTATGGAAAGTATTTTAGTAAAAATTCAAGATACAGTGGCAAAGTATGCAGAGGTGTTATCGAAGATTTCACGCGTGGATGTGGAAGTGGTGGATAATCGTCTGTATCGTGTGGCGGGAACAGGGATGTTCCGTGAACTGGTGAATCAGGATATGTCAGCAGAGGGATATGTATACCGGCAGGTATTGAAAACAGGACGCCGCCAGATTATTTATTCACCTGGGCAGGAACTGATCTGTCAGAATTGTCCGCATTGTAACGATTGTCAGGAAGAGATTGAGATTTCCATGCCTGTGCGCATGGGTATGGAGATTATCGGGATTATTGGCCTGGTTGGCAGCAGCCGGGAACAGAAAGAAAGAATCCTGGAGGATGAGCAGTTATATCTGGAATTTCTGGAACAGATTGCAGATTTCATTACAACGAAGGCAAAAGAGTATGGAGAGCTGGATAGCAAGAACCGGCTGCTGGATACCCTGGACTGCACGATAGGGCATATTGATCAGGGAATTATCATTATCGGGGATGACCATGTGATCACCACAGCCAATACATCGGCGAAAAAACAGTTGGAACTGGATATGCCGGAAGGAACTTATGTGGAGATTGAGGCAACCGGTGACCGCATGAATTACCAAAATGAATATAAAATGAAGATTGCAGACCGAGAATTTTCGATCATGGGGCATCTTTATGATTTACCGAGAAAAAAAGGCAGATATGCCAGTCTGCTTTTATTTGAAAACAGTAAAGCTATTCAAAAAAAGTACTATGAAATGACCTCCACAGTTCATACGCTGGACTGCAGCAATATTATCGGTGATAGTGAGAGTACGCAAAAGATGAAGCGGGAGATCATGCAGGTAGCACAGAGCAGTTCGACTGTGCTGATTACCGGAGAAAGTGGTACCGGAAAAGAGATGGTAGCCACAGCCATCTGGAACGCCAGCAACCGTCGATCTGGAAGATTCGTAGCGATTAACTGTGCGGCGATTCCGGAGGCATTGTTGGAATCAGAGCTGTTTGGATACGTAAAGGGAGCCTTTACCGGTGCAGATCCACATGGTCGAATTGGAAAATTCGAACTGGCTAATAAAGGCGTGATCTTCCTGGATGAGATCGGAGATATGCCATTGTATCTGCAGGCAAAGTTACTGCGTGTGCTGCAGGAGCGAAAGATTACCCGAATCGGTTCCAATCAGGTGATTCCTGTTGATGTGCGGATTTTAGCTGCGACCAACAGGGATCTGAGGGAGATGATCCAGGAAAAGAAGTTCCGGGAAGATCTGTATTACCGGTTGAATGTGATTCCGTTGGAGATTGCACCACTAAGAGAACGAACGGAAGATATTCAGCTGCTGGCGGAGCATTTTGCTGCTCATTATGCGAAAATGTTTCAGAAATATTTCTGGAAAATCACAGAGCCGGTGCTGGAGTGTCTGAGGCAGTATCCATGGCCTGGCAATGTGAGGGAACTGGAGAATGTGGTGGAATTCATGGTAAATATGATGGGATTGGATGGAGTCCTGGATGAAAAAACCCTGCCACGGGATGTGAGAGAATGGGGCAGTAAGAATGAAGCGAAAGCACGATCCACGGAATCAGACAGCCTCCGAACAGAAGAAAAAGCAGAGGAAGAACCGTTGACTCTGAAAGAACTGGAACAACGAGCTATTCGGCAGGCCATTGCCCGATATGGAGATACTACTCAGGGGAAAAAAGAAGCGGCCAGACAACTGGGCATCGGACTTGCCACCCTGTATCGGAAACTAGAATGATTCTCAAAATGAGAAAAAACGGCCTGAATTCTCATTCTGAGAATTCAAAATTCCCAAAATGAGAAAAATTGGAAAAATAAGAAAATTCTACTAAGAAAAACAAAAAGATTCACGAAAGACAGGAGGTAGGAAAACCCCTGATTTTTCTGGGATCTTTTTGTTTTTAAAAAAATTTTAATCTTTTTTCAGAAATGGGAACGGATTTTGCTATATAGATAGATATAAGACGAAACATACCGGATGAGAAACCCGGGTACGAAAGAAAGGAAGGAAGTAATGAAAGAATCATTTAAGATGGTGACACGGAAGCATGAAACAAACAGCGGATGTGATCTGAAATTATTCAGCAAAGAATCTGCTGATAAAATCCGTGAATTTCACAAGAGCTTTCCGGTGTATGCACCAACACCGCTGGCACATCTGGAAGAAACAGCAAAGTGTCTTGGATTAAAAGATGTGTACGTAAAAGATGAATCCTGGAGATTCGGACTGAATGCATTTAAGGTTCTGGGAGGAAGCTACGCCATTGGAAATTATCTGGCAGGTCGTCTGGGAAAAGACATCTCAGAAATAAATTATGAAACACTGGTTTCCGATGAGACAAGAAAAGAACTGGGAGATATCACTTTTGTGACAGCTACGGATGGTAACCACGGAAGAGGCGTGGCATGGACAGCCAATCAGTTCAAGCAGAAAGCAGTTGTATATATGCCAAAGGGCAGCGCACAGGAACGTCTGAATAACATCAAGGCAGAGGGTGCAGATGCAAGCATCACAGATCTGAACTATGACGAAGCCGTTCGTCTGGCTAACAGCCAGGCAGAGCAGAAGGGCTGGGTAATGGTACAGGATACAGCATGGGAAGGATATGAAGATATTCCTACCTGGATCATGCAGGGATACGGAACCATGGGACTGGAAGCACAGGAACAGCTTCCTGAAAAACCAACTCACATCTTCCTTCAGGCAGGTGTCGGATCTATGGCCGGTGCAGTGACCGGATTGTTTTCTGCAATCTATGGTGAAGACAGACCGGTAATTACCATTGTAGAACCAAACAAGGCAGACTGTCTGTATCGTACCGCAGAAGCAAATGACGGGGAACGTCATTTCGTAACCGGTGATATGAACACCATTATG
This sequence comes from uncultured Marvinbryantia sp., assembly GCA_934394985.1. Classification (GTDB taxonomy): domain Bacteria; phylum Bacillota; class Clostridia; order Lachnospirales; family Lachnospiraceae; genus Marvinbryantia. The sequence goes on from CAKRRF010000005.1 coordinate 27,721, forward strand.
GCAGGACTGGCATGTGGCGAACCTTGCAGCATCGGATGGAAAATCCTTGCTGATTATGCAGATCACTTTATTTCCTGTCCGGACTATGTAGCCGCAAAGGGAATGCGTATTCTTGGTAATCCGGTAAAAGGTGATGACCGTGTGATCTCAGGAGAAAGCGGAGCAGCAGCATTTGGATGCGTGGCTGAGATCATGACCAATCCGGAACTGGCAGACCTGAAGAAAGAACTGGGATTGGATGAAAATTCCCGTGTACTGTTCTTCAGCACAGAGGGTGATACCGACCAGGAAAACTATAAAGCAATTGTGTGGGATGGAAAATATCCAAGTACACATGAAAAATAAAAATACTCAGGCATAAGGAAAACAGGAGGGTACTATGTTAAACAAAGAAAGACAGGAAGAAGTAGTAGAATTATGTCAGCATCTGATTCAGAAACAGAGTTATTCCGGACATGAAGACGGTGTGGCAGCAGTTCTGGAAGAACAGTTAAAGAAAAAAGGTTTTGATTCCGTAACCATAGATAAATATGGAAACGTCATCGGATGCATCAAAGGTAATCGTCCAGGTAAAAAGATTCTTTTTGACGGACATATTGATACTGTGCCGGTAACTGACGAAACAGAATGGCAGTATCCGCCTTTCGCAGCTGAGATCCATGATGGAAAGATCTACGGAAGAGGAACCAGTGATATGAAAGGCGCAGTGGCAGGATTTGTTACTGCAGCAGCAGCTTTTGCAGAAGATACAAAGAAAGATTTTGCAGGAGAAATCTACGTAGCAGGTGTAGTTCATGAAGAATGTTTTGAAGGTGTGGCTGCCCGCGAAATCAGCAATTTTGTAAAACCAGACTATGTAGTGATCGGGGAAGCTTCTCAGCTGAACATAAAGATCGGACAGAGAGGACGTGGCGAAATCGTTCTGGAAACATTCGGAAAACCTTGCCACTCTGCAAACCCTGAAAAAGGTATCAATGCGGTATACAAGATGGCAAAAGTAATCGAAGCAATTCGCACTCTGGAACCAACCCATCATCCGGTACTGGGCGATGGTATTCTGGAACTGACCGATATCAAGTCTGCACCATACCCAGGAGCATCTGTTGTACCGGAATATTGCCGTGCTACTTATGACAGACGTCTTCTTGTTGGCGAAACAAAAGAAAGTGTGCTGGCACCAATTCAGGAACTTCTGGATAAGCTGATGGCTGAAGATCCTCAGTTAAAAGCAAAGGTTTCTTATGCAGTTGGTAAAGAACAGTGCTACACAGGAAATGAAATTACAGGTGAGAGATTCTTCCCAGGATGGCTGTACGATGAAAAAGATGCATTTGTACAGGATGTAAAGAAGGAACTGGAAGGAATGGGATACACACCAGAGATCACACAGTACAACTTCTGTACAAACGGAAGCCACTACGCTGGTGAAGCCGGAATTAAGACCTTCGGCCTTGGACCATCCAAAGAAAATCTGGCACATACTGTAAATGAATATATTGAAATTGACCAGCTTACCAAAGTAACAGACTGTTACTATGGAATCATGAAAGCACTGTTGAAATAGACAGCGGGGATTTTTCATAAGAGAAGGGATTATAAACATGAGTGGAAAACAGACGACAGCATTAATTATTATCTTTATTTACATGGCACTGACGATTGTATTAGGTCTGGTAGTGTCCAAAAGAAAAGCAGCAAAGCAGGCAAAACAGAGTAACGAAGATTTCCTGATGGCAGGAAAGTCCTTAGGACCTTTAGTATTGGCAGGAACATTGTTCGCAGCGAATACCGGTGGTGCTAGTACAACCGGTATTGCAACCAATGTTTACAGCTATGGTATTTCCGCATGCTGGTATGTAATTGCAGCCTGAATCGGATTTGTACTGGTATCTTTTATTGCACCATATTTCCGTAAAGCACAGGCAAGTACTGTACCACAGATTATCGGAAAACGTTACGGAAAAGCTTCCCACATTTTTACAGCATTTACTTCTATCGCAGCTCTGTTCATGGCAACAGGAGCACAGATTATTGCAACAGCGTCCATTATTAACGTAGTAACCGGACTGGATTTCCGTACCGCTGCAATCGTGATTACGATCGTAGTTATCATTTACACCATGGTAGGTGGATTCCAGTCAGTAGCAGCAGCAAACCTGATGCACGTAATTGTAATTACGGTTGGTATGGCAGTAGCTATGTTTGTTATGCTTGGCAACCAGCAGGTAGGCGGCTTTGCAGGACTTTTCGCAAAAGCAAAAACAGTGACAGATTCTACAGGAGCTTCTCTGGATCTGCTTAGTATGACAAAGATTGGTATACCTACCGTAATCGGTTATATCGCAATGTACTTTATGACATTCCCTACCGGACAGGAAATTGTTCAGACATACTGTTCTGCAAAAGATGGAAAATCAGCAAAATTTGGTTCCCTGATCGCAGGTGTTCTGTCTGCTGTATATGCAATTGTACCGGCAATCATCGGTCTGATGGCTTATGTATGTATCGATGGATATGCAAGTGGTCCACAGAAAAATGCACTGGCAGATGCAACTATGAATTTTGCACCGGCAGTGGTAGCAGGTATCGTACTGGCAGCAGTAGTAGCAGCAACCATGAGTTCCGCATCCGGTAACATGATTGGTACTGCAACCATGTTTACAAATGACGTATTCCGTCCATATATCAATGGCGGAAAACAGGATGATGCAAAAGAAATCTGGATTTCCAGAGTGGTTATGGTGATCGTTGGAGGCGTAGGTCTGATCGTGGCATTAACAGCATCCAATATTATCAGCGTTATGATGGGTGCTTTCGCACTGAGAAGTGCAGGTCCGTTCGCTGCATTTATCTGTGGTCTGTTCTACAAGAACGTAACACAGAGAGCCGGATTTATCTCTATCGTATCCGGAACAATCGTAGCAGCTATCTGGATTTATGGTTTACATACACCATGGGGATTAAGTGCAATGGTTCCAGGCGGTATCGTAGCTTTAATCGTAATCTTTGTAGTATCCGCAATTGAACGTGGTATGGGTGTTGCTCCGGCTCCGGAACTTGAGCTGGAAGAAGATTAAAAACAGTCAGTTGTCTGTGGGTCATGCATTCGATCCACAGACAGCTGCCGAAATTTTAATAGAAAGGCATGGGTGAAGCAAATGAAAAAATTAATCAAAGGCGGTTTAGTAGTAGATGGAACGAAGAAGCCTGGTTATGAAGCAGATGTATTGGTGGAAAATGATAAGATCGTAAAGATTGGTAATATTGATACAACAGAAGATATGGAAGTGATCAATGCAACAGGGCTGGTAGTGGCTCCTGGATTCATCGATACACACAGCCACAGTGATCTTCAGATTCTGGTAGATCCGGAAGTAAGACCTAAGATCATGCAGGGTATCACAACAGAAGTATTGGGACAGGACGGTATCTCTATGGCACCACTTCCAACACAGTATATCAGTCCATGGAGAAAAAATCTGGCTGGACTGGATGGAGACAGTGACGAGATCGACTGGAAGTATCAGACAACAGAAGGTTACCTGAAAATGGTGGAAGATGTAAAACCAGGATTAAATGAATGTTACCTGGTTCCTCACGGAAATATCCGTATGGAGGCAATGGGACTGGAAAACCGTCTTCCAAATGAAGAAGAACTGGAAAAAATGCGTCAGATTACCAGACGTGAAATGGAAGCAGGAGCAATCGGTTTATCTACCGGTCTGATCTACATGCCTTGTGCATATTCTGAGTCTAAAGAAATTATTGAAATGTGTAAAGTGGTAGCAGAATATGACGGAAGATTTGTCATCCATCAGAGAAGTGAAGCAGATACCATTCTGGACTCCATGGAAGAAGTTATTAAAATCGGAAGAGAATCTGGTGTCAAGATTCATTATTCACATTTCAAGGTATGTGGTAAGAAAAACTGGGATAAGATTGATGATGTGGTACGTCTTCTGGAAGCAGCAGAAAAAGAAGGTATTGATGTATCATTCGACCAGTATCCATACGTGGCAGGAAGCACCATGCTTGGCGTCATTCTTCCTCCTTGGGTACACGATGGCGGAACAGATAAAGTTCTGGAACGTCTGGCTGACAAAGAACTTCGTAAAAAAATGGTTTACGATATTGAACATGGAATTCCAGGATGGGATAACTTTGTAGAGTTTGCAGGTCTGGATAAGATTTTCGTAACCAGCGTAAAAACAGAGAAGAATCAGGATGCAGTAGGTTTAAGCCTGACACAGCTGGGAGAACTTCGCGGAAAAGATCCATATGAAGCAACATTTGATCTTCTTTATGAAGAAGAAAATGCAGTTGGAATGGTAGACTTCTACGGAACAGAAGAACATGTACAGCTCTTCATGAAACGTCCTGAGATGAATGCCTGCACAGATGGTCTGCTTGGTGGAAAACCACATCCTCGTGTATATGGTGCATTCCCAAGAATCCTGGGAAAATATGTGCGTGAAGACAAAGCTCTGACACTGGAAGAAGCAGTATATAAAATGACAAAGAAACCGGCAACAGCATTTAACATGACAGATCGTGGAGAAATCCGTGAAGGCGCATACGCAGATATCTGTATTTTCAATCCAGATACTGTCATTGATAAAGGAACCTTCACCGATCCGATTCAGTATCCGGAAGGAATTGAATATGTAATGGTAAATGGCGAATTAGCAGTGAAGCACGGCGAACATACCGGTGTAAGAAACGGATCTGTTCTGAAAAAGAAAGGAAAAGAGGTAGTAAAATAATGGCAAAAGAGATTATTGCAACAACAAATGCTCCGGGAGCAGTTGGACCATATGTACAGGCAGTGAAAGCAAACGGAATGGTATATTGTTCCGGACAGCTGGGAATTGACCCTGCTGTTGGAAAAATGCCAGAAGGCGTAGAAGCACAGGCACACTGCTCTATGAAAAACATGGGAGCAATCTTAAAAGAAGCAGGAAGTGATTACAGCAAGATCGTAAAGACCACCATCTTCCTGGCAGATATGAATGATTTCGCAAAAGTAAATGAAATCTACAAATCATATTTTGGTGAAGAATATCCTGCACGTTCCTGCGTACAGGTAGCAAAACTTCCACTGGGTGGATTAGTAGAAGTAGAGTGTATTGCCTGCGTATAAAACTATGCAGTGAAAGAAGAATTCTTGTATTTTTAAGCTCAAAAGAAGCCGGTTCGGTGATATAGATCATCGAAACCGGCTTCCTTCGTATCATGTATGTGATGATGGTTCATAAGTACGTCGTGCGCTCATAGCAGGTATGTTCATAGCTGTACGATACTTGGTAACCAGCCGTTTGGAAACAGTCAATCCGTTCTGGGCCAGAAGATCAGAAATTTTCTGATCGGAATAAGGGTGTGCCTTATTTTCACCTGCAATATAATCACGAATTAAATTTTTCACTTCATCTTTATCATTTCTGCCCTGTATAAAAAAATAAGAAAAAGGAAATACGCCATACTGACACTGGAGATATTTGTCATTGGCTGCACGGCTGATGACAGATTCATGTACACCAAGGACAGAAGCTGCGTCAGACTGTAACAGGGTATGTAAATGACCGGGACCGTTCAGGAAAAAATCCTGCTGACGCTCTACGATCAGTTTTCCCAAAGAAAGAAGGATACCGGATCGCTGGGAGATGTTTTCCTGAATTTGCTCCAGTTCCTTTTTTTTCTTTTTTAGATACTGTGTGGCTTCTTCAGATCCTCCATTTTCCAACATTTCCAGATAATAAGTATTCATGCGAAGTGCAGGAATGGAAGAATCATTTAACAGAATATCAAAGTAACCGTCAAAACGGATCACAATCAGCTCTGGACGAATATAAGGCATATAATGTCTGTCTCCAAAAGAAGAACCAGGTCTTGGATTCAGAGAGCGGATCAGACTGCATGCCTCCATGACAGCTTTTTGTGGGCGATGAAGGACACGGGCGATAGCGGGTATCTGATTCTTCCCTAACAGATCCAGATAATCACGGACGATCAGGAGAGCCAGTTCCTGATCGGGAGCTTTCTTTTTTAATTGGATCGAGAGGCACTCACTTAAAGTGCGGGCACCAATGCCATCTGGTTCCAGTGTCTGCAAAAGGCCGAGAAGCTCTTCTGCCTCGGAAAGAGTACAGTGACAGCTGGCAGCTATCTCCTCCAGAGGCGTGGAAAGATAGCCACTGCTTTCCAGACTTTGAATCAGATAGTTTAAGATAGGAATCTTTTTATCTGGCAGATTCAGGGTATTGACCTGAAGAAGCAGGGAATCTTCCAGTGTTTCTGTCATTGCTGTGTTCAGATTCCATGGATCGGATGCTTCCTGCCGCTCTTGCTTCTCATATACCCGGTTTTGCTCATCCAGCGCATTCAGCCATTCTTTTTTCCGCGTCGAATCGTCCGAAGGCTCTTCAAAATCCAGCAGGGGATTTTCCAGTGCCAGATTCTGCAGATATACTTCCAGTTCCATATTATTCATTTGTAAAATCTCAGAAGCCTGAATCATCTGATGGGTGATTGTCTGTTTCTGAGAAGGTTGTAATGTCATATCCATAGTATATAGTATAGGCTCCTGTAGAAAAATAATGTGTGTCAGCGACCCTGTATCACTGCAGAACAGCCAGGCAGGTCGCATCATAACTGCAGGAATATTGTAACATTTTCGGGCACAGAATACCAGAGTTGAAAAAGTAAAAACAACGGTCATATCGTTGAATAAACGGGGCAAACAGTGTATCCTATAGCCAGAGAGGTTTACCAGACTGATACAGAACGAGTGGAGAAAAAAGATGAACAGACAAAGAGTAGAATCAGAATTTCAGAATTATGTAAGTCACTATGATCCGTCAGATCCGAAGATTCGGCTGAAGATTGAGCATACCATAAAAGTGGCTGAATTATGTGAACGAATTGCCCGCAGCCTGTCCATGTCGGAAGAAGAGATCACAGTGGCATGGATCTGTGGAATGCTTCATGATATTGGAAGATTTGAGCAGATTCGCAGGTTTCACACATTTATGGATGCAGAATCTGTGGATCATGCAAAATTCGGTGCAGAGCTTCTTTTTGGGGAAGGCGGGATGATTCGCCGTTTTCTGGAAGAAACTGCCTGGGATGATCAGATTCGAGATGCCATATACTGGCACAGTGCGTACCGGCTGCCGGACAGCTTAAAAGAAGATTTATATTGTCAGATCTTAAGGGATGCAGACAAGCTGGATATTCTCCGGGTGAATCAGGAAACACCGCTGGAAGATATTTACAATGTGACCACAGCAGAATTGCGGCAAAGTAAGGTGACACCAGAAGTAATGGAAGCAGTAATGGAACATCATGCAGTGCTGCGCAGTATAAAGAAAACGCCGATAGACCATGTGGTTGGCCATATCTGCCTTACTTTCGAACTGGTATATCCAAAAAGTCGTGAGATTTTAAAAGAACAGGGATATCTGGAACGTATGATCCATTTTGAAAGTGATAATCCTGAAACTTGTCAACAATTCAGACAAATTAGGGAAGAAATGGAAAGGTATATGTGAGGAGAGATAATAGCTCCAAAATGATTTTACTAGATCCGGTGGCAATGGCGAGAGCAATACTGTCAAAGAGAATGATATGTCCGAAGAATAGTTCAATCAACGAGCAGACAAGCCCAACGAAAAGCCCTATCGCCATGATCGTGCCCTGCGCTGCCAGCCAACACATAAAGAAGCCTCCTTACGTTTACATCATGATTGCATCCATAATTGTCTGAATGGTATTACAGGTATCATCAAAGGAAGTGTCCTTTGCATACTCATACTCGCGGCTGTATTTCTCCCACAGCTTGCGGAGCGTATCGCTTTCGTGGATCTCTTTTATAATCCCCTGGTAGTCTGTCAGGATCATGCCACTGCCGCGTTTCTGCGTCGTCCGTTCCAGTGCCCGGCGTAGCGTCGCTTTGTCACATTCCGTACCGCGTAGTGCATACAAGATATGTATATCGTAATAATCTCTCGGACGGGTATTCGCAATGTTGCGGGACAGCACGGTTTCCAGCTTTTCCGCCAGTACCGTTTCAAGGTTGTAGGCAAGAATACTGATTGTGCGGTCATCAAACAACAGCGAGAATGTGTATTCCACCTCGCGGGGCGTTATCATGTCGCCCGTTGTGACATCCACCGTCAGCGGTACGCTGATCGGCGGATAGTTCGCTTTCAGCGCGACCCGGATGCCGGGGTAATCGTCGGTTTCTCGAATGTCAGAGATACCGACAACCTCAAACTGTACGTCGTCGGCAATCTGGACAGCGCAAATCTCTGTAAAGATTTTGCAAATTGCTTCATGCGTCAGGGTGAAGCCCTTGATCGTCGTGTCCAGATCCATTGTTGCCCGTGTGTCCAGTCCTACAATGGCGGAAATCAAGAATCCGCCTTTGAGAATGAAATTATTTTTATAGGGCGAGAGCGTAATCCGTTCCAGTAGCCGTTCGAGCATATAGTTCTGCATAACGAGCTGCGCCGAGATATGCTTTTCTGCCGCTTTGTTCTTGATAAAGGATTTTAGTTGCATCGGATTTTTTGTAATCATAGCAAAACCTCCATGTATCGCAGCACCTTAGGCTTCACGCGAAGCTGGTCTGCATACTGCATCAGTTTGTGAATGTTCTTATCCTTGGACGCTGCATAGCGTTTCATGGCTTCTCCGACGATCTGAACATCGCTGCCGCTGCCGCGCAGAATGTCACACAGCGTCCGTTCCAAATCGTAAACACGAATCGGATTGCCGGAGGGGGATTCAATTTCAATTCTGCCGAACTCGTAGTTCTCCGGCACAACGCGCTTGATGATTAAGTTCTCCTGCTTCAAGGACGGGGCATTATAGCCCTTGGGAAAGGTCATCGTATATTTCGCCGGGGTACGGTCTGAATAGCCCAGCAGATACAGGGCGGTATCGTGCGAGTAAATCCCGCGCCCATACTTGCGCTGCAAGAGGTAAAAATCGTCCTCCCATGCGCTGCTCCGCACATACAGGCCGCGCCCGAAGCGGTACATCTCGCCGCTCTTAACAAACTCCTGTAAAACGCTGCGGTGCAGTCCGGCTTCCGTCACCTGCGCAGCGGTGATCGTGCCATTCTCCGACGCATCCAGCAGTTCTTCGATTTTTTCCTTGGCGTTCATGCTTCTCACCTCACTTTGACAATCACACATTATATTATAGGAAAATAATGTGCGGTTGTCAATCTCGAAGAGACGAACACACATTAAGTAGAAAGAAAATTCATTCTGCGTTATTAGTCTAGTTAAATTTTGTACGCTGTATTAGTTTTGAAAAGAGTGCAGGAAATTGTGCAATATGGAGAAAGTTTCCCGATACTGGAGAAGAGTTGGCGCGAGAAGGACTTGATAATTAAAAAATTGCTTCAATGATTGAATAGAGAAATAGAAGATATATTTCAATATACTTCTGAAAGATGATTTATTTCTAAAAAGACTTTTGAAGTATATTGAAATATTAGAGGAATTTAAACTTTGGTACTCCACTCCTGGCAGTTCCATACTTTTGTCACCACATCCTGATAGAATTCTGGTTCATGACAGATGAGAAGAATACTGCCCTTGTATTCCTTCAGAGCGCGTTTCAGCTCTTCCTTGGCATCTACATCCAGATGGTTGGTCGGTTCGTCCAGAAGCAGGATGTTGGTTGGCTTGTTCAGGATCTTGCAAAGGCGGACTTTTGCCTGTTCTCCTCCGGAGAGAACACGTACCTGGCTTTCGATATGCTCAGTGGTCAGACCACACTTCGCAAGAGCAGAACGTACTTCAAATTGATTAAAAGCAGGGAATTCCTGCCAGATCTCTTCGATGCAGGTGGTAGTGTTGCCTGCCGGGGTTTCCTGTTCAAAGTATCCGATATACTGATAGTCGCCCAGTGTAACTGAGCCGGAGAATGGTTTGATCAGGCCAAGAATACTTTTTAACAGGGTAGTTTTACCGATTCCGTTGGCACCCACCAGAGCAATACGCTCGCCACGTTCCATAGAGATGTTCAGTGGTTTTGTCAGTGGATCTTCATAACCAATTACCAGATCTTTTGTTTCAAAAATCATTTTTCCGGAAGCCCGGGCTGCCTGAAAATGGAATTCCGGCTTCGGTTTTTCTTTCGCCAGTTCAATAATGTCCATCTTATCCAGCTTCTTCTGACGAGACATGGCCATGTTGCGGGTGGCTACGCTGGCCTTATTGCGGGCAACAAAATCCTTCAGATCACGGATCTCCTGTTGCTGACGATTGTAAGCTGCCTCAAGCTGAGCTTTTTTCATAGCATAGACTTCCTGGAACTTGTCATAGTCACCCGGATAACGATCCAGAGATTTGTTTTCCATATGATAGATCAGATTGATAACGCTGTTCAAAAATGGAATATCATGAGAGATCAGAATGAAGGCATTTTCATAATCATTCAGGTAGCGCATCAGCCATTCAATATGCTGCTCATCCAGGTAGTTGGTCGGCTCATCCAGAAGAAGAATATCAGGTTTCTCCAGAAGCAGCTTGGCCATCAGCACTTTGGTACGCTGTCCGCCGGACAGATCTGTCACATCCCGGTCCAGACCGATATCCACAAGACCCAGTGCACGACCGATTTCTTCCACCTTCGCATCAATCATGTAAAAATCATGATGTTCCAGAAGTTCCTGAATGGTGCCGGTTTCCTCCAGCAGTTTTTCCATCTCTTCCGGTGAGGCTTCGCCCATCTGTTCAAACATCTGATTCATATCTGCTTCCATATCAAATAAAAAAGAAAATGCAGATTTCAGAACATCTCGAATAGTCATGCCTTTTTCCAGAACGGCATGCTGATCCAGATAACCTACACGGACATTTTTTGCCCATTCCACGGTTCCCTCATCCGGCATCAGATGGCCGGTAATAATATTCATAAATGTGGATTTTCCTTCGCCGTTGGCACCAATCAGACCGATGTGCTCACCTTTTAAAAGACGAAAGGAAACATTTTCAAAAATAGCACGGTCACCAAAACCGTGGCTCAGATTTTTCACTTCTAAAATCATAACTTCTCCTTAAATAAAAATAGATAGCTGTAAAATATCAGTATAAGTATGGCATAGTATACTTGCACTATCATAACGGAAAAACAGGAATTTAGCAAGAAGATAAAAATAATAAATAGCCTTTTCACAGCGAAGGTTCCTGTCACAGAGCGGGGATTTTCTGCTATAATGATGTCGAGGTCAAAAGTCCTCAATCAGGATAAAAAATGGTCAGGAAAAGAAGATGAAAGACAGAGAATTTTATAAAAGTTTTTTTCAGCTGTATATCATGCTGGTATTGCAAAATATAGTGACGCTGAGTGTAAATCTTGCAGATAATATTATGTTAGGGGCGTATGGAGAACTCTCCCTGTCAGGCGTGACAGCAGTAAATCAGATCCAGTTTCTGTATCAGCAGATATTGATTGCCTTTGGTGATGGAATGGTGATTTTCTGCAGCCAGTACTGGGGAAAAAAGCAATTTCAGCCCATGAAAAAAGTAATTGCCATTGCCATGCGCTTTGGAATGATGGCAGCGATCTTGTTATTTGTTGTTATTACCCTTTTTCCGGGACAGGCGATGCTGTTATTTACGACCGATAAGAGAATTATCAGGGAAGGCGTAACGTATCTTCATACGATTCGCTTTACCTATTTGTTTTTTGCTGTAACGCAGATGTTGCTGGCAGCACTTCGCAGTACCGAAGTGGCGAAAATTGCTCTGAAATTGTCAGTTCTGGCACTTGTCGTTAATTGTGGCATGAATTATATACTCATTTTTGGAAGATTTGGTGCACCGGAGCTGGGAGTGACCGGAGCTGCAATTGGAACGCTGACAGCCAGAATACTGGAGTGTGCAGTACTGCTAGGATATATGATACGAAAAGAAAAATATCTGAGAATGAAGTTGTCAGATTTTCTGCAAAGAGACTGGCAGCTGTTGAAGGATTATCTGAAGATTATGCTGCCGCTTCTGATGCTCTGTGCACTATGGGGGATAAATACAGCCATGCAGACCGTTGTGCTTGGACACATGAATTCAGCGGCAATTGCGGCCAACAGTGCGGCATCCAATCTTTATCTGCTGGTGAAATCAGCTGCCGTAGGGGCAGCATCTGCAGCCAGTGTTCTGATTGGGAAAATGATTGGAATGGGTGACGGGGAGCAGGTAAAACGATATGCCAGAAAATTGCAGATGCTATTTGTGTTGCTTGGAATAGCAGGAGGAATTTTCCTGTACTTTATTCGCATACCGATTCTGAGTCTGTATAATCTCAGTCCGGAGGCAAGACAACTTGCCAATCAGTTTTTGGGCATATTGAGTGTGATATATATAGGAATGGCATATCAGATGCCGACAAATGCAGGAATCATTAAAGGTGGAGGAAGCGTATCATTTGCTGCAAAACTGGACACTGTCTGTATCTGCCTGATAGTGATACCACTTTCCTGTTATATGGCTTTTGTCGCAGGTGCGTCACCGGCAGTAGTGGTAATCTGTCTGAATATCGATCAGTTTTTGAAATGTGTGCCGGTATTTTTGAAAGTAAATTATGGAAACTGGATGAAAAAACTGACAAGATAGGTGACAGTATTTCTGAAATCATAAAGGTAAAAGAAGAGGGAAATATGGACATAAAAAAGAAAGCAGAGACAGGAATGGTTATCACTGCTATAGCAGGACTGGTTATCTGTATGAGTCTGTACATCTGTAATAGGAGAAATGCAGAGCCGGATGAAAAAAAACTGATTGCGGTAAGTACGATCGGACCAACGCACGGATGGGCAAAAGCTGTGGATTATTATGCGGAAAAAGAACTGGAGAAAGTAGCACAGGAAAATGACTGGGAATATATTTGCAGAGAGGCCAATGATGCGAATGAACAGTCCAGGCAGGTAGAAGAAATGCTTACACAGGGAATTGACTGCCTGATTATGCTTCCAATGGATGGGGCTTCCTTGAAGACAGCAGGAATTGCGGTACAAAGTGCAGATGTTCCACTGGTGATTTTTGACCGCGAAATACCGGAGTTTGCTCCGATGGCTACTGTAAAAGGAGACAATAAGGAGATTGGAGCGGCTACTGCCAGATACTTTAACCATTATTTCTCAAAAGGGACATTAGTGCTGGAAATGATGGGAGATACCTCCACGGTACCTTTTTTGCGCAGCGCCGGTTATGATGAGGTGATCAATGAGAACTTCAGTAAGATTCAGGTAGGATATACAGAGTGGCAGAGAGCGTATTCCAGAGAACTTTTTCGGCAATGGATCAGCAAACAGGAACAGGAACTGCTGGATCAGGTGGGAGCCATATTTACGCATGATGATGAAATTGCACTTGGAGTATTAGATGTTCTGGATGAAGCATGGAATGAGAAAACAGTTGCGGATCGGTTCCCGAATCTGAAAGTGATAGCGGGATCGTCAGGTTCCCAGGAAATGTATCAGAGAATCAGAGAAGAAGACCGCTGGACACTGTTTTCTATGACTTACTCACCGGAAATGATTGCGCAGGCAGTGGATACAGGGGCAGCTATTATAAAAGGGGAAGAGTATGAAGAAATGAAAATTGTTCCAACAGTATGTGTGGATAAAAGCAATGTGGAAAAATTTCTGGATGAAAACAGTCCTTTTAAATAAAAAAGCAGGGGAAGAGTATGAACAGAAGGTTATATAAAGTAGCAGTTGCAGATGATGAAAGTATGATAAGAAGGGGAATCTGTAATTTTATTGACTGGAAACGAATGGGGTATCAGATTGTTGCAGATTTTGAAGATGGAAAAGAGCTTCTCGAATATGTCAGACATCATGAGGTAGATGTTGTCATGACGGATATTCGTATGGCAGAGGTTGGTGGCCTGGAAGTGGCAAAAGAAATATCAGAAAATGAATGGAACATAAAAGTGGTGATTATCAGTGGGTATAAGGAATTTGAATATGCACGTCAGGCACTCACTTATAATGTGGCAAATTATATTTTAAAGCCGATTCAGATAGATGAAATAGAAAAGACATTTAGCCAGATTTATAACCAGCTTCAGCAGGAAGAGAATGTAGAAAATCAGAAAAAAGGACTGGAGGAAGATGTCAGAGAATTATTGCCGGAATTGCAGGAACAGTTCTGGCTGAGAGTACTTCTTGGAGGACTTCGTCATGGAGGAAATTTTATACAGAAAAAAGATTTTCTGGAACTGTCCTTCGATATGAACGCACCCTGTGCAGTGGCAGAAATTGAAATGAATCTGGATGAACGGGTGACAAAAAGATATTATACAGAAAAGAACAGCCGTTATAATTTGTTAAATAATATTTTTGCAGGATCTGTGGAAGAGATCAATTATTATCCCGTTTATTTATCAAGAGAACAGCTGAAAATTGTAATTACATCAAATAAAGAAATACAGAAAGAAGAATTTCTGAAAATACTGAAAAAACATCTGTCTCAGAGAATCAAAGAGATTGAAGGGCTGGTATCGTTGCAGATGAATTATAAACTGGAGCATCTTTTTTTGAATTTTACTGAGATGGCAGATTATTACGCTTCCATGCAGGTACACATTCATCGGAAAAGTGAGAGGGATTATGAATTTAATGATACGGATCAGCAGAGATTATTGCAGAAATATCAGTTGTTGATGGATCTGATTAACAGTGGTGATATGGAAAGTCTGGACAGCCAGATAGGAAATATTATGTTTGAGTTTCGGGAACTTCCACTGATGGAAAGAAAGACTGTATTAATTGATATGTTTTCCATGCTGTCACAGCGTTTTATGAAAATGAATCAGGAACTGTGGCTGAATGTAAAAGAACAGGTAGATTATTCCTTAATTATGAACGCTCCGGATAAAGATTCACTGAAAAAGACCTGTTCGGATCTGCTCCATAAGATCAAACATATAGTAGAAGAACATCAGGGAGAGGTGTCAATAAATATCAGTGAACAGATAGTAGAATATCTGAAAGAACATTACCAGGAAGATATTTCACTGGATTTACTGGCGGACAGATATTATCTGAATCCATCTTATCTCAGTCGAATGTTTAAACAGTGTATGGGGATCGGACTGACAGATTATCTGATAGAAATCAGGATGGAAAAAGCGAAGAGGCTCTTATTGACAGGAAAATATAAAGTATATGAAATCAGTCAGAAAGTGGGATATAAAAGCGATAAATATTTTTTCAGAGTATTTAAAAGCTATACTGGTCAGTCACCACTGGAATTTTGCAGGAGTAAGATGGAAGAGGCAAAATGAAAAAGAAAAGAACACAAAAAAATACGATTTTTCAGATGTTGCAGGACTATCGCTTTAACAGTGTGCTGGTTCGCAATTTCGTGATGATCAGCGTAGTATTACTGGCAGTGTTTTCTATGATCGTTTTTGTAGTGTCAAAAAGAATGGACAGACTGACCGAGCAGGAGGTACAGACAGTCAGTGAAAACAGTCTGAAGCAGACAGCACAGAGAATGGATACCATTATGAATGAGGTGATTCAGATTTCAGTGCAGTTGTCGCTGGATGACGATATTATGAATTTCCTACTGACAGATTTAAGTGATGCATCGGTGAATCATGAAGAAACTCTGGTAGCCAGAACAAAGCTGAAACAGTATGCAGATATTTTCAGTTATATTGATTCTATTTATGTATATTCCAGCAAAAGCAATTATCTGGTGGCGGAAGACTGGAGTGGTAATATCGGCGAATTTGATGATCTCACCTGGTATTCGAATTTTACGGAAAGAATTTATGAACCTGCAAGAATGATCAGCCGACCGAAATCCAATAAATATCCGTATCTTATCACCTATATACAGCCGGTCAGATTATCTCAGATGCATTTTCTGGGTGGAGTGATTATTAATATTGATGTGGAAAGACTTGGAGAATTTGCAGCGGCGGAAACAGATGAAACCATTATGATAGTGGACAGAAGAAATAATATTTTGTTTACATCAAATGAAAAGTATAAGAAAGAAAAATGGAAAGAATCAGATATTGATTTTCATAAAGTTTTATTAAATGAAACAGAGTCGGAAGCACATGACTGGAAATATATATCACTGGTACCAATTGAAAAATACCAGCATTATCGAAGGGAACTGAGACAGTTTGTTGTTTATATGATGGGGCTGATCACAATATTTGGCATATTGGCATCCGTGGCTATTTCTGTGTACAGTTACCAGCCGGTAAGAAGTATCGTTAACCTTCTGAAGGATCCACAGTCATATCAGCCTGGAAGCAGGAATGAGTTTCGAAAAGATGAAACCCAGACTATTATACAGAATATTGCCTATAATTTTTACAGCAACAATAAAATACAAAAGGAATTACAGGAATATCTTATGATCACAAATCAGGCGCAGCTCACAGCGCTGCAGGCACAGATCAGTCCCCATTTTCTTTATAATACATTGGAAAATATCAGGTGGAAAGTGATTGAACTGTGCAGAGGTGATAATGAGGCATCACAGATGATACTGAAGCTTTCAGAAATGTTGAGGATCAGTCTGGATAATGCGGATCAGATTATATCGTTAGAGCAGGAAGTGCGAAATGCCAGATTGTATGTTGATATTTTGCAGCTTCGATACGAATCAAAACTGGAAGTACAGTGGAATATACCGGAAGAGGTACAAAAAGGCGCTATTGTGAAAGTGAGTCTTCAGCCATTGATTGAAAATGCAGTTTATCATGGAATCAAACCGAAAAGAGAAAAGGGAATGATCAGAATAAAAGCGGAAAAATATGAGGATCGGCTGATTGTGGTTATTCAGGATGATGGGATAGGAATGGAGCCGGAAGAATGTAAAATTTTGAATTCAGATTTGAAAAACAGCTATCAGTTCAAAAAGGATCATATCGGCGTGCGGAATGTAAATCAGCGTCTGAAATTATTACTTGGAGATCAGGCTCAGATGAAGGTGTTCAGTGAAAAGGGACGAGGAACCTGCGTACAGATAGAATTGCCATACAGGGAGGTGGAATAAAAGATGCAGAAAAAAATGAGATGGACAGTATGGTTATCTATAATATGGATGGTGCTGCTGTCAGGTCTTGTTTATGCGGAAGAAAGTGCAAATCTGAAGTGGCTGATTTATGGAGAAAAAACGCAGGAATGGGATTTTGTATTTCAGAAGTTTAATGAAGAACTGCATGTGTTTTATCCGGATATATCGGTAGAGTTTGAAGTGATCAGTAAAAACAGCTATGCAAGACAGTGGGAAATGAAAATGGCTGCAGGAGAGAGCGTAGATATTGCATGGCTTGGCTCAGAGGTGCTCGGGTTTTCGGAAGAGGTGAAAAAGGGAAACCTGATGGCAATCGATTATCTGCTGAATAATTATGGAAGTGACCTTACAGAACAGATTCCACAGATATTATGGCAAAAACAGATGAGAGACAGTAATACCTATGGAATTCCTGTATTGGGCCCATTATACAGGCAGAATAAGACGCTTATAGTAAATAAGAATCTGATGGATCGGTATGGCGATTTCGAACAGATTTTGAATGTGAATCTGAAACATCCGTATACGGTAAA
Organism: uncultured Marvinbryantia sp.; assembly: GCA_934394985.1. Classification (GTDB taxonomy): domain Bacteria; phylum Bacillota; class Clostridia; order Lachnospirales; family Lachnospiraceae; genus Marvinbryantia. The sequence goes on from CAKRRF010000005.1 coordinate 45,317, forward strand.
AGAATGCTTCACAGTTATGGAGCCTTTTCTGGAACAGGTAAAAGAAAATAATGCACTTGGAAAAGGAATCGATTATCAGTCGGTCTGCGAACTGGCTGATAAAGGGTATGAAGGCATATATGGAGAGGATTCACCATTTGTAATCCGTATCTTTGATGAAAAGCCTGTTGTATATAACAAGTATGAACTGGATTCCTATCGGGATTGCTTTGAAGTGATGGCCGACTGGTATCAGAAAGGATATATCCGAGAGGATGTGGCATATCTGATAAATCCTGCTGAAGAGAATGGTAAAATATCCGGTAATATTTTATTTGTAGAGGAAACAGGCGAAAATAAGAGTGTTTTTGATCAGATAGATACGGAATATGAGGCTGAAAAAGGGGATCTGGAAGGATATTATTATATAACCGGGGATACCGGAAGAAACTGTCTTGTCATTCCCAAAACCAGCCGATATCCAAAAGAAGCAATGAAGCTGTTGAATCTTCTGCATTCGGAACAGGGAAGGGAATTATATCGTCTGCTGACAAGTGGGGTGGAAAAAACAGACTATATCAGGGTAGACCGGAATACAGATCTCATTGCGAGAATGACGGATAATAACCAGAAATATAAGTATAACGTAGCACCGGTGAATTTTGGAAATATTTTTCATGGATTCGAAATCGCGAAAGATGAGTTTCAGACCATTAAGAAAAATAATGAAGATGCCATGATATCACAACTGGAAGGCTTTGAATTAGATGTGCGAATGATTGCGTTGGAGATGAAAAAAATAGATCTGATTGTACAGGAATATAAAGAAACGCTAATAGAGGGAACCTGCTCTGACTGGGAAAGCATGTATCTGGAATTCCTTCAGAAAATGAGAAGCGCAGGATCTGATAAGGTGACGGAAGAAATACAACGCCAGATAGATCATTTTTTAACCGAATCAAACAAGTAGCCAAGCGGATTACAAATATCCGCGTGACAGGAAATTGCAGAATAAGTAAAAAAAGGATACGAATCTAAAAAAAAGATACGATATCCTTTTTTTGATGCATAAAAAGTGTAAAAATAGAAAACCAAGGTAGAAAGCAGATACCACCATCAGCCTGGAAAGAATGCTATAGTATCTATATCAAGTAAAAACGAAAAATAAGTCCGTGAGACTGAAAAAGGGGGAATTTTACATGAAAAGAAAATTAACAACCGTACTTGCAGGCGCAGTGGCAGCAACCATGATGATGGGAATGGCAGTGTCAGCTGATGAAATTGCTGTAATGGTTCCAAGTGCTGACCATGGATGGACAGGTGCAGTTCTTTCTTACGCACAGGAAAAAGTGGATGAGATCAATGAAGATGGAACCTATACTGCAAAATTATATGCAGCAACAGATGTAGAAAATCAGATTCAGCAGGTGGATGACCTTCTGGCAAATGCAAATGGTCTTTCCGGAATCGTTATCCTTCCATATGATAACGGACTTCAGTCTACACTGGAAAAAATTGCGGCAGCAGATATTCCATTTGTACAGTTCGACAGATGTATCAACAGTGATGTCATTGATGCAAAGGTTGTAGCAGATGTAAAAGGCGATAACGAAGGAATCGGTTATGAAACAGCAAAAAGATTCATTGAAGACGGACTGACAAAAGATGACTATGTATATGAAATGATCGGTGATAATTCTTCAGTACCGGAACTCCGATCCGCAGGCTTCCGTAAATATCTGACAGAGCAGGGATGGTCAGATGAAGAAATTGATGCAGTAGTAGTAAAATCTGCATCTACAGGATGGAGCAGAGATGCAGGAAAAGAATTATTTGAATCCTGGTTCTCCAGCGCACAGTGTGATACCAGCAAGAATATCTGGATTTTTACACATGACGATGAAATTGCTATGGGCGTTCTGGAATCATTAAACGGAGCAGCGTTAGATGAAAATAAGAAAACAGAATTTATGGAGAGTCTGAAAGCACTTTCCGCATCTTCAGGACTTGCTGAAATTTATGCAGTATTAAAAGACAAACATCAGACAATTGCAAGACCGGACAGCTTTGATTTATTCTCTGTAACATATGATCCGGCGATGATTAAAGAAGCAATCAATGTAATGGAAAAATCCTTAAAGGGAGAAGAAATTGAACAGAACTATGTAATTCCTGTATCCGTTGTTGATGCAGAAAACGTAGACGAATTCCAGCCATTCGGAACATATGACGAAAAATAAAAAAGAGTGATAAAAAGGACTGTCTCCAATAAGCAGAATTACTGGCGGCAGTCCGCTTCACATTTAGTTATGGGGGAAAAGATTTTGGAATTATTGAAGATGGAGCACATTCAAAAAAGTTTTTTCGGTGTAACGGTTTTGGATGATGTGTCGTTAACGATCGGGCAGGGAGAGATTCACGCATTGCTGGGGGAAAATGGCGCAGGAAAATCGACACTGATGAATATATTATCAGGTGTTTATACAAAAGATTCCGGTCAGGTGGTTTTTGAAGGAAAAGAACTGCCGGATGGATCCATTACAGCTGCAGAGCAGGCGGGAATTGCTTTTGTGCATCAGGAACTGAACATCTTTAATGACCTGAAAGTCTATGAGAATCTGTTCCTGGGAAAAGAATACACCGGAAAGTTTGGTAAACTGGATAAGCAGAAAATGATACAGGAGACAGAAGCGCTGCTAAATGAGATGGGAGTCAATATTGGCGCAACGGAACTGGCAGATCATCTGGATACAGGAAAGAAGCAGCTTCTTGAAATTGCAAAAGCACTGCATTCCAGAGCGAAACTGATTATTCTGGACGAACCAACCACAGCATTAAATAATGATGAAATTCAGCATTTATTTGAACTGGTCAGAAATCTGAAAGACAAAGGAACGTCTTTTGTGTTCATTTCTCATAAAATGCCGGAAATTTTTGCACTGGCAGATCATTATACCGTGTTACGTAATGCAAGATATATTGCCAGCGGTCTGATTTCTGAGACAACACCGGAAGAAGTTACCAAATATATGGTTGGAGACTCTTTCAATGCGCAGGATGTATATAAAAAGAGGGCACTCGGCGAACTGATTCTGGATGTGGAACATATTACCGGAGACGGATTCTCAGATGTTTCATTTAAGATGAGAAAAGGAGAAATTCTTGGTTTTACAGGCCTTCAGGGTGCCGGATGTTCAGATGTAATGCAGGCAATTTTCGGACAGAAAAAAATAGAAAGCGGAAAAATACTTGCATGGGGGAATGAATACAAAAATGGCAGTATCCATCAGGCAATGAAAAACAGGATAGGCATGGTTGCATCAAACAGAAAAGAAAATTCTGTGATACCGGACATGAATCTGGTAGAAAACCTGTATATTTCCAGACATACCATTGATGGAAAAAATCCTGTTATTCGAAAAAAACAGGAACTGGAGAGATTTCATGTTTATAAAGAAAAGTTGAATATGAAAACCGGTGATCCTAAAAATCTGATTATCAGCCTGTCTGGGGGAAATCAGCAGAAAGTCATTCTTGCAAGATGGCTGAGTACAGAGGCAGAATTATTGCTGCTGGATAATCCGACACAGGGAATCGATGTGGGTGCAAAAGAAGAAATTTACCGTCTGATTTTGAAACTGGCAGAGCAGGGAAAAACCATTATTATTAATACACTGGAAATCCCTGAGATTAAGAAAATCGCAGACCGTTGTATCGTGTTTTATCACGGAAGAGTGATGGCAGATTTGCAGCATTCAGAAATCAATGAAGAAAAGGTAATGCTCTATGCGACTGCAGCAATAAAGGAACAGATTAAGGGAGAAAAAGAAGATGCTTAAAAAACTAAAATCATTTTGGAGTCAGTATAATTTCATTGTAATTTTTCTTGGAATTTTTCTTGTATATCTGGCTATTAATGGATCTCAGACAACATGGACCAGTGTGACTAATATTTTTCTTCACAGTGCAATTCTTGGTACGATTGCACTTGGAATGGGTATGATTATTCTGACAGGTGATATTGATCTGTCAGTCGGTTCTTCTTTTGTACTTGCCGGTGGTCTGACCATACTTTTTTTCAATAAAGTAAACAGCATTTTTCTTGCACTGGTGATGGCAGTTGTGCTTGGTGCAGTGTTTGGTCTGATGAATGGAATTCTGGTGGGAAAACTAAGAATGCCGGCTTTTATTGTAACACTGGCAACCATGTTGATTTACCGATCCATCTCTCAGTATATGATGAATGAATTGGGCCAGACCAGATATAGCGTGGATGCAAGTTTGTCCAAATATCAGGCGTTATTTAAATTCGGCAATGGGAATTTCCTGACAATTTCCTATATAGCACTGGTATTTCTTATCATTGCCTTGCTGCTGATTTATGTAACAACGTCTACCAAATACGGAAAAAGAGTATATGCGTTGGGAAGTAATGAGAAAGCAGCATTACTTGCAGGTGTCAATGTAGTGTGGACCAGAATCTCTGTATTTGTATTATGTGGAGCATGTACAGGTCTGGCAACATTTTTAAAAATCGCAAAGGATACATCATTCGACCCGGCAACATCAGGAAAGAACTATGAGTTATATTCAATTGCAGCAGTGGTAATCGGCGGCATCAGCATGACAGGCGGAAAGGGAAAAATACTTGGAATTATTTTCGGAACCATGTCATTTACACTGATTGATAAGATTATTACCGCACTGGGAATGAATGCATTGTTGAATGATACAGTAAAAGGAGTCATTCTTCTTTTAGCTGTTGGACTTCAGATGATACAGAAAAAATCAAAAACAGAATAAGAATAGAAACAAAAACAGGAGGATATCATTATGAGCAGATTATTAACAATTATGACATGTCAGTGGGCAGATCTTGACATGGAGACCATGTGCAGGAAAGCAAAAGATATGGGATATGACGGCCTTGAACTGGCTTGCTGGGGAAATCATCTGGACGTAAAACGTGCTGCAGAGGACGACAGCTATGTAGCGGAAGTAAAGGCTCTTCTGGCAAAATATGATCTGAAATGTGAAGCTCTGGCAACTCATATCATCGGACAGTGTGTAGGTGATTATAACGATCCGAGATTAAATAACTTTGCTCCGGCAGAGTTGGCAGACAAGCCGGATGAGATTCGTGCCTGGGCTATTGAGACCATGAAGTATGCGGCAGTGGCTGCTAAAAAGATGGGATGCAGTGTGATTACCGGATTCACAGGATCTCCAATCTGGAAATATCTGTATTCTTTCCCACAGACACCGGAATCTATGATCGAAGCAGGATATCAGGAGATTTATGATTTGTGGACACCAATTCTTGATGAACTTGTAAAAAATGGTATTAAATTTGCTTTGGAAGTACACCCTGGAGAAATCGCATTTGATTATTATTCTACAAAGAGACTTCTGGAAAAATTTGCAGACCGTCCGGAATTCGGACTGAACTTTGACCCAAGCCACCTGATCTGGCAGGGCATTACCCCACACCTGTTCCTTCAGGATTTCGCAGATAAGATTTACCATGTGCATATGAAGGATGCTGCGGTGACGTTAGACGGCAGAAGCGGACTTCTTGGCTCTCATATTGATTTTGGCGATCTGAGAAGAGGATGGAACTTCCGTTCACTGGGACATGGAGACGTTGATTTTGAAAATATTATTCGGGTATTGAATGCAATCGGATACGAGGGTCCATTATCGGTAGAGTGGGAAGACAGTGGAATGGAAAGAGAGTATGGCGCAAAAGAAGCAGCAGAATTTGTGAGAAAGATAGATTTCCGGGCATCTGATTTTAAATTTGACGATGCAATTGCAAACTAAAGGAGGTCAGAGATATGAGTGACAGAAAAAGACTGAGATATGGTATGGTTGGCGGAGGACTTGGCGCATTTATCGGTGCTGTGCACAGAAGGGCCATTGCACTGGAAGAGACTGCAGATCTGGTAGCAGCATGCTTTAGTTCTCGAGAAGAAAAGAATAAAGAAACCGGTGAATTCTACAGAATTACACCGGAAAGACTTTATGATTCTTATGAAGAAATGGCAAAAGCAGAAAGTGCAAGAGAAGATGGAATTGATTTTGTGGTGATCGTAACTCCAAATACGACTCATTATGAAGTAGCAAAAGCATTCCTGGAGGCAGGTATCCATGTATCCTGTGAAAAACCACTCTGCTTTACCATAGAGCAGGGCGAAGAACTGGAGCGAATAGCCCGGGAAAAACATCTGATGTTTGCAGTGACCTATACCTATACCGGCTATGCAATGGTAAAACTGGCAAAAGAACTGGTAGAAGCAGGAGAAATCGGTAAAGTGGTAAATGTAAATGCGGAATATCTGCAGGACTGGCTGATTGATGAAATCGGCGGAGGAAATCAGACTACGACAAAGATGTCTGTCTGGAGAACGGATCCTGCAAAATCCGGAATCTCCAACTGTGTGGGAGATATCGGAACGCATATCGAAGATACCGTTGCCTATATTACCGGCATGCATCCGAAAAAAGTAGCAGCGGTATTGGATAATTATGGTATGGATTTGGATATGAATGCGAATATTCTTGTAGAATATGAGAATGGTGTACATGGTGTGTATAGTTGTTCTCAGGTATGTGCAGGACATCTGAATGGTCTGGCAATACGTATCTTTGGAAGTGAAGGATCTGTTGAGTGGGTACAGGAAGAGCCGGATTATCTGAAAGTAACGAAAAAAGGACAGCCGGATCAGATTTATCACAGAGGTACCGGATATATTACCGGTATGGCAGCGGACAGAAATCACATTCCATCCGGACATCCGGAAGGACTGACCTTTGCATTTGCCAATATCTATCATGGATTTATGGGAGATGTATTGAAATGTGTGAATGGACAGTATCCGGAAAAAACAGGTGATTACCCAACCGTTTCAGATGGTGTAGCAGGTGTGAAATTTATCCACGCTGTTGTAAACAGCAGTAAAAATGCTTCTGGATGGACAGAAGTCTGAGTGCATAAAGTAAGTCGTCGTTGAATGAAAAAAATATCCTCTTTGTGGCAGGTGAAGTGACGTCATTTGTCGCGGAGGGGATATTTTATTGCAGAAAATGAAGTTCCATGAAATAAAAAATGCTCTGCACAGATGCGCCAAAACCCTTGACACTGTTGTATGGACTGGGATAAAATTCTAATACTATTAGACAATCGAAGAAGAGAAATGAGTAAGAGGTATGAAAAGGATATGAAACAACATACAGAAGATCTGGCACGGGAATTTCTGGAAGAATTTTTCAGGCTTGGACGTTATGCACCCAGCAGAAAAGTGAGTCATTCTATGAGAGGAGAAGCATTTCTGCTATTATATCTGTGGAAAAAACAGGACAGTGCCACAGCGGGAGAACTGGGAAGTGCCATGAAGATCAGCTCAGCCAGGGTAGCGGCAGCTTTGAATAATCTGGAACGAAAGGGACAGATTGTACGTAGAACAGATGCGAAAGACCGGCGAAAAACATTGGTGGAACTGACCGCAGAAGGAGAACGGCAGGCAAGAGAGTGGCAGCAGATGCCGCTTCACATGATAACACAGCTGATGGAGAGACTGGGCGAAGAGGATGCACAGCAGATGGTATATCTCCTGAAACGAATCAATGAGATCATGCCGCAGATGGAGCATTGTGAGAATGTTTGCAAAGCTCCGGAAGGAAAAGACAACAGGGATTATAGTTGAGTTTTTTGCTCCAACATCATAGTAAAGAAACAGGAGAAAGGCTGAGTTGCAGACAGGCGATTCAGCCTTATTCTGACTAAAAAGAAGTAAAAGGAAAAGCGGTCAATACGATAGAGAAAAAGAAGAAGGGAATTTGTGTATGAAAGCAGAAAAAGTAAAAAGATGGATGAGTATTGGCAGCTTTTGTCTGTTGCTCGGAGGCTGTGCAGGTGTACATGCAGGAGCAGAGGAGACAGAACCGATTCTGTATGAAACAGAGTATGAGGATGGGAAAAATATACCAGAGCTGGAATCATCAGAAAATGTGGATCCGGAAACAGAACTGAAATCAGAAACAGAAACAGAATCTGAAGCAAAGTCGGAATTCGAATCGGAAGCAGAGGAAACAGAAAGGACAGAGATACTGCAGCTGGAATATAAAGTGGAAGATCAGAATCTGGAAATCGGCAAATGTTTTGCAGATATCGTAGTGCCGAACTATGCAATGACAGAAAAAGGAGACAAAGTAACCGGTCAGGTGGAATGGAGAGTACCGGGAGATTCCCGTGTTTTTGATAAAGAGATAGCACTTGGCGGAGTGGAAGGTGAAAAGAAAATCTGGGAATGGACGTTTGTTCCAGATGATACCGTGTACGAAAGTCTCAGCGGAACAGTGGAGATTACCATGCAAAAAGACAGGGAGGAGGAGTCAGGAAGCCTGGCAGATCTGGTAAATTTATGGAAAGATCATGGTGCAGATAAAACGTCACATACAGCCAGTGCATCCGGAAGCAGTATAGGTGCTTCGAACACGATAAAGGTATCAGATCTTCAGGATATTGGAAAATGGATGGGATCACTTCTGACCGGTGCCGAAATTCTGGGAGATAAGAAAGACGGAAGTGTGAAAGAAATCGGAAAAGGAACTTTTACAGTAGTGCATGGAACCGTAAAAAGAGAAGAATCGAAAAATCAGGCGGAAACAGAAAGCAGTGTACCGGAATCAGAGAAAGAAATGATGCCTGCCACATCAGAGGCAGGAGACGCCGATACGGAAACAGCAGAGCCATTTTTAAGTGCTTTTATCTCTGGTGCCGAACAGACGAAGCATACAGAGAGGATCTATGTATACAGGGAAAGAGAGAAGAAGGAGGCGTTGCTGCCGGCAGAGATGTCTGTGGATCATCATATGAACTGCAGAAAGGCGTTAAAATATGGAAAATTTGGCATGGCGGTATTTGCACATTGCCGAAGCAGGTATTGGAAATAGTACAAGAATCCCTTGAAATAACGGACAAAATGGCATAAAATAAAGAAAGTTGGGGACGGAGTTGTTTCGTCCCCCTGTCTATCATAATCATAAAATATAAAGTGAGGGATAATATGGCAGAGAAGTCAACATGCAGCAGTGCATCCAGCTGCACAAAATCAAGTTGCGAAGGATGTCCGAGTAAACAGAATCCACAGAGCTTTCTGGTGGATATGAACGCATTTTCCGATATAAAACATGTCATCGGTATAGTCAGTGGTAAAGGTGGAGTTGGTAAGTCTATGGTGACAGCCTCTCTGGCAAATCAGCTGGCATCCAAAGGATATCGTGTCGGTATTATGGATGCAGATATTACCGGACCATCTATTCCGAAAATGTATGGTCTGCATCAGCTTGCGGTAGCAGATGATCAGGGAATTTATCCGGCTATTACAGAGAATGATATCAAGGTTATTTCTATCAATCTGCTGATGCCAAATGAGGAATCACCGGTAATCTGGAGAGGACCTGTGCTTGCCGGAATGGTAAAACAGTTCTGGAGTGATGTCATCTGGGGTGAACTGGATTATCTTCTGGTAGATATGCCTCCTGGAACAGGTGATGTGCCGCTGACAGTATTCCAGTCACTTCCGGTAGAGGGAATCGTGATTGTATCTTCACCACAGGATCTGGTACGCATGATTGTAAAGAAAGCTTATAACATGGCAGTTACCATGAACATCCCGGTGCTTGGAATTGTGGAAAACTACAGTTATCTGACCTGTCCGGACTGTGGAAAGAAGATTTTTGTCTTTGGAGAAAGCCACATTGATGAGATTGCAAAAGAACTGGGTACGGAAGTACTTGGTAAAATGCCGATCGATCCGGAATTTGCAGCTATGGCCGATGGAAGCTTTGCCCAGGCAGTGAATCCGTATATTGATGAGGCAGTGACGGCACTGCGCAAAATGAAATAAAACGGTAACAAAAAACAGAACCTGTTCACTCACAAAAGTGTAAGGTTCTGTTTTTTTATGGTGCCAAACATGTGCCACCGGCACATTGTGGTTTCAAACTTTTGAACCTGGCATCTTATAATATTGCAGCACATGTTCAACATATTCGGGATCACCGTAGCTGCTCCAGCCCAATGTGTTTTGCATCATCAGGGAAAATTCTGTGGCATTTTCCACGGTGTAGATACCATAATTATCCAGAACCCAGGATGCATAACTATTGCCAAAATTGTAATCCTGCAGAGCAATTTTCAGACGCTCTGTATTTTTTATGCTTTTACAACCGGCCTCCTTCAGACAGAAAGCAAAATATTCGGCACCGACCTGAATCGAGTAGGCAGGATCTGTGATGGCATTAGGATAGTTTTCATATACTGTATTAAACGGGCACTCCGAGCATTGCAGCACATCGGTACCCAGACCGGAGCTTTCCTGCTGCATCATGGCCAGCATGACAGTAGAAAACTGGGAGATTCCGGCATCTTTACAAGCCTGCTCCACAGCCGATTCGTATTGCAGGACTTCATTGCTGACTCCAGTCAGCGAACCTTTATTTACAGGGAAAAGAAGGCGATGTATCAGCAGTCCTCCCAGAAGCAAAACCAAGGCAGTAACAGTTAACATCAGGATCTTCAGGCGTCTGATTTCCTGTGCGCGGGAACTCTTTTTTCGTTTAGATCTGGATGAAACAGATGCCTTTTTATCGGTGTTCTTTCTGGAGGAGCTGTTGTCAGATGAAGCTTTTGTGATGGAACTGGTTTTCTTTCGGGGTGGTCTGGCAGAGTCTGCTGCCGTCTTTTTTTTCTGCTCTGTCATATTTTTTCCTTTTACTTTAGTACTAATCCCGGTAGTTTTCCGCACATTTACTGCAGGCAGAATTACGGCTGCAGGTAAAATCAGTCATAATATCTTCCGGATAACGGCTGCAGCTTCCTTTGGTATAAGTTACGGTGTGTTTTACCCTGGAAGCATCGGTTGGGCAACGGTAATCATAATCTTTTGTATATTCCATAATGATGCCTTTCTGTATCACTGTTATGATGTTCACTATATAATATAAGATAAGTTACTCCACTTATTATAAAATTCGCAGTACCTACCGTCAAGCAAAAAGGAAAAAAGAAAATGGAGATATCGAACCAGAAAAACACCTATTGAAAAACCACCCGTTTCCCAGTATAATTAATAAGATATCCGAAAATCAGTCAGCATGAAGAGGAAATCCTCTGACGGATATCATGGAATCAAGAAGAGAAGTTACAAGAAGCGAGGAAGTTTGAAATGAAAAAACTGTTAGATCTGATTGCTCAGGAACTGATCCCGGCATTTGAGAAAGCCGGATACGATGCCTCCCTTGCACGGGTGACCCTGTCCAACCGACCGGACTTATGCGAATACCAGTGCAATGGCGCTATGGCGGCAGCCAAACAATATAAAAAAGCACCGATCATGATTGCCAATGATGTAGTGGCAAATCTTTCAGACAGCACCATGTTTGAAGAAGTCACAGCGGTTAATCCAGGATTTATTAATATGAAGCTGTCAGGTGCATTTCTGTCAGATTATCTGCAGAAGATGCAGGCAGATGAGGACTTATCCGTAGAAAAAGCAAAAGAGCCAAAGACGATCGTGATTGATTACGGCGGAGCGAATGTTGCAAAGCCTCTTCATGTAGGACATTTACGTTCTGCGATTATTGGTGAAAGCTTAAAGAGAATGGGACGTTTCATGGGGCATAATGTGATAGGAGATGTACATCTGGGAGACTGGGGTCTGCAGATGGGGCTGATCATTACGGAATTACAGAAGCGACAGCCGGATCTGGTATATTTCCAGGATGATTATACAGGGGAATACCCAAAAGAAGCACCATTTACCATCAGTGATCTGGAAGAGATTTATCCGACAGCAAGCAAGAAGTCCAAAGAAGATGAAAGCTATAAAGAAGAAGCGCTGGAAGCAACCCGCCAGCTTCAGATTGGAAAGCCGGGTTATCGTGCTCTGTGGGATCATATCATGAAGGTTTCGGTAACTGACTTAAAGAAAAACTACGGCAGACTGGATGTTTCTTTTGATCTGTGGAAAGGTGAGTCAGATGCGCAGCCATATATTCCGGACATGGTACAGAAGATGAAGGAAGAAGGCTTTGCACATGAGGATCAGGGTGCCTATGTAGTAGATGTGAAAGAAGAGACAGACACCAAAGAGATTCCGCCATGTATTATTGTAAAATCAGATGGCGCATCCCTGTATGCGACGACGGATCTGGCAACGATTGTAGAACGTATGAAGCTGTATCAGCCGGATCAGATTCAGTATGTGACAGATAAACGTCAGGAAATGCATTTTATTCAGGTGTTCCGTTGTGCAAAGAAGACTGGACTGGTAAGTGACGATACAAAGTTATCCTGGCTGGGATTTGGTACCATGAACGGAAAAGACGGAAAGCCGTTTAAGACCCGTGACGGTGGAGTGATGCGACTGGAAAATCTGATCAGTGAGATCAATGAAGAAATGTATCATAAAATCATGGACAACCATGAAATTGATCCAGAAGAAGCAAAGGAGACAGCAAGAATTGTCGGTCTGGCTGCGATTAAATATGGCGATCTTTCCAATCAGGCTTCCAAGGATTATGTATTTGATATCGACCGTTTTACTTCATTTGAAGGAAATACCGGACCATATATTCTGTATACCATTGTACGTATCAAATCCATCTTGAACAAATATCAGGCAGCCGGAAATGACGTGCAGGCAGGAGAGATCGGAGTAGCAGCCAATGCCAGTGAGAAAGCCCTGATGCTGGAACTGAGTAAATTCAACAGCGTGATGGAAAGTGCTTTTGAGGAAATGGCGCCACATAAGATTTGCTCTTATATCTACGATCTGTCCAATGCGTTTAACAGATTCTATCATGAGACCAAGATTTTATCTGAAGAAAATGCGCAGCAGAAAGCATCCTGGATCAAATTGCTGGTACTGACCCGTGATGTGCTGGAAAACTGCATCGGAGTACTTGGATTTGATGCACCGGAAAGAATGTAAAAGAAAATATCTTCTGTTTGAGGAAACAGAAATGAGATATCCCCGTGTCATAAGACGCGGGGATGTTTTGCATTCAAAGCCCCTGGGTAGTCCAGATTACCTATGACACATTTATATAATAAGTGGAAAGAATAAAAATTGTGCAACATTAACAATAGACAAATGTTGCGTTTTGTACTACAATAAATTCAATTCAAATCTGTGAATCATATCATGGCGTTCGCCAATTGATTCCATCTATGAAGAAGTAGTATCGTTCGCATTCTGCTGAACAGATACGAAGACAATCATATAATTGGAAGGGGGAATGGATCTGGAACCGGGAACCTGGATTGACGACAGATATAAGATTCTGCGTCTGCTGGGAAAAGGACAGGAAGGCAGTGTATATCTGGCCTTTCAGGAGACTTTGTTTCGCTTTTATGCAATAAAAGAACTGAAAAAAGAAGGATTCTGTTTTTCAAGGGAAAGTGTGGAGGTATGGAAGACTCTGCATTGTCCGGGACTTCCGGAAGTTGCGGATATTCTGGAGACGGAGGATGCGGTGATGATTGTATCGGAATACATTGAGGGTATCACACTGCAGCAATATCTGGAAAAAAACGAAAGAGTCACGTTAAAGATGGCTGTATGCTGGTGTCTGCAGATTGGAGAGGTGCTGGAGTATCTGCATAGTCAGAACCCGCCGATTGCTTATGGAGATCTGAAGCCGGATAATCTGATGCTGCAGAAAGACCGGATTGTGCTGGTTGATATGGGCTCGTTGATACGTCAGGGAAGTAACGGAAAATATACCGGGACGAAAGAATATACAGATCAGAATGCACAGCTGTATCAGGAAGATCCAGAGAGACGGGATGGATACAGCTATGGGAAACTGATGGCTCTTCTGGGGGAACTCTGTGGAAACAGAAAGTTAAAAAAACTGGCATTCAGAATGATGGGAAAAGAAAAAAGAGTGATTTCCCTGAAGCGGACTAGAAGGAAACTGAGAAAGCTGGGGATACAGGGAGAACTATATTTGGGAATGCTGCTTCTTACCGGAAGTCTGCTGGCAGGACTTGGTATGAAAGAAGCCAGTGCCCTGCAATGGAATACAGAAAATATGGAATTTGAAATCGAAATGGCAGAAGCAGAGAAACAGAAAGGAGAAGAGCGAGAAAAAGTATTTTGTCAGCTAATAAAAAAATATCCGGAAAGAAAAGAAGGATATCTGAAGCTTCTGGAGAACTTTCAGGAAGATCTGGTTATGGAGGAGCAGGAAGATCAAACATATCGGAGTCTCTGGAAGGAGTTTTCGGAGAAACAGGAAAAAAGTTATCGTGAAATTTTGATGCAGGATCCGGCCGGGTGGCAGGAAGTGGCCTATGAATCCGGAATAACGTACTGGTATTTTTACAAAGGACCGGAAGGAAAACGTTATGCAGCCAGCTGGTTTTCTGAGGTGACCAGGATGCCCAAAGTACTTACCGCAGATACAGAACTGTGGGATAAGAGCCATTTATATGAAAAATTGGGAGAATACCGGGATAAATGGAAAAAATATGATGAAACAGGGGAAGGTAAACATCTTTTTTCTTCTTACTGGAATGACTGTGAACAGCTGCTTAAGCTGGAAGAGGGACAGATGACCATGGCAAGGCTGATGCTTTGGACGGAGATGCTGTCGTCCTGGCAGCATTATATGGTAGAGCTGAAGGAAGCAGGCATTCAAAGAGAAGAGATGGAAGAGAAACTGTTTCAAATGACAGAGGAGCAAAAAACAATTCCGGAAGGTCATCACCGTATGCAGGAGCTGGGAGAAAAACTGCTGCAGGATCGCAAAGAAATTCAGAACATGATAGAGCGTGTATATAAATAAATGCAGAGAGAAAGGTGTTAGAAAACGGGAGGAAATTGACATGAGGAAAGCAGAAGCAGCTGCAGTATTGTGCATGTGTGGCATGCTTATCACTGCAGCAAATCAGGTTGGCGCAACACAGACAGACTGGAGGAATCAGACATGGAGCGAATTGGAATGGATGACAGAGAACGGATCAGAAGAAGGGAACGGGAAGGAGAATCAGGACGTCACAGATTCAGGAGACGGAGGGGAAGAAGAATGGGAAGACGAAAGTGATTGTTTTTATGAAACAGAAGAAGACACAGACGGGGAAACAGAAAGGATAACGGAAACGGAGAGTGAGGAAGAGACCTGTCAGATTATCCTGTCTGCGGTCAGAGTGACAGAGCCAGAGCGTTATTATGACGGAACAGACCGGGTGGCAGTAGAAGCACAGGTTACCGGACTTCCGGAGGGAATGAAGCTTGAACTGGAAGGCAGGGCTCAGCATGCAGATGCCGGTGACTGGGGCGTAGAAGTAATCTGTGATCTGGAAGGAGAGGCATGCGAAAAATATGAAATCATACAGGCGTATGATCCGGCACAGCTGCAGGTTCGAATTTTGCCAAAGCCGCTTACGCTGACGATCAGTAATGCCAGAAAAAGCTATTATACCGATGTTACGATGGAGAATCTGATCTTTGAAAAGGACAACATATGGGAGGTGAGCGGATTTCTGGAACAGGATGTTCCGAATGGAGAAGTGCCGGAAGGATTTCAGTATCCGGAACTGGAACTGGATGAGACAGTGCTGCAAAAAGAAAGTCCGATGTATGAAGGCGGAAAGTTGATACATTATCGTCATGCATTTACCGTAAAAAAGAATCTGGATGGAAGTATAACCGGGAATCCGACGGCTAATTATATATTTTATCAGGAAGAAACAGATTATATAAAAGGCGGAGAGGTGGTGCTTTCAGCAGCTCCGATAGCAGGAACGTTGGACTATACCATACAGTGTACAGATCCGTCTGCTATGTGGATGGATCCGAATGGTACTTTGTGGGTACGGGATGGCAGCGGACTGCAGATTGTGCCGGAAAAAAACAGGGGATTTACAGATGGAGAGCTGATTTCTGATATACAGGGAGACGGAACGGCAGAATTTGTTCTGACAAGAAAAAATAAAAAAGGAGAGATTGTCGCCGAATCGCAGATTCGCAGTATTTCCTGGAGAGCAGACAGGGAAGCACCACAGGCAGGATGGACCATTGACGGAAAGCAAGAACCGGATACAGAGCCGGTGTATCTGAATCGGGATTCGCAGATGGCTGTTTCCGGTGTAACAGAATATGGGAGTGGTCTGAAGAATGTGGAATTATATGCTGCCTTTGGGGAAGAGAAGACGATGAGCGGAGAAGCACTTTATCAAAGCAGCAAGAGTTGGAAAAAGGGTATGCAGCTTTTGCTGAATCAGGAAGGAAGCTGTCGTGTCTGGATCCGGCTGGAAGATATGGTTGGAAATATACGATATCAATGCAGTAAAGAGATCGTGATCGATCGGACAGCACCCAAACTGCGTATTGAAAATATAGCAGCCGGAAGTGCGAATAACGGGGAAGTGACGCCTGTCTGTATCATGGAAGATGATAATTTAAAAAAAGACAGTCTCAGGCTGACATTGACCGGATGCCAAACCGGGGAACGACATGTGATGTGGAAAGAGAATGACTGTGAAAGTACAGAAAAACTTGTACTGCAAATGGAAAATCTTCCGAAAAAACGGGAATGGGATGATGTATATACGTTAAAAGCGGAAGTGTCAGATATGGCAGGAAACCATAGCAGCAGAGAAATACGATTTTCTGTAAATCGTTTTGGATCCGTATATTATCTGGGAGATGAGACCAGAAAACAGACAGAGCAATTTTATGTTTCACATCCTATTGCACCTAAAATTTATGAAGTAAATGTAGATTACCTGACAGAATCCGGGATTCTGCTGGGGCATGAAGGAAAAACAAGACAATTAAAACGAGATGTAGATTATACCGTACAGAAAAATGGTGATGATGGAACATGGAAAGAATACTGTTATACCATAAATGCAGATTGTTTTCAGGAAGAAGGAGGATATTATCTGGTCTGTGCCAGTGAAGACCGGGCATGGAACAGTCAGGATAATCGGATGGGAAAACAGAAAATTGAGTTTGCGATAGATAAAAGCGCTCCCTTTATTTTACTTACCGGAATAGAAGAGAACGGAATCTATAAAGAGGCTGAGAGAAAAGTAATACTGGAGTGCAGGGATAATCTGGCTTTGCAGGAAGTAACCGTATGGCTGAACGGAGAAGAGATGCTAAAAAATATGGAAGAAGAACAGGAGATGACACTGAAGCAGAAACAGGACTGGCAGACAATCAGGATCGTGGCAACAGATAAAGCGGGAAATCAGAAGGATACCGGAGAAATCAATTTCTGGATTGGAGAACAGGATAAGATACCGAAACGAAAAAGGGAAGAAAAGAAGACAGAGCAGATCGAACCGCAGGAGTGTGAGGCAGAAGAAAATGAAATGTATCAGAAGGAAAAAACAGGAGGAAAAAGCATGACTGGTTTACGTGAAAAAAGAAAAACGGCGACAGAAAAGAATACAGGGAAAAACTGGATAATTATGCCGGGGATTGTTGTATTTACAGCATTATTGGCGATTTTCTTCTTCAGAAAACGGGAGAATTGATGGACAATTGAAACAGTATGTGTTATGATCCTTACCAAGAGGTGAGGAAAAATGTCTAATAAGAGGAAATTTACTACCATCCTGGCAGTAGCAGGTGCGACAGTACTTGCGGCAGGAGGAAGCGCATTTGTGACAAATGCCGGATTATCAGTGATTGATCCAGATGCATCCAAGACCCAGGAATCAGAAGTGGCAACAAATGAAAAAGAAACCGAATTGCCCCTGACGGTAGAACAATTTGCGGCAACAAAAGATTCATTTACAATAAAGCCGCTGTCAGATGCTGATAAGAAAAAGAAAGTAGATTCTGACAAAAATCAGGAAAGTGAACAGAACACAGATGGAACAGATGCAGAGGACAACGCACAGAATGGATCCACTACAGAAGGCGGATCTTCGACAGGAAGCGGTGCATCTACAGATTTTTCATCCAGTCAGTATTATAGTTCTGACGGAAAGTTCTATAATGAAAGTGAAGGCGGATATTATGATGATAACGGTCTGTATCATGATCAGTGGGGCGGTTATTATTCTGCTGATGGAGCTTATTATGATGGACAGGGCGGTTACTGGGATGGTAACGGATATCACAGTACCGGATCAGGAAGCAGTTCATCGGGCAGCAGTTCCACAGGAAGCAGCTCATCGGGCAGCGGATCATCAGGAAGTTCTTCCGGTATTACAATAGATAACGGAGGTGGAAGCTCTTCAGGGGGAAGCTCATCAGGAAGCAATTCCGGAGCATATGATGACAGTTATATGATGTATGACGTGGATTCCCGTTATATTTCCGCAGATGAACTCAGCAGCTGGTCTTCGGAGGATCTGGCGAAGCTGAGAAATGAGATCTTTGCCCGTCACGGAAGGATCTTCAAGACACAGAAATGGATAGATTATTTCTCAACAAAGACATGGTATGTACCACGATATGAGAATGTGGATTCTATGTTAAATGACTATGAATGGGCAAACCTGGATGTCATTTTGAAACTGGAAGACCAGAGAAATTAGGAGGGTACATAGTATGGCAGAGAAAGAAAATCAACAGTATAAATGGAGACAGAGAAAAAAGAGAAATACTCTGCTGGCAGCCTGGATCATTGCAGTGATCATTGTGGCAGCCGCAGTGACCTTTGTTGTTGTCGGTATGAAAAACGGCAATCCACTGAACGTGGCAAAACGTTATGTGGAGAATGTGATAGGAGTTTCGGATTATCAGGTTGAGACAGGGGCTCGTTCTCTGAACAATGAGAATCAGTTTGTACAGGAATATAAGTTTACTTATACCGCAGATGGAAGAGAAGTAACAAAAACCATCAATATGCTGCAGCAGAATAAGAAACGCTTTGGCCTGTTTGACCAGTGGGGAATTGACGGAGAGGCGGCCGGAAAGACGATGGATCTGGAACTGATTGCACCGGCGGGTTCTCAGGTACTGGTAAACGGCGTGGCACCAGATGCATCTTCTGTAAAAGAGGATGAGAATCTGTCACCGGGAGCTGTCTGCTATGCACTGACCGGCGTAAAGGCACAGGACAGTAAAGTACAGGTAAACGGACTTCCATTTGATTCCTATGAAACAACGATTGATTCCTCTTCCGCAGTTCTGGATGTGCGTGACCAGTTGGTAGTAGGAGAAAATGCACAGACTCAGATGACAGAACTGGCAAAGAGCATGATCAATGAGCTGTTTACAGCAGCAGTACAGGAAAAGGGTGCAGATTCCTTAAGCAGTCTGTTTGCTCAGGCGGCGAATAAAGATAATCTGTATAAAGCGATTCATGACAACCTGTTCCAGGACAAGACACTGAAGGTGAAGAGTATTACATTCAGTGATTTTAAGCCAACATTTGGTGAAGTATATTACCCGGGAAAAGGGGAAGAAAGCTATATCGGTATGGAGATGACGATTTCCTATACCTGTGCTTATGAGCCTGCTGACAGTCAGGATACAGAGAGTGAATCAGAAACAGAGACTGAGACAGAAAGTCAGGAGTCCGAGACCAATACATCAGAGACAGAAAAGAACTCTGCTCATTCAGCAACAAAGGAAGCAAAGTTCTACTTTAAGTATGTAAATGGAAACTGCACGGTTACAACAATTGAAGTACCGAATGCAATTTAGACAGGAGTCTGAAAAAGAATGAAAAAAAAGAGATTCGCAGCGTTTTTTATGGCACTTGCAGTGGGAGTTTCCAGTGCAGTGCCGGCCAGTGCAATGCTGTCAGAGGATGAGCAGAAAGCGGCATATATTGAAAAGGCAGTGAAAGAAGCACTGAGTACACAGACAGAGGAAAGTGAGTCAGAAGTCACAACGGAAGCAGTGACAGAAACCGAGACAGAAACTCAGAAAGAAACTGACAGCGAAACTGAGACAGAAGCTGCAACTGAAAAAGAAAGCGAGTCAGAGACTGAGACAGAATCTGAAAGCGAAACGGAAAAGGCAGCCAGCCAGGAGGAAAAAATTATCATTGCCATTGATGCATCCCATCAGGCGAAGGGGGCAGATCTGGAAGAGAAGGAACCGATTGGACCGGATGCAGAAGAAACAGCAAAAGGATTCAGTACAGGGATCAGTGGAACCGTATCCGGGCTGACTGAGGCAGAATTGAATCTTTCTGTTGCAAAAGAACTGAAGAAACAGCTGGAAAACCGTGGTTACGAAGTATATATGACCAGAGACAGTGAAGAATCTGATCTGAGCGAAGCCGAAAGAGCAAAAGAGGTCAATGCCTCCGGTGCACAGATTCTGATCAGTCTTCATGCCAATGGCGGTGAAGACAGCACAGAGAACGGAGTATCCGTAATGGCTCCTTCTTATGATAATCCATATTGGAAAAACGAAAATATTAAAAAAGGCAATGCACTGGCAGATATTATTCTGCAGTCCTATTGTGAAGAAACCGGGTTAGATAAAAAAGGTCTTTACAATGTGGACAATCAAATTTTGCTGAACTGGAGTGAAGTCCCGGCCATGATACTGGAAATGGGATTTATGTCGAATGATTCAGATGACACTTATATGGCAAAAGAAGAAAATCAGCAGAAGATGGCAGAGGGGATTGCAGATGGCGTGGATCTCTATTTTGGGAGATCCTGATAATGGAACAAATGATACCAACAGGCGTCAGAATACTGAGTCCTGTAGTGATTCACTTCTGCGCCATCAATATGATACAAATGATGAGGCTGCATGCAGATGCAGCCTTTTGTACAACTATAGCAGCAATACTGGTATTGCCGGTATATCTGTGGATGATGAAAAAAGATGGTTATGAACAGCGTCGAAGCAGCAGTTTTTCTGTATCAGCCGGTATTGCCGTGGTTGTACTGGCTGTGTCGACGAATATCATCCTGACCGGAGTAATCAATCTGTTGATAAGCTTTCTGGAACGGTGGAATCGAGAAGAGATGCTGGTCAGTTCAGCACAGAATGCCCTGTTTCAGAGTAACTTCCTGATTTTGCTGATCGGAGTGGGAATCATAACACCAATTATGGAAGAAGTATTGTTCAGAGGTCTTGTCTATAATCGGTTAAAGGATTATAATAAAGGGTGGTTGTCGATCATTCTGGCAGCCGGGATGTTTGCAGTGTATCATGGAAATATCCGGCAGGCTCTGGCGGCATTCCCGATGGCTGTGATAATGATATGGTTATATGACAGATGGGATTCTATTCTGGCACCGATTCTGTTTCATATGACGGTCAATCTCAGTTCGATTCTGCTTATGGCAGTGCAGGGATGAAGACAATCAGAAATGAAAAAAAGGAGAAACAGATGAAAAAAGAAATATTGAGCTGGATCGGATGCTTTGTAGTTGCGATACTGGCAGCGTTGTTTATTGTCACTTTTGTGGGACAGAGGGTACAGGTAGACGGACATTCCATGGAAGATACCCTTCAGGACAGAGATAATCTGATCTGTGATAAGTTATCTTATCGTTTTTCAGATCCGGAAAGGTTCGATATTGTAGTGATTTATCCGGATAATCAGAAAGATAAGCGCTGGATCAAACGTATTATCGGAATGCCAGGTGAGACAGTCCGTATCGATGAAGAAGGAAATATCTACATCAATGGAGAAGTTCTGGATGAACATTATGGAAAAGAAGTCATTCAGGATCCGGGACTGGCGATTTCAGAGATTACACTGGGAGAAGACGAATACTGGTGTATGGGAGATAACCGGAATCACAGCAGCGACAGCCGTGTAATAGGACCGGTACCGAGAAATCATATTCTCGGAAAGGCATTTATTCGAATTTACCCATTCAGTAAATTTGGATTGATTCATTAAAAATATGATACAGAGTACAGAATCTGTATAATATAAAAACAGCAATGGAGATAGGAACAAAATGGAAAGAAAAAGTGTATGGAACAGTTACGGAAAAAAGGAACTGGCAGAACTGGAAAAACTGAATAAAAATTACCGTCATTTTCTGGATAACGGAAAGACAGAAAGAGAATGCGTAAAAGCAGCAGTAAAGCAGGCGAAGAAGGAAGGCTTCAAAGATCTGCAAGAAGTGATCCGTTCAGGAGAAAAGCTTCAGGCCGGAGATCGTGTATATGATGTCTTTATGGAAAAAGCACTTGCACTGTTTATCATTGGAAGCAAGGACATTGAAAAAGGAATGAATATTCTGGGAGCGCACATCGATTCTCCACGACTGGATCTGAAACAGAATCCACTGTATGAAGATACAGAACTGGCATATCTGGATACCCATTATTATGGTGGCATTAAAAAATACCAGTGGGTAACGATTCCGCTGGCTCTTCATGGTGTAGTTGCGAAAAAAGACGGCAGTGTAGTAGAAATCAATATCGGGGAAGAAGAGGATGACCCGGTATTCTGTATTTCTGACCTGCTGATTCACCTTTCCTCAGAGCAGATGGAAAAGAATGCAGCCAAAGTAGTAGAGGGGGAAGCTCTGAATCTGCTGATTGGCAATATCCCTCTGAAAGAGGAAGAAAAAGATGCAGTTAAGAAAAATGCATTAAAGCTGTTAAAAGAAAAATATGATATAGAAGAAGAAGATTTCCTTTCAGCCGAGCTGGAAGTAGTTCCTGCAGGAAAGGCAAGAGAATGTGGACTGGACCGCAGCATGATTCTGGCATACGGACAGGATGACCGTGTGTGCGCGTATACTTCTCTGGAAGCGATTCTGGATACCAAGAAGGTAAAACGCACTGCCTGCTGTATTCTGGTAGACAAAGAGGAAATCGGAAGCGTAGGTGCTACCGGTATGCAGTCCAGATTCTTTGAGAATACAATGGCAGAACTTCTGAACTGTATGGGTGTTTATTCCGAACTTACCTTAAGAAGAGTACTGGCAAATTCAAAGATGTTGTCATCTGATGTAAGTGCAGCTTTTGACCCGGAATATGCATCGGTATTTGAAAAGAAAAATGCGGCATATTTTGCAAGAGGAATTGTCTTTAATAAATATACAGGTTCAAGAGGAAAGTCCGGTTCCAATGATGCCAATGCGGAGTACGTGGCAGAACTGAGAAAGATTATGGACAAGCATGGTGTAGCTTTCCAGACAGCAGAACTGGGCAAAGTAGATATCGGAGGAGGCGGAACAATCGCCTATATCCTTGCTTTATACGGAATGCAGGTAATTGACTGTGGAGTGGCAGTTATGAGCATGCATGCACCATGGGAAATTGTCAGCAAAGCAGATGTTTATGAAGCGAAGAAGTGTTATATGGCATTTCTGGCAGAATAGTCAGTAAAAGAACGTAATTGTCCGAAAGCTGTGTGAAAATCTGGGAATACAGGCTTTTGGGATATTTACAAATATACAACATGGAAAAAACATGGAGGAGCTTATGAGTAACGTAAGAAGAGTTTATGTGGAGAAAAAACCGGCATATGCAGTGCAGGCCAAAGAATTAAAACATGAAATCCGAAGTTATCTGGGAATTGACAACATGACGGGAGTACGTGTACTGATTCGTTATGATGTGGAGAATATTTCTGATGAAGTATTTGAGGCAGCATGCAAGACGGTATTTTCAGAACCGCCGGTAGACCAGTTATATCGCGAAAGTTTTGAAATGGGATCGGAGGACAGAACGTTTTCTGTAGAATATCTTCCGGGACAGTTTGACCAGAGAGCAGATTCTGCGGTGCAGTGTGTCAGATTCCTGAATGAAGACGAAGATCCGGTGATTCGTTCTGCAACAACCTATGTGATTGAAGGCAAGATCACAGAGGATGAATTTGCAGCAATTAAAAGCTACTGTATCAACCCGGTAGATTCCAGAGAGACAGATATGAAAAAACCGGATACTCTTGTTACGGTATTCGATGAACCAAAAGACGTTATTATTTTTGACGGATTTACAGAGATGTCAGAGGAGGCATTAAAAGAACTGTATGATTCTCTGAACCTGGCAATGACATTCAAAGATTTTCAGCATATCCAGCATTACTTTGCCGGTGAAGAAAAGAGAAATCCGAGTATGACAGAAATCCGGGTACTGGATACGTACTGGTCTGATCATTGTCGTCATACTACTTTCTCCACAGAATTAAAGAATGTAGAATTTGGAGAAGGTGATTACAAAAAACCGATCACAGGTACTTATGAAAAGTATCTGGCAGACCGTGCTGAGATTTTTAAAGGAAGAGATGATAAGTTTGTCTGCCTGATGGATCTGGCACTGATGGCGATGAGAAAGCTGAAAAGAGAAGGTATGTTAGACGATCAGGAAGAATCTGATGAGATCAATGCCTGCAGTATCGTGGTTCCGGTGGAGATTGACGGAGAAGTAGAAGAATGGCTGGTGAATTTTAAGAATGAAACGCACAACCATCCGACAGAGATTGAACCGTTCGGTGGTGCTGCTACCTGTCTTGGTGGAGCAATCCGTGATCCGCTGTCAGGAAGAACCTATGTATATCAGGCCATGCGTGTTACAGGAGCCGCAGATCCTACCGTATCTGTAAAGGATACTTTAAAAGGAAAACTGCCTCAGAAGAAGCTGGTACGTCAGGCTGCACATGGATATTCATCTTATGGAAACCAGATCGGACTGGCAACCGGATATGTAAAAGAAATTTATCATCCGAATTATGTGGCAAAGAGAATGGAGATCGGTGCTGTCATGGGCGCTGCACCGAGAAAAGATGTAAAGAGACTTACCTCCGATCCTGGTGATATTATCATTCTGCTTGGCGGTCGTACCGGACGTGATGGTATCGGCGGTGCAACAGGATCTTCGAAAGTGCACACAGAAAGTTCGATCGAAGTCTGTGGCGCAGAAGTGCAGAAGGGTAATGCACCTACAGAAAGAAAAATTCAGCGTATGTTCCGCAGACCGGAAGTCAGCCGTCTGATTAAGAAATGTAATGACTTTGGTGCCGGTGGAGTATCAGTGGCGATTGGAGAACTGGCAGACGGACTTCAGATTTATCTGGACAAGGTGCCGAAAAAATATGCAGGTCTGGATGGAACAGAAATTGCCATCTCTGAATCACAGGAACGTATGGCTGTTGTAGTAGATCCGGCAGATGTGGAAGAATTCCTGAAATATGCCAATGAAGAAAACCTGGAAGCAGTAGAAGTGGCAGTGGTTACCGAGACACCGAGACTGGTATTGATCTGGAGAGACAAAGAGATTGTAAATATCAGCAGAGCATTCCTGGATACCAATGGTGCACATCAGGAGACGGATGTATATGTTGAGATTCCATCCGGAAGTGATAATTATTTTACAAGAGAATCAGTGAAAGACGTAAAAGAAAAATGGATGGAAGACCTGGCAGATTTGAATGGCTGTTCTCAGAAAGGGCTGGTTGAGATGTTCGACAGTTCCATCGGTGCAGGCAGTGTTCTGATGCCATATGGTGGAAAATATCAGCTGACAGAGACACAGGCCATGGTGGCTAAGCTTCCGGTTCTGAAAGGCAAGACAGATACAGTGACGATGATGGCATATGGATTTGATCCATACCTGTCAAGCTGGAGTCCGTATCACGGAGCTGTATATGCAGTACTGGAGTCTGTGGCAAAGATTGTTGCAGGCGGTGGAGATTATAAGAAGATACGTCTGACTTTCCAGGAATATTTCCGCAGAATGAGTGAAGATCCGAAGAGATGGAGTCAGCCATTTGCAGCATTACTTGGTTCTTATGAAGCTCAGCTGGGATTTGGACTTCCGTCTATCGGAGGAAAAGATTCTATGTCCGGTACCTTTAATGAGATTGATGTACCGCCGACACTGGTATCTTTTGCAGTAGATGTGGCAAGTGATAAGACCATGCTTTCACCGGAACTGAAGAAAGCCGGTAACAAACTGGTTCTGTTCCAGATTGAAAAAGATGAATATGATCTTCCGGTATACGAGCAGGTAAAAGAACTGTATGGCAGATTCTTTGAAGATGTGAAGGCAGGAAAGATTGTTTCTGCGTACACTCTGGATGGAAAGGGCGTTGCACTGGCAGTATCTAAGATGGCTTTCGGTAACGGACTGGGAGTCAAGATCGCAGATGACTTTGAGAAAGACAGCCTGTTTGCACCTGGATTTGGTAATCTGATTGCAGAAGTTCCGGCAGAAGAAGCAGGAAAACTGACTGCAAACGGCGTGGTAATCGGTGAGGTGACAGAAACACCGGCTCTGACATATAAAGATATGACGATTACTCTGGATGAAGCACTGCAGGCATGGAAAGGTACACTGGAAAAAGTATTTAAGACTGTGTCCGGTGAACAGGGGGGAACGGCATTCCTTGACGGAGAATGTGATAATGACGGTCCTACAGCAGTATTTATGAGTGTAAAACCAGAAGAGAAAGATGCGGTTATTGAGGATGGTGTGTACAAGACAAAGAATATCTATGTCTGCAAACATAAAGTAGCACAGCCACGTGTATTTATTCCGGTATTCCCTGGAACGAACTGCGAATACGACAGTACAAAAGCATTTGAACGCGCAGGTGCAGAAGTAGATGTAAAGGTATTTAAGAACCTGACAGCAGAAGACATCCGTGATTCTGTGGATATTTTTGAAAAAGCAATCAGCCAGGCACAGATCATTATGTTCCCAGGTGGATTCTCAGCTGGCGATGAACCAGATGGATCAGCTAAGTTCTTTGCAACCGCATTCCAGAATGCAAAGCTGAAAGATGCAGTCATGAAGCTGTTAAATGAAAGAGATGGACTGGCACTTGGTATCTGTAATGGCTTCCAGGCACTGATTAAACTGGGACTGGTTCCGTATGGTGAGATAACAGGACAGAAAGAGGATTCTCCGACACTGACCTTTAATACCATCAACCGTCATATTTCCAAGATGGTATATACGAAAGTAGTAAGCAACAAATCTCCGTGGCTGCAGCTGGCAACGCCGGGAGCAACTTACTGCAATCCGGCGTCCCATGGAGAAGGACGTTTTGTAGCACCAAAAGAATGGATTCAGAAGTTGTTTGCGAATGGACAGGTGGCAACACAGTATGTGACTCCGGAAGGAGAACTGGATATCAACAATGAAGAATGGAATGTAAATGGTTCCTATATGGCAATTGAAGGTATCACAAGCCCGGATGGACGTGTATTTGGCAAGATGGCTCATTCAGAACGAAGAGGAGAATCTGTAGCAATCAATATTTATGGAGAACAGAATCTGAAGATCTTTGAATCCGGAGTACAGTATTTCAAATAAAAATCAGGGAGTGTCGCAAATCATTTTGCGACACTCCCTTGTTTTATAAGACACAGTGATGATGTCATTTTTATTTGTTATTTTTTGCAAGGAATCGGTTGATACGATCCAGAGGGTTCAACAGATGACTAATAGATTCATCATGGTTCAGAGTATCAATAATATAAGCAAGATACTTGCTCAGATCACAGCTGGTATAATAAGGACGAGAGAGAAGTTCAGGTGTCTGATATACCAGATTTGTAGTAAGAAGATAATCAAAAACGCCTTCTTCATAGGCCTTATCAAATTTTTCCATACCATTGGTGAAAAGACCGAAAGTGGAACAGAGGAAAATACGATTAGCCTTCCGTTCTTTTAATTCAGCTGCTACTTCCAGAATACTGTCACCGGAGGAGATCATATCATCGATAATGACCATATCCTTGCCTGCGACATTCGATCCCAGGAATTCATGTGCTACGATTGGATTGCGTCCGTCAACGATCCTGGAATAGTCACGACGTTTGTAGAACATACCCATATCCAGTCCAAGTACGTTAGCCATATAAATAGCACGTCCCATACCACCTTCATCCGGGCTGATAATCATCATGCTGTCCTTATCAATGTGAAGTCCCGGAGCTGCTCTGAAAAAGCCTTTGATAAACTGATATACCGGCTGTACAGTCTCAAATCCGTGAAGCGGAATAGCATTCTGTACACGAGGGTCATGGGCATCAAAGGTAATGATATTATCTACCCCCATTTTGACCAGTTCCTGAAGTGCAAGAGCACAGTCCAGAGATTCGCGGCCATTTCTCTTATGCTGACGTCCTTCATATAAGAATGGCATAATAACATTGATACGTTTTGCTTTACCTTCGGCAGCAGCGATGATACGCTTCAGATCCTGATAGTGGTCGTCCGGAGACATATGGTTGGTGCGTCCGCTGAGAGAATAGGTCAGGCTGTAATTACATACATCTACCAGAATGTAGAGATCGTCACCACGAACGGATTCCGTGATGATACCTTTTGCTTCTCCGGAACCAAAACGCGGTACTTTCGCATTAATAACATAACTTTCTTTTTCATATTCTTTTAATGCAACGGATCTTTTCTGAGCATGTTCCCGCTCATGTCTCCATGAAACAAGATGCTGATCTACCTTCTTTCCAAGTTCGCTGCAGCTGGCCATCGGGATAATCCCCAGTGGTCCAACAGGTATAGAATCAAGATTACAAAATTCTGCCTGCATAGTTAATTTATCCTCCCAAATTTTTTAATCAAATGTCTTATCTTCAGTAGAAGCATTGACAATCACTGTGTCTTATGATTCACAGTTATTCCTATAATTAGTATAAGTAGAAACAATTATTTATTCAAGACCTTTTAGCAGAAAGCCTTTGGACTTTTTTCTGTACGCGGATATCTTTGCCAAACAGCTTCAACATGGTATAAGCGTTGGAGATCCGAGAAAATATACGCTCAGAATAAACAGATGCAAAGGATTCCAGCGGAAGATTTGTAGAAATAATCGTAGACTTCTGATTGATCAGTCGTTCGTTAATGCAGGAGAAGAGCTCGGCATTTACAAAAGCATTGGTCAGTTCCGTACCAAGATCATCAATGATCAGCAGATCACAGTCATAGATATGATCGGCGGCATCCATCGGTTCACTGGTGCGGTTGAATCGTCTGTCTGCAAAATTCTGAAACAATTCCTGAGCGGAAAAATAAATGACAGAGTGCGTGGTATCCAGCAGCTCTTTTGCAATACAATGGGAGAGAAACGTTTTTCCCACGCCGGTATCGCCGTAAAAAAACAGATTCGAAAATGTCTGATCAAAGTCACGGATAAACTGATGACAGATATCTGTGACCCGGTGAATACGTTCCAGGGAACTCTTACCGGATGCATCTTTGATCTCGTCGGAATAATATTCATAAGAAAAGGTGGAGAAGTTCTCTTCCTCCAGAATACCCTGCAGATTGGACTGGGTATACAGAAGATCAATCTCAGCCTTTTTAAAGCACTGGCATTTTTGGTTTTCAATATAACCGGTATCTTTGCAATGCGGACAGGTATAAGTCAGTTCAAGATAATTGGCCGGATAACCGCCTTTCTGTAAAATCACTGCCCGTTCAGCACTCAAACTTTGAATGTGCTTTTTCAGACGATCAAGTGCCTGCTCATCACCGCTCAGAAGCTGTTTGCCGCAGGCAACGCTTTTAGAAGCAATCTGAGCCTGAATCTCCTGAAGACGAGGGAAGCGCTGATACGCTTCCTGAATCCGGTCGTCCAGCTCATGGCGGTGTGCAGACTGCAGTCGCTGATAGTCTCGCATAATTGCATCATATTGTGAGTTGTTCAGAGCCATAAAACCTCCTTAGCAGTCCAGAAGCTGCTGCTCCAGCTGGTCAAAATCATAATTACGCTGTGGAAAACCGAATTTGTCTGAGGTATTGGAGGAAGCGGTGCTCTGACGCTTCGGTGCTCTGGCTGCCGGCTTTGGAAGCTGGCTGATATCTGATACGTGATGGACACCTTTTGACTTCCATTCCTGCAGAATCCGGTCTGCATATTCAAAACTTGGCGTATGAATCCGGGTAATGGTACGATTCACCGCCTCCAGAACAATATCCGTTGTAAATCCATATTCCTGGAACCAGAGAGCCATAAAATCAGCCTCAGCCTTTGCCGGTCCGCGACCACGGATACCAAAGGCGTTCAGGACAGTATAATAGTCACGGTGGTAAAAAGTACTGTCTTCTTTGGCTTCTTTTACGGTGGTCACACCACGGGCAGCCCATTCCAGAGCAACCTTACGGATATAATTGATACTGCGTTTTCCCTTTGACACGCAGTACTCGATCAGATACTCGATCAGATCTGAGGAAAAATGCAGTTCGTCATAAAAATAAAGGATATGATTCACCTCGGTACTGCTCAGCTGCTTTGCCAGATATTGTTCTGCAATATACAGCAGCTGTTTTACTTCTTCCTGACCGGAGAGCTCTTTCTTACGGTCTGCTGATACCGTCAGCTTCGCAGGAGTATTCTGAAGCTCCGCAAAAGATGAAGCGTACTGATTCAGACGCTTCTGTGAATCGGAGGTCAGATTCTGGTAATCCACAAAGGTAATATCAGTCAGAGTGCCGTCTGTATCATAAGTAAGCTGCAAAATGTGGAGTCTTTCCCAGTAGGAAAGAGCGCGCCGTACATCATTTTCAGTGTGGTTCAGCGCGTCTGCAATCGAAGAGATGGTAAGCTCCATGTCGCTGGTCGAACAGCGCAGAAGATAAAGATATACCTTTACAAATTCTCCGTTTGCCGAAATCATGTAATTGTCAATAAACTGGTTCTGTACCAGTGTAAAATCATTCACAGCATATTTATGTAGAATCACTTTTATCACCTTCCGGAAGAATAAAATAAATTAGGATTTTTGTCGAATAGATGCCGGAATATCCCGGCTCACCTAGTATAACACAGCTTTTTTGAAAAGAAAATAAGGACTTTTGCCCTGGAAAGTTGTGAACACAAAGTGTGGATAATGTGGATAATGTGGACAGACAGAAGTGTTGAAATTGTATGAAAAATTCTGAAAGTCGAAAAAACATTGCATTTACGGGAAAAAGTCGAAGTGTGTCGATGGATGTGGAATGGAGAAAAGAAGAAAAAAATCCACATGTTTTCATACACAAAACTGTGTATAAACATGTGGATAATGTGGATAATTACTTACCTAACAGGTTTTCACCCACTTTTACAATATCTCCGGCGCCCATAGTTATCAACAAATCGTCCTGGACGCAATTTTCCAGTAAAAATGTCTCAATTTCGTCAAAAGACGGGAAATAGTATGCGTCACAACCAAGTTCCAGCAGTTTTTCCTGAAGAGTACGGGAACTGATACCGAGAGTATCTGTTTCGCGTGCCGCATAAATATCGGCCAGAACCACTTTGTCAGCCAGAGAAAGTGCAGAAGCAAAATCATCCATCAGAGCTTTGGTTCTGGTGTAAGTATGAGGCTGGAATACACACCAAAGGGTATGATGCTTACATTTTTGTGCTGCCTGGAGTGTGGCGCGGATTTCAGTCGGATGGTGTGCATAATCATCAATAATGGTGACGCCACCGATTTCCCCTTTGTGCTGGAAGCGGCGTTCGGTTCCGCCAAACTGATCCAGACCTTTCTGCATGGCAGCAACCGGAATACCGATCAGATCAGCCAGAGCCAGTGCGGCAATGGCATTGTCCACATTGTGGCTGCCAGGAACATGCAGAACAAAATGTCCCAGATTTTCAGAACCGCGCATCAGATCAAAGGATCCGCAGGCCAGTGCATCGTAAGAGACATTGGCAGCATAATAATCTGCCTGTGAAGAGGCATCCATATCATAAGTAAGAATCTTGCAGTTCAGTCCCCTGGTGACTGCTTCCATATTTGGAATTGCTTTGTTAATAATCAGGGTGCCATCGGCCGGCAGCTTTTCTGCAAAAAGACGGAAAGAGTGGCGGATATCATCCAGGTCTTTGAAGAAATCCAGATGATCGGCATCAATATTCAGAATAATACTGATCTTCGGAAAGAAGTCCAGAAAGCTATTGGTGTATTCGCAGGCTTCTGTCACAAAAATACGATCAGAACCTACACGGATATTCCCATGAATAGCTGGGAGAATACCGCCTACGGAAATCGTAGGATCGGTATCTGCTGCCAGCAGAATATGAGAAATCATAGAAGTAGTGGTAGTTTTGCCGTGAGTGCCAGATACGGCAATCGGAAGCTGGTAGTTCGTCATCAGCTGTCCCAACAGCTCTGCACGGGTCAGCATCGGGATCTTTCGGCTGACTGCTTCGGCAAATTCCGGATTGTCCGGATGAATGGCAGCGGTATATACCACAAGATCTACACCGTCTTCTATATTAGCGGCACACTGTCCGTAGAAAATCTTTGCTCCGGAAGCGGTCAGCCATCTGGTCAGATCAGATTCGCTGCGGTCAGATCCGGAAACGGTAAATCCGCGATCCAGAAGAATGTCAGCCAGTCCGCTCATGCTGATACCGCCGATTCCGATAAAGTGTACGTGAACTGGTGACTGAAAATCTATTTTATACATAAGGTATTCTCCTTTAAACATGAAATGTTGACGTTTTTATCATACCGCAAATCCGAAAAAAAAGAAAGTACAGGCACAGAAATAGTATAAATTAAACAAAAAACAGACGGTTGATTTGTTGTGATAGTACATAAAATGTCGAAAAAATGCGGTTTTTTGATAAAAATGTCGAAAAATATGGAAGAACTAGATAAAGAAACATAAAAATAAAATGATTTTTTGTAAAAAATATTCACGAAACAGGAATGCTGTGATATAATAAATCTACTAAAGATCATCCCAGAGAGGGACTACGTAAAATAACAGCAAGAGGTGATAAGGTGATTAAAAAAGAAATGATTGCCATGCTTTTAGCCGGTGGGCAGGGCAGCCGCCTTGGGGTACTGACATCAAAGGTTGCAAAACCGGCTGTTGCCTTTGGTGGGAAATACAGGATTATTGATTTCCCGTTGAGTAATTGTATTAATTCCGGAGTAGATACCGTTGGAGTTCTGACCCAGTATCAGCCATTGAAGCTGAATACGCATATCGGGATCGGTATTCCGTGGGATCTGGACCGGAATGTAGGAGGAGTCAGCATCTTGCCGCCGTATGAGAAATCAGTGGATACCGAATGGTATACAGGAACGGCAAATGCAATTTATCAGAACCTGAATTATATAGATATGTTTCACCCAGAGTACGTATTGATTCTGGGAGGTGACCATATCTACAAAATGGATTATACAGTGATGTTGGACTTTCACAAGGCCAGCCAGGCAGGAGTTACACTGGCAGCGATGCCGGTACCGTGGGAAGAAGCCAGTAGATTTGGCGTTGTGGTGACGGATGAGACCAGTCGTATTACTGAGTTTCAGGAAAAGCCGGAGAAGCCAAAGAGCAATCTGGCATCCATGGGTATTTACATATTTACCTGGAGTGTTTTAAAAGAAGCGCTGCTAGCCAATAAAGATGTGCCGGGATGTGATTTTGGAAAGCACATCATCCCATATTGCAGAGAACAGGGACAGAAGCTGGTTGCTTATGAGTACAATGGTTACTGGAAAGATGTGGGAACCTTAAGTGCTTACTGGGAAGCAAATATGGAATTGCTCGATATAATTCCGGAGTTTAATCTTTATGAGGAATTCTGGAAGATCTATACCAGTGGAGATATGATCCCGCCACAGTATATTTCAGAAGACGCAAAGATACAGAGATGTATTATCGGAGATGGCGCAGAGATCTGCGGTCATGTGGAGAATTCTATCATAGGTGCAGGTGTAGTGATCAAAAAAGGTGCAGTAGTAAAGGATTCTATCATCATGAACGGCACTGTGATCGAAGAAAATGTGGTGGCCGAAAAGGCAATCATCGCTGAAAATACCAGGGTCGGAGCAGACTGTGTACTGGGTTGTGGAGAGGAAAAAGAGAATCGATACAAGCCGGAAGTCTATGCAGACGGCCTTGTAACAATCGGGGAAGACAGTGTGATTCCTGCAGGAGTGAGAATTGGAAAGAATACGGCAATTATCGGAAAAACAGAAGCTGCGGATTATCCTGAAGGCATATTAGAGAGCGGCGAATCAATCATAAAGGATGGTGACGAAGCATGAGGGCAGTTGGAATTATTTTAGCTGGTGGAAACAGCGAAAGAATGCAGGAGTTATCTCATAAAAGAGCAATTGCAGCAATGCCTGTGGCTGGAAGTTACCGGAGTATTGATTTTTCTTTAAGTAATATGTCCAATTCGGGAATTCAGAAAGCAGCAGTGCTGACACAGTATAATTCCAGATCCCTGAACGAACATTTAAGTTCTTCCAAGTGGTGGGATTTTGGCCGAAAGCACGGTGGGTTGTTTGTATTTACGCCGACCATTACGTTAGAGAATGACTGCTGGTATCGTGGTACAGCAGATGCGATCGCGCAGAATCTGGATTTTGTGAAACAGTGTCATGAGCCATATGTTGTGATTGCTTCCGGCGATGGTGTATACAAGCTGGATTATGGCCGTGTACTGGAATATCATATAGAAAAAAAGGCAGATATTACTGTGGTATGCAGCAGTCTTCCACAGGGAGATGATATCACCAGATTCGGTGTAGTAAAGATGAATCAGGACGGTAAGATCACAGATTTTGAAGAAAAACCGGAAAATGCCAGTGGTAATATGGTGTCTACCGGAATTTATATTATCAGGAGACGTCTTCTGATCGAACTGGTAGAAAAGGCCCAGCAGCAGAATCGATTCGATTTT
Organism: uncultured Marvinbryantia sp.; assembly: GCA_934394985.1. Lineage (GTDB taxonomy): Bacteria > Bacillota > Clostridia > Lachnospirales > Lachnospiraceae > Marvinbryantia. Next base: position 79,877 of record CAKRRF010000005.1, read on the forward strand.
GTAAAAGATATTCTGGTACCTTACCGGAACCTGAAGAGAATGTACGGGTACCGTCTGGACAGTTACTGGAGAAATATTTCTACAGTGGAATCTTATTATCAGACGAATATGGATTTCCTGAAGCCGGATATACGGGAGTATTTCTTCCGTGAGTATCCAAATGTATATTCCAGAATAGAAGATCTGCCACCGGTCAAATACAATCCTGGTGCGGCAGTGAAGAACAGCCTGATATCATCCGGCTGTATTGTAAACGGAGTAGTGGAAAACAGCGTATTGTTTAAAAAAGTTTATGTGGGAAATGACTGTACGATCAAAAATTCCATTATTCTGAATGATGTGTATATCGGTGATCATACACATATTGAGAACTGTATCGTGGAAAGCAGAGGAACGATACAGGCGAATTCCTCTTATATCGGAAAAGAGGGAATTCGAATTGTGGTGGAAAAGGACGAGAGACAGATAGAGTAATCTCGTATTTTCATACAAAAGCAAATAGTGAGAGGGTAGATTTATGATTATTACAGATGTTAGAGTTCGCAAAGTAACAAAAGAAGGAAAGATGAAAGCGGTAGTATCTATTACCATTGATGACGAATTCGTAGTTCATGATATTAAGGTAATTGAAGGCGAAAAGGGAATGTTTATTGCCATGCCAAGCAGAAAGGCATCTGATGGAGAATATAAGGATATTGCACATCCAATTAATTCTTCAACAAGAGAAAAGATTCAGAAGATCATTCTGGAGAGATATGAAGCTGCAGCCGAAGAAGATGATCAGGCAGCAGAAGCATAAAAAGAAGAACAGGATCCTGTCACAACAGTGGCAGGGTTCTTTTTTTTATGATAGAATAAGTCTCACGAGATGAAAGAAATGAGGAAAAAACATGTTTATTATAGTTGGACTTGGAAATCCGGGAAGAGAGTATTCCAATACCAGACATAATGTGGGATTTGATACAGTCGATGTCCTGGCAGACCGTTATCGGATCGAGATCGAGACAAAGAAACACAAAGCGCTGATTGGAAAAGGCATGATCGAAGGTCAGAAGGTGATTCTGGCAAAACCGCAGACTTATATGAATCTAAGTGGAGAAAGTGTCAGAGAACTGGTGGATTTTTATAAGATAGATGAGAGTTCTGAGCTGATTATTATTTATGATGATATCAGTCTGAATCCAGGACAGCTGCGCATACGATTAAAGGGAAGTGCGGGCGGACATAATGGAATCAAAAGTATTATCCAGCATCTGGGAAGCCAGGAATTTCAGCGCATCAAAGTAGGTGTGGGAGAAAAACCGGTGGGATATGATCTGGCAGATTATGTGCTGGGACATTTTACCGGAGATGACCGATTTGAGATAGAAAATGCAAAGAAACGGGCAGCAGATGCTGCGGTTATGATGATCTGTGGTGACACAGAAAAGGCTATGAATGAGTATAACAGGAAGGTATAAAGAGTATGAAGGCATTCACGGAACCGTTGAACAGTCTGGAAGAATATGAGCAGATAAAAAAAAGAGTGAAGAATAATCAGGGTGTTTTACAGGTTTCCGGGTGTATTGATTCTCAGAAGTCACATTTTATGTACTGTATCGGATCAGGATACCATCAGAAGCTGATTCTGACATACAGTGATCTGAGAGCCAGAGAGATTTATGAAAATTACCGGTTCTTTGATCGAAAAGTGATGATTTATCCGGCCCGTGACCTGATGTTTTACAATGCAGATATCCAGAGCCACCAGATTGGCATGCAGCGTATGATGGTGGAAAAGGCGTTGATGGAAGAAGAGGATATCACGATCATTGCTACGCTTCCTGCCTGTATGGAGCGAATTCTTCCGTTGGATTATGTGAAGGAGCATGTACTGGAATTTCGAAATGACAGCACTCTGGATCTGCAGAACTTATCTGTGCAGCTGGTGGAAATGGGATATGAAAAGATGCCGCAGGTAGAGGCCATGGGGCAGTTTGCCATTCGTGGCGGAATTGTGGATCTGTTTCCGCTGACAGAAGAAAATCCGGTTCGTATAGAATTGTGGGGGGATGAGATCGACTCGATTCGTAGCTTTGATATTTTAAGCCAGAGATCTATAGAGAATCTGGATACCATTCGGATTTATCCGGCAAATGAGGTGCTGGTCAGTACGGAGCAGGCAGAGAAAGCCATGGAAAAAATCCGTCAGGAAGGGAAAAATCAGGAGATTTATTTCCGGCAGACCATGCACACTGAGGAAGCGTTTCATGTAAAAACACTGGTTGGTGAGATACAGGAAAAACTGATCGATCTTCAGGAACGAAAGGGACTGGATAACCTGGTGCCATATTTTTATAAAAAGACGGTATCATTTCTGGACTATCTGAGGGAGGATGCCATCATTTTTCTGGATGAACCAAACCGGATCAGCCAGGAAGGTACTGCGGTAGAAAAAGAATTTGCACAGAGTATGGAGAATCGTTTAAGCAAAGGTTATATTTTGCCATCTCAGACAGGCCTGCTGTATGGCTGTATGGAGATGATTGGACGTCTGAACCGGAAAAACTGTCTGGGCTTATGTATGATAGAACGTCCGGAAGAGGAATGGAGCATTTCCGGCACATATAGTATGACTGTGCGGTCTGTCAATTCTTACCACAACAGTTTTGAACAGCTGGTGAAGGATCTGCTGAAATGGAAAAAAGAAGGATATCGGATTGCGCTGCTGTCGGCATCAAGGACAAGAGCAAAGCGTCTGGCTACCGATCTGCAGGAATATGAACTGAACAGTTTTTATTCAGATGACCGGGATCGTGAAATTCAGCCGGGAGAGATTCTGGTGACAGATGGCAATCTCCATCATGGATATGAATATCCGCTGATTCGTTTTGCTGTGCTGACAGAGAGTGACATTTTCGGCAGGGAAAAAAAGAAGCGTAAGAAGCATCATACGTATGAGGGCACAAAAATCCAAAGCTTTACGGATCTGAATGTGGGCGATTTTGTAGTGCATGAAAGCCATGGACTGGGCATTTACCGTGGAATTGAGAAGATCGAAGTAGATAAGGTCATCAAAGATTATATGAAGATCGAATACAGCGGTGGCAGCAACCTGTATGTGCTGGCAACGCAGTCTGACGTGATTCAGAAATACGCAGGAGCAGATGCAAAACCACCGAAGCTGAATAAGCTGGGTGGTCAGGAATGGAGTAAAACCAAGACAAGAGTGCATAAAGCAGTGCAGATCATTGCGCAGGATCTGGTGCAGCTTTATGCGGCCAGACAGGAAAAGCAGGGATTTGTGTACGGACCTGATACCGTATGGCAGCGGGAGTTTGAAGAAATGTTCCAGTTTGAGGAAACCGATGATCAGCTTCAGGCTATTGCCGATACGAAAAAAGATATGGAAAGCACAAAGATCATGGATCGCCTGATCTGCGGCGATGTGGGATTTGGAAAAACGGAAGTGGCGATTCGTGCAGCCTTTAAGGCAGTGCAGGAAGATAAACAGGTGGTATATCTGGTGCCGACGACGATTCTGGCCCAGCAGCACTACAATACCTTTGTGCAGCGTATGAAGGATTTTCCTGTAAGAGTGGATTTGCTGTGCCGTTTCCGTACATCTGCGGAGCAGAAGAAGACGCTGGAGGATCTGAAAAAAGGGGCAGTAGATATTCTGATTGGAACGCATCGTGTATTGTCAAAGGATGTAAGCTTTAAAGATCTGGGACTTTTGATCATAGATGAAGAGCAGCGTTTTGGTGTCACACATAAAGAAAAAATCAAACAACTGAAGCATAACATCGATGTATTGACGCTGACTGCAACACCAATTCCGAGAACTCTTCATATGAGCCTGATCGGAATTCGTGATATGAGTGTGTTAGAGGAAGCACCGAATGAGCGGCAGGAAATTCAGACTTATGTCTGTGAGTATAATGAAGAGATGATCCGGGAGGCTGTCAGCCGGGAGCTGAACAGAGGCGGACAGGTATATTATGTCTATAACAGAGTAAATACCATTGTGGAAATGAGCAATACTATTGCCAGACTGGTTCCGGAGGCAAATGTGGCGTTTGCCCATGGTCAGATGAAGGAACGTGAACTGGAACGGATCATGTATGATTTTATCAACGGTGACATTGATGTACTGGTATCTACCACGATTATTGAGACCGGGCTGGATATTTCCAATGTAAATACGATGATTATCCATGATGCGGATACCATGGGACTTTCTCAGCTCTATCAGCTGCGAGGGCGTGTAGGCCGTTCCAACCGGACCGCTTACGCATTCCTGATGTACAGGCGCAACAAAATGCTGAAAGAAGTAGCGGAAAAGAGATTGTCTGCCATTCGCGAATTTACAGAGCTGGGAAGTGGATTTAAGATTGCCATGCGTGATCTGGAAATACGTGGAGCCGGCAATCTGCTGGGAGAAGCTCAGCATGGACATATGGCAGCAGTCGGATATGATCTGTACTGCAAGATGCTGAATGAATCAGTGCGGGAACTGAAAGGTGAGCGTCAGATTCAGGAGAAATATGAAACAGTGATGGATCTGGATATTGATGCTTATATTCCGGATAAATATATTCGCAATGAATATCAGAAGCTGGATATCTATAAACGGATTGCCATGATTGAGACAAGGGAAGAACAGGACGATATGCTGGAAGAGCTGTTGGATCGCTTCGGAGAACCGCCGAAGGCAGTACAGAACCTGTTGTCCATAGCGGAATTGAAAGCAGAAGCTCATCGTGCATTTATTACGGAAGTGACGCAGAAGGGCGATTTTATCAAACTGGTGATGTATGAAAAAACGCAGGCTGATCCGAAGAAAATAGAATGGATGATACAAAAATATCAGGGAAAAATGAAGTTTGTGATAGATGCAAATCCATATTTTCTGTATACCAAGCCGAGAAAGTCGGCAAAAGATAACAAAGATGTACTGGAACTGACCCGGGGAATGATCGAAGACATTGCAGGGATTTCTTAACAGCTTCGGGAGCGGATTTTTCCTGCCGTATTTGATAAAGTGATTGCGATGAAGACAAAAAAGAGCTATACTAAATAAATAGTGGCGATAATATTCACCGAAGAGCTTTTTAGGGGGAAGTGCCCCGTTAATATGAGATATAAAGGAGAAGTATAATGAGTAAATATGGAAAACGGATCCTGGCAGCAGGAATGTGTGCGAGTATGGCGATGGGACTGCTGACAGGCTGTTCTTCTTCCAATGATGATGTAGTGGCAAAACTGGGAGATACAGAGCTGACGCTGGGAGAGGCAAATTTTATGTTCCGTTACAGTCAGGCCAGAACCCAGAGCTATCTGGGCGCTATGTTTGGAGAAGGTGCCAATGTATTCCAGCAGGATCTGACCGGAAGTGGTCAGGTATATGGTGAGACAGTGAAAGAGAGCGTTCTGGATAATCTGAAAAATATGACGATCCTGGAACAGCACATGAGTGATTATAATGTAGAACTGACAGAGGAAGACAAGGCAGCAATCGAAGAAGCTACAAAACAGTTTATGGCAGATAACAGCAAAGATGTCTTAAAAGAAATGTCAGCAACAGCAGAAACGGTTAGCAGAGTACTGACACTATATACGATTCAGAGCAAGATGGAGACAGCTATCGAAGCAGACGTAGATACCGAGGTATCGGATGATGAAGCTGCCCAGAAAACGATTCAGTATGCATACTTCACAATTCCTGAGACAGAGAGCGAATCGGAGGAGACGACCGAAGCAGAAAGTGCAGCTGAAACAGAGACTGCGGCGGAGACTGAAACAGAAATGGCAAGTGAAGCAGAATCAGTCAGCGAAGCGGAAACAGTAAGCGAAGATGCTTCAGAAGAGGCTACGGAAGAAACTACTGAGTCTGAGACAGAAGAAAGTGCAGAGAAGAAAGAAACAAGAGAAACTGCTCAGGGTATCATTGATGCAGTGAATGGCGGACAGACGCTGGAAGATGCTGTAAAGGCTGTTGATGAAAATAAAAGTGTAACGACATATTCATATGGTTCTGATGAAACAACTCTGAATGAGAATCTGAAGAATGCGGCAGATGCATTATCTGATGGCGAAGTAGCAGCAGAACCCGTAGAAGGTGAAAATGGGTATTATGTAGTGCAGATGGTAAGCACATTTGATCGTGATGCAACAGATCAGAAAAAGGAAGAGATCATCAAAAACCGTAAGAGCGAGCTTTACAATAACAAGCTCACAGAATGGGATACGGAATCTTTTGAGATCAATGAAAAGGTCTGGGCTACGGTAACCTATGAGGACATTTTCACTATGAAGCAGGAAGAAACAGAAAGTGAAACCGGAACAGAAACGGAAAGTACTTCAGAGATGAGTACAGAGACAGAAGAAGCCGGTGAGACAGAAGCGGTATCTGAGACAGAAGAAGCCAGTGAGACAGAGTCTGCATCAGAGACAGAAGAGGTGACAGAAGCGCAGTCATAGAGTAATCAGCGACATGTAAAAGAGATTTTTAAATGCTCTGCTGCATCGAAAGGAATTTGGAATATACCAGATCCATTTCGAATGTGGCGGAGCTTTTTTCATAGTTGCTGCACGGATCGGTCATGCAAAGCTGATAAACGCGTCTTGAGTATCTTGAGAAACTTGTTTATAATATTCGTATCTGTGAAGGTACTGAACAGATACGAAATTTGGATGCAATTGACCTTGATGCATGATAAGGATATGGGGTGAAGTATGAAAAAGAGAAAGAAAAGCTATCTGTGTGCAGCAGTCTGCCTGTGTCTGATTATATTGACAATGAACTCAGTCAGAACAGAGGCAGCAGCGAAGAGAGCAGGCTTTACGAAAACAAATGGCAGCTGGTTTTATCTTGATAAAAAAGGAAAGGTGCAGACTGGCTGGAAGACGATTGGTGGTAAGAGATTTTATTTTGAAAAAAAAGGAGCACCTGGTGTGAAAGGGAAGATGGTCACCGGGTGGAAAACCATCGGAAAGAAAGAATATTATTTTCGCAGCTCAGGGAAGAAAGGAACGATTGGTGCCGCATATAAAAGTGAATGGAAAAAGCTGAACGGACAGGAGTATTATTTTGATAAAAACGGTGCCTGGTATAAAAAGGTGCCGACGAATGAAGAATTCATCAGGACAATTGCACCGATGGCTGTGAAAGACATGAAAAAGACAGGGATCCTGGCATCCGTTACCATGGCACAGGCTATCCATGAAAGTGCATATGGTACCTCATCCCTTGCGCTGGAAGGAAAGAATCTGTTTGGTATCAAGGCAGGAGGATGGAGTGGCAGGACATTTTCCAAGAAGACAAAAGAGTATATCGGTGGCAGATGGTATACTGTGACTGCAAAGTTTCGGGCCTATAGCTCTTATCAGAAGAGTATTTCTGATCATTCCAGATATCTGAATACAGCGATGAATGGATCACAGCTCAGATATCAGGGACTGAAGGGATGCAAAAATTATAAAAAAGCATTTCAGATTATTAAAAATGGCGGATATGCGACAGATCCGAAGTATGTGTCCAAGCTGTGTAAGATTGTAAAAAAATATAATCTGACCCAATATGACAAAAAGTAAAAAAGACAGGAAGAATGAAGGATGATAGAAGCAATATTATGGGATGTGGATGCAACTCTGCTGGATTTTCATGCAGCAGAAAAAGCAGCAATTTTAAAGTTATTTCAGAAGTTTGGTCTGGGAGAATGTACAGATGAGATGTTACAGCGCTATGTAAAAATCAACCGGGGATACTGGGAACGCCTGGAACGGGGAGAACTGGACAGGTCACAGGTACTGGTAGGACGTTTTCAGGAATTTTTTGCAAAAGAAGGACTGGATATATCCGCAGCCCCGGCTTTTAATGAAGCCTATCAGCTGGCATTAGGAGATACGATCGTGTATCGGGATGACTGCTATCAGATCATTAAGTCTCTAAGAGGAAAGGTGAAGCAGTACGTCGTATCCAATGGAACCGTAGCGGCGCAGGAGAAAAAGCTGCGACTGTCCGGATTGGGAGCGTTGATGGATGGTATATTTTTATCCGAAGATCTGGGTGTGGAAAAGCCAAATATCGAATTCTTTGATAAAGTATTTGCTCAGATCGGAGATATAGATAAAAAGAAAGTGGTCATTGTTGGAGATTCTCTGACCAGCGATATCCGTGGCGGTAATAATGCAGGAATATTAACGTGCTGGTACAATCCGGAAGCAACTGAGCGGATGGAACAGGTACAGGTGGATTATGAGATCAGGGATTTGCACGAAATATATCAGATACTGTGAGTGACAAAACCTATGGAAGTACCATGACATATGGAGAGATTGCAAAGATGATTGCAGATGAAAGGGGAATGGAACGGATGTCCGCACAGGCAGTAGGTGGAGCCGTAGGACATAATCCGATCTCAATGATTGTTCCCTGCCACAGAGTATTGGGGAAAAACGGAAGTTTGACAGGATACGCCGGCGGAGTGGAGTTGAAAGAGAAATTGCTGAAATTGGAAAAATGTGATATAAAAAAGAAAAAGCAGGAATAAAGAAATGGTGATCGCGGTATTCAGAAAATGATGGAGGTAATGAAATGAATGACGTAGTAAAAGCAATGGAAACAAGAAGAAGTATCCGTAAGTTTAAACCAGATATGGTACCACAGGAAATGCTGGATCAGATTATGGAAGCGGGATTGTATGCAGCCAATGGTATGGGACGCCAGCCAACAATTATGATTCAGGTAACGAATAAGGAAATGCGAGATAAAATAGCAAAAATGAATCAGGAGATTGGTGATTGGAAGGATGGATTCGATCCATTTTACGGTGCACCGGCCATGATCATTGTGTTAGCTAAAAAAGAAGTTCCGACTCGTGTTTATGACGGAAGTCTTGTCATGGGAAATCTGATGCTTGCGGCGCACAGTTTGGGAATCGGAAGCTGTTGGATACATCGTGCCAAAGAAGAATTTGAAACAGGATGGGGAAAAGAATTACTGAAGTCTCTCGGAATTGTGGAAGAGTATGAAGGAATCGGTTTCTGTGCTCTCGGTTATGCGGACGGAGAGTATCCGCAGGCGGCAGAGAGAAAAGAAGGGCGTATTTATACAGTGAAATAAAGAGAATGGGTATGCATTCGGGAAAGCATATTGAACCCCATTGTTGCAAAACAGGGAGCTGTTGCAAAAGTAGATGGATAATCTACTGGAGCAACAGCTCCCTGTTTTATAGCTGAGAAAACAGCGCCCTTGATTGTAAGTTACGCAGTCAGACATACCAGATACGAAGTTTTTATTGTTTTTACAGTTTCTTCGTGTTAATTTTTTTCAATCTAATATGAAATGGATACTACAGAGAGTCCAGCGGTGTGATGTCAAGAGATAAATAACACAAAAACATATATTTTTGTATATATCTCATGAAGACAAAAAAC